>NZ_CP011921.2:600000-1200000 GCF_001042525.2 Francisella orientalis FNO12 | reverse complement strand
AAATTAAAGATAAATTTGATATTGTTGTTGCGTGCGTGCATAGATCTTGTTTTGATAAAGGATTGTGGGTTAAAATTTTTGAGAAATATAATATTCCAATCATAATAGGAGCAGATGTAACAGATAAAAGTGGACTTCTTCGGATGAGTCGGATTTTTAGGTCTTTGAATATGTAACATCAAATACTATAGGATCACATATTTTATATGCGTCATATGCTGGTTGTAAGGTATCAATTTATGGGCAGTATATGGAATATTCTAAAAATGACTATATTGAAGATCCTTTTTATAAAAAATTTCCTGATTTACTAACTTATAATTTACAGTTTTCTAGTTTTAATTCAATAAGACAAAAATACGCTTTTCTTTTTAAGCTTCCATATCTTGCAGAAACTAATATATATTGGGCGCAAAATGAAATTGGGCAAGACTGTATGAGAAACATAAATGAAATAGCAAATATTTTGGGTTGGACAGGGTATATAAAATATATTAATCTGCTCAGACATGGTTCTAGAAGTTATCTTGAGAAAAATAAATATTTATATATGATAATTAAAAAAATAAAGTTATTTTTTTGTTTTAACAAATGAAATTGTCATATTGATGATTCAAGAGATAAGAATGCTTAAAAAGATATTGAAGATAAAAAGAATGCTAAAATCTTTTCAAAACTATGAAGAAAGATTTAATAAAATTGATTTGGCTTTGGGGCGAATTGAGTCTAGACAATGTAGAACTCTTAATTCAAAAGATATTGGAGATAATGAATTTAAAGTATTTTCTCAGTGGGGAGAAGATGGAGTAATTCGATTTTTAATTGATAATATTGATATTAAAGAAAAAACATTTATTGAGTTTGGTGTTAAAAATTATACAGAATCAAATACAAGATTCCTATTACAAAATAATAATTGGAGAGGTTTGGTTATAGATGGGTCAGAAGAAAATATTTCTAACATAAAAAATGATTCTATTTACTGGAAGCATAATATTAAGGCAGAATGTACATTTATTACAAAAGATAATATAAATCAATTAATAACAAAAAATGGAATTCATGGAGAAATAGGAATTTTATCAGTTGATATTGATGGTAATGATTATTGGATTTGGGAAGCGATAGATTGTATTTCACCTGGTATTGTAATTTGTGAATATAATAGTCATTTTGGTGATACCTATAAAGTAAGTGTTCCTTATGATGCTAAATTTGTAAGAAATACTAAGCATTATTCAAATATATATTATGGAGCTTCAATATCAGCCCTTGATTTTTTAGCAAAGAAGAAAGGATACAGTCTTATAGGCTCTAATTTAGCTGGGAATAATGTTTTTTTTGTTAGAGATGATCTTGTGTCAAAATTTAATGTTTTAACTCCTGAAGAGGCATATAAGCAATTTCAGTTTAGAGAAGCAAAAGATGATGGTGGAAAATTAACTTTTAGTAGTATTGAAGAGAATTTAAAAATAATTTCTAGTCTAGATATAGTGGATGTTGAAACTGGTAAATTTTCGAAAATTAAAGATCTATTATGAAAAAAATATTAATAACCGGAGCTAAAGGATTTTTAGGTTCAAATATTTCAAAATTTTTTAAAGAACGTGGATATCAGACTTATGAGATAGGAGATGGTAGTTTATCTATAAAAGAATCACAAAGTATAGGTTTAGATTATTGGCAAAGTGGAAATATTTCAATAAAAGCTATACTAGAGTTTAAGCAGATATTTGATATTATTATTCATTGTGGAGGGAGTGGTTCTGTTGGTTTTTCAATAGAGAATCCTTATCAGGATTTTAAAAAAACAGTAGATGGAACTTTAGAGGTTTTGGAGTATATGAGAGTTTATAATCCTAAAGCTCAACTTATATATCCATCAAGTCCAGCAGTACAAGGAGAGCATACAAATACACCAATTAAAGAAGATTATGTAGGGAAGCCAGCATCTCCTTATGGATATCATAAAAAAATAGTAGAAGACTTATGTCAGAGTTATTCAGAAAAATATAGTTTAAAGATTTCTGTAGTACGTCTTTTTTCAGTTTATGGTAATGGGCTCAAAAAACAACTTTTATGGGATGCATATAATAAAATAAGATATTCTAGTAAAGAAGTGGAGTTTTGGGGAACTGGTGAAGAAACAAGAGATTTTATTCATATAGAAGATGTTTTGATTATTTTTTTAAAACTTTTAAATATCAGTGAGCAGTTTATTATACTTAATGGTGGAACAGGTTTAAAGTATACTGTTAGACAGGTGGTTGAGATTGTTAAAAATCTAGTAAATCCTAAAATAAGTATTGAGTTTAATAGGAAAGTAAATATAGGTAATCCTATATATTATTGTGCTGATATAACTAAGCTTAAAGAAATATGTAGCAGTCCAAGTATTAAGTTTGAGTATGATATAGTGGGCTATATAGACTGGGTAAAAAAAATAAATGATTAGAGTAGGATTTGTGATTGATTTTCCTAATGAATGGATAGGGGGATTGAATTATTTTAAGAACTTATTATATGCGATAAATAAGTATCAAAAGAGAAATATCGAAGTATATGTTTTTCTTTCTAAAAACTTTGATGACCATGAGAAACGAATTTTTCAGTAATATGCTACTGTAATAGAGGATACGATTTTTAACAGAAGAAGCTTTAGATGGTATGTTAATAAAATCTTTAATAAGTTTTTTAAATCAAACTACTATCTCGAGCAATTATTTAAAAAATATGATATGGATATTCTTTCTCATTCCCAATTAGTTAATTTTAAGTCTATTAAAACTATTAATTGGATACCTGATTTTCAACATATCCATCTAGAAAACATGTTTTCTAGTGATGAAATTAATTCCAGGAATAAAAATTTTAGAAATCTAATAGAAAATAGTGAGAAAATTGTTCTAAGTAGTTATGATGCGTTTTATGATTATAAAAAATTCGCTTCAGATAATATAAAAAAGGCGGAAGTTTTGCAATTTGTTTCTCAGCCTAAAGCTACATATTTTAATATGGATGAAGAGGATTTTAGACTGATTGAAAGAAAATATAATATAGATAGACCTTATTTTTATTTGCCTAATCAATTATGGAAACATAAAAATCATTTATTAGTGTTTGAAGCTATAAAACTGTTAATTAAAGATGGCTTTAACATATTGATAATTTGTAGTGGTAGTTTAGAAGATTATAGAGATAAAAATTACTATCATGAAATAAAAAAATATATTACAAAGAATGATCTTGGAAATTATATAAAATTACTAGATTTGATAGATTATAAAGATGTTTTCTTACTAATGAAATTTTCAATAGCAGTTATTAACCCTTCTTTATTTGAGGGGCGGAGCTCAACTGTAGAGGAATGTAAAAGTATAGGTAAAAATATGATCTTGTCCGATATTAGTGTTCACAAAGAACAGTATCCGGAAGCAACATTCTTTGATTGTCATAGCGCTATCGAACTTAAATAGGTTTTAGCTAACTATGATTGTGAAATTGAAATAAAATTTAATCAAAATATCTTAGATGAAAGGACCAAGAAATTTGCCAAGACATATTATGAAATTATACGGAAGATAATATAGTTAGTATTTTTTGAATTTTCTAAAATAAATTAAGAGAGATAAGTTTAAATAATGTGTTTAAATTTGAGAAACATAAAATTCACAGTAATAACGGTCTGCTATAATTCAGAAAAAACTATACAAAGAACTCTACAAAGTATTAAAGATCAAACTTATAAAAATATTGAGTATATTATTATTGATGGTAGTTCAACAGATAAGACTTTAGAGATTATTTCAAATTATAAAGATATAATCGATGTATTAATCTCGGAACCTGATAATGGTATCTACGATGCTATGAATAAAGGTATAAGACTAGCAACGGGTAATTATATAGGCTTTATAAATTCAGATGATTATTATGCTGATAATATTTTTGAAGAGTATAACAAAGCTTTGATCAAAAAAAGCTATGACTTTATTTATAGTGATAGTGTCTTTTTAAATTATAAGCAAAGTTGTATATCAAAAGGTATAGATTTCGGTACGAAAAAGTTTTTCAAACATTTGAATAATTATCAACCTTTCTGTCATCAGACTCTTTATATTAAAAGAGATGTATATAATTATCTTGGATTTTTTGATGATGATTTTAGAATAGCTGCTGATTATGATTTTTTTCTAAGACTTGTTAATTCACATAAAAATTATAAGGGCTATTATCTTAATATTCTTGGTTGCTATTTTTCAATTATTGATGGTGCAAGTTCAAATTTTATTAAAGCAAGGCTAGAAGATAAAATGTAGAACAAATAATGGTTATTCTATGATAAATTCTCTGTATATTTTCTTAAAGCTGTGTTTCTTTTATTATCTTCAAAAAATACCATTTATGAAGAAAGTTAAACATTTGATAAAGAGACAAGAGATGGTTAAATATCAGAATAAGGATAATTAATGTGATTGTTGGTATAGATGTGTACTCTTTATTAAAAACAAATATGGCAGGTGTTAGTAGATATACTTTAGAGATGATTAAGGCTTTATCTAAAAATACTAATGTTTCTATAATTCTTTTTTCACCACAAAAATTACAAAACGATATAAAGAGTCAATTAGATAGTAATATTAAGATAGTTGAATTTAATTTATCAAATAAGGTGCAGCATATTTTCTGGTATCTTTTTTTACATAAGATTATTTCAAAATACAATTTAGATTATTTTTGAGGACCTTCTCATAAACTTCCTAAAAAACAAAAGGATATAAAGTATATAGTTACTATTCATGATTTAGTTTACAAAGTTTATCCAAAGACTTTAATGAGGAAAACAAGGCTTTTAGATACTTTTAGAGTACCTCATTCCATTAAAAAGGCAGATATTATTTTGACTGTGTCAGATTCAACAAAAAATGATATTATAAAATACTTTGGGGATAATAACAAAGTTCATAGAGTATACTTAGGTAATAGTTTTACTAATGTGAAAACAAGAGAGAGTAATATAGGGCAAAAATATATTCTTTTTGTAGGAACTATTGAACCAAGAAAAAATATTGAAAACTTAGTAAGAGCTTATTCAAAACTGCCACAAGATATTAAAAATAAATATAAATTGCTTATAGTTGGAGCAAAGGGCTGGGGCAAAGTTGATTTAGATAGTTTATTAGATTCTTTAAACTTAAATGCTAATATTAAAGTTTATAATTATATAACTAATGAAGAGCTAGCAAGTCTCTATAAAACTGCTAGTTTATTTGTTTATCCTTCATTGTATGAAGGTTTTGGTTTACCGATTCTAGAAGCTATTAGCTATGGAGTTCCTGTTATATGTTCAAAAACATCATCTATATCGGAAGTGCTAGGTGATGCTGGTATTCTTATAGATTCTCAAGATTATTATAGTGTTGCAGAGGAAATCCAAAAAGTTTTAGATAACGATGATTTACAAAGTCAAATGTCTATGATGTCATTAATGAGATCTAAATATTTCTCTTGGGATGAAGCAGCAGCTGAGATGTATGATATATTAGTTTCTGAGATGTTATAATGTCTGCAACTTTAGTCTAAATTATTAATTAATAATGAAAACCTATATATTTGACTTAGATAACACACTGTATCCATATAATAATGGCTTATTTGATACTCAAATGGCGAGAATGAGTGATTATATCAAACTAAAACTAAATATCTCAGATACCGACAAAGCTAATATAATTCGTGATGAACTATATTATGAGTTTGGATCTACTATGCTTGGTATGATGCGTTATCACAATATTGAGCCAAAAGAGTTCCTTGATTATATTGATAATATTGAGATTAGTCATTTCAAGCCAAATGAGAAACTAAATAAATGTATTAATGATTTGAGAAAAAATAATCGTACTTATATTTTTACTAATGCTCCTAATTTTCATACTTATAGAGTTTTAAAACAGTTAGGTTTAGATGATAGTTTTGATGGTATCTTAACTATAGAGGATACCGGCTTAGTTTCCAAGCCAAAGACTAAATATTTTGAGATAGGACGAGAGAAGCTTGATATTGATTTTACCAATGCAATTTTCTTTGAAGATTCATCACACAATTTAGTACCTGCCAAGCATTTAGGGATGCAAACAGTATTAGTCCATGCAGATGATCATAAGTCAGAGGCTAATTTTTATGATAATCAAGAAATAGATTATTATGTTGCCGATGTTGAGTCATTTTTTGAGGGCAAATACTTAGCTAGGAGATAACAGTAAATAATACCGTCATCCTGAATTTGATTCAGGATCTCCTAGATAGGGCGTATGTTTAGAGATTCGTTCATACGAGAGAATTACAAAAATGTATAGTCATATCCGCGCAGGTTGGTATCTTTAGGCTGGTGGTTATGATTTATGAGATTCCCATTTTCATGGGAATGACGTAGTGAAAAGGAAGGAGGCGAAGAATAGCTTCAAAATTAAGTTACCAAGGTGTAACTGTAATTTTTTTATCCAACCCACAATTCATTTTTGACTTTATTCTTTCAAGACTTTCAGATGTTTGTAGACCAGATTTTGCATCAGAGTGCTGTATCACATGGCTAGAATTAATTAGAGCATACTTAATAGCTTCTTCTATAGGTTTACCTTTGTAAATATTTGCACAGAATGTTGAGCTAAATGAGTCGCCTGCACCAAGAGTGTTGACAACATTATTAATTCTCAAAGACTCACTATGATATATTTTATCTTTAGAGGCAGCATATACACCATTAGCGCCATCTGTCACTACAATTATTCTTACACCCAAATCTAAACAGATTCTAAAGAAATCTTTCAATCTAAAAGTAGCGTTTAAGAAATCACTTTTTCCTTCAACAAGAGGAGTTTCAAATATGTCTTTAGATTCTACAATATCTTTATCATTGGAAGATAATAGCGATAACATTAGCTTTTGAGCTTCTTGAAAATTTAATACGAGAATATCTATGCCAAACATTGAATCTTTGATAAAACTTTCTCCAACACTAAGTTGGCTAGAGCCTGGATTGATAGCTACTTTTGTATTATGGTCAGCGGCTAATTTAACTATTTCAGGTAATCTAGCAGCAGAAGATTTGCTCAGAGATGTGATATAAATAAAGTCACTATCTATAATTGCTTTAGAAGGCAAATCATTTTGTAGGATATCTTTGTTTGCGCCCCTGTATGCAAAAATTGTTCTATCCCCACTTAGTGTTGGTACTACGTAAGATGTTGCTGTGCCATACTTATCAGAGTAGCGAATATTAGAGATGTCAATCCCAAGTTCTTTAAGCTCATTGCTTATCTGTTCACCAGCTATATCTTTACCAATTTTGCCAAAGAAACTAACGTTAATATCCTGTTTTTTGAAAGAAACAGCAGCATTAGTTGCACCACCACCTGAAAAAGATTTTTGTTCAGTTACTTCAATTTTTGCGCCTTCTTCAAGTAGCATAAAAGATTGAGTAGTATCTTTCTTTTGCATATTCATAGTGAACATTTCTTCATATTCTATGATAGTGTCAAGAGTCGCCCCTCCAATTGTAAGTGCTTTGATATTTTTCATCTTAAGATAGTTAATTTAAGTAATAATATTTATTGCATAGCATATCATCAATGACTATAAGGGTAAATAGTATTAACTGCATATCAATTTATATGCTAAAAATAAACCTTTTTTATAGAAATATGTCCAATTAATTAGTATTATTTTAACAAAATATTATTACTCACAATTTTTATATATTATAAAGGAGATTTCCAAGATGCCGTCAAAGCCAGTGAAAAAAGATCACCGTGGATATATTATGCCAATCGGTGGTGGAGAAGATAAATTTGCAAGCCCTACGGTATTAGAAAAATTTGTTGGGCTTTCAGGTGGAAGTGAAGCAAAAATAGCTGTTATCCCTACAGCATCGAAGTTACCAGATACAGGAGATATCTATGTTGATATTTTCTCTAAAATGGGAGTCAAAGATGTCTATAATCTAAAGATAGAAACTCGCTTAGATGCGACTACTAATAAAGATTATCAGGATCTACTTGCACAAAGTACGGGTATTTTTATGACAGGAGGTAATCAGCTTCTACTTTCTACTACTCTTGGTGGCACTCTGATAGCGCAACTTATTCGTAGATTGAATGCAAAAGGTGTTAATGTTGCAGGTACATCAGCAGGAGCTGCTTTTATCTCTGGCTTTATGATTGCAGGTGGCCAAGCAGGCCTTATGCCAAGATGTAATATGGTAAACCTTGCTCCTGGGCTGGGTTTAACTAACAAATTACTAGTAGATCAGCATTTCTCTCAAAGAGATAGACTTGGTAGACTTTTAGCAGCGTTATCATACAACCCTTATATGGTTGGTGTTGGTATTGATGAGGATACATCAGCATTACTAAATTCTGAGAATGTGATAGAGGTTGTTGGCTCAGGTATGGTAACTATTATAGACTTCTCTCATCTTAAGCATTCATCATTACATAATGCTCGTAATAATGCTCCAATCAGTTTAGTTGATATTCGTATGCATATGCTTTTAGAAGGTCAGAAATTTGATCTTAATACTTGTCTAGTAGAGTTCTAATATTTTTCTTTATTTTAATCTGTTTGCATCCTAAT
The DNA here is from genome assembly GCF_001042525.2 of Francisella orientalis FNO12. Lineage (NCBI taxonomy): Bacteria > Pseudomonadati > Pseudomonadota > Gammaproteobacteria > Thiotrichales > Francisellaceae > Francisella > Francisella orientalis. The sequence goes on along the minus strand of NZ_CP011921.2, from coordinate 1,191,366 downwards.
TATTTAATTAACTTCAACTATATTTGTTGTATGAGATTTTGAGCATCTTAGATATAATCATATTTAGATACACAATATTAATTTGAAATTGGAGCTGTTATGCAAAAGATTATAATTCACTGTGGGTGTGGAGCTAGAGAGGATAAAAACACATCATTTGGCGATTATCATCAACATTTATTGCCAATTATACAAAAAGCCTATAATTACCTAAAAGATATAGATGATGCAAATGAGGCAGCAGTTTTTGCAGCAAAACTTCTTGAGGATGATGAGATATTTAATGCCGGTACAGGTTCAAGGGTACAGCAAGATGGACAAATTAGAATGTCGGCATCTATAATCGATAGCCAAAAACAAAAATTTGCAGGTGTGATAAATATTCAAAATATAAAAAACCCCATAGAAGTTGCAAATAAATTAATGCAACAACATCATAGTATTTTAGGTGGAGATCAAGCAACCACATTTGCCCATGATGTGATGGGGTTACCAACATATAATCCAATGACTGAAAAAAGATACCAAGAATACTTACAACTAAAAAAAGGCTATACAGGAACAATAGGAGTTGTTGCTCTTGACTCTAAGGGTAAGATCTGTGCAGTTACTTCAACTGGGGGGGCAGGCTTTGAATATCCTGGTAGAGTAGGCGATAGTCCAACTGTTGCGGGTAATTTTGCTAATGAATATATGGGTATATCATGTACGGGTATTGGCGAACATATCATCAACCAAGCAGTAGCGGCAAAAATAGCAACTAGAGTTAAAGATGGAATGTCATTATCACAAGCAGTAGATAAATCTATAGCAGAGAGTGATGTTTATGGTGATTATGTAGGTCTTATAGCTATTGATAAGCAGGGAAATATTTGTTCAGGATCTACTTCAGTAGCACAGACATTGTATGCTTATGCAGATGGTAAAAATATAAAAACATTTTATGAAGAAAAAATGTAATAAAATACATATAAAAGTGTTGACTTGAGCATATATGTGTATGTATAATGCATGTCATTGGCCTGATAGCTCAGTCGGTAGAGCAGAGGATTGAAAATCCTCGTGTCGGTGGTTCGATTCCGCCTCAGGCCACCATTAGTTTAAGATTGTCGGAGCATAGCGCAGTTTGGTAGCGCATCTGGTTTGGGACCAGAGGGTCGGGGGTTCAAATCCCTCTGCTCCGACCATTTTTTGATGCGTCTGTAGCTCATCTGGATAGAGCATCGGCCTTCTAAGCCGAGGGTAGCAGGTTCGAATCCTGCCAGACGTGCCATTACATTGTTAAAAATATAGCAATTTGTAATGGTGGTTGTAGCTCAGTTGGTAGAGCCCCGGATTGTGATTCCGGTTGTCGTGGGTTCAAGTCCCATCAATCACCCCAGAATATTGCGGACGTGGCGAAATTGGTAGACGCACTGGATTTAGGTTCCAGCGGGCAACCGTGGGAGTTCGAGTCTCCCCGTCCGCACCATAATTATTATTTTCCTATTATTGATCTGGTGTATATTTTTCAAAACCAATTTTGTGATTGAAATATCTCGTTTTTAAATATAAAGTATAATTCTTAATTCTATAAATTTTTTATAATAAATGAATCGTTTTTCAAAAAGGCACATTTTTTTTGCTTCAGCAAGTACCATTGTTGAATGGTATGATTTTATGCTTTTCGCATATCTAACACCTGTTATTGCTAGCGTGTTTTTTCCAGATTTTAGTAAATATACTGCTATATTAATGACTTTTGGGGTTTTTGCCGCAGGATTTTTTATGGGGCCAATTGGCAGTGTTATTATGGGTAGTTTTGGTGATCGGTTTGGTCGTAAGAAAGCACTGATAATCTCCGTAGTCATGATGATATTGCCAATGTTTGTAATTGTTACTCTCCCAACATATCAGACTATTGGAATGTTAGCTCCTGCTATACTAGTTTTGATGAGATTACTTCAAGGATTCTCTATCGGAGGATCATATGGTGGTGTTATGGTCTTTATGATCGAGTCTACAAAACCTGATCGTCGAGGGTTTATTGCAAGTTTTGCTACTATGTCTTCTGGTACAGGTGTTTTTTTGGCATCATTGGTTGCGATGATTTTATTTGGTGTTTTTAGTCAAGAAATTCTTGATTTATGGGGGTGGAGAATTGGCTACGTAATTGGTCTGATTCTTGCTTTACTTGCTTTAGTGATGAGATTGCTAATACCTGAGAGTTATTCTTTTGAGGAGTTAGAAGCTCAGGGAGATGTTTCAGCAAAGCCAGTAAGAGAAATGTTTAGTATACAAAAAACCCCTTTGTTTTTTGCGATTGCTTTATCGGCATATGCAAATATTATGTATTACTTGGTACTCTCATATCTGAGTAGCTACTTTATTGAGCTTAATTATTCAGAGTTTTTTTCTTTAGCAATAGTGACTATATTTAGTCTGATTTTTTCTTTTTCTGCACCTTTGTGGGGATATTTAAGTGATTGTCTTGGTAGAAAACCATTAATAAAGTTCTCTATTATTATTTATCTGATTTTTTCATATCCTAGTTTTATGATTATGGGAATGGGCATTGCGTCACTTGTTCTCTCAATGATTGTTCTAAGCGTACCTTTGATGACAATATGGGGTGCATATGGGGCAGCAGCTCCTGAACTCTTTAATACAAAATACCGCTATAGTGGAAATGGTCTGAGTTATAATATTGGTAATTCTTTTTTTGGCGGGACTATACCATTCGTAGCTACATTACTAGTTGTATCTACAGGCAGTTTACTGGTGCCCGCATGGCTCCTTATCATAGCTTCTATAATCATGGCACCTATATTATATTTTATGCCAGAGACAAGGTATATAGATGTCTAAATAAAATTAAGTTTAATATTGTTACTGCATATATTTAATAATATGGATGTTATAATTATTAGTGATTTTTGTTACGCATGAGGTGGCTGTTTTGGATTTTTGGTTAATCATAATAGTATTTGTAATTTTATGTTTGTATCTTATAGTAGAAAATATTGTACATAACGTTAGTATCAAGAGTATTCCTATTAGGATTCATGTAAACGGTACTAGAGGTAAATCAAGTGTTGCAAGATTGATTGCTGCTGGAGTTAGGGCTGGAGGTTATAGGACTGTAGCAAAAACTACTGGTACATTGCCTAGATATATTAATGTAGATGGAACAGAAACACCTGTTTTTAGAATTGGTTTTAGCAATATTGCTGAGCAAGTCAAAATAATGTTTAAAGCAAGACGTGCGAAAGCGGATGCTATAATAATTGAATGCATGGCTCTTCAACCGTTACTTCAATCGTTATGTGAATTGAAATTAATTAAAGCAACTCATGGTGTTTTGACAAATGCTCGCCCAGATCATCTAGATGTGATGGGACCGACAGAGCGAGATGTTGCTAAGGCATTAGCTGGCACAGTTCCTGTGAAATCTAAGTATTTCACAGCAGAAAATGTACATATTGATTTTTTTGAGTACGCTTGTAAGGATAGAACAACAGAGCTTTTTGTGGCTACAGCAGCAGATGCTGAGTTGGTTTCTGATGATGAAATTAATAAATTTGTATATTCTGAATTTAAGATAAATGTTGCCTTAGCTCTAAAAGTAACTGATGATTTAGGGATCCCTAGGGAAGTCGCTCTTAAAGGCATGTGGGAGACGACTCCAGATCCTGGTGCAATGACTGAGTATAACTTTGACATTAATAGTTCAGAGATGAATTTTGCTAATGCTTTTGCTGCTAATGATCCTGTATCAACGAAAATGCTATGGGATAAGCTATACAGCAAATATCAGTATTGTGATAAAAAAGTATTAGTTGTTAATTGTAGAGACGATAGAGAAGATAGATCTAAGCAGATTGCTGAAGCGATACTAAACTGGGAGAAGCCTGATTTGGTAACTCTTATTGGTACAGGTACAGATGTGTTTGTGTCTTTTTATAAAAAATATTCTAAATCTTTGGGTATTAAGCCAGCTCAAGTCACAGTGTGTGAAGATATGCAGCCGTTAGAGATTCTAGAAAAAATTAATGTAACTCAACCCGCTGATACATATATGCTGGTAGGTGTTGGTAATATTAAAGATATTGGTATGAGCTTAGTTGACTATTGTGATCAGAGTCACAAACAAAAACATGGTTTATAGTTTTTAAATAAATAGGAGAAAGTATGGATCCATTAACGCTCTCGATAGGTATTGGTCTTATTGTTGGTTTAGTTTTTGTATCACTGTTAGGATTATCTACTGGTGGTATGGTTGTACCTGGTTATTTTGCACTAGAAATGGGTGCTCCTGATAGAATTCTAGTAACTATTATTATTTCGATCATAATATTTGGCATAGTTAGGTTTATGTCAAAATTTATGATTATCTATGGTAGAAGAAGGATAGCTATAACAGTTCTTTTATCATTTATACTAGGTACAGTTTGTAATATGTTGTTTTCACAATACTTAACTACGAGCTTTTACTCTAACCAGATTCAGGTCATTGGATATATTATTCCAGGACTTATAACTTTATCAATAGATAGACAAGGTCTTATAGAAACAATAGGATCTTTATTAATCGCCTCTATTATTATACGTTTGTTACTAATAGTTTTGATTGGACCTCAAATAGTAGGAATATAATATGAAAACGATGTATTGGCACCGTAAATTTTTATCTAGATATATCATATTGTTTTTAAGTGCTTTTATGATTATATCTTTGTACATAGTCGAGAAAAATCTGGTTGTTGAAACTAAAGGTTATACACAAAAGTTACAAGCAGCAGAGTTGACAGAAGAAGCATTTGACTTAACACAACGATATTTTATGTCAAAAGGTTATTTATGTAAGTCAATGGGTGATGTATCTTGTACTGGATTGATAGGTTTGTCGATGACGGAGATAACTACAGATTCTGGTGACCTATATGCAAAAAGATCCTCAGTAAATCCAAATATGGCAGCTATTTTTGTGCAATGGTTAAGTCAGCTTAATCTAAAAGAGGGGGATACTGTTGCTGTACAAGAGACGGGATCTTACCCAGCATTAGATATAGCAATGCTATCAGCTATCAAAACACTGAAGCTCAAACCTTTGATTATATTTTCAGCAGGAGCATCACAATTTGGTGCAAATAGACCAGGATTTACATGGCCTGATATATATAAAAATTTGGTTGAAAAAGGAATATTTGATTTTGATGTTTTAGGAATTACTCTAGGTGGATCTCATGATAATGGTTATGGGATGACTCCAGGAGCTATACTTAAATTAAACGATGCAATTAAAAGAAATAACTTCAAAGTAATCAATATTCCATATAAAGACTCTACAAATACATCTGTTGTAAAACGTTTAGAGATGTACAAAGAATCTGCTGGTGATGATAGTATAAAAGCCTATATAAATGTCGGTGGTAATATGGCTTCGATAGGTTTGAAGCAACCAAAAGTTAAAGTTGAAGAAGCTGATAAAAAGTCAAAAGTTGATAAAAAAGCAACTAATTTAGCTTCTAATGATCAAGTTCTGAAAATACATAGTTTTCCTACAGGTGTTACTGCTAAACTTCCTCCAGAATATAGTAGTGTGAATTCTGTTGCGGTTAACTTTTTGAAAGAAGGTATTCCAGTGGTAAATGTAAGAGATATAAACTCTAGCATTATTAAGACATATGGTATGGCTTATAATCCTACAACAGTTGTACCACCTGGACAGGGCGTGGTTTTCTCTCAGAAGAAGTATAATACAGCTTTAGCAGCTGCATTACTTATTATAGATATTGCGCTAATAGTATTTATGGCGTTTATTTCAAGAAAATATCTAATTTCTTTCAAATCAAAGTAGTTATAAATTGCTTTGGTCTTTAATTCAATTTATTATTTAATTAAATATTAGTAAAAAATATTAATTAAATATGTTTTGTTTTTATAGTTTAAATCAATTGATTTCTAAGTACTTACCTGCAGAGGAAAGACTTAAGATAGCTCAAGTATTTATATTTGGTGCGGATGCTCATGAAACTCAGGTTAGAAGCTCTGGTGAGCCATACTTTACACACCCTGTAGCTGTAGCTTGTATATTGGCAGAACTTCATATGGATGTTGATACCATTATAGCCGCTTTATTGCACGACGTAGTTGAAGATACTGATCATACAGCAGAAGATATTGCGACTCTCTTTGGTGATAAGGTGGCAGAACTAGTTGAAGGTGTAACTAAGCTTACACAGATTAGACACAAAAATAAGATAGAACAGCAAGCAGAAAACTTCCGAAAAATGCTACTTTCTGTGACTAAAGATGTACGAGTGATTTTCATTAAGCTAGCCGATAGATTGCATAATATGCAAACCTTAGCTCCTCTAAAACCAGAGAAAAAACGTAGGATATCTAAAGAAACTTTAGATGTCTTTGCTCCATTAGCTCATAGACTAGGTATTAATACTCTTAAGGAGCAATTAGAGACTCTTGCATTTGAAGGAATGAATCCATATCGATATCATATTTTGGAAGAAAAAGTTAAGAAAGTAGAGAAAAATAAAGAAAAAGTATTTCAGCAGGTTAAAGATGCCTTGGCTGATAAGCTAAGTGGTATCGTTATAGATGATGGTATTAAATCACGTAAGAAAACTTTATATAGTATTTATAATAAAATGCGTAAAAAGGGAATATCATTTGATGATATAATGGATATGTATGCTTATAAAGTTATTGTTCCAAATCGTATTGATTGTTATGTTGCTCTTGGTAAAGTTCATGAGTTGTATAAGCCTATTCCTCAAAGGTTCAAAGACTATATAGCAACACCAAAAGCTAATGGTTATCGCTCTATCCATACGGTTGTTTTAGGTCCATATAATATTCCTTTAGAAATACAGATAAAAACCGATCATATGGATTGCCAAGCAGAATATGGTATTGCAGCTCATTGGAGTTATAAAATAGGTGAAAAAACTGATAAAGCATTGCAAAGATGGCTTAAAAAAATATCAGATATAAACGTATATACTGCTAGTTCAGTAGAGTTTTGGGAAAATGTTAAATCAGATATATTTAGTAATGATGTATTTGTATTTACTCCGCAGGGAGATATCGTTGATTTACCAATTAATTCAACATGTATAGATTTTGCCTATTTTATACATACTGATATTGGTAATAAGTGTATATCCGCTAAAGTTAATAGAAAGCCAGTGCCACTTAATTACCGTCTAAAACAAGGTGATAATGTTGAGATTGTTACCTCTGTAGTTGCAGATCCTAATCCAGCTTGGTTAGAATTCGCTGAGACTAGTAGGGCAAAATCCGCTATCAAAGATTTCTTGAAGCAACAATATAGAAATATTGACTATATTAGAGGTAAAGATATTGTAGAGGGAGAGCTCAGACTGCTTGGTGTGGATTTAAAAGAAGTTCCGAATGAGATTATTGATGGAGCTTTATTTAACTATGAAGGTATAGATACTATAAATCGTTTCTATTTGGATACTGGGCTTGGTTTAATTGATCCTAACAACTTCATTGATTTTATTGTTAAGCATTTTAATGATATGCGTAGTGCCTATAAGAAATCAGCAATGGCTAAAATACAAATTCGTTATGGAGATGATTCACGTATAGCAGACTGTTGCTTGCCATTACCGAATGATGAAATAGTTGGCATCGTTAATGAGGAAGGGAATGTTGAGGTTCATAGAAAAAGTTGTAATGAGCTATACTCTAAAATTAAAGATGGCAAAATTAAACAGATCTATGCTGATTGGTTTACAAATGCTGATGATGATCCTAGTTTTAGAGCTAGATTGTCTATTATGCTCAAAAACATTCCAGGTGCAATTGCTAAAATAACAGCTACCTTCGCAAGAGAAGGAGTTAATATCAGAAGTTTTGATATGATGTTTGTAGACAATAAACATGCAAAACTTGCCTGTGTAGTAGTAGTTAGAAATAGAAGAGAGCTATACTTATTAATTCGCTTAGTCAGAAAAATAGATGTTTGTGTTGATATCGAAAGAATATTAAATAAATTATTTGATATTAGTTCTAGCATTAAAAGCGTGAATTAACGTTTGTTGGTCTAAATATTCTAATTCACCACCAAAAGGAACTCCAAAACCAATTCTAGAGATTTCTATATCCTTACCAATCATTTGAGAAATAAAGTGAGCAGTTGTTTCTCCTTCTACAGTAGGGCTTATAGCTAATATAATTTCACTTATTTCTCTATTTATAATTATTTGTTCTAAAATATCGAGCTTTAGTTCATTTGGTCCTATACCATCAAGCGGAGATATTCTGCCATTTAGTACGAAGTATTTTCCTTTGAAAAAGCCTGCTTCTTCAATAGCTATTAAATCTATCATACTTTCAATTATGCATAATCTAGATTTATCTCTATTTTGGCTACTACAGATATTACAAATATCTTTTTCAGTGAGAGATTGGCAATATTTACATTTTTTAATATTTTCAGCTGCGTCTAACAGAGAGTTAGCAATTGTAATAGCAGTTTCTGGAGATTTATCAAGTAAATATAATGCAAGTCTTTGAGACGATTTTTTACCAATAGTTGGTAATTTACGCAAAGATTCTATTACAGCAGTAATTTTGGGAGAGAAAATTTGATTGTTCATTATTTAAAAGGAAAATTAAATCCATTAGGTAAGTCAATACCAGCTTCTTTCGCCATTTTATCAATATCCGCAGAGGATGAGCTATCTTCTACTTTTTTAACTGCACTATTTACAGCAGCAGCAATTAAATCTTCTAGCATTTCTTTATCTTCTGACATTAGAGAATCATCTATAGTAACTTTTTTGACATCATATTTGCCAGTCATTGTTACGCTGACAAGTCCAGCTCCAGACTCGCCTATTACTTCCATATTTTCACGCTCTTGTTGAGCTTTTTTCATTTGTTCTTGCATTTTTTGCGCTTGTTGCATTAGCTTTGACATATCAAAGTTCATTTCTAAATCCTTATTTTTTGTTCAAAATTTGTTCTACAGCCTTTAATATCTGTTCACTAGAGTCTTTTATCAATGTATTTTTTGCTTTTTGTGATATTTCTTTAAGTTTGTCTCTATCTTCATAAAGAGGTTTAATTATATCTATTAAATTCTCCAAAGTCATTTGATCTTGTCTAATACAAAATCCAGCATTATTTTTTACCATATTTTGTGCGTTAAAAAATTGATGATCATCTACAGCTGACGGTAATGGTATAAATATTGCAGGAACTCCAGCTATGGCTGATTCTGATACTGTTAGAGCTCCTGCTCTACAAATTAGTATGTCAGCCCATTCATAAGCGTCAGTCATATCAGTAATATACGCTGATATATCTTTGATATGAGTTGAGGGTACTTGATTATAATTATTTTTAGTTTCTTCAAAAGAAAGCTTGCCAGTTTGATGCCATATTTTTAGATTTATTCCTTGTTTATTAGCTTCGATAATAAGGCCAGGGATAATATTGTTTATACTTTTGGCTCCTTGGCTACCTCCTAAGACAAGAAGCTTTAGTTCACCTTTCTCAGTTATATTCTTTGTTTTATCATTAAGAGCTATAATATCCTTTCGAATAGGATTTCCTACAACTTGTGTTTTAGCTAATTGCTTAGTACAAAGTTTTTTTTGTATATTTTCCACATCAAATGCTAGGCATACTTTTGTAGCGAGTTTGGCTAATATTCTGTTTGTTAAACCTATTTTGGCATTTTGCTCATGGATTATTATAGGTATGTCCTTTTGTACAGCAGCAAGACATATAGGTCCAGATACATAACCGCCAAAACCTATGACTAAGTCAATTTTTAGTTTTTTGAGTATCTTACGCGCTTTTAGTGTACTTGATATAAGTGTAAATGGGAATGCTACTTTTCTTTTAAGTCCTTTGCCTCTAACACCAGAAGATTTAATATATTGCATATTAAAATATTCAGGTACAATGTTGGCTTCCATGTTATTAGGAGTACCAACCCACGTGACATTAGCATTATTCTCTCTTAGCATTTCAGCAACTGCAAGTGCAGGGTAGATATGTCCACCTGTACCACCAGCAGTAATAATTATATTTTTATCTTTTAAGTCCATAAATATCTACGTATTAACTTTTGATTTAACAAATTAATTTTAAAGGATTTTTATGTTATTATCATCTATTAGCTAAAAATAAACATGTTTTGTCGAAGAGGAATTATGGCAGAAATAAATCAAAACTACTTATATACAGATTCTAATTTATGGGTTGAAATTAAAGGTGATATAGCAAGAGTAGGTATAGATGATTATTCTCAGAACGAATTTGGAGAAATCGTTTATGTTGATTTACCTAAATTAGATCATGAATATGTTAAAGAAGATGAGATTTGTGTGATTGAATCTGTAAAAACAGCTTCTGATATTTACGCACCATTATCTGGAAAAATTGTAAGCATAAATAAAGAGCTAATAGACAATCCAAAACTGATCAATCAATCATGCTACATAAAAGGGTGGTTATTTGATATTGAAGTAAGCAGAAAAGAAGAAGTAAAAGAATTATTAACACCGGAAGATTATAGGAGCCATGTTGAATAAAAATTTTTTATTTGTATTTTTGTTTCTCTTTTCATTATCTAGTTATGCGAGGGATAAATACCTTAATTACTGTAAAATATACAATCCTAAAAAAGTATAGAGTATGAAACACATACTAAGATATCATTAGATTTTTGTCTTTATTATTTAGATATATGTAATAAAAAATACAATAATAAATGTGATGCAAAGATGGATGCTTATCAAGGACTATATAATACAAATAACGCATTAGAGACAATGCACGTAATATATCGTGATGATTTAGATAATTCAAATAACTAAATTTATCTTAAAAGAGTTATCGAGTATGTTGAAATAGATTTTTTGGGCTTAAATAGATAATACTTTGATTTTGGTCTAGTGAATTATAATAATTAGGCTAACATAATCAAGTTACCAAATTAGATTATAGTTACAAGAGATATATGATTCATCCAAAATATAGTTAGCTTAATTTAATAAATGTAGTCAGATAAATAAGAAATTATAAGAGAAAATTATTTTATTACACAATTTATACTGTTTAGGTCACCATTGACTAAATATGTAACACTTGTCTGGTTATTTGTAGGTAAAGGACATTTTACATACGTTGAACTATCATTTCCTTTGGCTGTAGTAGTCTTACTCCATGGTATGATAGTTATTTGATTGTTTGCTAGGTTAACATCACCTAAACTACTAGACCAAGCTCTTGCTGTTACAGTGTCATCTGAGTTGACTTGATAGAAAGGAGTATTGGCATTAATTGTTACACCTATATCTTTGTCAACAATTGGCGGATTATCTGGATCCTGCGTTGAGTTAGATACTTTAATATTTAGATCTTTCTGCCAAGCTTCTGCTCCAGTAATTTCACTAGAGATGATAAGTTTATAGTTTCCTGATTTGATATTCTCAGGCTGTAATGCCAAGTCATATGTATCCATAGGAGCTATTTCTATATCAGATTTTCTATAAACTTGATTACCATTTTCATCTTGTAGTACAACAGATACTTTGGCATTAGCTGAGCTATGAGACATTATTTTAGCATTAATATATAGCTTACCATTAGAATCGATAGAATACTCATTTTCAAAGTCGATTAGGTGTAGCTCGTTTTTAATATTTTGACTAGCTTGCTGATAGTAAAAACTAATTTGGCTATATGGTTTATCAGTAGTTTGATAAATATAAAGAGAGTTACCGTTTGGAACGACCTCATTATTATTATTTTTAACTCCTACAATTATTTGATTATCTAAATCAGAGGAGCTAAGAGTATTTATTTTATTAGTTAATTCAATGAATAAGTTGTTTGTACTTATTGCTTTTGGAACTGTTAGTAGAGGATATTCATACATGGTACCATCTTTGAATAATTATAACGTGATCTTATCACCTTCTTTGATATTCAACGGGTTTATAGTAAATTTAGTTGCTTCTACTGGAAATTTATCTGTAGGAGCAGTTTGCTGTTCTGCATCTTTAATATACTCCCAAGGTCCCCATTGCTCAGCTCCTGGTTGCTGACCTGGATTTACATACCATTTATTTTGATATATCTTATTTTCAAATACTACTTTGGTACCCGTAGTAGGATATGACTTAGTAGCATCGTATGCTGGTATGCTGGATCCCTCTGAGCCATTATTAGGATCAGTAATATCACCATTTGGTAGGATAATAGTACCAGGCAGGTTTATCATTTGTAAAATCTAAGTCTAATAGATTATAAAAGCTCATTCTAGTATAATCCACATCCCACTCAGCCATTATGATTTGATAACCTGATCTATTTGGTAATGTACATGTAAACGTTAAGCCATCTTGAGGTGGTTGATTGGGAGCTATCCATGTAGGTTGTGGATCATAACAGTTCAAAGGCTGTTCTTCAAAACTGTCACGAGTAAGTAATTTATCTAGGTTCCAGTTAGGTTTAGTTATATAAAACTTGAAATGTTTACTTTTATGATTAGCTGTGAATTGCTATTTGATCTTTAATGGCTGTCCTGGCTAGACAACAGTTTTTGCCCAACGACTTTGTTGCTGTTCATCTAATGTTTCAAAACCAGCAACATCAGCACTCCCTATATTATTATCTAAAGCACCTAAGTTAAATAGTTCATCCACTTGTTCTATTGATTGCGGTTCATATTGAGCTCTTGAGCCATAATCTTTATTTTTTCCCTCTTTACATAGTAAGGCACGAGAAGCAGGGCTTTCAACATATCCGTGTGAATATGCTTGGGTACTAGCTAATAAAATTAATCTAGTAGCTAAAGTGATTTTATTTAGTTTCATGATAAGACTCCTTATCTATATTTTTTAATAAAACAGATATTAAAATTAATACCTGCAATTACAATCTTATCAATTGTTTCTACAAAATCAAAATATAGTAAAATCATTAATTTTAGGTTACAAGAATTTAATAAATATAGCTGTTTTATGTATGGTTAATAATGATTGGGAGAAAAATATATCTTTGTTTTAATATTTTTTTAATGTTTTATGATTTCATAAACTATCTATTGACTTGTAATTAAATTTTATGCTCGATGATAATTATATTTTATTGGATATTTTATTTTAATAATATTTTTATATGAAATATCTTTATATTTTGAGATTAAATATTATAGTGCTTGAAATGATAAATAATTTACATAACATAGCCTATAACATATAATATACGCTGTATAAATTTCGATAACTTTATTAAATAAATAAGACTTAGTGTGTATGATAAATATTAAATTTCCAGGTGGATCTATACGAGAATTTGAAAGTGGTGTTAATTCTTTACAAATAGCAAAATCTATTTCACCAAGCTTAGCTAAGATAACAGTCGGTGCCTATATCGATAATCAGTTATTTGATGCAAAAGATGTTATAAATCATGATTGTGAGTTAAGACTTATAACTACAAAAGATACAGAAGGTCTAGAAATTTTAAGGCATTCATGTGCTCATCTTTTAGCTAATGCTGTTAAAGAGCTATATCCAAATACTGAAGTAACTATAGGACCTGTTATAGATAACGGATTCTACTATGATTTTTCATTTAAAGAGACTATAGGTGAAGCAGATTTAGCAAACATAGAAAAGAGAATGAAAGAAATTGCTAAAAAAGGGACTTCTATAAGTTACAGAGTTGTGTCTAAAGAAGATGCTATAGCGTTTTTTAAAGAACAAGGAGAAAATTATAAAGTTGATATAATTGATAGTATTCCAGCAGATCAACAAATTAAGATTTATACTCAAAGTGATTTTAGTGATCTATGTCGTGGTCCTCATGTACCAAGCACAGCAGCTATTAAAGCATTTAAGTTAACGAAGTTAGCCGGAGCGTACTGGAGAGGCGATTCTAACAATGAAATGCTCACAAGAATATATGGTACTTGTTGGGCTACTAAAGAAGATTTAGATCAATATCTGCATATGTTAGAAGAAGCAGAGAAACGTGATCATAGAAAAATTGGTAAAGCTTTAGATCTATTTCACTTCCAAGAAGACTCGCTAGGTATTGCATTCTGGCATAATAATGGCGTGAGAATTTGGCGTGAAGTAGAAGATTATATGAGAGCTTCTAACAAGAAATATGGTTGTGGTGAAATTCGTACTCCATTAATAGCAGATTTTAGCTTATGGGAAAAGTCAGGGCATGCTTCAAGGTATGCTGAGAATATGTTTGCGACAAAGTCTGAAAATAGAGATTTTGCAATTCGTCCAATGAATTGTCCAACTTGTGTACAAGTTTATAATACTAAATTACATAGTTATCGAGATCTACCGATTAGAATGGCAGAGTTTGGTATAGTGCATAGAAATGAACCTTCTGGTTCTTTACATGGTTTGATGAGAGTTAGAAGTTTTACACAAGATGATGGACATATATTTTGTGCTCCAGAACAGGTGGAAGAAGAAGTGATTCTAATGGTCAAACAATGTTTTGAAGTATACAAAGATTTTGGTTTTAATGATTTTACTGTCAAAATTGCACTTAGACCAGAGAATAGAATAGGGAGCGATGAAACTTGGGATAAGTCTGAGCAAATGCTTAAAAATGCTCTTGATGCTAACAAAGTTGCTTATGAGCTACTACCAGGTGAAGGAGCATTTTACGGACCTAAAATTGAGTTTCATCTAAAAGATGCTATAGGTAGAAGTTGGCAATGTGGCACTATACAGCTAGATTTTTCTATGCCTGATAGATTAGGAGCTACATATATTGATAGGAATGGTAACAAACAAGTTCCTGTAATGTTACACAGAGCTATTGTGGGATCACTAGAAAGATTTATTGGTATACTAATAGAGCATTATGCAGGAAATATGCCACTATGGTTAACTCCAGTGCAAGTTGCTGTAATGGGTATTAGTAATCATCAAGATGAGTACTGTCAAAAAGTCTTTGAAACCCTAGAAAAAAATGGTATTCGAGCAAAATTAGACTTGAGAAATGAGAAAATAGGGTTTAAAATACGTGAGCATACTCTTTTGCGCGAGCCTTACCTTGTTATACTTGGTAAAAGTGAGCAGGAGCAAGGGATTGTTACAATAAGAAAACATAATGGTGAAGATCTAGGACAGATGTCTATAGGTGATTTTTGTGCTTTCTTGAATGAACAAATTGAAGCTAAAAAATAATAATTTCTGTGGAGGAAAAAGTTATTAAAACAACGGATAAAAAAGCACCTATAAATGAGCAAATTAAAGCTAAAGAGGTGCGCCTAGTTGGTGTTGATGGTCAGCAAATAGGTGTTGTATCTATCAGCGAAGCTTTAGCATTGGCTGAAGAGGCTAATGTTGATTTGGTTGAAATGGTAGTAAATGCTAATCCGCCAGTTTGTCGTTTGATGGACTACGGTAAGTTCTTGTTTGAACAAGGCAAGAAAAAAGCACAAGCGAAAAAAAACCAAAAGCAGACACAGATCAAAGAGATTAAACTTAGACCTGTGACTGATGTAGGGGATTACCAGGTAAAACTACGCAACCTGATAAAATTCCTTGAAAAAGGCGATAAAGTAAAAGTCACATTAAAATTCAGAGGCAGAGAAATGTCACATAATGAGCTAGGCATGCAAATGCTTCAGCGTATGGCAACTGATGCGGCTGAGTACGGTGTGGTGGAACACCAACCTAAAATGGAAGGTCGTCAAATGATTATGGTTTTAGGACCAAAGAAAAAGTAGTAAATCAAAATAATAACAATTAATACAATGCGGAGTATTTAAAAATGCCTAAGTTAAAAACTAAGAGTGGTGCTGCTAAGCGCTTTAAAAAGACTGGTAAAGGTGGTTTCAAGCACCGTTGTGCAAATCGTGCTCATATCAATACTAAAATGACAACTAAGAGAAAGCGTCATTTAAGAGGTATGAATCAAGTAGCTAAAGTTGATACTGCTAGTTTAGTTCAACAAATGCCTTACGCATAAGTTTGTTTATCAATTTTTAAAGTGGAGACTAAATCATGTCAAGAGTAAAAAGAGGCGTAACAGCACGCGCACGTCATAAGAAGGTTTTAAAACAAGCTAAAGGTTATTATGGTGCTCGTTCAAGAGTATATAGAGTAGCTAAACAAGCTGTAATTAAAGCGGGTCAATATGCTTATAGAGACCGTAAAGTTAAGAAAAGAACATTCAGATCACTTTGGATTGTTCGTATCAATGCTGCTGCTAGACAACACGATATTAGCTATAGCAAATTAATCAACGGTTTAAATAAAGCGGGTGTTGAATTAGATAGAAAAGCATTAGCTGAGCTTGCTGTATATAACAAAGATGTATTTGCTGCAGTAGTTGAAAAAGCTAAAGCTGCTTTAGCTTAATTGAGTATTCTAATCAAATTTTTTCTTTATAAAATATTGTGAAATTTATAAATCCCTTACTTGTTAAAAGGCTTTTTTTACTCTTTTTTTTAAGTATAGGGATTTTTGTGTTTTTAATTTTTAACGGTTATAAATATTTAGATATAGATAAGATTAATTCAGCGTACTATGATGCTAGTTCTTATATAGATGGCCATATAGTACTTGCGTCTTTAAGTTATGCTTGTATATATATTTTAACAGTGTTCTTTTCTATTCCAATCAAACCATTTTTAAAAATACTTGCAGGACTTTTGTTTGGGTTAATATTGGGCTTTTTTATTTGTCTATTCTCAGCTACATTAGGAGCTATGTTGGCTTTTTTAATCATTAAATACAATTGGGGAGAAGTGCAGACAAACCCAAGATTTAAGATTGTTTCAAGATTTAAATTTTTGGTAGAAAATTATCCTGTGTCTATATTGTTGATTTCTAGAATTTTACCAATTCCTTTTTTTGTTCCAAATATTCTGGCAGGAATTTTAAAAGTTAAAAACAGTATCTTCTTTTTGACTACTTTGATTGGCATTATTCCCATAACATTTATATATGTATGGTTTGGAGTTCATTTTAAGAGTTCTCATCAGGGGCAAGCTAATTTATTTGATTACAAATTTATAATAGCCATTATAGTCTTGTTGATATTGGCATTATTCCCTTTTATATTTAAATTTATTTTAGAGCGAAAAAAAAGTACTTAGATTATTATTCATAAGTTTAAGCGTATTTGGTAAGTCCTTTTATTTTATAAACTTTAAGCTTGATATAACGAACTAATGATCGATCTTGTATGTGCAAGACTTCTTTAGCATTGCGCGGATGTACTTTTTCAATATCAATAATAGATTTATTAAGCATCAGTCCATGTGTGTGAGTTAATAGCTTATTTTTATTTGCAAAAGGGTTGTGATATAAAACAGATGAGAGTTCTTGATTAATTTTTTCTAATTTTTTGTCATAAGGATTGCTTACTACACCTATAATAGCAAAGTTTACATCTGTATCTTCATATTTTTTCTCATCATAATAATTTTGACTATTTGTAAAGATATCTTCACTATTTATAGGTGCTTTAGTTATAGCTTCTGCATTCACTTGTGAAAACTGAACACATCCTGCAACAGCAAAAGGAGATTTAAGTTGAGTATAAATTTGTTTATAGATATCTGCAAGAGTACTTTCTGTATCAAATGAGAAATATTTTGCTATATAGCTTACAGAGGTGTTTTTGGGAATGATGAATATTCTAGTCAGGCAAGGGAGTTAATCTGCAAACACCTTAATAAAGTATAATGTAGAGGTATATTTTGTTGCTGGAGGAACTCTTGCTAATCTGATATGTATTTCAAGTATTTTGAATCCATATGAGGCTGTAATTTCTGCTAGTAGTGGGCATATTGCTTTACGTGAGGCTGGTGCAATTGAGGCTACAGGACATAAGATTATTTCAGTTTTTTTCTGATAATGGAAAATTAATATCTAATGATATCAAAGAAGTTATTAAAAATAACTCTCATGCTCCTCATATGGCAAAACCTAAATTAGTATATATTTCTAACTCAACAGAATTAGGAACTATATACAAAAGAAGAATTACAGAAGCTATCAGAGGTTTGTAAACAAAATAATTTATTATTATTTATTGATGGTGCAAGATTGGGTGCGGCATTGACTGCTAAAGATAGTGATTTAAGTTTAGCTGATATTGCAGAGTTTTCAGATATATTTTGGATTGGTGGGACTAAAGCTGGAATTTTATTTGGAGAAGCAATAGTTATTCCAAATAAAAATCTAGCTGAAGAGTTTGGATTTAATATTAAGCAAAGAGGAGCGCTATTAGTAAAAGGTAGAGTGTTAGGACTTCAATTTAGGGAGTTATTTTCTAATAATCTTTTTTTTGATCTAGCAAGTCATGCAAATAATATGGCAGAGAAACTTTCTAAAGGAATAGTTAATGCTGGTTATATGCTCTTACAACCTGTAGAGAGCAATTAAATTTTTGCTACATTACCAAACACAATGATAAAAGTACTTCAGGAAAAATTTACTTTCTTTGTAATGAGTGAAATTGATAATAAAAACTCATTAGTAAGATTAGTTACTTCTTGAGCTACAGTTGAAGAAAAGGTGAATTAATTTATTGAAACTATAGTTAGTTAGCATATTTGAACATATATTATATTTAAAGAGGTATATGCATGGCAATACAACATATAATTGATGTAAAAACTAAAAATTTAGGTGTTTTGAAGTTAGAAGAGTCTTACCTACATCAAAGCAGAGAATGGTAGGTCCATGGATATTTTTTGATCATTTTGGACCGACTGAATTATTAAGTGGCGATGATGGCATAAATGTTAAACCTCATCCTCATATTAATTTAGCAACAGTTACTTATCTGTTTGAAGGAGAGATATTCCATCGAGATTCGTTAGGTAATGCTCAACCAATATTACCTGGAGAAATAAATATTATGGTAGCTGGTAAGGGTATAACGCATTCTGAACGTGAAAGAGAAGAATTAAAGTTAAAAACCCGAACTCTTCATGGGATTCAACTTTGGCATGCTTTACCTGAAGCATTTGAAGAAATTTCACCTGCTTTCTATAATTATCGTAATGATGAATTACCAAAATTTATCAATAATAGTAGTGTAAGCTTTAAGCTTTTAATTAGTGATGCTTATGGATATAGCTCTCCAGTTAAAACATATTGTCAAACTTTATATATTGAGGTTAATATTCCTAAAAATCTTTCCATTGATCTTCCTATAGAAGAAGAATTAGCAATTTATGTTATTAAGGGTAGGGTTGAATATAATAAGCAAATAATAAATAGTTATACTATGCTTATAATAGATAGTTTAAATCTTTATAAGTTAGATGCTTTATTAGATTCTCATATTGTTATAATTAGTGGAGATAAGCTTTCGCATAGATTTATAGAATGGAATTTTGTCTCAAGTAATAAAGATAGAATCAAAAAAGTAAAAGATGATTGGAAAAATAGCAGGTTTAAAAAAGTATATGGTGATGAGGAAGAGTTTATTCCACTACCATAATAAAAGAATTAAAAACTTTCAATACTACCATCTTTCTTAGCCATAATTACAGTGTCAGCAGGTTTAAGGGCAAAGATACCATTAGTTACAATACCTGTAATTTGATTTAGTTCAGTTTCAAGCTTTAGAGGGTTGTCTATTTTTAGATTATATACATCGAGAATTACGTTACCATTGTCAGTAATAGTTTGTTCTCTATATACAGGTTGACCACCTAGCTTAACTATCTCCCTAGCAACATAACTTCTAGCCATTGGGATAACTTCTACAGGAAGAATAAACTTTCCTAGAGTATTTACTTTTTTAGATTCATCAATAATGCAGATGAATTTTTTTGCTGCTGCAACACATATTTTCTCACGCGTAAGAGCAGCACCACCACCTTTAATTAGTTCTTTGTGGTTATTACACTCATCAGCACCATCAATATATAAATCAATCTCGCCAGCATAGTTAAGATCAACTACATCAAAACCTAATGCTTTAAGTTTTGATGTAGAATCTTCAGAACTTGATACAACTGATTTTATTTTATCTTTGTAATTTACAAGTTCTTCAATCAGAAAAGTTACAGTACTTCCTGTACCAACTCCTAAAACAATTTCTGATTTAATATGTTTTGCAGCTTCTATAGCTGCAGCTTTTTTTAACTCATTTTGATTATTTTTTTTATTAAAAAACATTTTAGAATTTTCTCTTGTTAAATATTTTACTAAAAACACTTCCTTTGACTATATATACAATAGTACATGCGATAGCTGCTATAAACTGCCATAGAATAGGCATTGGTAAAAATATATAGCCAATAGCTATAATGATGCATATAAATGGTATGAGAATTCTTAGTGTTATATTAAATATAGGTGATAATTTAGTATTTGTATTTTTGAGTATCTCGTAACTAAGTCTTTGTGCATCATAAATCCAGCCAGTGATAAATACATCAAATAGGAAAATGAAAATGATGATGATGTGGAGAGCAATCATGTTAGAAAAATCAATATAAGCAATACCTGACTCTATAAAAAATGTAGTTATAATAAAAGGAATTAATAGAATTAGTAGCTTAGTATATAGCTTAGTACCGATTTGGAAAATATACTTCAAGGATGTAACAAAAACAACAAGATTAAGAATAGTAAATATTACTTCAAGTAGTAGATAATACATAGGATAGTTTATTTTAACTATTGTGAAAATAGTCGTGATTTGTAAACCCTCTATAGGTTGAAGATAACTTCTATAGTCGCCTAATATAGCATATATGGTTATACATATCATAAATGAAAAGACTATATTGTAGAATATACTTTTAAAGGCACTGGTTTTTAACTTACCAAAATCATTGCCACCAATATTTATAATGTTTTTATAAAATGCTACGGAGATAAGGTTGCTTAGTATTGCATAAAGTAAAGCTAGTCCAAACATGGAGCGAAGCTGCTCAACTTTTTGATAATTTATATCAAAAAGAAAATCCTTTATTCCAATAATTCCTTGAGGTGTATATATTACAATTAACATTAGAATAGTTACTAAATATAGTGATATATGAGCTGTGGTTTTTAGCGTCTCATTCAGGTTTATCTTTTGCTTATCAGCAAGTATGAACATCAAAAAAATGGCAGCAAATACAGCGAGTAGAGATGTGTATATTGGAAAATTACTACTAAACTGAAGGCTCTGGTCACTTAATCTATCTATTGCGGGTATATTATCAAAAAAATCTAAAACATAAGTAGACATATTAAACATAACAAGAGCTACAAGAATAATCATTATACCGGTTAATAAGATACTGATAGGTCTAAATTTAGAGCTGCCAGTAATTTTATAAACTAATTTACTATGTAAATTTAAGTCAGGATAAGCTTTTTGAAAATATATTGCTATTAGGTTCATTGGGTAGCATAGTAGCACTAAAAATGCTATATAGGCATAAAAAAACTCTAATCCATTGTATTTAAAAACATTTGAAAAAAATCCAAAACTGAAACATATAGAGGCAGATACAAGTCCGGTAACTAGAGGTGTTGAAGTCTGTTTAATATTCATTAAATCTTCCTGTTTGATGCTAGTTGATAGCGCAGTAGTTACCGCGGAATGTTATGTTTATGATCAGCTTAGTATTTTTGTTATATGAAACCCAAGTCGTGCACATTAAAGCCCCAAATTGAACAAAATGAGGATTTCTGTTTGCCATTATTAAGCTATTCATTGGGCTTCCAGCATAAGCAGGAGTATTTGGATTAACCGCTTTGCGTACATATACATAAGTCTCGATATCAGGATCTGGTGAGACTTGAATTACATTGTTAGGCATGCCGAATTCTTGGGTATAGGAATAGATATTTTTACCAATCCATGCTTTTTGTTGATCTATATATTTTTGCTTTGTAGCACATGAAAGAAGTGCTGATGCTAATACTGTTAAAACTACTATCTTAAAAAAGTCTTTTATCATAATAAATACTTCCTATTTTATAAAACCAGTTTTTTTCATGTATATAGTCAATAATGACACAGCTGCAGGAGTAACTCCAGGAATTCGAGATGCTTCACCAAGAGTAGTAGGTCTTTGTTCTGTTAATTTTTGAAGCACTTCATTAGATAAACCCTTAACTTGTGAATAGTCGAAGTTTTCTGGTATCGCTTTTAATTCTAGTGTTGAAATTTTAGCTATATCTTTATTTTGACGCTCTATATAGCCAGAATATTTGGCAGATATTTCTATTTGTTCAATTATATCTTCATTCTCTAGCTTTAAGTTTATATCAGGAATTTGCTGTAATTTTTTATAGTCTAATTCAGGACGTTTTAACAAATCAAAAAGAGTGCTTTCTCGAGTCATTTTCTTATCTAAAAATTTTTCTAAATCACGAGCTTTTTGTGTTTGAGGACCTATCCAAGTATTTTTCATCATAGTTATATTTTCATCTATAGATGTTTTTTTATTGATAAAAAACTCTTGATCTTGCTTGTTTAGCAGCCCTAGTTCACATGCTTTATCCGATAGTCTTAGATCTGCATTATCTTCACGTAAAATTAGTCTATACTCGGCACGAGATGTAAACATACGATAAGGCTCTTTGGTACCTTTTGTTATCAAATCATCTATCAAAACACCCATGTAGCTATTTGAGCGCGTTGGATACCATGATTTATCACTATCTATACTAATTGCAGCATTAATTCCAGCTACTAAACCTTGGGCACCTGCCTCCTCGTAGCCTGTAGTACCATTGATTTGTCCTGCAAAAAATAAGTTTTTGATATGTTTAGTCTCAAGTGTAGGTTTGAGATCTCTAGGATCAAAGAAATCATATTCTATTGCATAACCAGGTCTCATAATAAAGGCATTTTCGAAGCCTTTAATTGAGCGTATATAGTCACATTGTACTTCAAATGGTAGGCTAGTTGATAAACCATTTGGATATAGTTCAATGCTATTTAACCCTTCAGGTTCGACAAAGATTTGATGTCTGTCTTTTTCTGCAAATCTGACCACTTTATCTTCAATAGATGGACAGTAACGAGGACCTATACCTTCTATTAGTCCACCATACATTGCCGATTTATCAAGATTATTTGTAATAATTTCATGAGTCTTTGAGTTGGTGTAGGTTATATAGCAAGGTATTTGTCTTAGATGCTCAATCTTTCCTTTTGAAAAAAATGAAAAATATGGTGTTGGAGTATCACCGTGTTGCACATCCATAACGCTAAAATTGACACTTCGGCAGTCTATACGTGGAGGGGTACCTGTTTTAAGTCTATCAACTCTAAACGGCAATGCTCTTAAGCGAGCAGCTAATGCATTTGATGGTTGATCTCCCGCACGACCTCCTTCCTTAGATACTTTGCCGATATGTATTTTACCTCCTAAGAATGTACCTACAGTGAGTACAACCTTTTTTGATTTGAAAGTGATGCCCATTTTAGTTATAAAGCCACATACTATATCATTCTCAACGACCAAATCGTCTACGGAGTCTTGGAAAATATCTAAATTCTCTTGATCATTTAGTAGAGAGTTAATAGCTTTTTTATATAGTACTCTATCTGCTTGAGCTCTTGTTGCTCTTACAGCCGGGCCTTTACGAGAATTTAAAATTCTAAATTGGATACCTGCCATATCAATAGCTTTTGCCATGATACCACCCATAGCATCAATCTCTTTAACAAGGTGGCCTTTGCCAATTCCACCAATAGCAGGGTTGCAAGACATTTGTCCAATTGTGTCAATATTGTGAGTAAGTAATAGGGTTTTTGCGCCTATACGTGCCGAAGCAGCCGCGGCTTCAACGCCCGCATGACCGCCACCAACAACAATAACATCATAAGTGTTGTTATAAATCATAAAGATATAAGTATGTATTTTATTTAAATGCTACTAAATTTTACTACATTTTAAAGCAAAAATAACTACTCTAATGATATTAATTAAGCAACTTTTACAATATAATTCCTACCATATTAAGTATCCTAAAAGTTGATTTATAAGTGCTTAGCATCAGTGAAATATATCATAAATATGTTGACCAAGATCCTATGAAAGTATTTCAAAATGGAGCTATCAAATCTGCAATTATACTTTTTTCATTTTTAGGTATTACAGCATTTTTTGATATCGATAAAAATCTTGTTATTATAATTATCTTGTTCATGGCTAATTTGGCTGGAAGTATTCTATTAGGAAGTATACAAGCCAAACGTTTAGCCTTTGTACTATATATGATTATAGCTATAGTCATCGTCAATATATCTCCATATGTCCATCCTCTTTTTGAAACTAACTTTATGCTAATAGTATTTGTCGCTTTTATAGCATTTTGGTTTAGAAGGTTTGGAGAAGCATTTGCTGTATTTCCCATGATGATTGTTGTTATAACTTGTATCTGTTTTGTGCGTTATCCGTTGGAAAAAGATAATCACTTACATTTTATTCTCACAGCGATTGTGATTGGTTTGATTGTTTATCTAGTGATTATCAGAAACTACAAGTTAATGAAAGCTGATGATGTTAGTAAAGTATTTAATGAGTTTTTGAAAAATTTTGTGCGTAACTATATTGATACATTTGAAAAGTCAAAATATAGAAGATTTACTCAATCAAATATCGTTGAAGTAAGTAATTTGAAATATCAAAATATAAATTCATTTAAAAATCATGGTTTGATGTTTTTACGTAAAAGTCATCAGGAACAGTGGCGCTATTTAAGTCATAATTTGATAGTTTTTAATCGTTTAACATCAAAGTTTCTATTAGTTTATAAAAAACTTACTGTTGATTATGTCCGCTTGGAATTTGAAGAAAATGAGTCAAAAAATCTATCACAAGATTTGGAGAAAATTTATAAAAATACAATGTTTTTGATGTTATATATACAAAAGTCTACTGAGATTTTTGAAAAAAAGTCAGAAGATATATCTCATCTTAAATATAAGTTTGAAATGAACTATATCCATAAATATCAAAATGATAAACAAAAAAGGAAGCTTTTGTTTAGTAGTTTATTATTTTTAGATGATATGCTGATCGGTTTAGAAAATATTAGAGAGGCATACTATGATCTTATTTAAAGATAGGTATATAGATAAACTCTCTGATACAACATTATTGGCTATAAGAGTTTTTGTGGCATCTATCGTGGGGTTAATAGTTTGTTATTTAATATTTAGTTTAAGTGGCGATGATGGCTTTATGGATAGAATATACTGGGTAGTTATCGCAGTAGTAAGTGTTGCTGCTAGTACGAGTACTAGTGTGGTTTATACTAGAGCTAAAGCGATTGTTATTTTCTCATTATTAGGTACTTCAATAGGATCTGTAATATTGTTACTAATCCAAAAAAATATACCACATAACTTTACATTGGTTGCTGGTTTATGCTGCTTTGCTTTAGCGTTGTATGTGTACACTATGTTTTTAAATTATGCGACTAGTGTTTTTTTTATACATGTTTATTTAGTAATGTATTTTGGATTATTTATTGGCTGGGATAAAGAATTATTCTTTGTTAGAGTAACTTGTGTAGCTATAGGGACGTTAAGTATAGTTCTGATAACATTCCTCACTAGAGGACGAAAAAATAAGGTACTTTTTAGTAGAGATATGTATAGAATTTATTCTGAACTTAAAGATCTTGTGAATAAAGTTGATCGTAGTGTTGAAAATAGAAAAATTATTTTTTTAATCGAAAAAAATATTAAACTTAATGAAATGCTAGTAAATGCTAAGTATGAGTTTTCTGATACGAAAAAATATTATGAATATAAGAAAATATTGATACTTATAGATGAGTTGCTCATTAACTTGAGAACGTATCGAACTCTATTTATGCAACAAAAAAAGCATGATGATAGTTTATATAAGGAATTTGTGCATTTTACTAAAGAGCAAATTCAAAGTAATTTTAAGAAAATAGCTATTAGATATGATAGATTATTAGCTCAAAAATAAGTTTAGTTTAGCTCACTTTTATTAGTGTATTCTTTATTGAAATTAATTTTGAGATAACTTATCAATGAGCTGATTCTTTTGAGTTGATATTTTACAGGTAGTGAAACAACAGAAAGTTTTGTTTCCTCTCTATATTCAGATAGTATTTCGACTAATTTACCATTTTTGATATCAGCATTTACATAGATATCAACTAACCTTGTGATTCCTAATCCTAAAAGAGTAGCTTGTTTCATAACTCTACCATTAGTTGCATGAAAACCATTATTATGAATATGTAGAGTATATTTATCATTTATAGATTTGAAATTCCATTGCTTAGTACTGCCGTAAATTAGAGGTATATCTTCAAGCTGTCTTGGATCAGATATTTTGGTATATTTCTCAATAAAATCTTTACTAGCTACATATTTAGTAAAAACTGTTCGAAGAGGAGATACTATTAAATTTGAGTCAGGCAGATTACCCATCCGGATAACCAAGTCGTAATCACTATCTATAAGGCTGATTCTGTCGCTAGAAAAATCTAAGTGGATACTAACTTTAGGATGTAGTTGCTGGAATTTCAAAACTAAAGGAGCAATAACATCTTCACCAATAATTCCTCCAACACAATTGATTTTTATATTACCACTTATTTCATTATGTTCTTGGCTAGTTAATAGTGTTGCTATATCAAGGTCTTGGAGAGCCTTCTTACATTTTTTATAATAATCCTGTCCTATTTCAGTAAGACGAATATGACTGGTGCTTCTATATAGTAGTTGAACTTTAGGATGGTTTTCTAAGTCCTTAATATTTTGGCTTAGGTTTGATTCGGCCATTCCTAATATATCTGCTGCCTTTGTGAAGCTTTGCTGTTCATCGACGTGAATGAAACAGTGAGTACCTCGCCAATGAATATTGTTCATTATTTAATAACAATGTTTTATGATTGTTGGTATTTATCAGTTTAATAAGTTTATATACAATTTACAATCATTAAAACGATGTGAAAATTAAAACAAAAATATAGGAGAAATAATATGACTAAATCATTAGTTGTAATCACAGGAGCAAGTTCTGGAATTGGTGCGGCAATTGCAAAAAGATTTTCTGAAGCAGGCCATTCGCTTTTACTAATAGGTAGAAGAATAGAAAAAATAGAGGAATTAAATTTATCTAACACAATGATTCGTAAGGTAGATGTGACAGATGCTCAAGCTCTAAAAAATGCTATAAAAGAAGCTGAAGCTGAATATGGTCCAGTTGAGTTGTTGGTTAATAATGCAGGTTTAATGTTGCTTGGTCAAATCGATACACAAGACCCTATTGAATGGCAAAAGATGTACGAAGTTAATGTATTGGCATTATTGAATGGTATTCAATCTGTATTAGGTGATATGAAAGCAAGAAAAAGTGGGACAATTATAAATATCAGCTCAATTGCTGGCAAGAAATCGTTCCCTAATCACGCTGCATATGTTGGTACAAAATTTGCAGTATCCTCAATGAGTGAAAATATACGTGAAGAAGTTGCTGATGATAATGTTAGAATAATGACAATTTGTCCAGGTGCTGTAGAAACTGAGCTTTTAAGTCATACAACGTCTGATCAGATTAAATCAGATTATGAAAGCTGGAAAGAGTCTATGGGTGGGGTTTTAGTAGCAGATGATATTGCTCGTACAGCTATATTTATGTTTAGCCAACCACAAAATATAAATATACGAGAAGTTGTAATTGCTGCAACTAGACAGCCCGCATAATGTTACTTTAGAAATATAAAAAATATTCTTTAGAGCTTCTATTAAGTTTTTAAACAAGTTTATTTGTAATATTCAAAATTATTAATCATTATAAAGGTATGTTAAAATTATAAGCTAATAATTTAATTAAATATGAGCTTATTTTTTGATGTTTCAAAATCAAAATTTTTTATTTTATGACTTAGAAACTACTGGTATTAACAATTCTTTTGACCAAGTATTACAATTTGCTGCGATTCGTACAGATTTTGACTTTAATGAAATTGGAAGGTTTAATTTTTTTGTGAAGCTAAATCCTGATACAACTCCATCTCCAATTGCAACGATAACACATCATATTTCTATTGCTCAAGCAAATACTGGTGTGTCAGAATATCAGGCAATTAGAAAAATTTATAAAATCATAAATACACCAGGGACTATTAGTATAGGTTATAATACTCTTGGTTTTGATGATGAGTTTTTGAGATTTGCTTTTTATAAAAATATGCTACCTCCATATAGTCATCAGTTTAAAAATGGTTGTTCAAGGGCTGATTTGTTTCCAATAGTTACTTGCTATTATTTATTTTGTAATGATGTTCTTAAGTGGCCTAAAGCTCTTGATGAAGAAGGACAGCAGAAAATATCTTTGAAGTTAGAAAATTTAAATACTGAAAATAATCTCTATAGTGGTGGTAGAGCTCATGATGCTATTACAGACGTGATTGTCACAGTAGAGTTAGCTAAAAAGTTAAGAATTGCTAATCCTAAAATATGGCAGTTTTTATTGGCAAAGTTTAATAAGCAAAATGATGAAAATACTCTAGCTCAACTAGATATCGGTGTAGAAGTTGGAGGTATTGGGTATAGGCAAGCAATTACTGTAAGTGGAGTTTTCGGTTTTAAAAATAATTTTATGTCAGCCATATTAGATATTGGTCAGCACAGACACTATAAAAATCAAGAGATATTTCTTCGCTTAGATAGTTATGATTTTAAAGATTTTATAGAAGAGTTTGGCAGTTTAGAAGCAGAACATTGGCAACTGACTGTAAATAAGAAATGGGGTGATATTCCGCTAATATTACCTGCTAAAACCCGTTTTGTGGGGAGTTTGCCTCAAGATAGACTAGATTTGATAAAGACGAACAAAGAATTTATAAGAAGCAATCCAGAAATATTTTCCAATTTTGTTGATTATGTACTGGAATATAAGTATCCAGAGATTGAAAGTGTTGATATAGATGCAGCGATTTATCAAAGTGACTTTATGAGTGCCGCTGATGAAAGGGGTTGTGATAAATTTCATACTTCACAAATTTATCAAAAAGCGCAAATGCTTAATCAATTACCAAAATCTTATTATGACAGAGCTGTTAGGATAATTGGTAGATTAGACTTTTCAAAACTACCTGATAAAGCCCAAATGGAGTTTCAAGATTATCTAAATAAGATTGTTAGCCTAGATAATGATGAGCTTTTGATTGATCATAAAGGTAGAACTCGCAAAACTTTGGAAGATATCTATCAAGAAATGCAAGATTTACGCATGAATCGTGATCTAACAGAAGAACAACAAGCTTTGCTATATGAGTTAGAGGAGTATTTATTTTAGATGAATAAATTCAACCTAGTAATAAAGTATGCTCCAGCTGGTGATCAGCCAAATGCAATTAAATCCTTAGTTGAAGGTATTAATAATGGCTTACAGCATCAGGTTTTGCTAGGAGTTACAGGCTCTGGTAAAACATATACTATGGCAAATGTGATTCAACAAACACAAAAATCATGTTTGATTGTTGCACATAACAAAACTTTGGCAGCTCAATTATATTCTGAGTTTAAGCAATATTTCCCAGATAATGCAGTTGAGTATTTTGTGTCATATTACGATTATTATCAGCCTGAGGCTTATGTTGCAGCTTCTGATACCTATATAGAAAAAGATTCATCTGTAAATGAGCATATTGAACAAATGCGTCTGTCAGCTACAAAAGCAATACTTGAACGTAATGATGTAATTATAGTCGCAACCGTATCGGCTATTTATGGTCTAGGCGATCCTGAGCAATATATGCAAATGCTTTTGCACCTAAAAGTAGGTGAAGAGCTAGGGCTAAAAAAAGCTCAAACTAAGTTAGTAGAGATGCAATATTCGCGTAATGATATGGATTTCAGTCGCGGAAGCTTTCGAGTAAGGGGAGAAGTATTAGATATATTCCCAGCAGACTCTGAGAAAGATGCTATTCGAGTAGAGTTTTTTGATGATGAGATTGAAGCGATAAGTGTGATCGATTCATTAACTTCCAAAAAAATTAAAACATTACACAGAGCAACAATATTCCCAAGTACGCATTATGTTGCATCAAAAGAGCGCAAAGATATAGTTATAGAAGAGATCAAAGCAGAACTTAAAGAAAGAGTTAAATATTTTGAGGAAGAGGGTAAATTACTTGAAGCTCAAAGAATAGAACAACGTACTAAGTATGATATTGAAATGATTCAAGAGCTTGGCTACTGTACAGGTATAGAAAATTATTCAAGATTATTATCAGGTAGAGCTCCTGGTGATCCACCACCAACATTGATTGACTACTTACCAGAAAATGCCTTAGTTATAGTTGATGAGTCGCATGTGACATTACCACAGTTTGGAGGAATGTATAAGGGGGATTTATCGCGTAAATCAAACCTTGTTAACTATGGTTTTAGGTTACCTTCTGCTTTAGATAATAGACCTTTGAAATTTAATGAGTTTGAGAGTTTGTTACCTCAGACAATATATGTATCTGCGACACCAGCTAATTATGAACTTGAAAAGTCTCAAAATACTGTAGAGCAAGTAATCAGACCAACTGGTTTATTAGATCCTGAAGTCTTTGTAAGACCTGTAGCTATACAAGTAGAAGATGCTTTATCAGAGATAAATAAAGCTATAGCCAAAGAAGAAAGAATTTTGATAACTACTTTAACCAAAAAAATGGCAGAGAATTTAACAGAGTATCTATCTGAGCATGGCGTTAATGTTAGATATTTACATTCTGATATCGATACTGTTGAGAGAGTCCAAATTATTCATAATTTGCGTCATGGTGTATTTGATGTGCTAGTGGGTATCAACCTTCTTAGAGAGGGGCTTGATATGCCAGAAGTCGGAGTTTTATTAATTTTTGATGCTGATAAGGAAGGGTTTTTGCGTTCTGAGAAATCTCTAATTCAAACTATCGGACGTGTGGCTAGAAACCAAAATGGTAGAGCTATTTTGTATGCGGATGTAGTTACAAAGTCTATGAAAAAAGCCATGGATGAAACTCTACGTCGTCGTCAACTTCAAGATGAATATAATAAGAAACACAATATTACGCCTAAAACAATCATCAAGAGTATAGATGATATGTTAGATAGTTCTCCAGAGATGCAAAAACGTGCATATAAAAATAATTCGCGCTTAAAGGTTGATGATGTAGATGTTTCGGCTATACTAAGTATGACTGAAGCTTCGAAGGTTATTAAAGCTCTAGAAAAACGAATGAGAGCTTATGCAAAAGAGCTTGAATTCGAGCAAGCAACAGCAATTAGAGACAAGATAACTGAAATAAAGCAGAAGTTTATTAATTTATAATTTTACGATTTTTAAACAAAGTATATTGGTATTATGGCTATTGAAAGTAAATTAAAAAAAGACAGGCTTTTTTTGCGCTTTACATGGGCTAGGTTAAGGAACTACCTAATTAGAGCAAAAAAGAGTCTATATGCATCTATTATTCTATGTGGTTTAATAGTTGGTGTTGATCTATATCTAGGAGATATTGAATTTGTTACTCAATCGTTAGAGATTGGATTTACACTAGCATTTATACTATTTGTATTCTTTTTTTTAATAACAAAAGATGATAATCCTGTAGATATAATTATTTCAGGTGCAGAAGGCGAAACTACTGTTTTAGATGAGCTAAAAAAATTAGATAATAATTTTGTATTATTTAATCGAGTAGTTTTACCAGATGAGAAATCTACAGTAGGTAATAGAGAAATTGATTTTATTGCAATATCTCGTAAAAGTATATATATAATCGAAGTTAAGAATAATCGTGGCTATATTGAAGTAGAAAATATGGCTGAACGTTGGAATGTCTCAAAAACTTCTCAAAATAATAAAGTCTATGCAAAAACAATAAAAAATCCAATTAGACAAACATTTGCACAGAAAAAAGTACTGCAAACATATCTTTATAAACAAAAAATATATATAAAAGGTATCCCAGTTGTAACGATAGTTATTTTTGCTAATGATGATGCACAGTTAAGTGAAAATTTCATCACAGATGATGCCAATCAAGCAGTTCTATCATTAGGAAATCTAATACCTTTTATTAAAGTAAAAGAAGAATATGTAGAAAAAATGCCTACGCGTTCACGTAGGAAGATAATTCGTAAAATAGAGAAAAAATAATGCTCAATAACAGACCTATAGGTGTTTTTGATTCAGGAATTGGTGGTTTAACTGTCGTCAAGAACTTGATGAATATATTACCAAATGAGGATATTATATATTTTGGTGATATTGCTAGAATACCTTATGGGACTAAATCACGAGCGACTATTCAAAAGTTTGCAGCCCAAACGGCTAAATTTCTAATCGATCAAGAAGTCAAAGCAATAATTATTGCTTGCAATACAATATCAGCTATCGCAAAAGATATCGTTCAAGAAATTGCAAAAATAGTACCTGTTATTGATGTGATAAGTGCTGGAGTTAGCTTAGTCGATAGTCTTAAAACAGTTGGTGTCATAGCAACACCAGCTACTATTAACAGTAATGCATATGCACTACAAATACACAAAAATAATCCTGATACAGAAGTTTATAGTAGTTCATGTGGTCTTTTTGTATCTATGATTGAAGAAGGATTTATAGAAGGAGAAGTTGTTGAGTTAGTAGCTAAACAATATCTTGAGTATTTTAATGATAAAAATGCCCAAGCTCTAATTTTAGGTTGCACACATTACCCTATTATCAAAGATAGTATCGTTAAAGTTATTAATGTAAAGCTTATAGATCCTTCATTACAAGCTAGTAAGATGCTAGAGCAATTACTAATTGAAAATAATCTTTTGAATAAAAATAATTCTAGTCCAGAGTATAAGTTTTATGTTACAGATATCCCTTTGAAGTTTCGATCTGTTGGAGAGATGTTTTTACAGACTCAGATGCAACATCTTGAAATAGTTAGTTTAGACAATTACTAAAAAGTCTATTATAAGGCTTAAATATTCTTCTAAATAAAGCTAAAAAAATGTATGATTTGCTAAATTGAATTTTAAAGTAAGTATTATAAATGTACGATAAAGATAGTAGAAATGTTATTTTATTAGCTGGAATTGGTGCAATTCTTGAGTTTTATGATTTTGTTCTATATATGATTTTTTCAAAAGAAATCTCAGCAACTTTTTTTGCTCAAATTACAAATCCTACTATCAAGGCATTTTTGACAGTATTAATATTCTCAATAGCATATCTTGTTAGACCGTTTGCAGGAACTATATTAGGGATTGTTGGTGATTTAATAGGTAGAAGACGTTTGCTGTTATTTACAATACTACTAATGGGAAGCTGTTCATTGTGTATGGGGTTGATGCCTGGATATGCGCAATGGGGACTATATGCGAGCTTTGTGTTTGTGTTATTACGTATTATGCAAGGTATTGCTTTGGGTGGAGAGTTGCCTGGGGCTTATGTTATTGTCTATGAATCAGTTAAGGGTAAAATCGGTTTTGCTACGGCTATATTATTCACATTTGTAACGGGTGGATTTTTATTTTCTGATTT
Organism: Francisella orientalis FNO12; assembly: GCF_001042525.2. Lineage (NCBI taxonomy): Bacteria > Pseudomonadati > Pseudomonadota > Gammaproteobacteria > Thiotrichales > Francisellaceae > Francisella > Francisella orientalis. Next base: position 1,157,852 of record NZ_CP011921.2, on the reverse strand, counting down.
TGTAGGTTTTGCTCTTGAGTACGTGTTTGGTGATTTTGCTTGGCGAGCTGGATTCATTATTGGTGGACTATTAGGCTTCGTTGGTTATTATGTGCGTCGCAATCTTCATGAAACTCCAGAGTTTGAAAGTATTGATAAACAAAAAAGACACTCTTTTGGTTCCTTAGTCTCTACTTATGGTCCAAACTTATTCGTTGGGATATGTATAGTTATTATAGTAGCCTTTGGTGGTGTAATGTTAACTCTTTATATACATAAATTTGTTGAAGATATTTTAACTGGATATAATTCTGGTCAGATTTCTTTGATTCTAACACCAAGTGTTTTAACACTTACTTGTTTTACTTTTATTTTTGGTTTTTTATCAGATAAAGTTGGTATTGCAAAAATGTTTATAGCAGGTGCTGGGCTTATTGTAGTTTGTGCATTACCTGTATTTTATTTGATGAGTTGTATAGGGAGTGTATCAGCAATTGTTTTTGCATCTATAGCTATTATGCTCTGTTATGCATTAGTTGCGGCCACTTTTATATTTTTGCTTTGTGATTTGTTTCCTACAGATGTTAGATTGTCAGGAGTAGGTCTTAGTTATAATCTTGCTTTTGCTATAGTTGGAGGAATCGCTCCTTTAGTAAGTACAACGATAATTACTATGACAGCATATAATTTTTTAGGTCCATCTATTGTTGGTATTGTTTGTGGTATGATTGGACTACTAGGTGTTTATGTCTATTCTAAAAGAGGTGGATATCATAAAAATAACAAAGACATGATAGTGAAACTATAACTGATTTTAGTGATGAAAGAAGATTTTAAAGTAGTATTAATTGCAGGCATAGGTGCAGTTTTAGAAGTTTATGACTTTTTATTATATGTGTTATTTTCGGTACAAATTATAAATACATTTTTTGTAGGAATTGATGATTCAGTAATTAAAAGTTTCATTGCTGTAGCTATATTTTCTTTAACATATATTGTTAGGCCTTTAGGAGCTATTACCTTAGGAATATTGGGGGATCGATATGGTAGGAAGAAAATATTTACATTTACAATAACTCTTATGGGAATATCCTCATTACTAATGGGAATTATGCCTTCTTATGCTACTTTTGGGGTGTTTGCAAGTATAGCTTTTGTGATATTTAGGGTATTGTAAGGGTTTGCTCTAAGTGGGGAATTACCAGCAGCATATGTAATAGTGTACTAGACTAGTTCAAAAAGCATAGGTTTTAAGCTGAGTATATTATTTGCATTTGTTTTATCAGGATTTTTATTTGCAACAACAGTATGTCTGATTCTTGAATATTTATTTGATGATTATGCTTGGCGGATTGGTTTTGTATTAGGTGGTTTTTTAGCAGTATTTGGCTACTATTCTAGACTAAAATTAACGGGAACGCCATTATTTAAAAAAATTGTGAGTAGAAATAAAAAAAGTGTTATTACCCTTTTCAAACAAAACTACATAAATATATTTATTGGTTTTTGTTTTGCGATGCTATTTACTCTTGGTGCAATAATTTTGCTTTAGTATTCTAATTTTTATATTGCAAAACTTCTAAATGCTAGCAATACGAGTTTGATAATGATTCCAGTGCAGATAATAGTTTTAATATCTGTAATAACATTCGGATATATGTCAGACAAAGTCGGACTTAGTAAAATGTATATTTTTGGTTGTTTTGTTTTATTGATAGCTATTCCTATAACATTCTACTTGATGTCAGATACTTATAGTGTTTTTATGGGAATGATTTTTTTAATTATTTGTTATTCAATAGGAGCATCCACAACATTATTTTTCTTGTGTGATATTTTTCCAACAGAGTTTAGGTTATCAGGAGTTGCTTTGAGTTATAGTTTAAATTCAGCTTTTGTAGGAGGTATTTGACCAATAATTAGTGCAACAGTTATCTCTAAAACTGAGGTTATTTGGCTAGGCCCTATTATTAGTTTGATTTGCTTAGTATTGGCATTATTTGCAATTTTCTTATATAGAAAACTAAGGTTAGGTTTTTATAAACAAAATATTACATAACTGAGATATTTGATTTTTGATATTAGTTGTCAAAAATTGATAAAAGAAATATTAGCTCGTTATGATAGTATAAATATCTAAAGATGACATATTTCAATAGTTTATTATGAAAAATATAATTTTTGCTTTTCTAAGTTTGTTTTTTTACAAAGCTCACAAGCATATATCGTGAAAATTGTTAAAGATAATTGTATTTCTCAACCTGGTTATATTACGACTATTCAAGAAAAAAATATACAAACTACTACTGTTAATAAAGATGGTACAAAATTATACTCAGTATTTAGACCTTATGGTGGTTATTGTCTTAATATTGCAATGTTATCATCTACAATAAATAAAGCAGATTCTTTCACTAGCTGCTTTGATAATCAATATACTGTAGGGAATAAAGTCAAAAAATAATTCTGACGGATAAGGGTAAAACTTTTTATGTTTTATCTAATAATAAAATTCTTGGATATAATATATCGGCAACTACTAATACTATTGAGTCGAAAATTTATATTCAGAGCTATCCTCAGAAAGTTATAGATGCAAAACTAGTGGATAACGATAAGTATCTATATCTTATAACAGCTAGCCATAAGAGTCAAAGTGGTAGGCTTTTTATCTACGAGATTAATCCTATAGGTACATTAAAGAAAATCTCAATAGTACCATTAAACTTTAAGCCTGAAATAGTTAAGTTTGATGATAATAATGTATATATTCAAAGTGATAAAAGTATATATCGTTATAGCTTCTTAACGGGTGATAAGCGTAACAAAGAAAAAGAGATAATAACAATATCTTCTGGGAAAATATTAGATTTTTCAATATTGAATGAAAGTAGTACTGAAAGTAAAGTTATACTAGCAATACAGGATAATATTACAAATAAAAATACTGAGCAGGGAACAGTAGAGGTATACAAAGTTTCTAATAGCTCTTCAAGATTGCTCTATCAAGAACAATATGATGATATGCCTAAAAAAGTAGCATCATTTAAAGAAAAAGGTAATGGTCATGGAAAGGTACTAGTAGCATTTAATTATAGATATATTGTAGCTTCTTTTACTAATACGTATTTTGAAGATGCAGATGAGTACAAAATAGACGGCAGTTTTTTGAGATTATTGCAGAACGAGAATCTTATTGAAGTAGTGTCTTCTGACTCTGTGTCAGTAATTGATATGAGGCAGAATAAGTTACTAAATGAGTTGTTTTTAAAGAATATTGATGAAAATGGCTCATTTATATCTAAATCTTTTATAGGATTTAGTACTAAAGATAACATCAATATTTCTCAAATATGAGTTAAAAATAATAAATGGAGTAATAATCATTTTTGATATAGCCAACCAATTTTGATATTTAGTAGAATTATTTAGGTTAGTCATTATGAAAAATATAATTTTTATATTTGTTGGATTATTCATTTTACAAAGTTCTCAAGCGTATTTTGTAAAAATTGCTAAAGATAGTCATATGTTGCAACCTGGATATATTACAACTATTTATGAGCCAAATATACAAGCAACAGCTATAAGCAAAGATGGAACTAAGCTTTTTTCAATATTCAGGCCAAGCGATAACTATTGTCTAAATGTTACAAAAATATCATATTCAATTAGTAATGCAGGATCATTTATTAGCTGTTTTGATAATCAATATACTGTAGGTAATAAAGTTAATAAAATAATTTTAGATAAAATTAGGAAAAACTTTTTATATATTATCAAATTATAATATTCTAGCCTACAACATTTCTCATATTACAAATAGTATTACTGGAAAAGTTTTTAGTAAGCATTTTACTCAAAAAATTGTTGATGCTAAATTAATAAATTGAGCAGCCATAATGATAGGGACATTAGCCTTTATGGGAGTACTAGCGTGTCCACCTTTACCGTGAAATATTATTTCGAATAAATCAACACCAGCCATAGCTACAGGAGTTGATATTTGCATACATTCCTCATTGATAATAGGATAAACATGAATTCCATATATTTCATTTACATTATCCAAAGCACTATCTTTAATCATTGCAGGAGCGCCACCTGGCAAGATTTCTTCAGAAGGTTGAAATATAAACTGAATGTTTACATTTAGCATAGTTTTATTTTTAACAAGCTGTTGAGCAGCTACTAAAACCATAACACAATGAGCATCATGGCCACACATATGTGCTTTGCCATCTATTTTTGACTTATATTGACAGGTATTTTGCTCATGAATTGGTAGAGCATCCATATCAGCTCGAAAAGCAATAGTTTTGTTTGCATTTGGAACAATTAAATCAGCAACTAATCCAGTTTTTCCAATTGATTTTTGAACCTTTAAACCTATTTTCTCTAGTTCTTTAGTTATATATTCGGCTGTATTATATACATCAAAACCAAGCTCTGGATGTTGATGTATATGTTGACGAATTCTTTGAAGTTCTTTAATGGCATTATTAGATATATTAATCATCTTGTGTTTTATCATATGTAGTTATAACTTAAATTAATACATAAACTTAAATATTTTTCATAGTCATGTATACTTGCAAATACTACTTAATAAAACTATGTAAATATTACAAGTTATAAATTTGCTAAAAAATATTTTGTATAAGCGTATTATTAATATTTCTTGGTATTAATGCTCAAGCGAGTTTTGTTCGTACGAGCAAAGATAATCATAAGGCACAACCTGGATATATAAGCACAATAAATGAATCAAATATTCAAGCTTTAGCTATATCCGAAGGAAAAAATTCTAGGTTATATTCAATATATCGTGATGGTCCACAATATTGTATTAGTGCTATAAAATTGGGCTATTCGATAAATAATAGTGCTGTGTTTTCTAGCTGTTTTGATAGTGAAACAAATGTTGGAAGTAAAGTTATAAAAGCACTTGCCTCTAAAAATGGTGATCGTTTATATTTATTCTCAAATCATATTATTTCTGAATATAGTATGTCACCAATCTCAAACAAAGTTAATTCGCAAATATCAAGTGAGCATATAGCCCAAAATATTATAGCTGTTGAGATGTTTAAAAATAAAATTTATGTTCTTACACATGAGGAAGATAGTAATAAAGGTTCCTTAATTATATTTACTATAGGAAATGATGGGGTTTTAGATAAGACAGACTCTAGGTCTTTGAGCTATACTCGAACTGGATTTAAATTCTATGAAGATGCAGGCTTTGACTATGTTTATGTTAGATCTAAAGAGCAGATATATAAATATGATATTTTGAATGATGACACAATTAATCGTTCTAGTAAGCTAGTAGATTACCCAGGTAATACAATTAAGGACTTTGGAATACTAAAAGATAGCGATAAAAAAAACACTACGAATGGAGGCGGCTTTAAAAAAATGGCGACTCTGGTCTTAGCTAGGGCGCTTTGAAACTATATATACTTAATGGTATGGGAGTGAGATTAACATCAAGTGTTAATCCAGAACTAGAGCCATATAAAATACAAGCGTATGATGAGAAAGAAATATTTATGGTAGCGTATGAGTATAGCTTTGACATTAGAGTAATTAATAGAAAAACGAATGCAATAGAAGATAAACTTGTTTTACAAAGAGGTTTTGAAGCTTCGCTTGTGGATATAGAATATAGTGATAAACTCACATCTGTAATGAGTGAGGCATCAATACAAGCATTTTATGGCTTTGTATTATCTCAAGCATTATATCTAAAAGATAAGCCTCTTCAGTTTATATTTAGTCCTGATACTCATTTCATGGGAGTGGCTAATAAAGATAGCGTAGATGTCTATGAAATAGTTAGGTCTAATGAAAACTAAAACTTTTTATGAAACATATTAAAATAGATAAGTAGTACAAACTAAGAGTTATAATGAAAATGTGACCAAACTCCATTTATTTGATTTTTTGAAGTTTCGTCGCAAGTATGTTTAAAGTTAATCTTAAGGATGTTTACTATGAAAAAATTTATTTTTATTTTTGTATTTATTATTTTTTCTGCTTCGGTATATGCTGCAGATGAACAATTAACTAGTGGTGATTTAAATTGTTTACAGGAACAAAAACATCAAGGGGAAATAAAAACTTGTTTACCATCAAAAAAGCCAGATAATTGTTCAGAAGAAGACTATGAAAAACTAAAATCAAGTGTTCAGGAATGTAGTTTTAAAGTCAGAGGTGCATTAAGATCAGCACTATAAACAAATTCTTTATAAACCTGTCTTTCTATTATAAATGTTAATAACTGTTGTATATTCGTTCTGTAAATGTAGAATTTATTCAAAGCAAGATTTTTAGTTAATATTATCATGCAAGAATCATTGAAACTAAGCGAATTTCTTGAGCTTATAAAAAGTACTATAGAAATGAGCTTTGGATATGAAGGCTTTTGGGTAGTTGTAGAGTTATCTGAATGGCGTAGATCTGGTAAGCATTACTATGGTGAGCTTATAGAGCATGATGGGGTTAGTAAATTTCCTATAGCTAAAATTAGATGTAATTGCTGGGCAAATAAAGTTGATTATATTCATAGTAAATTTAGTCAAGCTACTGGTGAAACTCTAAAAACAGATATGAAAGTTTTATTTAAAGTTGCTGTAAACTATCATACTAGCTTTGGTCTTAGTCTAAATATAATAGATATAGATCCTACTTTTACACTTGGTGATAGGCAAGCTCGTAAAATTGAGATTCTACAAAATTTATCTAAAAAAGGCATTCTAGAGAAAAATAAAGTTCTTAATATGCCAGGTGATTTTACCAATGTTGCAGTAATCACAAGTATGACTGCTGCAGGTAAAGGAGATTTCTTCGAAGAGGCTGATAAATTACAAGATTTAAATCTATGTAACTTTGATATATATGAAGCAAAGATGCAAGGTGTAGAATGTGCGAAAAGTGTCTCAACAGCATTTACTAAAATATCAGCAATCGCTGATAAATATGATGCGATAGTATTAATCCGAGGAGGGGGCTCTCAAGCTGATCTTGACTGGTTTAATAATATACTACCAGCTGAAAACATTTGTAATAGTAAAATTCCAGTGTTAGTTGGTATAGGACATGAGAGAGATAGTACAGTTTTAGATGAGATATGTACAAAAAGATTTGATACGCCATCTAAGGTTATAAATTATATAGCTAATACAATCGTTGATAATGCAATAAACGCTAGATATAATTACGAATCGATAGTGAGGGTTACTAAAAATCTAGCTAGACAAAATAAACATCAATTAGATAATCTGTATCATAACTTTAAAACACATTTAGAACATTATCTCTATCAGATGAATCAAAGTGTGGATCATAACTATAAAGAATCAACTTCTATGGCTAGAGGAGTCTCTAAATTATATGCCAAATCTATGGATACTGTATATCAAAGTATATTACTAAGTTCAAAAAGCTTGATGAGAAGTTATGAAAATAATGTTTATAATTTATATAATCAATCAATTAATAAGGCTCAAAATATTTTAAAATACTATAATCAAACAAGCGAATCTCTTTATAAGCAGATATTATCTGTATCAATAGAGCCAACTCTTAAAAGAGGTTTTAGTTTGACAAAGACAACAGATGGCAAATATATAACAACTCAAAAACAAGCACAAGCATACTCAGATTTAGAGATAGTTTATGCCGATGGACATATACAAGTAGAGGTGAAAAAAAATGGTAACTCAAAGTAAAAAATTTGCAAAAAATTATCAAATATTAGAAGAAATTAATGAAAAACTTCAAGAGCAACAAGATAATCCTCCTCTGTTAGATGAGTTAGCACCAATGCTAGAACAAGCCTCAAAAAGTTATCAGTTATGTAAAGAAAGAATCGCGGCAGCTCAGAAGTTTATAGATGAATTTGAAGGTAATGACTAGAAAACCATTCCAGGCATTTGCCATATACCAACAGCTCTAAGAGTATCTTTGATAATTATTACTTTTTCATAATCTGTAAGAGGATACATTATATTGTATCCTTTAGTCTCAGAAGTTAAGTTATGAATTTTTATATCAATCATATTATTATCAAAAGCTTCTTGTTTAAATATTGCATTAGCTCTTCTAATATCTGCTGTTGAAGTAACTAAAATGATATCAGTAGGTTTAAGGGTTCATATTTTTTATTGTCATAAAAGTATTAACGCCTTGTCATACCATGTTTAATGATTGATCTTCTAATATAATTTTGTTCAAAGGCACACTACCATTAATTAGACATTGTCTCATTTGATATGATTCAGTTTTGCCAGCTGTTACTCGACCACCACTTACTATAATAGTTGCATCTGGGAATCTAAAATAAGCTTCCAACCCTTTATAAAGTCTTTTGATTAAATATTCATTCATACTTGCATTAGAATTTAATGGAGATCCAAAAATTACAATCACAGGTATAGAACCTCGCTCGAGTTGTATCTGATTAGCACTAGTGTTTATATGTAAGTTAAAACTTCTTTTGATAATATCAAAAGTATTCACATATACGGGCATATCAGGCCATTTGGATGTTTATAATTTAGCAAATGCCTTCCTAAAGTTACTAAAATCAAAAATATATGAGTATGCTGAATCATATATTTGTACAATAGGATTATCAGGGAAGTTATCTACAAGCATATCTAAAGTTTCACCAGCTTGATTATACTCTTTTGTTTCTATTTGAAGAGAAAATAATGATAGTCCTAATTGTAAAAGTTCCTTACTATCTGGATCAGTTTGCTTCATTGCTAATTCAAGAGCATCTATATCATTATGTAAATATGTATCTGCAGATTGTTGGTTAAAAATACTATATTAAAAATGCTTGATGATGAGAATTTAGCAAATATAGCTAGTCAAATTGCTGAAGTAAAAGAGCAAAGAGAACATCATATCAAGCATTATCACAAATGAAGATTGTTGATAAATTGTGGTCAACAGATGCTAATTTTATATTAGTTAAATTTTAAGAGAGTATCTTTAATAAACTAATCGATAAAAAATAGTAGTTCGCTCTATGGCTCATTTTTTCAATGATGAAAAAGTTCTAAGAATTAGCATAGGGATAGTATCTGAAAATAAAAAATTAATCGAAGTATTACAAAAATTAAGTAGCGAATATGAAACAAAATAAATATTTATTCATTGATAGAGATGGTACTTTAATCGTTGAGTCACCTATAGATAAGCAGGTTGATAGTATTGAGAAGCTAGAGTTTTTTGAGGGTGTTTTTGAAGCTCTTAAAAAATTACAAAAAGCAGGCTTTAAACTTGTTATGGTATCAAACCAAGATGGTTTAGGTACTGAGTCCTTTCCTCAAGAAGATTTCGATGCGCCGCATAACTTGATGATGAAGATATTTAAATCACAAGGTATTGCGTTTGAAGATGTTTTAATTTGTCCACATTTTGCTCATGAAAATTGTAACTGTCGTAAACCTAAAGTTGGTTTATTGATGGATTATTTAGTAGAGCAAAAGATCTCTTATGTGATTGGTGATAGAGAAACTGATGTACAGTTAGCTCATGATATAAAAGTTAATCCTATTCAATTTGGCATTGGGAATTATCAATCTTGGGATGATATTACTATAGCGATATTAAATAAACCTAGAGTAGCTGAAATCAAGCGTATAACTAATGAGACTGATATTATTGTAAAAGTTAATCTAGATGTTCCTGGAACTCGAGAAATATATACGGGTCTTGGGTTTTTTGATCATATGCTTGATCAGATTGTAAAACACGCTGGTATTAGTGCGGTAATTTAGGCAAAAGGTGATCTTCATATCGATGATCATCATTGTGTTAAGGATGTTGCGATTACTCTTTCTCAAGCAATTGCTCAAGCTCTAGGCGATAAGTATGGTATTAATCGTTATGGTTTCTTATTACCGATGGATGAGGCTTTAGTTGAGATTGCTTTAGATTTAAGTGGCAGAAATTATTGCTCATTTGAAGCGAATTTTGATCGAGAAACAGTAGGAGATTTATCAGTAGAGTTGGTGAAGCATTTCTTTGTATCTTTTGCTGAAGGTCTAAAAGCAACACTACATATCAAAGTAACAGGTGAGAATACTCATCATATGATAGAAGCGTGTTTTAAAGGCTTAGGAAAAGTGGTCAAACAAGCGATTGCCAAAAATGGTATAGATGAGATTCCTAGTTCAAAGGGAGTATTATGATAGCGATAATAGATTGTTGTGGGAGTAATTTTGCTTCGATAAAATATGCTTTTGAGAAATTAGGGCGAGAAATAGTCCTAACACATAATGCTGAAGTTATAAAAAAATCAGCTTGTGTAATTTTGCCAGGTGTTGGACATGCTAAATCAGCAATGGCAAATCTAAAAAATATGACTTAGATAAGATTATTCCACAACTTAAGCAACCTGTCTTAGGAATCTGTCTAGGAATGCAAATTATGTATAGTTTTTCTGAAGAAGAAGATACAGATTGTTTGGGTATTTTTCCTGAAAAAGTAAAAGCTTTTAATAAAACCCAAGGTTTTAGTATTCCACACATGGGTTGGAACAGCTTACAAAATATAAATAAGGATCATTTTCTATTTAAAGATATCGCAGAAGATGATTATGTATATTCTGTGCATAGCTTTTATGCTAAGCTTAATCAATTTAGCATAGTTACTAATGACTATATAAATGATTTCACTGCAATGGTAAATAAAGATAATTTTTATGGCATTCAATTTCACCCTGAGAAATCCGGTAGAGTTGGTATGAGGATTTTAGAGAATTTTATACAAGGGGCTTTGTAAATGAATATATTTCCAGCGATAGATCTAATAAATGGCAAATGTGTTCGTTTAGAAAAAGGAGATTTTAATAAAACTACTACTTATGAACTTGAGCCAAAAGAATGTTGCAAAAGCATATGAACAAGCAGGTGCAGAGTTTATTCATGTCGTAGATTTAGATGGTGCTAAGAAAAGCCAAACTTGTCAATTTGAAACTATCGAAAAGCTTTTGGAAATCGGGGTTGATAGGGTAGTTGTTAGTAGCTTGGCTGTTAAGGATATAGCATTAACAAAGAAGTTTTTGAGAAGTATGGCGCTGAGAAGATAGTTTTAGCTTTAGATGTATTTATTAAAGAAGGAATACCTTATATAGCAATGCATGGCTGGCAAGAATCAAGCACAATAACTTTAGATGAGATATTACAGACTTATCTTGGTGACGGTCTTGAGTACGTGTTATGTACTGATATTTCTCGAGATAGTATGCTACAAGGTCCAAACTTTGAGCTATATAGAATCTATTCATCTATATATCCAGATATTCAGTTTATGGCTTCTGGTGGAGTTGGTAGCTTAGAAGATTTAGAAATTCTAAAAGAGCAAAATACTTATGGTGTTATCATAGGCAAAGCTCTATATGAAAATAAATTTACACTACAAGAGGCTTAGAATGTTAACAAAAAGAATAATTCCATGTCTTGATGTCAAAGATGGCGTAGTTGTCAAAGGTGTAAAATTTAGAAATCATAGAATCATTGGCGATATTATTGAACTAGCACAGAAATACTCAGATGCAGGAGCTGGTGAGCTGGTATTTTATGATATTGGAGCTAGTCCTAATAATAAGCTACTTTCTATCAAGTAGATACAAGAAATAGCTAAAAAGATAAATATCTCATTTTGTGTAGCTGGAGGTATTAAATCTATAGAGAATGCTCGTGCAATATTAAATGAAGGAGCAGATAAAATATCTGTCAACTCTGCAGCGCTTGCTAGACCTGATTTGATAGATGAGCTAGTCTATGAGTTTGGTACTCAATGTGTAGTAGTTGGTGTAGATAGTAAATTTATTGATGGTGAATTTAAAGTTTGCCAATATATAATATACAGGTAGTGCTGATAAAACTGTACAGACATTATTAGATCCAGTTAGCTGGGCAAAAGAAGTAGAATCTCGTGGTGCTGGTGAGATAGTTCTTAACTGTATGAATCAAGATGGTGTCAAAGGTGGCTATGATCTAGAGCATCTTAGAGAAGTTCAATCAAATGTCTCAATACCGGTTATAGCCTCTGGTGGAGCTAGAGAGATTCAGCATTTTATTGATGTATTTAAGCATACGGATATTGATGATGCTTTGGCAGCAAGTGTATTTCACGATGATATTATTGCGATACCTGAATTAAAACAAGAGCTTTTTAAAAATAATATACCTACAAGAATAGTTAAATAGGATACAAAATGGATAACAAAATTATAGAGTCTATAGCTTGGTAAAAAATGGATAATTTAGTTCCAGCTATTATTCAATCAGCGATTGATAATAGTGTCTTAATGCTAGGATATATGAGTAAAGAATCTTTAGAAAAAACTTTAGAAATCGGCAAAGTTACTTTCTATAGTCGTAGCAAGAAACGTCTATGGACTAAAGGCGAAGAGAGTGGTAATTTTCTTGAGCTAAAAGATATAGCTGTTGATTGTGATAATGATTCTATACTTATCAAAGCTATACCATACGGTCCAACTTGTCATACTGGTAGTAAATCATGCTTTACTAAAAATGAAGAAAATAGCTCTCTGTATATAATTGATAAATTAGAAAAATTAATAGCTGAAAGAAAAGATTACTTACCTGAGAATAGTTATTTAACTAGTTTATTCAAAAAAGGATTACCAAGAATTGCTCAGAAAGTTGGCGAAGAAGGTGTCGAAGTTGTAATAGCTGCGGTGAAGCAGGATTCGGATGATGAGTTGATTTCTGAGACAGCAGATTTATTATTTCATTTATTAGTTCTATTGAAGGAGAAAGAGATTTCATTAGAGCAATTTTGTCAGAAGTTGGTTTCTCGAAATACTTCTAATTAAGTTATAATTGCTATTTGAAACTAACTCAAAATTTACTTATATGGAAATAATAATTCGTATCTTAAGATTACACTTTTGGCTTTAATTACTACATCAGTGTACGCAGTGCCTGCTAAAGGTACATTTACAGCAGAGTCATCGTGTCAAGCATATATATCAAAAAACAAAATGACTAATCCTGATAATACTTATGTAATGGCAGAGCAAACTTACTCTATTCAGGAAAAAATAAAGATACTAATTCAGATTGGTTTAGAGTATTTATTTCAAATGCTAGCGAAAGTCAGTTACGCTGGGTAAGTAGTAGTTGCGGTATAGCGGATATTGAAGAAGGAGGCGATACTCCTGGTAAACAGTGCATCCAAGAACCTGAGCTTGCCGATAGCTATGTACTAGCTCTTAGTTGGCAGTCCGCATTTTGTGAGACCTATGGCTTCAGTGCTGGAAAGCAAGAGTGTAAAAATCTACCTGTAGATAGTGCAGCTGCTAAGAGTTTTTCGTTACATGGATTTTGGCCTAATCAAGATACTTGTGGTACAAATTATGGTTTTTGTGGTGCTCAGAAACAATCTAATTTTTGTAATTATGCTCCATTAAATTTAGATGATAAAACTGTAGAGTTACTACGTAGAGTAATGCCAGGATATAATGACTCTTCATGTTTACAACACCATGCGTGGTATAAGCATGGAACTTGTCAATTACATGACCAAAATTAATACTATACTCAGGCAGCTACTTTTGTAAATCAGATAAATGATTCAAAGCTAGAACAGTTTTTTAGCCAAAATATTGGTAAAGATATAATTATTGAACAGTTTGATAATGCTTTTAATCAAAGCTTTGGGGCTGATACTAGTAATAAAGTATATCTAAATTGTAAAGATGGTATGCTAGTTGATGTGTATATATCGTTACCGAAAAATGCTGATGAACCAAGTCAAAGAGATTTGTCTATTTTGCTGGCTAATGCGCCTAATGCTAACCAAAGTACATGTCCAAATAAATTTAAAATTTCTGATTTTTCTCATACTATTAACTAATCCAACAGCTTACGGATCAATGATCTGTCATATAATTAGTTGCATTTTATGCATAATTTTTGCGGATGAGCCAAGTAAAAATCTAAAGTCTATAGAGTTGCTACATTGCTAGGCATAATGGTTATTGTATCTGTAACAAAACGATTTTCATTATGGTTTTTAATATCTGCTATAAATAAGCGTAGCTTTTCTTCTGTTAATTTTGGTAAAGCAGTTATTGTCGTTAGCCTTTTTCTAGTTGGAGCGTGCCACTTTTTCATAATCTCTTTTGGAATATCTGTTAGCGCTAAAGTTAGAGAGTTGTTGTTTCTAAAAACGTTAATATTATTTTCTTCTAGTATTTTTTGATAATTTTTAGCTAGTTTCAAACATTTGTTAAATCTATTTTTTAATCCGTCAGCACTATTTAATTCTTTTATCCGTTTGTAAAGAAGATAAGGAGTTAGACCATTTCTACTACCACCTATTGTCACATCATTGTTTGATGTGTATTCAATATATCTACCACTTATATATTCTTTATTGATAATTGTTATACCACAAGGTATTGGTAGACCAATAAATTTATGACCACTTATATTTATTGAATCAAAATTTTGACATTTATGAAAATCATCTGTAAATGGAATAAAAGCTCCATTGAATGCGGCATCAGCATGTATATAAAAAGAGGTTTTAGATTCTTCTAATATATTTTTTACAATATTAATATCATCTATAGATGAAGTTATTGTTGAGCCTATAGTTGCAAAAAAAATATAATTATATTCAGATTTTATATTTGATTTCAGAGCATTATAATCGATTTCACCATATTCATTACTTTGAATTTTAATCAGTTCTAAATCTAATATATCAGCGGTTTTATCAATTGCATAATGAGAGAACTCATTGCAGATTATTTTTACTTTTTGGTTATTAGTCATTTGTAGATGTTTTTTTGCACGCCATAAGCAGTACATAATAGATTCAGAGCTACAGTTTGCAACATATCCCCAAAAATTTTTATGATCTAGCTTATAAAGATTAATGAAAAAATCAATGACACTTTTTTCGTGAGCATGACTACTAAAAGGATTATTTAAATCGTAAGGATTACCTAAACTATTCATAGAATAATCAAGAAGCTCAGCATACTGACTTAGTTTAAAATCTGTTGCTGGAGGGTAGCCTATATATAGTTCAGTATTATGTTTAAGACGATCTATGTACTTCATTTCTTTAATTATTTTTGGATATTTTTAGTATTTTACCATGAAAAAAGTTTTATCTAGATCATGAAAAGACATGTGAATAAATCATAATGTTTTTTTGTGTTTAGAAAATAGAGAGCCAAAATTATGCTAATAAATTTAGATCCATCAAATGACTTGGCAATACATTTGATAGAGAGTTTAGAATATTACTAGGTACTTTTGGATTCTCATGTGCTAAATCTTGGATTAGCTTTTTAACTTTTTTTCTTTTAAGATTTTCTTGAGATCCACATAAGTTACATGGAATTATTGGGAAATTTTCTTCTTTAGCAAATTCTATAAGATCGCGTTCTTGTACTAGTACCATTGGGCGGATTACAGTATTTTCACCTTCTTGAGTAATAAATTTAGGTGGCATAGATTTAATTTGCCCCTGATATAGAATCGACATTAACAATGATTCGATCAAATCATCGCGATGATGTCCCAGAATGATCTTATCCATTTTATGCTCTTTTGCATATCTATAGATGTTACCACGGCGAAGTCTAGAGCATAACGAACAGTAAGTTTTACCCTCTGGAACTTTATCTATCACTACACCATAAGTATTTTTTGTTTCAATCTCATAAGATACACCTAGATCACCAAGATATTTTCTAAGTTGACTATCATCCCAACCAGGTTGAGACTGATCTAATGTATACACATGAAGAGCTATATCATAAGTTTTATCTTCGATTAGTCCATGCAAAACTTTTAATAGTCCAAAAGAATCTTTACCTCCTGATAGACATAGCATAACCTTATCACCTTTTTCGATAAGCTTATAATCAGCTATAGCCTTAGTAATATAGTGACGTAATTTTTTTTCAGTTTTGCTTATTTTTATTTCAGTCATTTTATCTATGCGCCTTCTTAAAGATTCTATTCTTTTCGCGAGCCCAATCTTTATCTTTTTGAGCCTGACGCTTATCGTGAACTTTTTTACCTTGAGCAAGAGCTATTTCAACTTTTACACGAGTACCTTTCCAATACATAGCCAAAGGCACACATGTAAATCCTTTTTGCTCAATTCGTCCCATGATTTTGTCTATCTCACGGCGATTAAGTAGTAATTTACGATTTGCTGAAGCATCAGCTACCACATGAGTAGATGCTGACAATAGAGGAGTTATTAGACAATTAAAAAGCCAAGCTTCACTACGCTTGATATGCGCATGACTATCTATCATCTGTACTTTACCAGCTCTGATACTTTTTACTTCCCATCCTTGTAGGACTATTCCAGCTTCAAACTTCTCTAAAATAGTATAATCATGGAAGGCTCTTTTATTTCTAGCAATAGTTGCTGAAGAAACCTTATGTTTACTCATAACTTTATTATTTTTTGTAAAAGATATACAATGTAACGCTATATATTATCAGCAAAACACAAAAGATTAAATAAATGAATAAAGTTAATAAATCTGCAATTGTTAATTATACTGCTTCACAGATGTATGATCTTGTAAATGATATTGAAAGCTATCCTCAGTTTCTACCAATGTGCTATGATATAGAAGTTTTTGAGCATACAGAAACAGAAGCAAAAGCATCTCTAAAAATCAAATCTGGCTTTGTGAAACTTGATTTTGCTACACATAATACAATGGTAAAAGATCAGCATATTCATTTAAATCTTATGAATGGTCCATTTAAAAGTTTAACAGGTGATTGGAAATTTGAACCTCAAGATGAAAATTCATGTAAGGTATCATTAGACATGGAGTTTACCTTTGAAAATAAATTTGTTGAAATGGCTCTTGGACCTGTGTTTCGTGGGCTGGCAGATAAGATGTTAGGAGCATTTTGTAAACGTGCAGAAGAGGTTTATAAATAGTGAAAGTAGAAGTCATTTATGCTTTACCTAGTGAGCAGAAGTCTTTTTATATTGAATCTGATGATTGTATGACTGTTAGACAGGTGATTATTCAGTCAAAAATCTTAGATGCTTATTCTGAACTAGACAGTCTTGAAAATCTTAAAATTGGTATATATGGACAAATAGTTGATCTAGATCATGTTCTTGAGGATAGAGATAGAGTTGAAATATACAGAAATTTAACTATTGATCCAAAACAAGCTCGAATGCTAAGAGCAGAACAAAAGCGTAAAAGAGAAGGCATCAGAGGTTTTGGTGCGTAATAAAAAAATAGCTATTGTAGGAGCTGGACTAGCAGGTTGTTCATTAGCTTATGAATTAAGTAGAATCCTTAACTTTGATATAACTTTATTTGATAAAAACTCTGATATTGCAATCGAAGCTTCGGGGAACTTTGCGGGAATTTTAGAACCTTATTTAACCTCAGATAATAATTTCTCAGATCAGTTTCATACACTAGGCTATAGTATATTATTAGAGTTTATAAATCAGTATCGTAATGATATAGAAATTTGTAATCAGGGTGTTTTGCAAATATTAAGTGATGAAAAAGAACTAAATAGATACCAAAAGATTTTTACAAAAAGAGAGATAGGTGATGATTTAGCTAGATTAATATCTCCTCAAGAGCTTTCAGAATTACTTGGTAAAAATACTTCTAACAAAGCTGTATATTACCCTAATGCTTTATCTGTGGTACCTAAAAGTATTTGTCAGCTATGGCTTAAATTATCAACTGCTAAATTAAAATTAGATAATGAGCTCTTGGACATTAAGAAATTAGAGAATAATACTTGGCAATTAGCATTTAATAATTTTACTGAAGATTTTGATATTGTGGTATTTGTTGGAGGGTATCCATTATTTAAAAATATTTCTCTGCTACAAAATATTCCAGTATACCCATCTCAAGGTCAGTTAACAGTTATTAAAAGATGTTTTAATATCACAAATAATATTATGGATAAAGGATATATAATCCCTAATTATAAAGATAATCTACAAGTTATTGGAGCAACATTTCGAGATAATAATGATACTAGTGGAGATATAAGACAAGAAGATAATAATTTTAATATTAATCAAATTAAGCAAATATTTGATGATAAAAATTACAATGTTGAAATTGTTAATTCAAGAGTAGCTACGAGATGTGTAACTTCTGATCATTTACCACTTGTTGGTAGATTGACAGATTATGATAGTTTTGAACAAGTTTTTTATAAGCCTCTATCTAAAGGCTATCCAAAATCAAAAATGCCAAAGATTGAGTATCAAGAAGGCTTATATGTATCTTCAGGATTTGGCTCAAAAGGTTTATGTTCATCATTATTAGCGGCTCTGATTATCACAGCATACATAACAAATCAAAATCAAAAATACTCAGATAAGTTACTAGAAGCGCTTGCTATAGAGCGTTTTTGGACTAGAAGCTTCAAGAAAGGTATAAAATTTTCATAAAATATTACTTTAGATCATTTATATATAGCAATTATTGGCTATAATTGCGAGATTTTTTTTAAAATCAATTTAATAAGTTCATGAAATTAAAAATAAAAAAGAGTATTTTGTTACTCGCCACTATCATAGTATTATCAGGTTGTTCAATTAAATCGGAGACACCGGTTAATGATAGAGATCCTTATGAAAACTATAATCGTAAGATGTTTCATTGGAATAATGAATTATATGAGGATCTGACACCTGTAGCAAAAGCCTATAATTTCATTATGCCAGAAGCAGCACAAACAGGTATATTTAATTTTTTCAAAATCTTTTTGAGCCTAGTCGAGTAGCTAATAATCTTTTTCAAGGCGAGTGGAGTTATGCTGGAGATGATAGTATGAGATTTTTGGAAAATACGACACTTGGGGTGTAGGTATTTTTGATGTGGCCGGTAGTAGGTTTGGATTGCCAATGCGATATATCAAGATTTTGCAGTTACTCTTCATAAATGGGGCGTATATAAAAAAGGATATGCTTCACCATATATTGTTTGGCCAATTTTTGGACCAGGTACTATAGAGGGTGTTAGTGATGGTGTTGATGCTATGTTTAATCCACTTTCGTATTTGTTTTTAGCTCGAGGAGTAAGTACATTTACAGCGTATGCTGTAAACTATAGTGTCTATGGCTTATACTATACAAATTAAGGTGTTTTATATCTGCTAGCATATTCAAATTTAGAAGAAGTATCGGTAGATCCATATACAGCTATGAGAAACGCGTATATCCAAAATTATGATTATGGTATGGCAAAAGTTCTCAAACAAAAAGATCCATCACTTGATGGATCTCAAAACGATAAAGCTATACTAAGCGTTTTGGGTATCAACAATACTAATGCTAAATCAGAGGTTGCCTATAGTGATGAGAGTTTTGTTCAGGCATCTCAAGATACTCCACCAGTTCTAAAAAGTAGTCTTGCTAATGTAAATAAGGTTGCTGAAGTCTAATCTAAGTTATAAACAAGTCTTAAAAAATATCTTTTGTTTAGCTTAAAAGGTTTTTTTAAAATATCGTTTTTTGTTATCTTATATAGTATTATGTTTAAAAAATAGTTACTGAGGTTTATTAATGAAAAAACTATTTGTAAGTTTAATGTGTTTGGTAATTTTTTTACCAAATTTAGCTTTGGTTGCTACACCAGTACCAACAGGTTATGATTTTATCCCTATTCAAGAAGAGATGCAAATTGCTCAACCAGTTGTTGCAACTCATGGTATGGTTTCCTCTCAAGAGGCTTTAGCAAGTCAAGTCGGTTTAGATATATTAAAACAAGGTGGTAATGCTGTAGATGCTGCAGTTGCGGTTGGCTTTGCTTTGGCTGTTACACTACCTAGAGCTGGTAATATCGGTGGTGGTGGTTTTATGATTGTCCATTTACAAGATGGTAATAAGAATATAGCAATAAACTACCGTGAAAAAGCTCCTGCAAAAGCATCTAAAGATATGTTCTTAAACGATAAAGGAGATGTTGATTATGCTAAAGTTTCTGGTTCATACAGTGCTTCAGGTGCGCCAGGTACTGTAGCAGGTTTGGTTGATGCACAACAAAAATATGGTAAATTGAAATTATCACAAGTTATTGCTCCAGCTATCAAGCTTGCTGAAGATGGTATTCCAGTTAGCTATGACCTAAATCAGTCGCTTATAACTGCAAAACCATGGCTTAAAAAATCACCAGAGGCTATGAAAATCTTTTACAAGAAAGATGGCGCTGCTTATGCTGTTGGAGAAATCTTAAAACAGCCTGAACTTGCTAATAGCCTGAAGCTAATAGCAAAACAAGGTAAAAAAGCTTTCTATGAAGGAGATATTGCTCATAAGATAGCAGATAGTATGGCGAAAAATGGTGGTCTAATAACATTACAAGACTTGAAAAATTACAATGTTGAAGAGATAAAGCCACTTAAAGGGACATATCGCGGTTATACAATATATTCCATGCCTCCACCAAGCTCAGGTGGTGTGATTCTGATAGAGTTATTAAATATTCTTGAGAATTTCCCATTAGCTAATTATGGTAACAATAGTGCTAAAACTATTAATCTTATGAGTAATGCAATGAGCTATGCTTATAATGATAGAAATTCTGACTTAGGGGATCCTGGTTTTGTTAAGATGGATTTGGCTAAGTTCTTATCTAAAAAATATGTAAAACAGATTGCACAAAAAATCACTACGGATAAGCATATTCCAAGTAAAGATATAAGTACAGTTAATCCAGAAGATCGTGAGAAACTTCAGACTACTCAGTTTAGTGTAGTTGATAAAGATGGCAATATGGTATCAAATACTTATACGCTTAATTATTCTTATGGGAATGGTATTGTTGTACCAGGAACAGGCATCTTGTTAAATAACGAAATGGATGATTTTGCAGCAAAAGTGGGTGTGGCAAATGTGTTTGGTTTAGTTCAAGGTGAAGCTAATACAGTTGCTCCAAATAAGCGACCATTAAGTTCAATGACTCCAACAATTGTTCTTGATAAAGATGGTAAGCCGTTTTTAGCTACGGGCTCACCAGGAGGAAGTTGTATTATTACAACAACATTACAGGTGATTTTAAATATCATAGACTATAATATGAATTTGCAATCTGCGGTTAATAATCCTCGTATGCATAGTCAGCTATGGCCAGAAGAGATAGGTGTAGAGCAAGGTATATCTGTAGATACTATCAATTTACTTAAGAAAATGGGTAATACTGTAACTCCTTATGCTGCTATGGGTGCTGCTGAGTCTGTAATGTCTGATGGACAGTATGTCTATGGTGCTGCAGATCCACGTAGAGGTAATGCTTTAGCGATAGGTTATTGATCGAAATATCATATTAAAAATAAATAAAATCTTATATTTAGACTTAGTCTTTCAATCGAGGAAAGTATATTTATATTTAATAAGCTTAGTTCATTGATCTTTAGGGTTGTTGTGATAGGAGTCATGTCAATATTTCTTTATCAATTATCATATTCAAATATTATAAAAGTAGATAAAGAACTTACATTATCTGAAAATAATATCAACTATATTGCTACTATACACCAACCAAATGTCAAAGCTATGGCTATCAATAGTGATAGTACAAAGCTATATTCAATTTACTATAATTTTGGTCAGTTATGCGTCAATATTACTAAGTTATCAGCTTCTATTAGTTCAGCTAGTACTCATAGTAACTGCTTTGATAGTATTGATAGTAAAGACAATCATATTGTTGATATGCTAATAAATAAGTTTGGAAATGCTTTTTATTTATTTTCAAAGCATGATATTACAGCTTATAACATTTCACCCATTTCAGACAAGATCAAAGGTAGATTGTTTAACTATTATATTAATTCAGATATTATTCAGGTTATTCCTTCTATGAATTTAGATTTTATCTATGTCCTTACATCATCTGAAAACGCAAGTTCAGGGAAGCTATTAACTTATAAAGTTGATAAAAATGGACAGTTTGACAAAATTTCTGAAGAATATCTAAATTTTAAACCTATTGAGATGATGCTAGGCAAATATAATATTTATATATCAAGTAATAAAGAGATTTATAGATATAGTTTTGACTTAAAAAAAGATATTAATAAAAGTGAGAGAGTTGTATCTATCAATGATGGAGTACTCGAAAGTTTTGATATCACTGAAGATACTGATACAAAAGCTAAATTAGCTGTAGGAATTAGAAAAGTAGATTCGATTAATAATCAAGAATATGGTGTTTATAGATTATATAACTTAGATGGTTTTGTGCAGCTTCAAGAAGAGGAGTCTCTTGATAGAGTGCCAGTTAAAGTAGTTTATAGAGTAGCAAAAGAGCCTCTGATTTTATATGAGAAAGCAAAACTTAAGATTATAGGTGACAGATACATGAGTGCTGAAACTCTTGAACCTTTGAGAAAGGGTACATTAATTGCATTAAATATTCGTAATAATATGAACGGATATAGTTCAAATAGTGTTATAGATGAGAATGTATGTGTTATGACTTTTTGCTCTAAATTTTTTGCTGTAGCAACTAAAGGAGATATTTATGTTTTTAACGTAATTGGTTAATAATACTTTTGGACAGTAAAATCTTATATATGCCTCTTATCATTTAGGTCAATGTTTATAACATTTTTACATTTATTAATCTCTTTAATTTACAAAACTAGGTTTTACTAATGCAAAAATAGATATCTACTATTTATTTTTGTCTATATACAACCCTAAAGAACCCTTATTACAATATAGTTGAAAATTGGAATTTATTAATCACATTAAATAGAGGTGTTACGAATGAGGATTAGTTTTACTTTATTATTTAGTTTTATTAGTCCGATATATGCTGAAAAAGCTGGTAGTCAAGCAGTAGTGTTTATAACAAATAATTTATCAAATCAGATACGTAGTGGCTCTAGTAGAAGTGGTGATATGAAAACAACATCTGCTAGGGAGTGGATTTTATCTAAAGGAAATATCAAGTTTGTAATTGAGACTGCAGATAATGATCATCCAGGTGAGGCATACGATTGGATTTAGGTGATTGATGATAGTAATAAAAAATTTTTAAATATACGTTTTACAAAAATAAATGAAGATGAACCT
Organism: Francisella orientalis FNO12; assembly: GCF_001042525.2. NCBI lineage: Bacteria > Pseudomonadati > Pseudomonadota > Gammaproteobacteria > Thiotrichales > Francisellaceae > Francisella > Francisella orientalis. The sequence continues at coordinate 1,134,752 of NZ_CP011921.2, read as the reverse complement.
TGTGAAAGTAAGCTTAGATCTAGAGCTAAGAATATATGTATTAGAGGAGATTATAATGAATTAGTTTCTAGTTATGACCTTACAGATGGTACAAATGTTACTGTTGAAGAAGGAGAAGTTATTAGTGAATATCAGCCTATACATGTAGATATTACTGTTAATTCAGAGGAGGGCTGGAGAAGCTTTGATAGTATAAATGAAATAGATGGAGAACCGGATGTAAAAGTAAGCAATAATATCTAAAGATTATTTAGTACTTAATACAACTAATACTAGTCATTTTTATTTGGAGTTGCAGAACTTCCTGAAAGTATTCTACCATCTACATTTAATTCAATCCCTGTGACATATTTTGATTCATCAGATGCTAGATATAAAGCTGCATAAGCTACATCTTTTGCTTCACCCTCAGAGTTTATAGCATGGACTTTTCGCCAAGAACTTATATCTAAATTTTCAGGGTCATGAGGACCTAAACTCTCTATAAAACCTGTAATGCCAGCATTATTAACTAAAATATTAAGTTTACCAAATTTAGATCTAATATATTGACTAATAATTATCCAATCATCTTCAAAACAAACGTCTAAATGTTTATATTCACAATTTGATGAGTTAATGTCATTAATAGTTTGATTACCCAAGCTATCGTTTATATCTGAAACAATGACATTATAGCTCCCTCACTAGCAAATAGCTCTGCTATAGCTTTACCTATTACTCTAGCAGAGCCTGTTATTAGTGCAACTTTATTTTCTCTAGTCTATGCATATTAAATTCCTTATAGATAAAAGCTTTAGATAAAAAAGAAAAGAATTAGTTTGAAAGAATATATTTTATTAAAGCGCACCACGAGATGCTTTTTTACGATCAGATTCTGTTAGATGTTTTTTTCTTAACCTAATAGACACTGGAGTAATTTCTACAAGTTCATCATCTTCGATAAACTCAAGAGCATATTCAAGAGTCAATTTGATTGGAGTAACTAGAGTAAGAGCATCATCTTTACCAGAGGCACGAACGTTAGTTAGCTGTTTACCTTTACAAGGGTTTACAGCCAGATCGTTATCTCTACTATGAATACCTATAATCATGCCTTCATAGACTTCAGTACCGTGACCGATAAACATTTTACCACGCTCTTGAAGATTCCAAAGAGCATATGCTAATGCTTTACCAGGTACCATAGAAACTAGAGTACCATTTTGGCGAGTTTCTAGAGTTTGTTTCTTCATTGGTCCGTAATGATCAAATACTTTGTTTAGTATACCTGATCCAGATGTAATCGTTAGGAACTCTGTATAGAAACCTATCAAACCACGCGATGGAATAATAAACTCAAGTTTTACTCGACCTTTTCCATCTGGTTCCATATTTTTAAGCTCACCTTGACGTAAGCCCATGCGCTCCATTATAGTACCTTGATGTTCTTCTTCAATATCTATAATAGCTTGTTCATATGGCTCATGTTTTTCACTATCAACATCTTTGAAAATTACATGCGGACGAGATACAGCAATTTCATAACCTTCACGACGCATATTCTCTAGTAAAATAGAAAGATGAAGTTCTCCACGACCTGATACTTTGAACTTATCAGGGTCATCTAATTGTTCAACTCTTAATGCTACGTTGTGAATTAACTCTTTCTCTAGTCTATCTTTGATTTGTCTAGATGTTACAAATTTACCTTCTTTACCTGCAAAAGGAGAGTTATTTACTTGGAAAGTCATGCTGATAGTAGGCTCATCAACAGAAAGAGCAGGTAATGCTTCAACATGATCAGGGTTACATAAAGTATCAGAGATCTTTAGACCTTCCATACCTGTTACACATACTATATCTCCAGCACTAGCTTCTGGTACTTCGTTTCTTTCTAAACCAAGATAGCCTAATATTTGCAGTACACGACCATTTCTTTTTTCACCTTTAGCATTCACGATAGTTATAGGAGTATTTGTCTTGATACGTCCTCTTTGTATACGACCAATACCAATAGTTCCTGTGAAGCTAGAATAATCTAAAGATGATATCTGCATTTGGAATGGTCCATCTTCGTCTACAGCAGGATGTTCAACGTTCTCAATAACAGCCTTGAAAAGATCTGTCATATCTTCTTTTTTCTGATCAAGGTCATTAGTTGCCCAACCATTAATTGCAGAAGCATAGATAATAGGGAAGTCTAATTGTTCATCAGTTGCACCTAATCTATCAAAAAGGTCAAATACTTGGTCAACAACCCAATCAGGACGAGCACCATCTCTATCAATTTTATTGATAACTACGATAGGTTTTAGACCTTGAGCAAAAGCTTTTTCTGTTACAAATCTTGTTTGGGGCATAGGACCATCAACAGCATCAACTAATAGTAGTACAGAGTCAACCATTGATAGTACACGTTCAACTTCGCCACCAAAGTCAGCGTGTCCCGGAGTGTCTACGATATTAATCCTATAGTCATTCCATTTTAGGGCAGTATTTTTTGCAAGGATTGTGATTCCTCTTTCTTTTTCAATATCGTTAGAGTCCATAACTCTTTCAACTTCAGGACCACGGTTTTTAAGCGTTCCTGATTGTTGTAGTAATTTATCAACCAATGTTGTTTTACCATGGTCAACATGTGCAATAATTGCAATATTTCTTAAATTTTCAATCATTAAGGATACCTATTTTTATAAAATCACCAACAATTATAGACTAATAAGGCGTAAAAGTACCTAAAAAAATAGATACTTTAGTTTGAAAGTGGTTTCTATTTTTAATATATGTAACAGAAGATTATATTCCTAAAAATATATCAAAGTAAATAATTTTTTATAATAAAAAAGTTTTACACACTCTAGTATTTAAGTCGAAATAATGGCTGATTTGGAGTTATCAATATAATTTTGTTAAAATTTAAAGTGAATTTGTTAAGTAATTTATAAATGTAGTTAGAGTATGCTGTCACAAGTTAATAAAGTTAAAGCACTTTTTAAGAGTAGAAATTCATATAATGATACTTATATTAGTGAGTTAATATCATCAATTCATCGTGCTGATATTAAAGCTGTTATACTATCTATACTTTGGGCAGCTGGACCTGTTACGATCATAGCTATAACTTTAGGCTATTATCTTAGTCATGGTCAAAAAGTCCCACTAGTTACAGTTGGTACTTTTCTTTTTATGTTTTCTTTGTAGGGTTAGTGGGTTTTATTAGTAAAATTATTTTTGATTCTATTAAGCATCGTAATAAAGAACAGATGCAAGATAAATTTCTATATGTGATAGAGGAGTCATATCAACGTTTATATTTGTCTAAAAAGATTGTTCTAAGCAATTTAACTGATCAAGTACGAGACAACAAAATTGCATATGAAATTTTTGCTAAATCTCATCCGACAAGTAAAGAAATTTTTTATGCTTTTGAGCTACATTTTGATAAAGAAATGGCTGAGTTTCTGAGATTATATATTTAGATCGTGATAATGGTTTTCCTATTGATACGCCAGCTAACAAACGTAAGCTAATAAAGTTTTATAAACAGATAAGTACTAGTCAAAGTATTTCTGAAGATTTGAAAGAGAAGTTCTTACAAGCTTTAGTAGGCAAATATTCAGATCTAAAAATGGGGCTTGACAGAAAAGTAGGCTTTTTATCTAAAGTTTATAATAGTGCTGGGATGTATAATCTATTTGATTTAGAAGATGCGAATAATGTTATAACTCTTTTTATAGAGCTACTACCAGGTAGAATAATCTATTATCTAAAGGCGGTTTCCAAGTTTGAAGATGCTAAAAAAGATTATTTATTTACTTCTATAGAGAATTTAAGAACGGGAATTCTCAAGAAATATAATCATATTTTAGGTATTTATAAACAATGTTATTTAGCAGTATCTGAAGTCGCTCCTGATTTTGATTTGATAGAAGTTGTTGATACTGCTCCAGATATAACAAACAATCTAAATCAATTAGAACAATCAATAAAACAACTATCTATAAAAAATTAGCCTAAAGAAATCAAAAAGCTAGTACAACAAAATAAAAACAGATTTTACCAAAGAGTGCGTATAGTAAAAACTCAGCTTAAAAGGATGAATATTTTATTGCACCAATGGAAATCTTTAGAGTTTGGTAATGATGAGAAATTGAGCAAAAATATAGAACATCAATTAGCCTATATATTTCTCGAAGAGCAAATGAGAATGTCTATAGCTTATAAGATGTTTCAATATATAAACCATGAGCATGATTTTTCTTCAAAAACTGAGCAAATCAAAGCTTATGCTCGACAGATAGTAAAAATATTACAAGAACCATTAGATTTACAAGAATCTACAGTGTTAACAGCTATTGAAAGTTCTCCAAAGGCAAATCTTAGTAGTATAAGATTTAGTAATTCAATAACAGAGAGGCTTAATACTACTTACAATCTATGTAAATCTGTTAAGACAAACATTATAGAACTAAGAAAGCATCTAAACAAAATATTAGTGACACAGTATATTTAGCAACTCATCTTGTTAATCTTGTATACCTAGCTACCATAGTTTCATTACCACTAGTTCCACCGCAGTGAATATAGATAATAGGCTTTGTAAGTTTGTGATATTCGTTTAATAATGCTCGCCAAGCTATAGGGTCATATAGTAGATCAAACTCAATTTCTGTTTGCTCTTGAAGCTTTTGGTATATCGTATAATTTTGGGTATCTAATTGCCCAAAATGAGTTTTAAAGTTTAAATTGAGAATTCTAGGATGCTTTAAACTACTATCAATATCATTAAATTGTTTTTTCAAGTATTGATTATCACCAACACATGCAACAGTATAAGCTTTACCTGGTAGATACTTTTCAAGATATAATGCAGTTGTTCCAGTACCAGATGCCACAACAACACTATAATTATCAATATCATTTTCTAGAGAGTACTTTTTGATTTCATGAGCACAGTCAGCTATGCCTTCTTCAGCAAGACTATTTCTACCACCTTGATCAAAGAAGTAATGACTATTATCTATATTGTAACTTGTTTTTATATTTTCTAGATTTAGTGAGCTTGTAGTTTCAAATAATTGCATGCCATTTTCTAGAGCTAGCTTTAGGTTGCCATTTTTAGCATTCTTAAGAAATTTTGGTAATGGTTTTATCCAATAATGGAAATTCCAAGCCTTAATTTTAGCTAGCTGCGACAATGCCAACATGAAATTAGAATGATTACCACCAAAAGATATAATAGTTTTGATGTGAGAATATTTATCTGGATTTTTAAGAAGATAAGTTAATTTTCTGGCTTTATTACCAGAGAAGATAGGGTGATTTAGATCATCTCTCATTACAATGAAATCTTTATTCTCAAAAGATATTTCTTGAAACAATGAGACCATTTAAGAAATTATTCTTCTAATAGTTCAAACTCTTCCTTACCAACACCACAGTCAGGACACTCCCAATCTTCAGGTACATCTTCCCATCTAGTACCAGGTTCGATACCATCTTCTGGCCAACCTTCAGCTTCATCATAAATTAAACCACAAACGATACAAATGTATTTTCTATATTCCATAATTAACTCTAAAAAAAAATGATTAATAAATAAAAAGTTGCGATATTTTAGCATTATAAAAATCGTATATCCAGTGCCTTATTAAAACATTACAAAAGGTTATACTTAGATTCATCAATGCCAATCTTACGTGATTTATTTGAAAAAAATATAATATTATTTTCAACGAAAAGATCTGTAATTTGTCTAGGTATATCTTTGTCTAAATGCCTTTTAATTAATCTATAGAAAGCATCTTTATTTGTTTCATTAAAGTGTTTTTTAAATGTTTTATCAACGACACCTTCGTAGCATTCAAGGAATTTTTTGATGCGCACTTTGGGGTCAGTATTGCTATTACCTGTATCACATTGGTTAGGAGCTGCAGTAGCTATATTGAATCCTTTGTGTGTATAGTATGATGCGATACCTTTAAAAATTCGGTCATTACTAAAAATTGTAATACTAAGATAAGTACGAAAATCGCAATATCTTTCGACATATTCGCCAACTTTAGCACAAATATAACCATCCATATTATCTTTGTTACCTTCACCGTAAATTATTGGTACAAGTTCAAAGTTGTGATAGATCTGGGTTTTATTGAAGTTTGCTTCTAATTCTTGTGGATTTGTAAAGACAATTACTCTGTCAAAATTACCATCAGAAATATGAGCGAAATTATTATAGTTTTCAGAATCAACTATTGCTAGTTTGAGATATTCCATAATTACCTGACTCCTTATCCTAGCGCTTATAATATCTATTTTACCTTAAAAGCTGTGTTATTATCTATACTCTGTTAAAATTATACCAAAATGGTAAAGTTTAGATTTTATGATTGATTTTCAATATAGCTATATAGATTTATCTGATAAATTTTATTCAGAACAAAAAGTGTATAGATATCCTGATGCAAAGTTACTGATTGTAAATGATTGTTTAGCCAAGGATTTAGGTTTAGATTTAGAAGGTAAATCAGAGCAAGAATTATTAAAAACTTTCTTAGGTTATAATGGTAAAAAGCCAATTTCCCAAGCTTATGTAGGTCATCAGTTTGGTAATTTTACAATGCTAGGAGACGGTCGAGCTATCTTAATTGGTGAGTACAAAAAAGCAAATGGAGAGCTGGTTGATTTTCATTTAAAAGGAGCAGGTTTAACTAAGTTCTCTCGAGGTGGTGATGGCAAAGCAGCTTTAGCGCCAATGCTTAGAGAATATATAGTTAGTGAAGCTATGTATGATTTATGCATACCCACTAGCCGAATTTTAGCTGTGATATCAACAGGTGAAAATATTCAAAGAAGTAAATTACAACAAGGAGCAATAGCTCTTAGAGTTGCAAGTAGTCACATTAGAGTAGGTACTTTTCAGTATGCGGCTATGCTTGGGGAGAGTTATAACCAAGAGTTATTAGACTATACGATTATTAGACATAATATTCCATACACTGATAATAAAGCTTTGAGCTTACTTGATTATGTCATTGATAAACAGACAACTTTAATAACACAATGGGAAAGAGTAGGTTTTATTCATGGGGTTATGAATACTGATAATATGACTATCTCAGGCGAAACTATTGACTATGGACCTTGTGCATTTATGGATACTTATGATCCTGATACTGTTTTTAGTTCAATAGATCGAGATGGAAGATATGCGTTTGCTAATCAAGCATCAATCGCTGGCTGGAATATTGCAAGACTAGCAGAAAGTTTATTGAAACTTATCTCACAGGATGAGGATGAAGCTATTAAATTAGCTCAAGATAAACTGCAAAGTTATTCAGAAATTTATAAGCAAAAATGGAGACAAATGTTTCTTAGTAAATTGGGTATTAGCAGTAGTGATGATGAAACTATTTTAGATTTACTCGTTGATATGTTTAAGCATAAGTTAGATTATACAAATACGTTCTATAATCTAAGCTATAATGATTTTGATCACTTGCGAAATAAAGGCTTAAAAGATTGGTTAGATAAATATGTCAATTGCGATATCAATTTCGAAAGTATGATGCAATCTAATCCAGTAATAATTCCACGTAATCATCAAGTTGAAAAAGCACTTGAGTTTGCAGAGAATGGTAATTTTAGCATTCTTCAAAGTCTAGTGACAGCACTTGAAACACCATATGAATTAAATGCTCTCACTAAGAAATATATCGCAGAACCTCTAGAACAAGAGAAAGTTAGATTTACTTTTTGTGGTACTTAAATAGTTTATTAAATATTAGCGTGTTAAGAAGCTTTGGTAGTTTTATCTACGATAATAGCTGTTGTCATAGTACCATGAATATTTAGGGGAGTTCTAAAGCTATCGATAATAGTGTCAACACCGATGATTAAAGCAATCATTTGCCAAGGTAGCCCAAAGTAAGAAAAAACGACACCCGCAGCAACAAATGCTGTACCTGGAATTCCAGATACACCTAGTGAAGCCAACATACAGATTAATGAAATCAATATCACAGTTGAAAATGTGATATCTACACCTGTAGCATTCATTGCCATTATTGCTAGCACTGCAGGAAATACCCCAGCACAACCATTCATACCTAGAGTAGTACCCATAGTTGGTGCAAATGTAGCAATACTACAGGTAGTACCGTATTTGTTTAAACCATCTATTGATAACGGTAGAGTGCCCATACTAGATCTAGATGTAGCAGCAACTAACATAGCTTTCCAAATACTTTTGTAGAATCTGACAATGTTAGTTCTAAATATGACTAATAGAATAATATGCATTATTAGAACAATTGCTAATGCTATGTAGCAAGTGAAGATAAAATATAAAACTGTAGAAATGCTATTATTATCTAGCTCTATGCTCATTTGTATCATCAATCCAAGTACACCATAAGGTGTGATAGCAATAATCATTCTAGCTAATTTCTTTATTACGAAAAATGCTGAATCTACAAAACTGATGAAAGGAGCTGCTAGTTTACTATCTTCACGATGAGCTATTAGCATTGAGAAGCCAAGAAGTATCGCAAATATAACTACAGCCATTACATTATTATTATCCATCTGATGGAAAATATTTTCAGGTAAAAATCCTAAGACAGTCTCAGATATGCTTGATGTTTTTATATCTTTAGCAACATTGCCTGTAATAGATGCGATATCTATACCATGACCTAAATTCATTATGATAGCAACAGTAGCTCCTATAGCAGCACTTACCCCAGTTAATATAAGTAGTATTGCTATTGTTTTATATGCAAATTTTATAACATAATAGCCTTCATAGTTTTTTAGATTTACTATTGAATGGATAATAGATGTCAGAACAATAGGTATAATTAGCATCTTAAGTAAAGAAATATAACCGTCACCCAATATATTACTAATCTGGATGAAACTATTGCTATAGCTATCAGTCGAGTTATAGATAATGCCAATAATTATTCCAGTAGCTAGAGCTAATATTGTTCTAAAATTAAAACTAACCTGCTTAATGTGTAAGTATATTAATAAGGCGATTGAGATTATAAGTAAAATTACCATATTTAAAACCTATTATAGAAAGTTGTAGAGAAGAATTTTAACATGGTTTACTAATTTGGTATACATAGTAAATGGCGGAGAGGTAAGTTATCAAAAATTAATAATGACAGTTTAAATTTGATAGATGTTTTTTTGTTGTAAAAATAAAAAAAACAAGCTTATAATCGATTACCTGTAATTTTTATTTCATCAGTTAATATGACAAAAACTCTTATGCATCAAGAGGCTAGTAGTAGCTTCGAGAAAGTTGCTAATCAACTTAAACTTAATAAAGATATTGTTAAAACTATAGTTAAAACTCTTAAGGAAAAAAATATTAAAAGAGTTATTACTGTAGCGAGAGGCAGTTCTGATTGTGTAGCGAATTATGCAAAGTATTTATTTGAAACACAACTTGGATTTAGTGTTTCTTCGTTACCACCATCTATAACAACTATTTATAACAAAAATATAGGTGATGAACATACATTAGCTATAGGTATATCACAATCTGGAGGTAGTCCAGATTTGCGTCTAGCACTTGACGGTTGTAAAAAAGCTGGATGTATTACTTTAGCTATAGTGAATGTTGAGAAATCTCCTTTAGCAGATAGTGCTGATTTGGTATTGCCTGTAAGAGCTGATGCAGAAAATGCAGTTGCAGCGACTAAGAGTGTAATAACCTCTTTAGTAGCGCTAGTAAGTATTGTAGCTGAATATAACCAAGATCAAGCTTTATTGGATAGTTTAAATAATCTTCCACAAGCACTAGAGAAAAGCTTGAATTCTGATTGGACTCCAGCAATACAAGAGCTTAAAAAAAGTAAAAATATGTTTGTTATCGGAAGAGGCTTTGGATTTCCAATAGTCCAAGAGATGGCTTTGAAGTTTAAAGAAACTTGTGGAATACACGCTGAGGCATTTAGTTCTGCTGAGGTGTTGCATGGCCCATTTGCACTTATGAATCAAACTTTTACAACATTTACTATTTTGCAGCATGATGAAAGTGCTCAAGGTACTCGAGAGATTGTTAAGCGAATGTCTGACTTAGGAGTTAGAACTGTATTTGCTACGACAGATAATGATTCTAGTGCAAAAGTTCACTTATATGTAGATGTAAAAACTCATCTAATTCTTGAAACTATAGTTCTATTGCAGAAGTTTTATCTAATGGTAAATGAATTAGCGCTGTCATTAGGATATAACCCAGATAGTCCAAGTAATCTAAAAAAAGTTACAGAAACTGTTTAATTTATTTTGAAATGATAATTTACTGATGACTTTATTTTTTAAAGGAGAAAAGAATGAAAGAAGCTAATAAGCTTAAAGTGTTTATGATTATATTCTTCTCAGCAATGGGTGGAATGTTGTACGGATATGATATAGGTATAATAGGCGGTGCTTTACCTTTTATCAAATCTGAATTGGGTATGACTGCAGCACAAGAATCATTTTTAGGAGGTTCAGTTTTATTTGGTGGAGCCTTTGCAATTCTTATAGGTGGTATATTAGCGGATATTTTTGGAAGAAAAAATATTATTACTGCGTCTGGATTAATATTCGTAATATCAGTATTCATGATTTATTCTGCTGAGAGTTATAATTTCCTTTTATTTTCAAGATTAGTTCAAGGCGTAGCAGTTGGTTTTATATCTATAACAGTTCCGCTATATTTGACAGAATCTGTGCCTAGTATGATTCGCGGTTTAGCCGTCACATGTTTTCAGCTATTTCTCACAGCAGGAATATTAATATCTGTTGCAGTAAGCTTATTGTTTATATCAAATGATCCTGTAACTGGTTTAGAAACTGGTGACTGGAGAAATATGTTTCTTACAGCTTTAATTCCTGGTCTGATTGTATTTATAGGAGGGTTTTTACTAATTAAATCTCCTAGATGGCTGATTATGAAAAACAGAGAGCTAGAAGCAGAAAAAATCTTATCAGAAACTATAGGTGTAGATGCAGCAAAACAGCAAATGCAAGAAGTTAAAGCTTTGATTGAGAAAACTAAAAATGAAGGTAGTTTATTATCGAGTCTTACAAAAATACATTATTTAATGCCAATGCTTATAGTATTCTCAGTTGCAATTTTAGCTCAAATGACTGGGATTAACAGTATCTTACAATACGCTCCTACGATGCTAAAAGAAACAGGCTTAGGTTCTGTATATGCAGCTGTTGTTGGTGGCGTTGCAATTACGGGTCTTAACTTTGTGACAACAATTATAGCCGTAGTTATAGCTGATAAAATAGAGAGGAAATTTGTAATTACTTTTGGAACTTTAATGGTTTCTATAGTCTTACTTACTCTAGCAGTTTTAATGTATGCTATGCCTGATACTTCAGCAAAAGGTATGGTATTACTTGTTGGTTTCGTATTATATATATTTTTCTTTGCAATCGGTCCAGGAGCATATATATGGGTTATCATGTCTGAGTTATTACCTACAAATATTAGAAGTAAAGGTTTAGCTGTCGCACTATTCTTAAATAGTATGGCTTCTGCAATTTTAGCTTCGTCTGTTATGCCTATTACTCAACATTTTAATGGAAATTACGGTGTAATTTTAGGTATATGTGGAGTATGTACTTTGGTGTATAGCTTTATCGCGTTTAAATTTGTACCAAAAACAAATGGACGTACTCTAGAAGAAATCGAACAAGGTTTTATCAAATAACTTTTACTAATTTTATATTCTTTCTCATCTTTTATTTTCAATAATCAAATAGTTTAGATAATATCTTTATTAAGTATTATCCATTTTAAATTTATTCAATTTGATATAAGGCATATATGAAAAAGAATTTAATAGCTGTATTACTTGGTTCATAGTGTTTACTTAAATAGTGGATTTGCAACTAATTTTGATGTACAAAAAATTCAAATAAAAAATATCAGTCAAAATAATCAGAATTTTGATATGAGTATTGATATCAAAGTTAATCAAAATCAATCAGGAAATTGGTTTTTATATGCCAAGAACTTATAATTCATCTAAAGAAGTAAATTCTGATCTTTCTCTTAAGGTAACTGATTTAAATACTAAAAAAATCGGCAAATTTAATTTATGTTAAAAAAACAGATAATCTGATTACTATGCCGATATATGCGGATGGGTATAGTAATTTATTTAGAACTATTTCTGATTTTGAACTAGAGGCAGCGCATACATATAGATTTAGTTTCGAGAATAATAACCAATGGTCTCCTAGTAATATATCATCTTTTCCTCAGAGTTTCTTTTTAATTGACTTTAAAGGGAGTGTAATAACTTCCAATGCTAATCTAGATGCTTATATATCTAAAGATACTAAGGAAATTTTAAGTATTCAGAGCTATGATCCTACTAAGATTGATATGGAAATCCAACAAAAGTTACAATTATATGTTGATAACTCAATTGCCAGTAATTCTTCTGAATTTGCAAATCAATATCATCTGATACCAAAGCCTCTAAGTATTAGTGATATTGGCTCAAAGCAAAATATAAATTTAGATAATGGAGTATATACGGATGATTCTGATAGTAAGCAGAATATCAAATTGTTAAATCAATATTTTAAAACAGATAAGATTGCAACTAATGATTTAAAAGCAGTTACTGATAAAAAATATGCGAGTATTATTCATGAAAAAGACTTATCAATTAAAAATAAAGAAGGTTATATTTTAAAAATAATTGATAATAAAATCTATACTAGATACCAGACAAGTGCTGGTTTACTCTATGCTATCCAAACCCTGAGAAACCTTTATCAAAAAGATAATGTTGGTAGTAAAAATAGTAGTAATATGTTGATATTTCCTCAAGTAACAATCAAAGATCAACCAAGATTTCAGTATAGAGGTATACTGCTAGATATCGCTAGACATTACTTTAGTGTTCAGACAATAAAACACTAATTGATGCTATGGCAAGCCAAAAGTTAAATACTCTACATATTCACTTTTCTGATGATGGAGGTTTTAGGCTAGCTCTAGAATAGTGTAGATGTTAAAAGAGCCAGTACAAGAGGATATAATGATAGCTCAACTATTCCGGTACAAATGTATCAACAAGCAAATTTAGATAAATCAAACTACTTTAATCAGAAAATAAAAGATGGCAATATTATATCGCCTAATTACCCAACAGTGCAACGATTTATGAGGGATATTATTCAAAAAAAGATATTCAAGAGATTATTAGTTATACAAATGCTAGACAAATAACAGTTATTCCTGAAATAGATTTGTCAGGTCATGCTAAAGCACTAATTGATTCAGCACCTGATATATTTATTAATAAATCTGATAAAAGTGACTATATAAGTGTACAAGGATATTATGATGATGTTTTACCAGTATGTTTATATAATCATGCAAATACACAAGGAGAACTTTTTACAGCTAAAATTGATCAGATTATAACTGAGATATACAAACTTTTTGATAATCAGAGTACAGTATATTTTGAGCCACAAATTAGTGTAGGTAGTGATGAAGTTTCCGTTGATGCTTGGACTAATGAATCAACATGTGAGAATCAAAAAGATTTAAACGCATTAGAAAAGTTGCATAAATTCTTCAAAGAGTTGCAACAAAATACTAATCTAAGAATATCTGGATGGCAGCAAACAGTTCAAAATGATCCTAATGGAAATTTAGCAGGAGGTATTGATAAAAATTCAATACCTTCTAATAAAACCGGATATATTTGGGTTTGGAGTGCATTTAACAGCTCAGGTTATAGTGAAGCACAGCAACTTGCAAAGTCTGGTTACTCTACAGTATTGGCGTATGCTGATGATACATATTTTGATTTAACGTATAGTCCTGATATTTGGGAACCTGGTTTTTATTGGGCTACGAAATATGCAGATACTCATGCTGCTTTAAATAGTGCTTTAGATTCAAAAACCACAATTACAAGTTTATCAGCAAAAGCAGCTAAAAATATAAAAGGTTTAGAAGGAGCGCTGTGGTCAGAGAATATCAATAATGCTAATCATTTATGGTATATGGAATTTCCTAAAATGACTGGTTTAGCTGAAACATCATGGGCAGATCAAAATATTACTGTCAAAGATAAAAAAAATAAACTGGGATAGTTTAGCGTATGGATTAGGAACCGATAACACTAAATTTTTGGGATACATAGATAGAATTATTAACCCTAATAATGATAAAACTATTATCTCTTATAGAGGATTCCCTAATGGTATCTCCCAAGAATTACCTAAGAAATAATAAGTATGGCTATGCCGGATTATCTATATCTATAAATTTTGTATCTAAAGCAAACTCTTGTTTAAGTAATTCAGCAATAGTCTTAACACCCTCTTTTTCAGTGGCATGATGTCCAGCTGCTATATAGTTAATACCTAGTTCTCGAGCAGTATGTGTTGTTTTTTCAGAGATTTCTCCTGATATAAAAGTGCTAGCTCCGGCCTGATATGCATATTCAATATAGTCTTGTGCTCCACCAGTACAAATAGCTACTTTTTTATTTTGATGTTTTGTAGCAATTACAGTTGGTTTTCTATCAAGTTTATTTTCTATTAAATTGCTAAAACTATCTAAATCTAAATCACAGTTACCTATCACTGAAATATCAGGTTTAGAACCCGTTTCAAAAAACTCTAGATTTGTAAGATTTAGCTTTTTTGCTAATAAGACATTATTACCTATTTTAGAATGTCCATCTAGAGGTAAGTGATAACCAAATAGGTGTATACCATTTTTTATAAGTTTTGAGATACGCTCATACTTCATACCTATGATAGGGTAACTTTCACCTTTCCAAAAATAACCATGATGTACAATAATAGCATCAGTATTCTCTTTTACAGCTTGGTCTATAAGTGCCTGACATGCTGTGACGCCGGTGACAACTTTTTTGATATCTCTATCCCCTTGAATTTGTAGACCATTTGGGCAATAGTCTTTGAATTGAGCAATATCAAAGTAGTTATTTAAGTAATTTTCTAATTCTTTAAAGTTCATAACTTATGAAAATTAATATTTATAATGATATAATCTTACATTATATAACTTTTCGTTAAATTATTTAAAAATATAAATATAATTTGGAGGTTCTTATATGAGTAAAACAAATGTTGTAAGAGTAGGAGATGTCTTAATTGGCGGAGATAATCCTGTTGTTGTCCAATCGATGACAGATACATATACTGCGGATATTGAAAAGACAGTTAAACAAATTTTAGCTCTTCATAAAGCAGGTAGCGAGATAGTTAGAATTACCGTTAATGATGAGACAGCGGCTGCCGCTGTACCAGATATTGTTAAAGAGTTAGCAAAGCACGATTGTCATGTACCTCTAGTTGGTGACTTTCATTACAATGGTCATACTTTACTTAGTAAATATCCAGAGTGTGCAAAGGTACTAGCAAAATATCGTATAAATCCAGGTAATGTGGGTTTTGGTAAGAAGAAGGACACTCAGTTTGCAGAGATTATCAAAATTGCGATTGCAAATGATAAGCCTGTTCGTATTGGGGTTAACTGGGGAAGTTTAGATCAGGCATTATTAGCTAGGCTAATTGATGAGAATAATGCTCAAGAAAATCCGCTAACATTGCAGCAAATAATGCACAAAGCGATTATTACTTCAGCATTAGAAAGCGCAAAATATGCACAAGAGCTTGGTTTAGCAAAAGATAAAATCATCATCTCATGTAAAGTTAGTGAAGTTCAAGACTTAGTAGCGGTGTATCAAAAGCTTGCTAAAGAGTGTGATTATACTCTACACTTAGGGCTGACTGAAGCTGGTATGGGTACAAAAGGTATTGTTGCTAGTGCTGTTAGCTTGGGAATATTGTTACAACAAGGTATAGGGAACACTATACGTGTATCACTAACTCCAGCACCAAATGCTCCACGTACAGAAGAGGTTAGAGTGTGTCGAGAGATTTTACAAAGCCTTGGTATGCGAACATTTACTCCAAGTGTGACATCTTGTCCAGGCTGTGGAAGAACTTCTAGCTCATTTTTTAGAGAGCTAACTAGTACAGTTAAAGAGCATTTAGATGAAAAAATGCATATATGGAAAGACCAATATCATGGTGTTGAAGCTATGAAAGTAGCTGTGATGGGGTGTGTTGTAAATGGTCCAGGTGAGTCAAAAAATGCTGATATTGGTATTAGTTTACCAGGCAGTGGAGAGTCTCCTGTGGCACCAGTATTTATAGATGGCAAAAAAGCTCATACTCTCAGAGGTGATAATATCTCAAAAGAGTTTATAGAGATTGTCGAGAATTATGTTAAAAATTGTTACGCTAAAAAATAGGTAAGTTTAAGAGGATGTCAGTAGTTTTTGTAAATACGCCTTTTGCTAGACTTAAACTAGGTTATACAAATAATACGCAAGGCTTTAGTAAAGATAAATATGCTAAATTTAATCTAGCCGATAATGTTGGTGATAAGCATTTAGCTGTAGAAAAAAATCGTAATTCATTTAGATCTTACATCAACGCTGATATTAAATGGTTAAGGCAAAATCATACAAATATTGTCACAAGTTTTGATGAATATAGAGGTGATTTCTGTGATGCTATTGTTACAGATAAGCCTAAGCAAGCTTGTGTAGTTTTGACAGCAGATTGTCTACCTATAATACTTTTTGATAAAAAGATAACAAAAGTAACTGCTATTCATGCTGGTTGGAGAGGCTTATTACAAGGAATATTAGAGCAGACTCTCAAAGAGTTTGTTGGCTTAGATCTAGTAGCTTGGTTTGGTCCTTGTATTTCTGGAAATTTCTATGAAGTTGGTCGTGATGTTCATGATAAATTTGTAGAGCAGCATGAAGCTTATGGACAAGCATTTCGTTCAAAAAGTGAAGATAAATATCTTTTTGATATGAGAATGGTAGCCCGACAGATATTAAATGACAATCACTGTTTTGATATAGTCGACTCTGGCTTATGTACTTACAGTAACAAAAGATTTTACTCTTATCGCAAAGAGGGTATTACAGGTAGACAAGCTACATTTGTATGGTTTGAATGAATTTAAATATATCTAATGGGGATAAAATGTCTGGAAAATTACAAGTTTTAAGAAGATTAATAAAAGAAAAGGGCTATGATTTTTATTTAGTCCCTTCTATAGATGATCATAATAATGAGTATGTTCCAGAGTGCTGGCAATATCGTAGCTGGATTAGTGGATTTGATGGTTCAGCAGGAGATGTGCTTATAGGTTTAGATAAAGCTTATCTTTCAACCGATGGTAGATATTTCACTCAAGCAGAATATCAACTTGATAAAAATGAATTTGTATTATTAAAGCAAACAGCTTTTTCTTCAAAAATAGAAGAGTGGCTTGAAGAGAATTTAGCTAGTAAAACACTTGCGATAGATCCAAAAAAAATAGGTATTACTAGAGCGGAAAATTTATTATCAATAGCAAAAAAAGTTGATGGTAAAATTGTTTTTGATAATACTAATCTGGTAGCTCAAGCTCAAAAAGAGCTTAATCAAGAAACTGCTATACCTAAAGAAAATATTTTTGTACACGAAATTCAATATGCTGGTCAAACGGTTGATTCAAAACTAAGAAATCTTAGAACATATTTGAAGTCTATCAAAGCAGAGTGTTTGATAGAAACAAGCTTAGACTCGATTATGTGGACTTTAAATATTAGAGGTAGAGATATCAAAAATACACCATTGGCTGTTTGCTATATGGTAGTTACAGTTGAAAGTACTTTCTTATATATTGATAAAGATAAAGTTACAGATGAGATTCATACTCATTTTGAACAAAATAATGTGATCGTTCTTGACTATAAAGAGTTCTTTGCCGATCTGAAAAAGTTTGCTGCAAAGTTTGTTATTGATAGTAATGTTGTAAGTTATGCTGTTAAATTAGCAATCAAAGAAAATGAGCATAGTAAACTTATCGAAGACACTAGTCCAATAATTTTGAGTAAGGCATTAAAAAACCCTATTGAAATAAATGGATCAAAAGATGCTCATAAAAAAGATGCTGCTGCATTTATTTCGTGGTGGCATTGGATGGAGAACAACTATCAAGGGATAGATGAACTTGATGCGATGGCAAAACTCAGAGAGTTTCGTGCTAAGCAAAAAGGTTATGTTGAAGATAGTTTCTTGTATATTGTTGGTCATGCTGCTAATGGTGCAATTATTCATTATTCAGCTAAGAGAGATGTTAATCTAAAGAAAATTGATGATCAAGCACCTCTTTTGTGCGATTCTGGAGGTCAGTATAAAGAAGGAACAACTGATATTACACGTGTACTTCACTTCGGTAGACCATCTAATGAGCATAGAAGATACTATACACTAGTTTTAAAAGGTCATCTGGGCTTAGGCAGGTCAGTCTTTCCAAAAGGAACTACAGGATCTCACTTAGATGTATTAGCACGTGAGCATTTATGGCATTTTTGTTCAGATTATGCTCATGGAACAGGTCATGGAGTGGGTAGTTTCTTAGGTGTGCATGAAGGACCTCAACGTATAAACTCGGCTTCTAAAGTTGAGCTAATGCCCGGCATGATTCTAAGTAATGAACCAGGAGCATATTTTCCATGTCAGTTTGGTATTAGAATTGAGAACTTGTGTTATGTAAAACAACGTAATCAAGATTCTCCTACGGGGCATGGACCTTTTTATTGTTTTGAGGATTTGACATTAGTACCTTATGAATATAAGTTGATTGAAACATGGATGCTAACTTATACCGAGAAAAAAACTATAAACAATTACTATAGTAGAATTAGAAAAGAAGTATTACCATTAATCGGAGATCAAGAAGTCAAAGATTTCTTATTATTCAAGACAAGACATATTAAATAGCTGAATAATTTTTTATTTCTAATATTTTTCAATTAATATAGATGAAAATTTCTAATGATGTTTTTGTGATAAAAAATAGGTAAACATGTCAGCAAAAAATAAAAATTCTAACAAAGATAATAAGAAGTCAATTAGCTATGTAAAGATAGTATTATTTTTGATATTAACTATTAGTGGAGGTTTTTCAGGACTTCTATTTGATAAGTTTGATATTAAAGAAAAAGTTATAGATTTACGTTATAAAATATATAACTTTTTTACTAGCGAGCCACTAAAGCAATATACTGCTAAAGATAATCAAAATATAATTGCAAAATTCTTTTCTGAAAGTGATAGTGCAAAAGATCAGCAGCAGCAAATAAATCAATTTGAAAATCTTAAGCAGTATTCACCTGTTAGAACACTGCCTGCTGTAACTGATTATTGTCATGGTTTTTTGGCTTATGGTAATCCTAGTTATGATGTGACAGAAGGGTTAGGACAGTCAAATCTCTACCTATGTCGTGATGGCTATGTTGTTGGTTATAATTATCAAACTAAAGAGGCGAGTTGGGTAGCATTTAAACTTACAAAGTCAAAAGTCGCTAATAAACTAAAAAGAGATGATAAATTTAAAGAGGATAGTGATATACCTTTTGTTTATCGAGCTACATTAGATGATTATTCACGCTCTGGTTATGATAGAGGACATTTGGCATCTTATGCTTCTATGGATTTTAGTAAAAAGTCTGCAGATGAGTCATTTTTATTGTCGAATATGTCTCCTCAAAAACCCGGTTTGAATAGGCAAGGTTGGGAGAGATTAGAGACGGATGAGCGAATTTGGGCAAATATGTATGATTCAATCTATGTATATACAGGTCCTATCTATAAGAAACAGAAGATATATAAAACAATAGGTGATAATAAAATAGCAGTGCCTGATTATTTCTTTAAGATAATATATGTACCCTCTAAAAACCAAGCCATAGCCTTTGTAATGCCTAATGCAAGAGTTGAGAAAACAAAGATTGCAAATTATAGAGTATCAATCAAGGATATTGAACAGCGTACAGGACTACATTTCTTGACGAATATTCAAGATAGAGATTCTGTTATAAATAATGTCTCTTCTATGAGGAGGACATCTTATTTGTAACTATTATATGATAAGTTATCTACAGTAAGCTTAGATGCTTGTTGAATAATTTTTTGATTACCCAGAGCTTTTACATCACTAAGGTTTGTATATAGAATACTTAGAGCAAAAGGTTGTTTATCCTGTGGCCAAATTATCGCTACATCATTAGTAGCTGCATACTCTCCACAAGTTCTTGTCTTATCACCAATTGTCCAATTTTTAGGCATACTATACGCTATTCTATTTGCACCAGTATTATTTTTTTGTAAATATCCTATGAAGATTTCACGATGTTTTTTATCTAAAATATTACCAAATGCTAGATTATAGATATCTTGAGTTATAGCTTTGGGCGTTGTTTTGTTGATATCACTATCTGGCTTTGTATGATTGATTTTAGGCTCATCATTTTTGATAATAGTATCTTTATCTCCAAGTTTTGTTACAAATTTGTTGAGATTCTCTAAGCCTCTAATCTCTCTAACAAGAATATTTGCTGCAGGATTATCACTTAGAATAGCTGCATAATTGAGCTGTGATATTATCAAAGTTTTACCAATATTTTTGCCTGTTACTGGAGCATAACCTAGAGTACCAATATCGTCTTGAGTTATTAGAATTTTTTTATCTAAAAAACCTTTGTCTTGCATATCATATTATAGAACTGCACCAACTAATAAAAATTTAAAAACACTACAAATTGGGCAGTGATAATTTTCATTGTAGCTGATATTAGTTTTATCATCTGTATTGACGGTATATATACCGAGTTTACCATGATATTTATTTTCCAGATTCTTAAAAGAGTCATCTAGAGTAGTGTTTGCTAGTAAAAATGTTGGAATTAAGGATAATGATGTAAATAGTAGACGTTTCATTTGAATTTAACATATTGTCATGAGTTAGTAGTTAGAGTCTATAGAAGAGTTATTCTAAACAAAATGCTATCTAGTAATTATTTGTGATACTCTCAAGATATATTAAACAATATGTTTAAATTTTAGTCGCCATGGTAAATTCAGGAAAGGATTTCATTACAAAATCTATCTTCTTCCTCCTGCTATTCTCATGCCAATTGGTGGTGCTGCTTGCGTAATTCTATTAGCATTGATATTTTGTTGTATATAATGATCAGTTTTTTCTCTATCTATATTTGTCCCATATTCTGTTAGCAGCATTATCTAATCCATAATACGGTCTATGGAATAAATATCCACACTTATAAGGAATATAGCTATATGATAAGTAATTGTTATAATATTGAGAACAGTAACCTGAATAATAATTATTTTCTAATTGATTGTTATTATTACTGCTACTATTAGTTTGATTTGAAATATTGAAGTTATTATTTATGGTAATTTTATTAGAATTTGAAGGCACACTAACTACATTTATACCTCCAAGATAGAGCTTTTTAGAGTTTTTAGTTGGTTCGTTAGAAAAAGTTGGTACTCCATTATTATCTTTTTCATATATATTAGAGGCAAAACTATAGCTTAGAGCAAGCCAAAAAATGCTAACTAAAAATATCTTATTTTCATTTATTACTTACCTCTATAAACTAGTCTTCTTTCTTTGTTAGTTCTTTTAATATTATTCCAACAACTAAGCTAAGTATTATAAGTCCAAAAATTAGAGTCATTCCAATTTTCATCCAAATAGAGTGATAGTTATTGAGATACACTGTTTGCTCAAGCGATGCATGAGTATCTTTAGGTAGTTCTTTGACAATTACTCCATCTGGGTTGATAATTGCTGTAATACCATTACTTGTAGTTGCAAGAACATATTTGATATTCTCAATAGCTCTTACTTGAGATATCTGTAGCTGCTGTTCACGTGCTATGGAGTCACCAAACCACGAGTCATCACTTATTATAGAAATAAGTCTAGCCCCTTGTAGTTGATCTCTAATTTGCTCAGGATATGCAACTTCATAGCAAATAAAATTAGCAATAGGTGAGCCAAAGGCTGTCATAATGGGTTGAATATTATCACCAGCGTTAAAACTACTAAGACCGACACTATCTACATATCCAAAAAACTTAATTGGAAAGTATTCACCAAATGGAACTAAGTGGTGTTTATTATAAATGCCCTCACCTTTGCCAATAATGATCGAGCTATTATAAATTTTAGTTCCAGCAGTTGATTGATCAGCACTTAAAGATCCTATGAGCATAGCATTATTATTTTTATTTGCTAATTTTGTAAGATTTTTAAAATATTCACTCATGAATTGTCGATAATTAGGGATAGCATTTTCGGGTAATATTATTAAGGAGTCTTTATATTTAGATGCAGCTTGTTGATAGTACTTTTGCATTTTTGCAAAGTTATCACGATCCCATTTAAATCCTTGGACAAAATCGCCCTGGATCAAAACTACTTTTTTAGGTTGATTCGTTTGAGTTTTAGGTTGATTGTATTTAATAAGATAACCACCTAAATATAACGCTACTATAATAGCTACAACACTAATGGTCTTCTTAGTAGAAGTGTTGTCACAGATGAAAAAGACTATTAGACAAGCAATTAAAGCAATTATATAGCTTACTAAATAGACACCACCAATATTTGCATACCAAATTAAAGGCGATTCTGTCTGTGAGTAACCAAGAGAAACCCAAGGAAATCCTCCCCATAGAAGGTTTGCTTTGACAATCTCAAATAGTGTCCACAATGCAGGATAAATTAATAGCTTAGAAAAGTTATTAGCTTTACGTGTGAGAATATGGCTAAAAACACCAAAAGGTATTATATGTAAGAAGCTAAGTAAAATTACTAATGCAATAGCAGCAGATAGTCCAGCAGCTACTGATTCGGTAAATAGATGAATACTTATATATACCCAAGATATACTAGTACCAAAAAAGCCTATTCCAAATAACGTAGATTCGAAAAAAGCGTCACGAATTCTAACTGATCGATTTAATAAATAAAAAAAAGCTACTAAAGCTACAACAGCTAATACATCGATGCGAAATGGAGCAAAAGCCAACGTTAGTAAGGCGCCACTTACTATTTGTGGAGCGATTTTTAGAATAATCTTTTTCATTACTTTTTAAATTTCTCTACTAAAATTTTGATGATTTTTCTATTATCTGCTTCTTGTACTATAAATTTCAAGCCATCAACAACAATACTATCGCCTTTTTCGGGTAATCTTTCTAGAGTCTGAATTATCATCCCTGCGATAGTATCATAATCACCATCATCATCTATCGAGGTTGCAAAATATTCGTTGAAATCTTCTATTGAAGTCGTAGCATCAATTATAAACTTATCATCAACAATTTTTATGATATTTTGACTAGAAATATCAAACTCATCTTCTATATCACCAACAATTTCTTCTAAGACATCTTCAATGGTTATTAACCCAGAAATTGCACCATACTCATCAACAACCATGGCAATATGATTTTGACTATTTTTAAAGTCTTTTAGCATCGCATTAAGTTTCTTTGTTTCCGGTATAAAAATAGCAGGGCGAAGTATAGTTTTTATATCTTCTGCTTCTAATTCTTCATCATCAGAAGATTCAATTTCTTTTTCAAAAATTAGTTTTAATAAGTTTTTTGAATGTAGTATACCTAGTATCTCTGACTTATCTCTACAATAAACTGGCAAACGAGTATGGCTTGAGTTTATAGTTTTTTTTAGGATTTCATTAATTGACATCGACATATCTATAGCAACTATTTTTGTATGAGAAATCATAATGTCACCAACATCTAAAGATGATATTTTTGTAGCACCGATTAGCATATTTTGTGATGTTTTATCAATAACCTCATTATCAGCTGCTCTATTAATAGCATCAATAAGAGCATCTTCGCTTTTTATATTAAAAATGCTTGATGTAAGTCTTTTTATAAAATGATTATTTTCTGCCATTTTAATTCTCTTGTTCAATGTATGGATTGGCTATTCCTAATTCAGCCAGTAACTCAATCTCTAAATTTTCCATTTCCTCAGCTTCTATATCATCAATATGATCATAACCTAGTAAGTGTAATAATCCATGGATAAAAATATGTTGCCAGTGAGCATCTAAATTTTTATTTTGCTCTTTGGCTTCTTTTTTGAGTACTTCTGGAGCTATAACAATATCTCCCCAAAAATTGGCAGCTATATCTTCTGGTAGCCCTTCAGGTTTTTCAAATTCAAAAGAGATAATATTTGTCGGTTTGTCTTTGTGACGGAATTGCTTGTTAATTTGCTGTATTTCTTGATTTGATACAATACTCACATTAACTTCGGCTTGTGAAATATTATGCTTATCAGCTACAATAGCAAAACATTTTTCTAGTAAATCTTGATTAGGTATGGGGTGTTCGTCATCATTGATAACATTTAAATTTAGACTATCCATTTTTATGCTCTTTATAATAATTTGATAATTCAATTAAGTTTTTATCGGGATCTCTAATATAAATAGATTTTATATTTCCTGTAGCGCCTGTTCTATTTACTATTCCTTCTTCTATAGAAATTCTTAATTCATCCAATTTCATTTTAAGATCATTCATATCATTATTAACAATAAAACATAAATCGGCACTTCCTTCTTTTACATTTTGTGCCTTTGGTTCAACTTCATTGCCTAATAAATGTAAATTAATTTTTTGATTGTTAAAAAGCAACGCAACTCTGTCATTATTAAAAATTACTTTTTTCATACCAAGTTTTGTGTAGAAATTAACAGTTTTATTAATATCTTTAACGGTCAATACTAAATGGTCTATTCTATTTATACTAATCATCTTATAATTACCTCTCAAAATTTTCCTCATGCTTGTCATAAGCATTTACAATTTTTTGAACTATTTGGTGGCGTACAATATCAACTGATTTTAAATAACTAATAGCTACACCATCAATATTATCAAGAATTGATAGAGCATGTCTTAAACCAGAAGTTACATTCTTAGGTAAGTCAACCTGAGTTATATCTCCTGTTATGACAGCAGTAGTATTAAAGCCAATTCTTGTTAAAAACATCTTCATTTGCTCTTTAGTAGTGTTTTGACTTTCGTCAAGGACTATAAAAGAATCATTAATAGTTCTTCCACGCATATATGCTAAAGGTGCTATCTCGATGGCTTGTTTTTCTATTAGTTTTGTAACTTTTTCGACACCCATGAAGTCAAACAAAGCATCATACATTGGACGTAAGTAAGGATCAATTTTTTGAGCTAAATCTCCAGGTAGAAAACCGAGCTTTTCACCAGCTTCAACAGCAGGTCGAACAAGTACTATTCTTCTAACTTTACCTCTTTCATAAGCAGATACAGCACAAGCGATTGCCATATATGTCTTACCAGTACCTGCCGGACCAACACCAAATGTAACAAAATTATGTTTGATATTGTCTAAATAAATTGCTTGGTTCTGTGTACGTGCTTTGAGTTTTTTGCTTCGTAATTGAACTTCAGCTTCTTCAACTTTTTTTTGAGCTTTATTACTTGATGCTACCTTTTCTTTTGCTGTAGCATTTAGAATCGTTGTGATTTGCTCTAGATCAAGTTCAGTATTTCCAGCTAAAATTTCAGCATAACATGACTTAATAAATCTTTTTGCTTGAGTATTATTAGCACTTGATTCACTTGTTATCTCAAAATCATCAGCACGGTGTTTAATTTCAACATCAAAATAATTTTCAATTGCGCGAATATTTTCATCAAGGTTACCACAAAGTAGCATCATAACATCGTAATTATAGGGCTTTAGAACAAATTGAGTTTTATTCATAAATTAAATAAACTCTCCTCTAAGAGAGTTTGGTAAGCTTTCTGTTATTTTAACCATAGCAAACTGACCAATCAAAGACTTATCGCCTATGAAATTAACAATTCTATTATTTTCTGTTCTACCAGCTAGAACATTATCATCTTTTTTAGATGTACCTTCAACTAAGATTCTTTGCTCTGTACCAACCATTTGTCTAGAAATGATTTGAGCATTACTGTTTAATAAGTCTTGTAGTCTTTTTAGTCTATCTTTCTTTACTTCCATTGGAGTATCATCTGGTAAGTCTGCAGCAGGAGTGCCAGGACGCTTGCTATATATGAAGCTAAATGACTGATCAAAATTCACATCTTTTACTAGATCCATAAGTTTTTGGAAATCTTCTTCAGTTTCACCTGGGAAACCAACAATGAAATCAGATGAAATAGTAATGTCTGGTCTTATTGCTCTTAATTTTCTAATTTTTTGTTTGAATTCTAGAATTGTATGATTTCTTTTCATATTTATTAGAACTCTATCTGAGCCATGTTGCACCGGTAAATGCAAGTGATTAGCTAGTTCAGGTACACTACCGTAAGCATCGATCAGATTTTGTGAAAACTCAACAGGATGAGAAGTTGTAAATCTAATTCTTTCGATACCATCTATCTCAGCGATGAAGTGAATTAATAATGCTAAATCTGCAGTTTCTCCATTTTCCATTGGACCTAAGTAGTGATTTACATTTTGTCCCAATAAAGTAATTTCTTTAACACCTTGTTCTGCGAGAGCTACACATTCGCCAAGCACATCCTCAAATGGTCTGTTAACCTCTGGACCACGAGTATATGGTACTACACAGTATGAACAGTATTTATCACATCCTTCCATAATTGATACGTATGCTTTAGCACCTCCAGCTTTTGGTTCAGGTAAAAAGTCAAATTTTTCAACTTCTGGGAAAGATATGTCAACTTGAGATTCTTGAGTGCTTTGTTTTCTCTTGATCATCTCAGGTAATCTATGAATAGTTTGAGGACCAAATACTAGATCTACAAATGGAGCTCTTTTGATAATGTTTTCACCTTCTTGAGATGCAACACAGCCACCAACACCAATTACTAAATTTTCTTTTTTCTTTTTAAGATTTCTCCATCTTCCTAACTCATGGAATACTTTTTCTTGGGCTTTTTCTCGAATAGAACATGTATTTATTAATATTATATCTGCTTCTTTATAGTCAGCAGTTTTAACGATATGAAAATGCTCATCTAATACCTCATGCATTTTTTGAGAGTCATATTCATTCATTTGGCAACCTAAAGTTTTTATAAAAACTTTTTTTTGTTCTTTCATTGATCTGAAACCTTTATAATTTTTATGCTGTTATTTAATTTATTCTCTAAATACTAAAAAGTTGTTTATAGTAAAATGCTCGCAAATTCTATCATAAAATTTAACTAAAAGCACGGCAAGTCTCTAGACTAATGATTATCATTAATGCAAAATACTCAGAGTCAATTATTTTATATTTTCATTTGTAATGAAACAAAATCAGTTTACTGAAGATAGTATTTGGCAATACTGTATTGAACATACGAGTAATTTATCAGCCAACCTTAATCTTTTAAATAATTCTACAAAAGAGTCTGTTCATGGTGCTCAGATGTTATCAGAAAAGGTAGTAGCTAAATTATTACAGTTTTTTGTATTTACATCTCAAGCAAAAGTTTGTGTAGATGTTGGCACATTTACAGGAATGTCAGCTATTGCTATGGCTGAAGTATTAGCTAATACAAAAGTGTATACAATTGATAGAGCTAATCAATCAGGTGAAACTATAGCTAAAGAGTTTATAGCAAAGTATCCTAATATCGAGTATTGTAAAGGTAATGCTATTGATATATTACCAACTCTACCAGATCAGATAGATATAGCATTTATTGATGCTGATAAAAAACAAACGCAACAGTATTTTGATATTTTGATTGATAAGCTATCTGATAAAGGAGTTATCATAGTAGATGATATACTTTGGCGTGGTGAGGTGATAGATCCACAAGATAAACGAGCAAAAGCATTAGATGATTTTAATAAATATGTAAGTCAAAGAGATGATTTAGAAACATTAGTTTTACCTATTCGTCATGGGATTAATATTATTAGGAAAAAATATAAAGGGTTTTAATAGTGGCAAAATTATATTTTAGATATTCAGCAATGGATGCAGGTAAAACATTGGATCTCTTAAAAGTAACTTATAATTATGAAGATAGAGGTAGAAAGCCTTTAGTTCTAACTTCAGCAATAGATAAAAGAGCGGGTTTAAATAAAGTTAAATCACGGATAGGTATAGATCAAGATGCTTATTCATTGACGGATCAAGATAACATCTTTGAATTTGTCAAAGACTATAACGAAAAACATAAGGTAGATTGTGTTTTAATTGATGAGATACATTTTTTTACTCAAGAGCAAGTCTGGCAACTTTCTGATATTGCAGATCAGCTAGATATACCAGTTATCTGCTATGGACTACGAACTAACTATTTAGGTCAACCTTTTGAAACTGCAGCTTTATTGCTTGCAATTGCAGACACTTTAGAAGAGGTCAAAACTATCTGTCACTGTGGTAAAAAAGCTAGTTTTAATATGATGGTGCAAAATGGTAAAGCTATAAAAGAGGGTAATCCAATAGTTGTTGATGATAATTCTTTAAAAGATATCGATACTCGATATGTTTCAGTGTGTCGTAAACATTGGAAAAAAGGTGAGTATCAATAAATTTTATTCAATAAGCATTAAAAATATGCTGAGCATTTCTTACGCCTAACTGAGCCGCTTTTTTATAGTAATACATAGCTTTTTCTTTATCGTAAGGTACACTATTTTGCTCTTCATTATAATACAAAGAAGCCAGCTTATAATAAGCAGGGCCATATCCTTTGTCGGCAGCTTCATTGAAGTAGTTAAGAGCTGTTTTATACTCTTTTACATTGTAGTAATATTCGCCAGCATAATACATAGCATAAACATCACCATCTTTTGCTGCTTGTTCTAATTTGTATAATTGTCTGAAGTTGTCTTTTTGAGCAAATATTTGCATTCTTTGGATTTTTTCCTCATAAGTTAGTTGAATTTTATCAACCGAAGTCTTAGGTTTTTTTATTTTGTTTTGTTTCGTTTTCTCTTTTATAGGCTTGTTTGAGCTATCTAATTGTTGTTCTTGGGTATTTATTAATTTTGGAGTTAATGATAATTCTTTAACCTTTATATTTTTAATTGCTGCAAGAGTACTTTGTTTAACCAATTTACTTTCATTGTTATAAAAAAGATAAACAATACCTTCATATTTGTTGCTATTTGCTTTTTCGCCAAAGTCAAACCGTAAAGATGACCTAACATCTATATATTTTGATAATATTAAAAAATCATCAATATAACTATAGTCTAGATTATCATTAGTATTTAATAGCTTCATATTGATAGATGCTTTTAGTGTATCTGAATAAAATTGTTGTAATTGACCTTTATTTACTTTTGAGAGATTTAAATAGATTAATCCATTAAGATTAGTTATTTCTTGTTTTGGTGTTGATAAGACAAATTCAATTTTTTTTCTGTATCTGTTCAACTCTTTTAGCATCTTCTAGCTGCTTTTTACGTAAGTTTTGTTGTATTTCTATACGTTTAAATCTTTCTTTTTCTAGAGTTTTTAATCTTTCTTGTTTAACTAGATTCTCAACTTTTACTATTTCCTTTTTAGCTAGTTCAGCTACCTTAAGATTCGAGCTGTATAATAATGTTTGCCATAGCATTAGAGCCTTATAGTTATCGCCTTTGTCTGTAAAGTTACGGGCTTGAACAATTATCGCTGGTTCATAACCATTAGCAGCAGCTGTTATAATATATTCATCTAGGGTTTTATCATTCTCATTAGGTAATTTACCATCTTTATAAGCTAGATATATTTCATATAATATTTCTGGATCAGTAGTTGATATTAAATTGTTATTAGAATTAATAATATTTGCTAAGTCTACTATTGAGTTCTTATAACCTAAGTCATACGATTTTCTGAAGTATTCTATAGCTTTTTTATTATCCTTATTAACACCTAAACCATCTTTATAAAGAGTTCCTATTTGATAAAAAGCTTGAGGATAATTTAAAGAAGCTGATTTTTTTATAGTACTTATAAGCATCAAAGTAATTTTTTTCAGTTCCAAGTCCATATTGATATGAGTATCCTAAATAGAAAAAGTCTTGAGCAGTAGCTTCATTATTATCAACGATCTCTTTGAGAATACTAAAAGCATTGTTATAACCATTACTATTATGATTTTTGATATCTGTGATAGCAGCATTATATTCTTTGAGAAACTTGTTATGTCTATAATCTAAGTAGCTATTTATGCCGTAGACACCACCACTAATCATAGCTACAATCAGTAGAGCACCAAGAATATTTTTTATATTGGCTTTAATATGAGTAAATTTTTTAGATTTTTTTGAAGAGTTTTCTAATTCAGACATTAATTATTATTTTAAGTAAATATATCCATTCTATGCTATATGATAGCTTTATATTGATTTTAAGACAATTGGAGATTATCTTCTTGCTCATTTTGATTAATAATAAGTTGTTCTTTTTCTTGTTGTATTGTTTGAGGGTCTTCTAAAGAAATTTTACCAAAATGGCCAGCTCTAAAATCATGGATAATATTTGTAGCTGCTTGTTTTACATTGTAGTTGGTTTTTGTGGCAGAAATATCTTTAATTATTTCTTGATGATGCTTTTCTAAGAAATCTTGCTCGGTTATGAAATTATATCGCGATAAGAAATTTTTTGTATTTTTCTGTTTGAGAAAGTCTATAAGATAGTATGCGGTGCCTTCGTAGTCCATAGCTGTATCACGAATAGAGCCTATACTTGCAACTCTAAAACCACTAGCTTCACTTTTAGGACTAGGGAACATAATTCCTGGAGTATCAAAAATCATGAAATTTTTACTAATATCAATACGTTGCTGAAGTTTAGTTACAGCAGGTTCATTTCCTGTTTTAGCAACTTTACGACCAGCGAGCTTATTTATCATTGTTGACTTTCCAACATTAGGTAATCCAAATATAATAGCTCTTGTAGGTTTTAAGACAGTTCCTCTTGATGGACATTTTTTCTGGGCTAACACAAGTATTCTTTTTACTATATTTTTATCTTGTAAAGTATTAACTGCGATAGCACTTCCTTTGTAAAAATCAAGCCACTGTTTAGTTATTTGAGGATCAGCTAGATCACTTTTTGACAAAATTCTTATTATAGGTTTGTCGCAAACAATATCTTCTAAAACATTATTACTACTAGAGTCAGGAATACGTGCATCAACTATTTCAATAGCAATATCAGTGGAAGGCATTTTTTTGCGAAACTCTTTGGTAGCTTTATGCATATGCCCAGGAAACCAATGTAACATTGTGGATAAAAAATATAAATTTAGTTAATATGGAGTGTGATTTTACCCATTGGAGAAACTATATGCAAAGTTATATTATAAAAGGTGCTAAAATTTATGCTAAGAATGGTTTTGACCATAAGGATATTGTAATCAAAAACAATGTTATAAGTGCTATAGATGAAGATATAAAAGCATCTGAATATAATTTGCCTGTAATAGAACTTAGTTTTGATGATTATGTAATTCCTGGATTTATAGATATTCATATACATGGATCAATGGGAGCAGATGTTATGGATGCTGATGTAGATGCTTTACATACAATATCAAAATCATTATATAAGCAAGGCGTTACTAGTTATCTTGCTACAACAATGACAGCTTTAAACGACCATATTTTAAGAGCAATGAATGCAATTAAATCTTATAATTTGCATCAACATATAGAAAGCTCAAAAATTGTTGGAGTTCATTTAGAGGGTCCATTTATCTCTCCAGGTAAAATTGGTGCGCAGAATCCAAATTATTTACAGCATGCAGATGTTGTTAAGATGGCAAGTTGGCATAATGCTTGTAATAATTTAGTCAAGAAAATAACAATTGCTCCAGAAATAGAAAATGCTAAGCAAGTTATAGATTTTTGTAATAATCATAATATTGTCAGTTCGATTGGTCACACAAGCTGTACTATGGCACAAGCTCTAGAAGCTGTAGATCATGGATGTTCGCACGCTACACATTTATTCAATGCAATGAGTCCCATCGATCACCGTAACCCTGGGGCTACTACGGCTTTACTGATGTCAAAAAAAGTTTTGGCAGAATTAATAGTCGATGGTATACATCTTCATCCAGATATGGTCAAGTTTACTTATGAAATCAAAGGTAGTGATAATATTGCTCTAATTACTGATGCAATGTCAGCACAATGTGCCGGAGAGGGTGTATTTGATCTTGGTGGTCAAAAAGTAATTGTTAAAGATGGTCAAGCAAGATTAGAAAATGGTGTGTTAGCAGGAAGTGTGTTAACAATGAATAAGGCTTTAGAAAATTTTATTAAATTTACAAACTGTAGCTTACATGATGCAGTTAAGATGACGAGTACAAATCAAGCTAAATCTCTGGGTTTTAAGAAAGGTGAGATCAAAGTTGGTTATGATGCTGGTTTTGTAGTTTTAGATAAGTATTATCAAATCAAACTGGTTTTTAATTAGAAGATGAATTTTTTAATAATAGATACTTCGAGTAAATACTGTTCTGTGGTGTTATCCGTAAATGGTCAAATATATAACGATACTAGAGAAATTCCTCGTCAACACAATAAATATGTACTAGAAATGATTAAAGGTGTCTTTGATAGTTCTTGTACTGATATCAAGTTGCTAGATTTTATAGCTTATGGTGTTGGACCGGGTAGTTTCGTCGGAGTAAGACTTGCAGCAGCAGTCTCTCAAGGTTTTGCAGTCGGTTTAGATATTCCTGTGGTAGGATTCTCGAGCATGTTTGCGCTAGCCAAAAGTATACCAACAACATCAGAAAAAGTAGCTGTGATTCTCGATGCTAAAATGGGTGATTTTTATTTGGGACTTTATAATTTGCAAATAAATCAAATAATTTCTGAGAATGTTTATAAACTTGAGGAATATTCGAAAGAGCTATATTTAGGTTATGAATTGGTTGGGGAATCTATTACTGAGCTAGAAATAATCAATGAGGATTTTAAGATTGATGTAGGTGATGTTATAGATTATGTCGTTGACAAGTACCAAAAGCAAAAATCAAGTCAAAGTTTAACTCAAGAAACTTTTCCAGTTTACTTGAGGGGGACTAGTCACTGGAAAGCTAAAGGAGAGTGATTTTATGTGTAGATGGTTAATGTACCATGGTGATAAAATTAAAATGAGTGATTTGTTAGTAGATCCTGAGAATTCGCTCATACACCAAAGTATACATTCATCTCAAGGTGCTGTTTCTGTTAATGGAGATGGTTTTGGTATTGGCTGGTATACAAGTTTACATAAAGAACCAGGAGTTTTTAAGGATTCATTACCAGCTTGGAATAATCAAAATTTGATATCTATAGCTAAACATATCAAAAGTAGAAACTTTATGGCACATATTCGGGCAAGTACTATAGCTCCAACATCTCGAGTAAATTCTCATCCATTTGTATTTGATAATCATCTTTTTATGCATAATGGCGCTATAGGTGATTTTGATGATATTCGTCAAGAGATTGAGCAACATATTAAACCACTGTATTTTAAAGCAAGATTTGGATCTACTGATTCAGAAGCTATTTTTCTATTGGCTTTGTCAAATGGTATGGATGATAATCCAACTTCAGCTATAGCTAAATCTATTGAGCAAATAACTAATATCCAAGCTCGAAATGGTCTAAAAGAAAAGGTCAAAGCAAGTATCGCATATTCAAATGGGCATATATCATATTCGCTAAAAATGTCTACCATTGGTAACGAACCATCGTTATACTACATAAGTTATAAAGATATTATAGAAACTCTAAAGCTGTCAAAAAAGCAAAAACTCAAAAATGGATATCTGGTACTATCAGAGCCCCTAGTTGATTCTGACTTGTACACATATATAGACAATTACTCTTGCATTGAGATTAAACATAATGAGTTTAAAGTAGAAAAGTTATAAGGAACTAAAATGGCATCACTAAACACAAAGATTCAGAATGTTTCGACTTCACCAACTAATGCAATGGCAGCATTAGCAAAACAAATAAAAGATCAGGGGCACGATGTTATTTCACTCGCTATCGGAGAGCCAGGCTTCAGTACTCCCGATATCATAAAACAAGCTGGTATAGAAGCTATCAATAATAATATTACAAAATATACCAATGTTGATGGTCTTAAGGAGCTGCGAGAAGCAGTTTCAGCTAGATATAAAAGAGAGTATTGTGTTGATTTTGCTGCTGATCAAATCTGTATAACATCAGGAGCTAAGCATAGTTTACACAATATATTTAACTGTATTTTAGAAGAGGGAGATGAAGCCATTTTCTTTGCACCTTACTGGGTATCATATCCGGATATGATTGCTCTTACAAGAGCAAAGCCGATTGCAGTTAAAACTAAGTTTGAGAATAGTTTTGAGATAGATGTTACAGACCTAGAAAAGCATATTACAGAAAAAACAAAGGCTGTTATTATTAACTCGCCAAATAACCCAACGGGATTAATTTATTCAAGAAAATGTATTGAAGATTTGGCTAATTTACTCAGAAAATATCCTAATATTTGGATAATTGGTGATGATATATACGATCAGCTTTATTTCAATAATAAAATTACTCTAATAACAGAAGTAGCTCCTGATCTAGCAGATAGATATGTAATCGCTAGTGGAGTTTCAAAAAACTTTGCTATGACAGGATGGAGAGTTGGTTTTACTATTGCTCCGAAACTACTAAATGATGCAATGAAAAAATTCCAATCACAATCTGCTACATGTGCTTGCTCTATATCTCAATATGCAGCTATTACCGCTATGGAGATGCCGGCTAAAGATTTGCAATACTTTGTTGACTCATACAAGCAAAAAGAACAGTTTGTTGCAAAGTGTTTGAAAGAGATGCCGTATGTTAATGTGAAAAGCGCTGATAGTACTTTTTATCTTTTTCCAGATATTCGTGATTTAATCAAGCACACGAGCTTTAGCAGTGATATGGAGTTATGTAATGCATTGCTTGAAGAAGAGTATGTTGCAATGATGTCAGGAACAGCATTTGGTTTGTCTGGATTTGCTAGAATAAGCTGCGCAAATGAAATGCCAGAGTTAGAAGAGGCTATGAGTAGACTTTCTAAGTTTGTTAATCGACATGTTTCTAAATGATTTTTAGTCTATAAATTTTCTTAAATTGTAATCTTATATATTCAAAACTTTACTAAATATTTTCGACTCTAAAGCTTATACCTGCTAAAATCAATGTATTATTTCTATTGTGAAGCTTTTATGAAAAAATGTGGTTATATTTCAATTATTGGTAGGCCAAATGTTGGTAAATCAACGTTACTGAATAACATACTAAAATATAAAGTTAGTATTACTTCACGTAAACCTCAGACAACAAGACATCAAATAACTGGGATTAAAACACTTGGAGACACTCAGTTTATCTATGTTGATACTCCAGGTATTCATATAGATGAGCCTAAAGCGATTAATAAGTTTATGAATAAAGCCGCAACAGCTATGGTAAAGGAAGTTGATGTGATTTTATTTGTAGTTGAGTTAGGTAAATGGACTGAGTTAGAGGATAATATAGTAGAGAAATTAAAATACTCGCAAGTTCCAATATTTTTAGTAGTTAATAAAGTTGATAAGAAAAAGTCATTAGAAGCGTCAATGTTTATTGAGTCAATTAAGGAGAAATTAAGCTTTTATGATGTGATATATGTATCTGCCAAGCAAGGACATAATGTCAATGAGCTAGAGTCAAGAGTAGAAAAACTTTTGCCTGAATCAGAATATTTTTTCTATGAAGATGATCAAATCACCGATAGAAGCATTAAGTTTATGATTGCTGAAATAATTCGTGAAAAAATTATGCGAACTATAGGTAATGAAGTACCATATCAAATAACTGTAGAAATAGATAGCTATAAGGTTGATCAAGAAAAAAATATAGTCGATATTTATGCTAGTATTCTTGTCGAAAGAGATAGTCAGAAAGGTATAGTTATTGGAGCAAAAGGAGCCAAACTTAAAAAAATAGGTACTGACTCTCGTATAGATATTGAAAGATTAGTTGGTATGAAAGTCAATCTTAAAACACATGTTAAAGTAAAAAGTGGCTGGTCAGATGATGAAAGAGCTCTGAAGTCACTTGGATATGATCTAATCTAAATGTTTGTTATATGCAGCGATTAGAAATCAAAAAGTCGCGAAAGTATAGAGTTATCGTTTATTCTTGTTTGATATTTCTCACAAGTTTCGTGATCGGTAGTTATCATAATCAAAACCTTATTTTTTATTTAGGAGTATTTTTAATTTCATTATCAATATTTTTGAATCTCAACTAAATAAGCAAATAATTGAAGCAATTATATTACCAAATGAATCAGATAATGAGTCCTTTATGTTTATAATAAATAGTGAAGAATCTGATTTTTGGGATATTAGAAAGCACATTATTATAAATACTTGGGTCTATAATTTACGCAGTTCAGCAAGGTTCGAATAAAAAAATCAGAATATAGTTACATAAGTCAAATTTCAAAAATAAAAATGCTATTCGTAATTTGGCTAAATATATTTCATTCACTGAAAAATAATTAATCTTTAGTATAATCTTAGGTATACTTTCATCAAGTATATATCTACAGATTCTTTCTAATGTTAAATGAATTTAAATCTCAGCTAAGAGGCTTTTTAAAAAGTAAACAAATTGTTGAGAACGAGCTGCTTCGTTATGCATACTCTACAGATGCTAGTTTATACAGAATGGTACCTAAATTAGTGCTTATTGTAAAAAAAGAGCAAGAAGTAATACAGATCATTAAATTAGCTAATCATCATAATATTAAGCTAACGTTTAGAGCTGCTGGAACTAGTCTCTCTGGTCAAGCAGTTACTGATGAAGTGCTTGTAGTTTTAGCATCTGATGCATGGTTAGATTATCAAATTATTGATGATGGTCAAAAGATTAAGCTTGAGCCTAGCATAATAGGAGAGAATGCTAATAAATATCTTAAAATCTATAATCGCAAAATTGGTCCTGATCCTGGTTCAATTAATAGTGCTAAGATAGGTGGTATTATCGCAAATAATGCTAGTGGAATGTGTTGTTGTATAGCCAAAAACTCTTATGCAGTTTTAGATTCAATGAGAATCGTATTTGCAAATGGTCAGATATTAGATACATCTGACTTTAGTAGTATCAAAAACTTTAAAGATAATAATCAAGATATTATAAATTCAATATTATCAATTCATAATCAAATCAAAAATGATGTGGAGCTTGTTGATTTTCTTAAAAAGAAATTTTCAATAAAAAATACTAGTGGCTATAGCCTGAATGCCTTTTTAGATTTTGATGATCCCATAAAAATAATAGAAAGGTTGATTATTGGTTCAGAAGGTACCTTAGGTTTTGTGAGTAATGTGATATTAAATACAGTTGCTGATCATAGATTTAAAGCCTTGAACTTGATATATGGAAGTCTTGATGAACTAGTAAAACTTACTACACAGTTAGAACCTTATGCACCATCATCTGTTGAGTTACTTGATAATTTATCATTAAAGTCAGTAGCATATGTAGCAGAGTTACAGCCCTTTTTGATAAATCTTGAGAATGCTGATATTGCTGCAATTATAGTTGAAGTATCTGAAGATGATCAAGATAAATTAGATAGTAAGCTTGAGATAATAAATCAAAGTATTGAGCAGACAAATATAGTTCATCAAGTAGGTTTTAGGCAAGACGAACGAGAGATTCAAACTATATGGAAAGCACGAAAGGGCGTTCTACCTACAATTGCTGGACAAAGACCAAATGGTAGTAGTGTATTGATTGAGGATATAGCTGTAAACATAGCGAACCTGCCTAGTTTAATAACAGATGTTAAACAATTATTTATTAAATATAATTATACTAATGCGGCAATTTTTGGACATGTTTTAGCTGGCAATATACATTTTGTGCTTACTCCAGATTTTAATGATGAAAGGCAGTTGATTGAATATGATCAATTTATGCAAGATATTACTTCATTAGTGGCAGAAAAATATAATGGGTCATTAAAGGCAGAGCATGGCAGCGGTCGAAATATCTCACCATTTGCTATAGTGGAATGGGGTGATAAATGTTTAAATATTATGTGGTGTATCAAAAAGCTTTTTGACCCCAAAAATATTCTTAATCCAGATGTTAAACTTACCAAGGACAAGAGCTTACATATTAAGAATCTTAAAGAGTTAAATAGTGTTGATGAAAAAATCGATAAGTGTATGGAGTGTGGTTTTTGTGAGCCCGTTTGTCCATCAAGAAACTTAAGTTTAACTCCAAGACAAAGAAATACAGTTATACGTAAGATTCAAACTCTCGATGGTAACCAAAAACAGCAGTGGCTCAAAGACTATGACTACTATGGTATACAAACATGTGCTACCACAAGCTTGTGCAAAACACGTTGTCCGGTCGATATTGATACAGGTGATTTTATTCTTGGTCAGAAAAAATTACAAAATAAGCTAGTTAACCATGACAAAGAAATAAATAAAGCTAAACAAAAAGTTATGTTGGGAAATTTAGCTGGCAATCTAATTGGAAAGAAAAATCTTCAGAATATGACTAAGTTATTACATAATAACTTTAAATCTATTCCCGTATATTTAGAAACTATGCCAAAAGTCCAATCAGCAAGTTTCATAAACTCTCTTAAAGACAAGTTAAAACCGAAAGTACTGTTAGTGCCAGCTTGTCCCAATAGGATTTTTGCTAGTAATAAAAGATATTTGAAATATCCAAGTCAATTGATACTAGAAAAGCTAGGTTTTGAAGTCAATTATCCTCAGAAGGTTAAGAGTCAGTGTTGTGGTCAAATGTATAATTCACAAGCGAATAATATCCAACAACATACTTCTGAAGAGTTATTAAGACAGAGTGTAGATTATGCTCAATATGATTATATTGTGACTGATAATAGCTCTTGTGCTAATTTTGCTGAAGGTCGAAATTTAAATATTGTAAATATTAATAATCTGATTATATATAAGCTAGATAATCTTAAATTAACTCGAAAGTTTAATAAAATAGCTTTGCATATTGATTGTTCTACTCGTAAGCAGAATATGGATAATAAATATTTAGAAGTTTTGAAAAGATGTAGTACTTCTGTAATTGTTCCTGAGCAAATCTACTGTTGTGGATTTGCAGGAGATAAAGGATTTACAACCCCGGAGTTAAATGCTTCAAGTTTAGAGTCTCTTAAGTCACAAGTTAAGGGTTGTGAAATTGGAGTTAGCTTTAACCGTAACTGCCAAATAGGTTTGTCATATCATGGGCAGTTGGAGTATATATCTTTTACAGAATTATTATTAGAATGTTTGAATTAGAAATTATTTAAGTTGACTAAAAATGTCTTGAGATACTTTTTCTACGGCTTGATCACCATCTATTTTTATATATTTTGGTGTCTTTGTATTTGTAGATGAGAAGTTTCTATAAAAATTAATTAGTTTAGAAGTTTGAGCATGGTAGACTGAAAGTCTCTCTCCAACAGTATCTTCGTTATCATCGGTACGAGTTATTAAATCCTCTCCAGTAACATCATCTTTACCTTCGACTTTAGGAGGATTAAATTTAGTATGATATGTTCTACCAGATGCAGGATGAACTCTTCTACCTGTTATTCTTTCGATTAGAAGACTATCTTTAACATCTACTTCAACAATATAGTTGATATTCACCCCCAATTTATCTAATTCTTCTGCTTGAGTTATTGTTCTAGGTACGCCATCTAGTAGAAATCCATTTTTACAATCATCTTTAGATATTCTATCTTTAACAATTTTGATTATAAATTCATCTGAAACTAATTGTCCAGCATCTAGCACTTTCTTTAACTCTTGACCTATTACACTTCTGGATTTGATAGTTTCTCTGATCATGTCACCAGTTGATATATGAGCAATGTTATATTTTTCTTCGATTATCTTTGCTTGAGTTCCTTTGCCAGCTCCGGGAGCACCTAAAAGTATTATACGCATAGTTAATTTAGCCTCAACGTTTTAAAACTATAGTTTACTTAATATGGATTTAATTATAAAATAAACAAACTTATATATCTAGAAATAGAATGTCTATTTTTAGGCTATAGTTTTTTATAAGAAATTTTATGATATCGTTACTACTTGAAAAAAGACGCAAAAAAGCACAAAAAACAGTTCTAGGTATTGAATACGATAGGTGTTCACTAGCTAGCGTGAAGCTTGATAAAAGACGAGAGGATTACACATTAGTAAGCTGTAATAGTCATGTATTTGCTCTAGAAGCTTATTTTGAAGGTGAATTGACGAATGAGTATGTTGGTAATGTTGTTGCAGAAATTATAAAGGAGAATAAGCTTGGTCGCTTTGTTAAACTAGGATTTACTAGTTACAATGAAATTGATGTCACTAAAGAAGAAATTACTTGTGATAAAAGAGCATTAGAAATAATAAAAAAAGAGGGTGTGTTTTTTTATATAAATGTATATTTCTTAAAAAACGCTTTCCAGATAGTTATACAGACATTGCGTATGATTATTATGATTAACTAGAGAGTAATGGTACTTTAGTTATATATTATATTAAAATAATGAAAAGATTAAAAGATTATATAGTATTTCTAGCAAAGCAAAATGAGCACTATCTGTTTGTGTTCTAGATAAACTTGCGATTAGTAACTTTGTTTCAGAACTTTTTCTTAGTGAGATATCGCAATACTCTAGTGATAGTGTTTTTTTAGGGTTATATTCAGATAAGTTATCTATTTATAGTTTTTCTCCACAAGGTGAACTAAAAAGTTATGAATCTGTTAAAATAAGATAATAATGTTTATGTATATGGAATTAAACAAAATTTTGAGAATATCTTCGAATCAATAAAGGATTTATCTCAAAAGAATTGTAAAATACTTGATCCATTCATAAACATAGATTGTCAAAAGTTTGGAGATATAGAGCAACCATATAGGTATGTTTTACCAATAGCAATTGCTATGAAGGAGGCTCTAAAAGTAATGAAAGATCTTAATTTTGTACGTGGTCGTTGGCGCCAAAACAGCTTACTTATATAGGCATAGATCTTGGTTTTATGATATTCGTAGCTTTTGTATCTATGTTTATTCTTTCGGTAGTATTCTCGTGGTCTAGTGATGAGGATATCAAAGTAGAGAGATACATCTAAACTCAAATAA
Source organism: Francisella orientalis FNO12 (assembly GCF_001042525.2). Lineage (NCBI taxonomy): Bacteria > Pseudomonadati > Pseudomonadota > Gammaproteobacteria > Thiotrichales > Francisellaceae > Francisella > Francisella orientalis. Next base: position 1,093,648 of record NZ_CP011921.2, on the reverse strand, counting down.
CTAAGCTTAATAAAAACGTAGCTGAATATCTAACTGTGAAAAGTCAAAGAGATAAATTATTAGATGTATCTTCAGACTTAGCCAATATCAAAGCTGGTCAATATTATATATTACTTGGCTTAGAAAAAATTTCTAGAGCAATTACGGATCAGTTATATATTACAAATATTAATTATGTTGCAAATACAGATATTATTGTTGTTACAAGTGAAGTGAGAGATTTGAAATTACTTTCAATTTTTATGAAAAACTTATAAATTGAGTTAAGAGTTAAAAAAGTTAAACTTAAAAATTTAGGATCAGAGAAAAATGGTCAAAGAAGTTTTTTATTAGAATTTAAATTTGGTGAGGGTAATGCATTCAAGGGAGAAAGTGTAAAATGTTAGATAAAATAAGAAAACTCCTTTTATCTAACAAGTACGCTATAATAGTTATAGATGCTCCATTAAAGATTAAGTTGCCTGTCTTTATAATCGCTCTTGGATTATTTTTATTTATTTTCTATGGTATTTTAGTTAGTCCAGTGATTTCACAAGCGAATCAAAGAGAAAACCATATAAACTCAATGGAATCTTAAATACCAAGACTTATTAAGAAAGAAAAAGATTTAGAAGCTCTTAAAGAACAAGTGAAGATATTAGAAAAGCATAATATTGAAGAAAAATTTAGTATTCCTGAGCGCCATTCTGTGCCTATTTTCTTATCAGCATTAAATGAAGCTATTCGTAGCTCCGGTATTACAATTATTGATTTATCACCAGCGGGGATTGAAAAGAATAAATATTTAGATCTATATGCGTTAGATTTTAAAGCTAAATTAGTAGGTGACTTTACTCAGTTGATTAAATTATTTGTAGCTTTAATAGATATGAAAGATATAGCAGTTATAACTAATATAAATATTAAAAAAGAGTCTGATTCTAAAATAGTTACTGAACTAAATTTGCAGACCTATTCACGTCAAGGAGTAGGAGTGTAATTTAGATGAATAAATATCAAAGATTAAAACTTTTATGTTTGATGCTAATGATAACTAGTTATAGCTACTGCTATGCTAGTTATGAAACTAGAATAGACCAAGTTAATCAACTTATTCAGAATAGTACTAAAAGTATGAAGAGCTCAGAAAAAATAGATATTCCTGAATATAAAGGTGATACATTAACTTTTGAGAGATTATCGAAGATACGTAATGTTTTTAATATAGACCATACGCTACCTTTTGAAAAAAGAGTACCTATTAAAGGAGTTAAATAGAAACAAGAAGTTGTTAAACTCAAACCAATAATTATTCCAGAGGAACTCAAAGAAGTTATGAATACTAAGCCTACAAGCTTACAACAATATCCATTAAGTTCTTTTAAGTTTAAAGGGACAGTCTCCCAAAATAATCAAATATGGGGTGTAGTAGAAAAATCAATGGAAACTAAGCCAATATATGTAAAAGAAGGCGAGTTGATTGGACAAAATTATGGAAAAGTCGAAAGTATTACTAAAGAAGGTATTGTAGTTGATGAATGGAAAAAAGATGATCAAAAGAGAGTTTGGCAAAAAGCTCAAGTTGTTATACATTAGGGTGAATTAATGTTTTTTTAGAAATAATAAATTATTAACTGTTTTGACTCTATTTTTGGGGTTACTAGGTTATGAAACTTCATTTGCAGACTCGCAAGATAACAGTCAAACATCAGCAAATCAGCTTCAAGAGACTAAACCGCCAGAAACTAAAGTTGTTGGAAGAGATGAAAATAAAACTACAAATTATAGTAAACATATTAAGACCTAGAGTTTCATCGAAGCCTTAATGGTAGTGCAGTGTTTGATGTTGTTTTTGAAGAAAATATTAGTAATTTTGCTGGATATAAGACCAAACTATCTCGAGATGGTTATACTCTTACTATAACTTTCAATGATACTACTATTTCTGATAAATGGGTTAGTAATATTGATACTAAAGTATTCAATACAATAGTGGATTCGATCAAAATTCTCAAATATAATGGAAATGTAGTTTTTGTTATTCATTCTTTAGACAGAATTGCTTTGAGTGATTTTAAAGAAGGTAATACTTTTAAATTTAAAATTGATAGACGTAATAGCAGTGTTGAAGGCTTTAATGTTAATGAACCTATATTAATATTATTTAAAGATACACCTGTACAGACAGTTCTCCAAGTTCTATCAGAGTTCGCAGGATTAAATCTAGTTGTCAGTAGTAGTGTGCGTGGAAATATGTCGATCGATCTTAAAAATGTTCCATGGAATGAAGTAATGAATATTGTTCTTGTAGTAAAGATTTAGCTACTAAAAAAATGAGTAGCATCCTATATGTTGCTACAGCAGCTGAAATTGCAGCTCAAGAACAACTAGAGCTACAAACAAAAAGATCATTAGAAAATAATGCGACATTAGTAACAGAGTTTATTCCTTTAAACTACACTACAGCCCAAGCAGCGCAAACAGTTATTACTTCTATGGCAAAACAAAATGGTGGGATTATGTCACCGCGAGGTAGTATAACTTCAGATACTTGTACAAATACTCTTATTGTAACTGATACCGAAGAAAAAATTCCACTAATTAGAAATGTTATAAATGAAATTGATATACCAAATGATCGAGTACTTATAGAGGCAAGAATTGTTGAAGTTTCTAGAACAAGTGGTTTAGAGCTAGGTTTTAATTACAATATCAATTATGATCCATATGTTAACTTAGGACTTAGTACATTTTCTAATACAGCTCCAAAACCTGGAGAACAGAATCCTGTTGTTGCTAGTACTTTAAATCTAGCCTATACTATAGCGGGAGGTCTTCAGTTAGAAATGGAGATAAGAGCTCTTGAGAATGAATCATTAGCTAACCTAGTATCATCACCTCATTTGGTTGTTTCTAATAATGAAACTGCATTTATTAAAGATGGTAAAGATGTACCATATCAACAAGCAACAGCTTCAGGTGCTGCATCTGTAGCATTCTAGGAGGCAGTACTAGAGCTTCAAGTTACTCCTCAAATTGCACCAGATGGTAATATTGTGATGGAAGTACTTATAACAAAAAATAGTGTTGGTGCATCTTCAGGTAAAACCTCAACAGGTGAAGACTTACCTCCTATAATCAATAAACGAGAAGTAACAACCAAAGTAATGGTTAAAGATAGTGAAACTGTAGTGATTAGTGGGATTTATACCAAAGAGCAAGCAGAAGCGCGTAATAAAATACCTTTTTTAGGTGATATACCTTATTTAGGTTATTTATTTAGTTATACTAAAATAGAAGATAGAGATGCAGAGCTTTTGATTTTTATAACACCTAAGATTATTGAATCGAAGGTCCAAAAATGATAGCAGATAATAGTTGCAATAATATTAATATTTAGGTATCTTATAGCCTATAATTTTTTATGTACAAGGGGTGATTGGTAACAAACTATCACAGTGTGTAATCAACTTATAATTTTGAGTCAAAAATGATAAGAACAAAAAATATTTTCTTAATTGGTCCAGTTGGTGCTGGAAAATCTACTATTGGTAAGCAATTAGCAAAACAGTTAAAGTTAGAGTTTATAGATTCTGATGATACGATAGAAAAAAAATGTGGTGTTGATGTTAACTGGATTTTTGACCTAGAAGGTGAAGAAGGCTTTAGAAAGCGTGAGCGAGATGTTATTGCTGAAATTTTAACAGAAAAACAAAATATAGTATTAGCGACGGGTGGTGGTGCTATACTTGATCCAGATACAAGATCATTATTATCGTCGCGTGGTAAGGTTGTTTATCTTGAAGCTACTATTGAACAACAATTAGAAAGAACTGCTAAAGATACAAAGAGACCTCTTTTAAGAGTCGATGATAAAAGACCTGTGTTAGAGCAATTAATGGTTGAAAGAGAGCCTCTGTATAGAAGTATCGCTGATGTCGTTGTAGAAACTAATGGCGCAACAGTAAAAAATATAGTCAACAAAATATCTACATTCTTAGTTGAAGAAACAATCCTGTGATTAGTCAACTATTAGTAAATCCTACATCCAGTGAGAGTTATAATATTATAATAGATTTTTCACTAGATATTTCTCATATTATTTCTCATATTGAAAATAAACAAGTATTAGTTGTTACAAATACTACAGTTGCTGGTTTATATCTTGATGGATTTTTAGAGTCAATACCTGATAGGTTAGATATCAAAGTATGTGTGCTTGAAGATGGCGAACAATATAAATCTCAAGCAAGCTTAGATAAGATATTGTCATCTTTATTAGAAAACCAATATACTCGCAACTCTACTGTGTTAGTAGCATTAGGTGGTGGTGTTATTGGAGATATTACAGGTTTTGCTGCTGCAATATATCAGCGAGGAGTAGATTTTATCCAAGTTCCAACTACACTATTGTCACAGGTAGACTCTTCTGTTGGTGGTAAGACAGCAATAAATCATCCTTTAGGTAAAAACATGATAGGAGCTTTCTATCAACCAAAGCTTGTTTATACATCTGTACAATTTTATCAAACTTTACCTCAACGAGAATATACATCTGGTATGGCTGAAGTTGTTAAGTATGCTTTTATCTCAAAAGATTTTTATTATTGGCTTGATTTAAATAGAGATAAAATTTTAGCTAAAGATGCTTCTACCTTGATAGATATGGTCAAAAAAAGTTGTCAGATTAAGGCTCAAGTTGTAGCAGAAGATGAAAAGGAAACTACGGGCGCTAGAGCAATCGTTAATTTTGGACATACATTTTGTCATGCTATTGAGAAATGTCAAAAATATCTAGGTTTAAAGCATGGAGAAGCTGTAGGTGTTGGGATGGCTCAGGCTATAGATTTCTCTTGCTATTTGGGGATGATATCAGAACAACAGGCAAAAGATTTTAAGGAGTTTATAATTAGCTTTAACATTTCTATTGATTTCCCTAGAGATATTTGTCAAAAAGAGTTTTTAGATGTAATGCTTTTGGATAAGAAAAATAGTAATAAAGAGTTGAAATTTATTCTTATAAAAGATATCGGTGATTTAGCTTTGCAAAAACAATCTAAAAGAGACTTAGAATTATTCTTGACTGTTTCTAATAGAAAATAACGGATTATATTGATAGTATATTTCTATTGACCATTTCTATAGATTGTAAAAATGAAAAATAAAATTTTAATAAAAGGGATGTTATTACTTTCACTATCGGGAGTTTCTTTTGCAAGCTATACTGTTTTAGATGATAAAGGTAAAGTATAACTAACTGTGCTGATTTAGAAATAGAAAAAGATAATCAAGATAGATTTTCTAGAGCTGTTTTCTCAAAATGTAATAAATAGAGAAGTATTTTCTTACACTGGGAATTTTAGATATTAAGAAAGATAAAAAGCTAACCGAAATAAAAAAGTTACTTGGGGTATTAAAACCTATTAATTTAACTAATTTTTATTATCTATCAAATTTCTAGTAGCTTTTTTTAACTCGTTTCTGTAGTAATCAAGGTTTTTTGAAGATTCAGCCTTTAGATCTTTGATTTGTTGAGTGAGAAATGCAATTTGGCTCTCTAAACCTTCTTTCAAGTTGGAAATGCGCTGTTTTGATTGCTCTTGAATAAGATCACAGTAAGATTTAGCATCTTTAGCTAATCTTTCAGCTGTTTCACGACGGATACTTTCTTTTACTAATGCTGAATATAATTTTTTAATTTTGATTTCATCATCAGATTCATTTAGTAGAGTCGACCACTCATCCGAAATATTGCTAAATAAATCTAGTTCATCGATATCTTGAAGTATTTTTGTAACATTTTGACTAATAGCCATTAAATCTTAATCCTTTTAGTATTTTTTGTTTGAATAAACTTATTTTAGATAGGTAATAAATAGTTATGAATAAACCTAAAATTATAGAGCAAATAATACCGGATTGTTTAGCTAAATAAAAGAGTATTTTTTGAAATAATTCCTTTAACGGTATTGGTTGTCTTAAGTGTATAGTATATACTAGTGTAATCCTTATATTTAATAAGCTTGACTATCATGATAATGAGGAAAGATGATCTCATATTCAGCTCAGTAGAAAAAATAAAATACTCTGCACGCAGAGGTATGCTAGAACTTGATATAATATTAGCACCATATTTAAATAACTGTTATATGCGAGAAGATCTTGCTGGTAAAAAATTGTTTGTTGAATTTTTGACTAGTGAAGATAATGATATGTTTGATTGGCTGTTTAAAGGAGCTACTCCGCCAGATAGATATAAAGAGCTTATTAACAAAATTATTTTAGAAAAGAAAAAGTTTAATGAAAATAGATTAAAGTAAGTATAAAAGGAAGCAATATGAATAACTTATTGAACCATTCAGGTGAGTATCCTATTTCAAATGAAATAATGAATATCTCTAAATATTGGCTTATAGAAGAAAAAGAGGCTGTAACTAAACTTGTAGATAAAGCTCATATGTCTAGTGTGCAAAAAGCACAAGTAAGAGAAAGAGCATATGGTTTAGTAGAAAAAGTTAGAAAAAATAGGCTAAAGAAATCTAGTATTGATGCCTTTATGATTGAGTATGATTTATCATCTGAAGAGGGTATCGTACTAATGTGTTTGGCTGAGACATTATTAAGAGTACCTGACAAATACACTATTGATCTACTCATCAAAGATAAATTAACTAGCGCCTCTTGGAAAAATCATGTTGGTAGAGAAAAACATTTGTTTGTTAATGCTGCTACATGGAGTTTGATGTTAACTGGTAAAATTTTGAAGAATCCTCATGGAGCATATAGAAAGGTTTTTCAAAACTTGCTAAAAAAATCAAGTGAACCAGTAATTCGTCAAGCTATGAAGCAGGCTATGAAAATAGTTGGTAAGCAATATGTACTTGGTGAAACTATAGAAGAAGCATTAAAAGTATCAGAAACTAAAGTTGCTAGAGGATATAGTTATTCTTATGATATGCTAGGCGAAGCTGCGATGACTATGGCTGATGCTGATTATTACTATGGTCAGTATTTGCATGCTATAAATGAGCTAGCTAAATATGCAACAAATAAAGAGATTAAAAAGAATCCGGGTATATCTATCAAGCTATCTGCTTTACATCCGCGTTATGAAGTTGCAAAGCATCAAAGAGTTCATGAAGAATTATATCCAAAGTTACTTAAACTTACTCAGTTAGCTAAAGAATATAATGTAGGAATGAATATTGATGCTGAAGAAACTGAGAGATTGCAAATATCACTAGAATTGGTGGAGAGATTGGCTCATGAGCCATCTTTAGATGGATTTGATGGGATTGGTATAGTTGTTCAGGCTTACCAGAAAAGAGCTCCTTATGTATTAGATTACTTAGCTAATCTTGCTAAAAAAACTAATCGAAGATTTATGATTCGTCTTGTAAAAGGTGCATATTGGGATGCTGAAATTAAACAGGTACAAGAGCAAGGCTTAGCAGGTTACCCAGTATTTACACGCAAATATCATACAGATGTTTCTTACCAAGCATGTGTGAAGCAACTCTTTGAAAATCATCAATATATTTACCCGCAGTTTGCCACTCATAATGCCCAAACTGCAGCTGTAGTGATGGAGTTAGCTAATGGCAATAAAGATTTTGAGTTTCAATGTCTACATGGTATGGGTGATCCTTTATATGACAATATAGTTGGTAAAGAAGGTTATGAAGATATTCCTTGTAGAATATATGCTCCGGTTGGTGGACATAAGCACTTACTTGCTTATTTAGTTAGAAGATTACTAGAAAATGGTGCCAATAGCTCATTTGTAAATAGAATCGTTGATGAGAACTTACCAATTGAAGAGTTAATAGAAGATCCTGTCAAAAAAGCTATTGACTATGGTTGTGGTCAGCATCCTAATATACCATATCCAAAAGATATAGTAGCCCCTAGGTTAAATTCACAAGGTCATAATACTAGTGACTTCGCAGTGTTAGCAGAGATGTATAAAAATATTGAGAAATATACTCTTAAAAACACATATAAAGCAAAGCCAATAGTTTCTAATGTTGATATTGACAAGAGTACAGCTGAAGCTGTTATAAATCCAAATACTGGCGATATAATTGGTACTGTAATTAATGCTGATGCTAAAATGGCAAAAAGAGCGTTAAAAAATGCTCAAAGTGCATTTGAAGATTGGAATAATACTCCAGCTAGTCAAAGAGCTGATATTCTAGAAAAATTCGCAAATTTATTAGAAAAGAATACTGTTGAATTTATTGCTATAGCGATGATTGAAGCTGGTAAAACTTTATCAAATGCCATTGATGAGGTTAGAGAAGCTGTAGATTTCTGTCGTTATTATGCTGCTCAGGCACGTAGAGAATTTAATGGGCCGATTGAATTACCTGCATTATCCGATTATCTAAAACAAATTGAGTTTACAGGTCGAGGCGCAATGGTATGTATTAGCCCTTGGAATTTCCCTCTAGCAATATTCTTAGGTCAGATTACAGCTGTTTTAGCTGCTGGTAATACTGTAGTAGCTAAACCTGCTGAACAAACTCCTATTATCGCTTATAAGGCTATCAAGTTATTATTCAAAGCAGGCCTTCCTAAAGGTGTATTACAGTTTACTCCAGGAGATGGGGCAACTGTTGGTAGTGCCTTAGTTAAAAGTCCTGTATGCAAAGGAGTTATATTTACAGGATCAACTGAAGTTGCAGGGATTATAAACCAAACATTAGCATCAAAATCTAGTGAAATATTACCATTTATAGCAGAAACTGGTGGTCAGAATGCTATGATAGTAGACTCTTCGTCTCTACCAGAGCAGGTTACTAGAGATGTGATACGTTCAGCTTTTGATAGCGCTGGTCAGCGTTGTTCAGCATTGCGTATATTATGCTTACAAGAGGACATCTCTGATAATTATATCAAAATGATTGTTGGTGCGATGAAAGAGCTTAAAATAGGTGATTCAAAGTATATTGATACAGACGTTGGTCCTGTAATAGACAAAGAAGCAGCTGATAACCTAAATGCATATATAGAAGAGAAGAAAAAACAATTTAAACTTGTATATCAAGCTCAACCAAGTGAGGATACTCAAAAAGGTACATTTGTAATGCCTACAGCATTTGAAATAGAGAAGTTATCTGACCTTGGTAGAGAACAATTTGGTCCAATTCTTCATATCCTTAGGTTTAAAGCAAATGAACTTAGCAAACTTATAAAGGATATTAACTCTACTGGTTATGGATTGACTGCAGGCGTTCATAGTAGAATTAATGAGGTTATGAACTATGTTAAAAATAACATCAAAGCCGGTAATGTCTATGTAAATAGAAATATTGTCGGTGCTGTTGTCGGTGTCCAACCTTTTGGAGGACAAGGTAAATCTGGTACTGGTCCTAAAGCAGGTGGTCCATACTATATGCATCGTTTAGCAAATGAAAAATTATCAGGTGTTGGTGCAGTAGAAGAGATTTATAATCCTGAAAAAATTGCTAATGATGAAATAGCTACAAATAAACTGATAAAAGATAAGTATAGTATCACTAATATTGTAGCTGGTGAGAAAGCTAAGAAGGATAAATTTGTTGATCTAAAATCTGCTGCTGATAAGAATATTGGTAAAAAGTATGTTGCCTCTGTGAGTACCGTCGATAAATCTATAGAAGTAGCTTATGCAGAAGCAGATGCTTGGAATCATATAAATGCTGAAGATAGGGCTTTAATTGTTGAAAAATTCTTAGATTTATTAGAAAAAGAGAGTCATCTAATAGCATCATGCTTGGTTACGGAGTCAAATGTATCTGTAGAAGATGCTCATATTCAGATTGATAAAACTATACAGCAAGTAGCATACTATTGCTTACAGGCTAAAAAAGAATTTGCACATCCTGAGTTGTTACCTGGACCTACAGGCGAGATCGATGAACTAAGCTTGAAAGGGCGTGGTGTAGTAGTTAGTATGTGCTCAAGTTGTGACTTATTAATAAGATTTGTAGGTCAAACAACAGCTGCATTATTAGCAGGTAATACTGTTGTTGCAAAACCTGCATATACAGGTAGTTTAACAGCTTATAATATTGTTAAGTTAATGCTTAAGGCTGGTGTTAATCCTAAAGTTATTAATTTAATTTTATCTAATGATGAAGAGATTACTTCAGCGCTACTGTTCAATAGTAAAGTAGCTTTAGTGGCTTTTTCGGGAAGTATCTTAGAAGTTAAACAAGTTCATCAAGCTTTGGCATTACGTAGAGGCGCAATTATCCCGTTTGTTGCAGAAAGTGTTGCTAAAGACGGCAAGTGTACTAGCTTAGCAATAGAAACAGCATCACCTCTATATTTACGTAGATTTGTTGTAGAAAAAACTGTCAGTGTTGATACTACTGCATCTGGTGGAAATGCTTCTTTAATGAGTTTAGAGGAATAAAAATATTGTGAATTCATATTCTTGATGGTAATTTAAAACTTACCTTGTCAAATTTTTTGTCAGTCGATGCTTAAAATTTATCAAAAAGTTATAGCCAAAAAATATGTCAAATATATTTTTGTCTAGTTTTAAATCAATTATAAGGAAAGAATATGAGTGATAATGTATCTGTAAAAAAGATGTCGTTGTTTAGTGCTGTATTGATTGGTACTACTTGTATGGTCGGTTCAGGCTGGTTATTTAGTGCTCAGCTTACAGCTAAGAGTGCTGGTAACTAGGCTTTTTTAGCTTGGATTTTAGCAGCATTAATTGTTGTAATGATAGCGCTATGTCTTGGTAAAGTTGTATCTTTGTATCTAGTAAGAGGAGCTACAACTAGATCAAGCGCATATCCCATAATAGTATTTTTGCAATGCCATTTGCTTTCGCGAACTGGTTTGGTATTGTTGTAGTTATTTCATCTGAAGCATTGGCGACTACTCAATATCTATCTGGTGTTAAGTCTATGCAATGGTTAATGAGTGATGGCGTTTTGACTACAGCTTGAATGACTTTTGCACTAGCTGTACTATTTGTGTATCTGGTTATTAATTTTTATGGTGTCAAATTGTTAGCTAGAATCAATAATGCTATAACAGTATTCAAGATGGCAGTACCATTTATAATCGTTATTATATTTATAGCCTATGCACTTATGCATAGCTCTGATCATGTTAGTATGTTTTCCGAAGATACTCCAAACAACTCTCAGTTTGGATTTGGTTCAGCATTAACAACTATTGTTGCCGGTGGTTTGATCTATACTTTCAATGGATTTTAGACTGTTGTTGCTTATGCTAGTAAAGTAAAGAATCCTGGTAGAAATATTCCTTTATCAATTATTTTAGCATTAGTAATAGTTTTAGCTTTATATTTAGGTTTGCAATATGCATTTATGCAGGCAGTTCCTCATCAATACCTATTAGAAAAAGGTGGCTGGGCAGGATTAGATTTCGATTCACCATTATTACAATTAGCAACACTATTAGGGCCTGGTTATATATCGTTCTTACTTATAGTTGATAGTGTAGTTAGCCCCATCTGCTACAGGATATACATATTTAGGTGCTTCTTCGAGAATGCTATACGCAATGTCTTCAGAAGGACAAATGCCTAGATATTTTGCTAAGATTACTCCTGTAGTAAATATCTCTCGTAGATCTCTTCTCGCAAACTTTATTTTATCAGTTATATTTTTGTTTTTCTCAGATAACTGGACTGGTTTGATGTTGGTTGTGACAGGTTTTCATATTATAGGATATATGGCAGCGCCTGTGAGCATGGGAGCTTTAGCGCCACGCACTAGAATATTTGGTTTGGTTGTATTTGTAGTTTTGACATTATTGCTTAATACGGTAGAGATTCAGACTCAAATAAATATGAGTGCAATACTTGTAGTTTTAATGACTATATATGCAAGCCTTGAGTTTAGAAGAATTGATATTAAAAATCTTTTAATGCTTATATTGCTATTTATAATTTTTGTATGTTTAACTACACATATAACAAACTATTTTGCGGATGCTATTATTGGCGCAGTATTCTATTGGTTTGTGACTGATAAGCGTTATGTAGCATTTTGTAGATCTACAGCAAATGAGAAGAATATTATTGTCGATTAATGCTTTTTAGCTATAGTCATTAAACTTTTATCTATCTATAATACATCTCTAATATTATCAATTTATTTTGAATAATGAAAAATGCAAAATGGATTTTAGCAATACTGTGTTTAGGTTACTTTATAGATTTTTATGATTTGACTGTATTTAGCGTCTCTTATGTTGACCTACTAAAACAACAATTTGGAATTTTTGATTCTACTAAAATTCAACAAACTTATTATTTGATAAATAATATTCAAATGGTTGGTATCTTAGTCGGTGCAATCCTCTTTGGTATATTGGCTGATAAGTTTGGGCGTATTACGGTCATAAAATATAGTATTTTGCTTTATTCTTTGACTACTTTATTATGTATATTTGTAAATAATATTTACATTTTTATGCTACTAAGATTTTTAGCATACCTGGCTCTAGCAAGTGAGTTTGCTGTATCTAGTGTTTTGATAGTAGAATTTTTTCCGCCTAGATTAGCTGCTTGGGGAATGAGTCTTTTATATATTCTTGGAGTATTAGGAGGAGTGGTCGCTACACTTTTTGGAGTTTTCTCTTATAAAGTAATGTTTATTTTTGGTGGATTTGCTGGTTTGGGAATATACGCATTTCGAAGAGTGTTGGAAGAGTCACCGCATTTTATAGCATTGTATAAATCTGATAAATTTAAAAATGCGGGAAGTATTAGTTTTCTTATTAGAAATTATAATAAACCGCTGATTCTTAACTTTTTAATTACGCTACCTTATTTCTTTGTGATAACAGTAATGTTTGCATTAGTGAAATTCATCGCGAATGATATGGATTTTGCAAGTTTAGTTAAGCTATTTTTATTTGGATTTTTTGCAGGAAATATCATTAGTAGTATTCTTAGTGGAATATATAACCAATACTTTAAATCACCAAATTTATTCTTTGTAATAAATATAGTTATATTTCTGGTGAGTATCTTTGCGTATAAATATGTATCTAGTGATTTTATATTTTTCTATGGAATACTTATTGGGCTTATTGGTGGTGGTTATAATATTATGTGGGCACAATATGCAGCGACTGAATTTCCGACAGAAGGCCGTTCATTAGCTACTAATATGATATTTGCTTTAGGTAGAAGTAGTAGTATTTTCTTTGGGATTATTTTTGCTTATTGGATTACTAATGAAAGTACATTTATAATGAATGTAAATATCTTAGCTGTATTAGTAGCTATTATGGTCTTACTAATAATTATGTTTTATAAAAGAGAGAATATATTAAATAAATAGAGATTAGTATTTATGAGTAATAAGATTTTATTTGGGATTACTGGTAGTGTATCAGCTTTTAAAACTATAAATTTGATAAGACTTTTTATTAAAAGCGGTGTTGAATGTAGAGCTGTAATTACTAAAGGCGCACAGCAATTTATAAAACCCGAGCTTTTAGTAGCTTTATGCTGTAATGTCTATACTGATGAATCTTTGAATATGAGTGAATATAGTCAAAGTATGGCACATATCAATTTATCACGTTGGGCTGATAAAATATTTATAGTTCCGGCTTCAGCAAATACTATTGCAAAATTAGCTCATGGTCTAGCTAATGATTTATTAAGTCAAACAATATTAGCTAATGATGACAATTCTAAAGTATATATAGCTCCTGCTATGAATGTAAATATGTGGCAAAATAAATTAACTCAGATGAATATCACAAAGCTTCAAAGTATAGGGTTTAATTTGATTGCTCCAGATCAAGGCATTCAAGCTTGTGGAGATATCGGGAGTGGCAGATTACATGAGCCTGAAGTTTTGTTTGAGTTATTGAGTGTTGCTCAAGATTTCAAAGCTAAAAAAGCAGTGATAACAGTAGGAGCAACTGTAGAAGATATTGATGGAGTAAGATATTTATCAAATTATAGTTCTGGAAAAATGGGCTTTGCATTAGTAAAAGAGCTTGTTAATAGAGGAGCGAAAGTTACTGTTCTTAAAGCAAAAACTATAATAAGTTTTGATATTAAACATCCTAATTTAGAAATTATTGATACCAAAAGTGCTGATGCAATGAATCAAGCAATGCTCGAGAAAGCTAAAGATAGTGATATCTTTATTGGTTGTGCAGCAGTGGCTGATTATAAGATCAAAAATAAATTTACTAATAAAATTAAGAAAACTGATGAAAATTTCACTTTAGAATTTATTAAAAATCCTGATGTTTTAGCAAATTGTAAAAAATCATATCCAAGTATTTTTGCTATAGGATTTGCGGCTGAGTCTGAAAATATAGTTGAATATGCTCGATCTAAGCTTGTCAAAAAAAATCTAAATATGATAGTTGCTAATTCAACCGAAGTATTTGGAAATGATAATTCAAGTGTAACAATCTTATCTGAAAATAATTTAAAAGAGTATAATAATATATCAAAATCACAAGTTGCAAAATTGATATTAGACTATGCTAAAAGTATCTACTAAAAGAATTAAAACCGCACAAAGTTTCCTAAATGTAATTTCATTAGAAAATGATAGTATCCAATTAGACTTATTAGATATTGGGGCTACTGTATATTCTCTCAAAACTAGAGATAACAATGGTAAGTTTGAAAATATAGTCTTACAGTATGCTGAGATAGAAAACTATTTTAATAATCCATCATATTATGGAGCTAGTATCGGTAGGGTAGCTGGGAGGATCAAAAATGGTGAGTTTATTCTAAATAATAAAACGTATAGTGTTGGCAAAAATGAGAAATTTATTAATACTCTTCATGGAGGTTTTAATAATATCTCCCATCAGCGATTTGATTATACAATTAATCAAAATAAAGTTAAATTTAGTCGTATTCAAAAATCATCGGATGATGGTTTTCCAGCAGATCTACAGATTGATATAACTTATAAATTACAAGAAAATTCACTAATAATCTATTTTGAAGCTATAGCTAATGAAGATACATTACTAAATCTCACAAACCACAATTACTATAATTTATCTGGAGATTTTAAAGCTACTATAGAAAATCATAAACTACAAGTATCTGCAAAGAGAGTAGTAATAACTGATACAAACAGTATACCTAAGCGAATTATAAAAAATTCCTTATGAAATGGATTTTAGTCAAGAATCAGTTATTACAGATAAAATAGAAACTAATTTTGAATATTTTAGTGGTAGTGGGGATAGATCATTGTTATATTTTTGATGGAGCTATTAAATTGACAGATGAGATTAGTGGACGAAAGCTTGTAGTAACAAGTTCTTATCCAGCTATACATATATATACTACTAATTTTCCTAATGGTTTGAAGTTATCAAATGGTTTAAACTCACAGAAATTTCATGCAATCTATTTTGAGCCACAGTTTATACCAGCAATTGGTGAAAACTATGATAATTCAGATATCAAACTCAAGAAAGGACAGCAATATAAGCAATTCATTAAGCTTGAATTTTAGAAAAAATTAAAGTAATTGAATTATTTCCAATAATAAAGAGCACTATTACCAAGTTCACTTTCTATTTCTAATAAGCGATTATATTTAGCTATACGTTCACTACGACATGCTGAACCAGTTTTTAGATGTCCTCCATCCATAGCTACTGCAAAGTCAGCTAAAAAATCATCCTCTGTTTCTCCTGATCTATGTGATATAAAGTAACGCCAGCCATTATCTCGACACATTCTTACAGCCTCTATAGTTTCAGAAACAGTACCTATTTGATTAAGTTTAATTAATGCTGAATTTGCAGTTTTTTCTTTTATACCACGAGAAATATATTCGGTATTTGTAACAAATATATCATCACCAACAACTTCTATATGCTTACCAAGGTCAGCTGTAAAATCTCTAAAACCATCCCAATCAGCTTCTGATAAAGGATCTTCCCATAGGATAATTGGATATTTTTTAACCCATTCTTTAGCTAAAGATATTAGGTCTTGATTAGTTTTTTTACCAATTCCAGACCATTTTAGATCATATTTATCATCAATATTTGGTGAGAATGAACTAGCTGCTGAATCTATAGCTATTGATATGTCTTTACCTGGTGTATAACCTACTTTTTTAATAGCTTCGATAATTAGTTCAATAGCGGCTTCATTACTTTCGACATTTGGAGCAAATCCTCCTTCATCACCAACACTAGTTACTAGGTTACGTTCTTTAAGGATACTTTTTAATGTATGAAAAGTCTCTGCTACATAGCGTAAGCCTTCACTAAAGGATTTAGCGCCAATAGGCACAGCCATAAATTCTTGGAAATCAACATTATTATCTGAATGCTCGCCACCATTTAGGATATTCATACATGGTACAGGTATTCTTTTAGCTCCAGCACCACCAAGATATTGGTATAAAGGTATTTTATGGGATAGTGCTGCAGCTCTTGCAACAGCCATTGATACTCCTAGTATTGCATTAGCTCCAAGTTTTGATTTATTTTTTGTGCCATCTAACTCAATCATTATGCGATCTATTTGTGATTGTTTATGAGCATTTATTCCAATTAATGCAGGAGCTATAACTTTACTAACATTTGCAACCGCTTTTAATACACCTTTGCCACCATAACGTGATTTATCTCCATCACGTAACTCCACAGCTTCATTTTCACCTGTACTAGCTCCAGAAGGTACTGATGCTGTAGCTTGTGTACCATCTTCAAGTTCTATATAAACTCTAACAGTTGGGTTACCACGTGAATCTAAAATTTCCATTGCTTTAATAGCTTTTATTTTATCATTCATAACTATTCTCCTCGATTGCAACTAACTATACTAATGATCTCAAATATAAATGCTATAGACTATAGATAATTAATAATATGGATAACATTAGCTTAGCTTCTTATGCAATTCTAATGCCTCGTCTCGAGATTTCTTGAGATCTATTACAGGTTTTGGATAGTTATCACCTAACATAACTCCTGCTTCTTGTAATATTAATTCGCTTGTTTCCCATGGCTTTGCAATTAGTTTATTTGGTAGAAACTTAAGTTCAGGTACATACTTACGGATATATTCATAAGCTTCAAACTTCTCAGACTGTAGTACTGGGTTAAATATTCTAAAGTAGGGCGCAGCATCTAAACCACAACCTGCTACCCACTGCCAGTTAGTATTATTACTAGCAATATCTGCATCAAATAAAGTATCAAAAAACCATCTTTCTCCATATTTCCAGTGGATTAGACAGTTTTTTATAAGAAAGCTAGCAACTATCATACGAACACGATTATGCATATAACCAGTTTGCCAAAGCTCTCTCATACCAGCATCAACTATTGGAATACCTGTTTGTCCAGTTTGCCATTTCTTGAGAAGAGTAGGGTTGTTATCCCATTCAAAATTATCAAATTTTTGGTTGATGTTTTTATTATGTAATTCAGGATAATAATATATCTGATAATAAGAGAAATCACGCCAAACTAACTCTTTGATAAAGTGCTTTTCATTGTTACCGATATAGTCTAGATTCTGCACTGCATTAAAAATTTGGTTAGGTGATATCTCACCAAAATGTAAATATGGAGATAATTTAGAAGTTGAGTCTGTACTCATAAAGTCTCTAGCTGTTTTGTATTCTTTTACTTTATTATCTAGAAACTCTTCAAGGATTTGGTGTGATGCATCTTCACCAATTTGCCATTGATCTATTATGTTTTGCCAAGAAAGTTTTGGTTCTAGTAGTTTTAACGAGTCTAAGTCAGCAGCAGCCTCTAACTTTTTTAGCGAATTAAAACTTGGTTTGACAATATTTGAGCGATATTTTCTAATTTTGATAAGCTCCTTGTAGAAAGGGGTGTAGACCTTATAGTGTGTACCATCATCTTTTTTACATTGCGATGGTTCAATAAGTAGACTTCCATTAAAGCTACTTGCATTTATATTTTGTTCCTGCAAAAATTGTTTAATCTGCGTATCTCTATTTATGCTGTATTTGTCATAACATCTATTCCAATAAAAATCTGTGATGTTATTTTCTTTGATAAGTTTTTTTATGATTTCTAGTGGATTACCACTAAAAAAATTGAGTTTATTATCTAGAGATTTATTTAAACTATTTAGAGAGTGGGACAACCAAAGCTTGCTAGCTCCACCAATCTCTTGATTCTCGTCTAGTATAAATATCGTGATTGTTTCATCTGTTTGACTAGCCTGATGTAGAGCAGGATTATCCGCAAGGCGTAAATCTTGACGAAACCAATGTATAGCTATTTTTTTAGACATATTTCCTCATCTATAATATTGTATAACATATCGACATGCTCATTACTATTGTTTAAACACGGAATCAGATTAAACTCTTTACCGCCTTTTTCAATAAAGTTTTCTTTTTCAGAAATTGCTAGTTCTTCTAATGTTTCTAGGCAATCGGCACTGAAGCCTGGCGCTATAACTACAACTTTTTTATTTTGTTTGGCAAATTCTTCTAATTTGACTGTTGTATATGGTTCTAACCATTTTTTAGGACCAAAACGAGATTGAAATGATAATACAAAACCTATATTAGGATATTCATTCTGTAGGCTCTCTTTGACTAAACGATAAGTTTTGTGGCAATGACAATAGT
Source organism: Francisella orientalis FNO12 (assembly GCF_001042525.2). Lineage (NCBI taxonomy): Bacteria > Pseudomonadati > Pseudomonadota > Gammaproteobacteria > Thiotrichales > Francisellaceae > Francisella > Francisella orientalis. The sequence goes on along the minus strand of NZ_CP011921.2, from coordinate 1,075,058 downwards.
AAGGATCACCTTTATCAAAATATTCTTGTGGTAAACCATGAAATGAAAATAATATCATATCTGGAGTATAGTTTAAATTTTGTAAATGATTTTTTATTTGCTGGCTTATAGTTTGAATATGAAACTTATTATCATAATAAGGGTTTATTCCTTTGATAGTAGGTTGCCATCTCAGCTTTGATAAGACTCTGTATATTTCATCATAAACAGTAGCTGTAGTAGTCGCTGAGTATTGTGGATATAATGGGAGGATTATTATTTCAGTAGCTCCTCGCTCTTGTAAGCTTTTAATCTTACTTTCGATGCTTGGATTACCATAGCGCATCGCACAATCTACTATGTAATTATCGAGTTTTTGATCTAGTTTTTTTGCTAGATTTTCAGTGTATAGGAGCAAAGGCGATTTATTGTACTTTTTATCCCAAACTGCTTCATAAGAGTGAACATTCTTTTTTGAACGAATTGGTAGAATAATTAAATTTAAGATTAGCTTCCATAATAAAGGATTAGCTTCTATGACTCTACGATCAGATAAAAATTCTCTAAGATATTTTCTAATAGATTTTACATCATAGTTATCTGGAGTGCCTAGATTAACTAATAAAATAGCTTTTTTATTATATTTAGTACAGTACTGTTGCATATCTTTCGTGTAGACATTTACTCTAAAGATAATTGTAGCAAAATATCTATAGTCTAAAGTTAAATTTTTTTCATATAAGTAACTAAAAAAGGTTATAATTAATTTTGGGTTAAAGGCCTTTTAAAGGAGATATAAAAGATGAAAAAATAACTCTAATTACTGTGGGTTTATTAAGTGTGGCGATGAGTTATGCTTATATGCGACCAGCTAATCCATACAGAATGTATTATGGGCCGGAAGTAAAAGAGGAGAGAGTACAAGGTGCTGCTTATGCGCTACCAGATAGACAGTTTATTAATTCAAGATATGGTGAGTATATCGACAATAGACAAGTAGAGTTTAGTCCTGGTGATGATGCAAATAGACTATTTTGGTCTTATAGTCAGCCATAATAACGAGGAGATATTTTCTAAGTTTAAATTCAAAGTATTTTGTATGATTAGAGTATAAGATATAAATAATTATCAAATTTTATATAACCCATTTTTTTGAAAAAAATCTAGAAATATGAATACTAAAAAAGCTCGAAAATTAATTAAAAAAAGAAAAAGACTAGAGAATTCTAAATTTTTAGGTTTTGTAGCACATAGAGTTACAAACAAAAGTCTATGGGTTGCTAATTACAATACTGTTGCAAGAGGTGTTTTTATAGGATTTTTTTGGATGATGATTCCATTACATTTGCAAATGACTCCTGTAGTTATTTCAGCTATAACTCTGAGAGCTAATATACCAATAGCAATTTTGACGGTATGGATTAGTAATCCTTTAACATGGGTGCCAATGTATTTGGGTAATTATATATTTGGATGTTTTTTGCTTGGAGAACAGGTTGATATCTCTAACCGGGAAACATTTGGTTCTTATATGCTAAATCATTTACATGAATTTTGGAAACCACTGTTTTTAGGTAGTTTTGTTGCGGGTCTTTTAGTAGCGAGTGCTGGATATTTAGCAGTTTATGTATTGAGGGTTATTAATCATTTCTGGTTAAGAAAAATTAGATCAAAATAAAGATTGTTGAAATAAGGTCAATTAGTAGATATCAAATAAGTAATTTAATCTAGCTGTTAATTAGTATATTTAGTATTATTTTACAATATATAAAGTTTTGAATTATTTTTTATAAAATGCAACAATGGCACCAGTTAGAGTTTACACTAAAATCTAAATATTTTGACATAGTCGAGAATTACCTCTTTGATAGTGAAGCAGGTTCTGTAACAAGAATAGATAAATCCGATGATATCGTCAGTATTACAGTCTTATATGAGAACCATCATGATATAGATAGTATTATTGCTAACATTCAAAAAAAGTTTGAAAACATAATTGAAAGTGAAATAAATTACGAAATAATTAAAGATCAGCAGTGGGAAGCTGCTTGGTTATATGATTATGAACCTATAGAGATTGGTAAGAATATAGTTGTCTATCCAAATTGGCGACAGCCACCTCAAGATAATGAACATACTTATATAATAGTTGATCCAAGTATGGCTTTTGGCTGTGGTAATCATGGGACAACAAAAATGTGTCTAGAATGGTTAGAGCAGCATGTTAGTAAAGATTCAACAGTTCTGGACTATGGTTGTGGTACTGGAGTGCTAGCAATTGGAGCTATTAAGTTAGGTGCAAAGTATGCTGAAGGTATAGATATGGATCCAAACTCAATAGAGTCATCTATCAAAAATGCTCAAGAAAATAGCGTAGCTGATAAAACCCATTTTAGTAATAATGCTCCTACACAGCAATTTGATTTGGTAGTAGCTAATATTTTCTCAAATGTATTAACTAGTCTAGTTAAAAATATTACAGGTAGTCTAAAGCCTGGTGGAAGATTAGCACTGTCTGGAATCATAGAAAATCAAGTTGATGAAGTTCAACATGAGTTTAAAAAATACGGTATAAAATTTGATAAACCCAAACAAATGGGGCAATGGTTTCTATTAGATGGTGTGAAAGATGAGCTTTAAAATAGCAGATATAGAAATTGAAAATAATGTTGTACTTGCACCAATGACAGGATTTTGTGATAGTGCATTTCGTACTATATGCAAAGAGCATGGGGCAGGACTAATATATACTGAGATGGTTAGTAACAAAGCCGTAGTTGAGCGTAATTGGGAAACTATGGAAATGCTCTATATGGAAAATAGTGAAAAACCATTAGGTATACAGATATTTGGTACAGATATTGATAGTTTTGTTGGTGCTACAAAATATATCGCAGAGAATACTGAATGTGATTTTTTAGATATAAATATGGGTTGTCCTATGCCAAAAGTTGCTAAAAAATTGCAAGCTGGAGCGGCACTTCTAAAAGATGTTGATAGAATCCATGAGATATTAACAGCTGTAGTAAAGGCAGTATATAAACCAGTAACTGTAAAGATGCGTATTGGTTGGGATGATGAAAATATCAATGCTATAGAGGTTGCTAAAGCATGTGAAGATGCTGGTGTAAGTGCTATTACGATACACGGACGTACGCGTGAGCAGATGTATACCGGTAAAGCAAATTGGGATATTATCCGTGATGTCAGAAAAGCTGTAGATACAGTTGTGATTGGTAATGGAGATGTGTTCTGTCCTCATAGCGCTAAGGCTATGATAGAGCATACAGGTGTAGATGCTGTAATGGTGGGGCGCGCATCTCGTGGTAATCCTTGGATTTTTAGGAAAATTGCCAAGTATCTAAATACAGGTGAGCTAATATCACCACCAACACCAGTTGAGCGTGTTGAGGTATTAGGAGAGCATCTAAGAAGACTTATTAAGTTAAAAACTGCCAAAGTAGCTGTAAAAGAAATCCGTACTCATGCTAGTTTTTATCTTGCTCATTTATCAGGCTCAAAAGAGTTTATAATGAAGTTGAATCAGTTAGAGGAAGAAGGGGAGATTTTTAGAGTTCTAGAAGAATATAAAAGGTTATTATATAAGTTTTAAAAATTCTTTTTTAATTTCTTATGTTGTAAAATTGTTCCTAGTTAATTTTCACTCTAGTTGATTTAATGGAAGAAAAAAACCTAATAGAAAAATTCATCAAGCTTAAAGAAGAAATAAAATACTTAGAATAGGGTATACAAGATAAGCATATTAGTCTTGATGATGAATATGAAAGGATAACCTACGTATTTCAAAACAAATCTAGAAAAATAGATAACCCAGAGGAAAGAGTCCAAGCAGATACTTTTTTAAAATTAGTATATGACTATGATTATAGTCTAGAGTATATAAATCAATTTGAGAATATAACAGATGGATCTACTAAAAAAGAAGTAGATATTGTTGTCTATGATGATAAAGCACATGAAAAGCCAAAGCTAATTGTAGAGTGTAAAAAAACAAGAAGTTTTAGAGTCAGAATATCGTCAAGCGGTTAATCAAGCCTTTAGTTATGCGAGATTTATTTCTAGAACTATTAAATATATTTGGGTGATATCAGGTATCTTAAATGAGTATTTTAGGTTTGATAAGGATAAAAATATAAAGGAAACATTGCCAGATATCCCTAAGTTTGGTGAAGACAGGGTACCACCATTTAAGTATGCAAAAGGCGGGGTTTGTAAAGAAGCTAAGTATAAAGCTTATAACAACAAAAAGTTTAAAGATATCCAAACTGTGGCAGAGTGAGCTAACTAGAATTTTAAACAAGTGCGTGATGCACTTTGGGCAGGTGGGCAGCTAAATCCTTCAGAAGCTTTTGATGAGTTAGATAAACTAATATTTTGTAAAATTTGGGATGAAAGATATAACCTTGAAGGTAATAATAAAAAAGCTCGTAAGAATGGTGAAGTATATCATTTTCAAGTAATACAAGAAGAGCTAACTAAAGAAGATAAAGAGAAAAATATGGATGAAGATTATCGTACTAACAAAGCTTTAGCTGAGCGAGTAAGATATATTTATAATCGTGGTAAAGAGTTCGATAAAGAAGTTTTTAAAGATGATATTAGGCTATCAGATTCTAGAATTCGGACGATTGTAAATTACTTGCAAAGTATAAATCTTAATAAGACAGATTTGGATAGTAAAGGTCGAGCTTTTGAAACTTTTATGGGAAGTTTCTTTAGGGGTGATTTTGGACAATATTTTACGCCACGACCTATAGTTAAGTTTGTTGTAGATACTTTAAATATCAAAATACTGATAGAGTATTAGATACATCTTGTGGTAGCGGTGGATTTTTGTTGCATGCTTTGGATAAAGTTAGAGCTCAAGCAGATCAAGAGTATCCTGATTTTGAAACTGATATAGATGATGCAAAGTACCATCATAGCTATTGGCATGATTTTGCATAGAAGACTATTTGGTATAGAGATAAACGAGCAAATAGCTAGAACTGCTAAGATGAATATGATTATTCATGATGATGGTCATACAAATGTAATAGCTAGTGATGGATTAGTTGGCTTTGATGAGATGCAAAAAACAAATAAAGAATTCAAAGCGAACTCTATGGATTTTATTATTACAAACTCACCGTTTAGGAGTAAGGTCAAAAAATCTGAAAAAAACTATCTAAAAACTTTTGACTTTGGTAGTACAGAAATAGACTGGCTTGATCTAAAAACTAAAAAAAGCAAAGAAAAGGATTCACAAAGTACAGAGGTTCTATTTATAGAGTAGTGTTATAAGTTTTTAAAAGAAAATGGCTTTCTTGCGATAGTTATACCTGATGGGATACTCACAAATAGCTCATTACAATATGTAAGAGATCAAATAGAAGATTGGTTTAGGCTAGTGGCTGTAGTGTCTATGCCTCAGACAGCATTTGCTGCAAATGGTGCAGGTGTCAAAAGTTCGGTGCTTTTCTTGAGAAAGTGGCCAGCTATAAAAAGCCAAGCTTATAGGCAATTAAAAGTAGATTTGTAGGATAATATAAAAAGTTTACAAAACTATGAAAATACTTGTAAAGTGATAGAAGCCGAGAAAAAAGCAATAATCAAAAATCATACTGGATTTATAAATACTACAGCAGAGACAGATAAAAAAGCTATAGAGAAGACTCAAGAATTTAAAGACTGGAAAACATAAATCTCAGCAGAATATAACCAGAAGTTAGCAGATTTCAAAGAAAAGCTAACAGATCTATATCAGAAGCAAAGAAAAGAGCAAATAAAAGCTCAAAATCTTGATTATCCTATATTTATGGCAATAGCTGAAAATATTGGCTACGATGCAACAGGTAAAGAAACTGGTAATAACGAGCTAGATGAAATACAGAAGCATCTAACAAAATTTATCAAGGATATTGAAGATGGCAGAATATAAATTTGATAGCTCTGTGGATAATAATAAAATTTTTTTGGTGGATTATTCTAATATTGACGGGAGAGTCGATCCTTTTTTTATATTCCTGATATAGCTAAGATAGATGATAGACTTAAACAGCTTGGAGCAAAGCCTTTAAGATATTATACAAAGATTGTATCTGGCTGAGTTACGCCAAAAACTACAGAATCTATCTCCTTCAGGAAATTTATCGTTGGATGATGTTAAATATATTAATCAAGAAACTCACCAAGGTTTATTAAAAAGAAGTCAAGTAGCCGAAGGAGATTTATTAATTAAAATAACAGGTGTTGGTAGAATGGCTGTTGCTTCTATCGCTCCAGAAGGTTTTGTAGGAAATATAAATCAACATATAGTTGTAATAAAAACAAGCGATAAAAAACTCAGTGAAGGTATAGCTGCATACTTAAATACAGACATAGGTGAAAAGTTAGCAAGTAAGAGAGCTACGGGAGGAACTAGGCCAGCTTTAGATTATAAAGCTTTATTATCAATACCTATTTTACTTGATTCTAAAATTTTAGCTTTATCAAAAAAAGCCTATCAACAAAAGCAGCAAAAAGAACAATGAATGAAAAAGAATATAGAATAATGCTCTTAGAGTTTTATAAAGAAAATTCTAAATTTATGGAAAAACTCATACCTAGTACATCACTCGTTGCTATAGGTGCATTTATAAGTAAGGTTGATATAACAGTCAGCCTAAGTTGCTATATGAAGATGTTTTTTCTATTTTTTATATTTTGTTTTGCATTAACAATAGTACTATCAGTTTATACGATTGTTAAAACACAGAAAATAATTAGAGAAACTTATGAAGATCTAAAAAATGAGAAATTTCAAATCGTTGAGATATTAGAAGATGGCTATAGATGGCTTTTTATTATTTCTCTGTGCATTAGTTTTATTTTTATATCAACAATCGTTATAGGAGGATAATTTTATGTCAAATGATACATCTAAAAAATTAGTAAAAGGGATGGATTTTACAGATTCAGCACCGATGTCTTGTATAAAAGTACCAAATCGCAATAAACCTTTGTAAGAGGGAGCCTCATCATCGAATGTTAAACCTTCTCAAACAACGAACGAGAATCAAAATGGAAAAAAATAATGCAGTAAAATTCACAATGAACCCAAAAGAAGGAACTTTTGCAGCACCGCCTTAAAACATACATCTAAAATTGAAAGCTGAAGGGGCATCACCTAACAAAGTAAAACCAATAACAGACAAAAAGAAGACAAAGGATAAAAATAAGTAAACTATTTCTTCACATTCCTATCCAAAACTCTTTTACCCAAAAATATCGACATTACAATTATAAAAATACGAATAGATTGTTGTAGTGTGAAAGTTTCTCTAAATAATATATAGCTAAAGATAAGTGCTAATGATATTCCAAAAGCTGTATTAGATGGAATTAGAAGGAGTGGTTTACGTATAGCTAATTTAAGTGATGATAAAACAAGAAAAATAAAGCTAATAAAGCATAAAAATACAGAAATAATAGGTTTTAATATTAGACTTAATAGATATCTTGAATATGATGATAATATGGAAGGTTTTGAAAAAAAAAAGATGAAACAAGAGCTTTTAGATTATTATGAATTAAGTGAAAAATAGTAATTTATAGATATCAAAACAATTCCATCTGCTTATCATCAACCTCCCCAAGTCGTACACCTATACCAATTAGTCTAATCGGGTGATTTTGTTTTTGATGTAACTCAATTATTAGATTTTTTATAACTTCTTTATCTAGTGTTTTTGCTACTCTAGCCAGGCTAGTTTTATTAAATTTTGTATCTGTAAATTTGACAATAATACCTATTATAGAATTATAATGACTCTTCAGTCATGCGACTGGTCAACTTGTTATATAAGTTAGGTAGTTTTTCTAGGCAAAGCTCGAGAGTCTTTAGATCTTCTAAGTATGTATTTTCTACACTTACAGATTTACGGATACTTACTGGGTTAACTTCGCGGTTATCAATACCTCTGGCATAGTTATATAAACTACTTCCAAATTTACCAAACTTATCTAGAAGAGTAGTTAGACTTAGTTGCTGCAAATCTAAGCAAGTCTCGACATTCATACTTTTTAGTTTTTCTTGTGAGACTCTACCAACACAAAAAAATTTCTTAATTGGTAGATCTTTAACAAAATCATTAACTTGCTCAGGAGTGATTACATATAATCCATTAGGTTTATTTATATCACTAACTATTTTTGCAAGTAGTTTATTTGGAGCTACTCCAGCTGATCCTGTGAGCCTAGTTTTGTTAAAAATTTCTTGTTTAATAGCTTGAGCAATTAGTGTTGCACTATTTTTATATGCTGCAACATCTGTAACATCCAGATACGCCTCATCAAGAGATAGAGGCTCAACCTTATCTGTGAAAGTCTTAAATACCTCTCTTATAATGGATGATTTAGCTTTATATTTTGCAAAGTCAGTATTTAGAAGTATAAGATTAGGACACTTTTGCATAGCAATTGCAGTAGGCGTAGCCGAGTGTACTCCATATTCTCTAGCTATATAGTTACAAGTAGATATTACCCCTCGCTTGGGGTTGGTACCACCTACAACAAATGGTTTATCTTTAAGGCTTGGGTTTGCTTTTTCCTCAACTTGAGCAAAGAAATAATCCATATCAATATGTATGATTTTTCTTGTTTTACTCATAAAAATATTTGCTGTATAAGTTTTTGGTTGAGAACTATTAGCTATTATACATTCTAATAGTTTATGGTTTTTAATTTAGTAGGATATATATGAAAAAGATAATTATACTTATAGTAAGTTTTATGGCCTTTAATTTATGTTTTGCGAGTAATCCAGAGCTATATTTATTTTTAGGAGGAGATTCAGCAAAAGATCATATCAAAGAAATTGATAATCCACCGGTAAAAGGTGCTCAGATAGTTTATTCTTGGAAAAGATTGGAGCCGCTAGAAGATAGCTATGATTTTTCAGCTATTGAAGAAGATTATCAATTATTAAAAAAGTACCATAAAAAGCTCTTTGTACAGCTACAAGATAAATCGTTTGAAATCAAACATACTCCAGTTCCAAAATACTTACAATCTGACGTCTATGATAATGGAGTGCTCAGACAAACTGATTTCGCAGGAGAGGGACAGCCTTTAGGAGCTGGTTGGGTTACTAAACAATAGAATCCTAAGCTAAACAAAAGATTTCATAAGTTAATAGATCAGCTAGCTAAACAGTATGATGGTAAAGTAGCCGGTATAAACTTACCTAAAACATTTATTGATATAGATGAGAAGTTTTAAACGGATAAGTTTTGTTAGACTTATATAGATTCAATAGTTAGTAATATGCTTTATCTTAAAAAATAGTTTAAGCAAAGCAAGGTAGTGCAATATATCAATTTTTTACCTTGTGAATGGAATAATGATCATGGTTTTACGCAAGAGATATTTGCTATAGCAATCAAAAATAATATCGGCATAGGCAATCCTGACACAGTACCATATCGAAAAAGTCAGATGAAAAATAGTTATCAATTTTTACATAAATATAAGGCAGATATAAATACTATTACTATTGCAGTTCAGGAGCCTGATTATACATATACAAATCCAAAAACATCAAAGAAATTTACACAGGCAGAATTATATGATTTTGATAAGAATTATATCGGAGCTAATATTATATTTTGGAATATTCAACAGCCGCAGTTTGATAGCGTTTTAAAATTCTTTGCAAATAACTAGCTATTTATAAATATCTGCAAATTCATCAACATTTACATCTTCTTGCTATGAATATTCTAACTCTATACTCTTTTGTTTAGCTACATCATAGCCTAAGATATCTGCGATAAAACCAAGAGACATATCTATGCCCGCACTTATGCCAGAGCTTGTATAAATATTACCATCTTTTACCCATCTAGCTTTGTCGATCTAGTTTACATCTGGAGCTATAGATTTTGTCCATTTTAGAGCTTTTTTTATTAGAGGTAGCTTTTTTGCTATTAAGCAGATTTGTTTGAGAGAATAAGGATGAACCTGTACAGACTGTAAGTATATATTTAGCATTATTTACCAGTCTAGTTAATTCAGCTATTAATTTTTTATTGTATATTAACTTTCTTGTACCAATACCTCCCGGTACAAATAATATCAGGCTTTTAAAATTAGCATCTGAGAGTTTTTTGGTGTTTATACAAACATTTTGATTACTATATATTACCTCCTTATAGAGAATAATATTCAAGTTTAAAGTGCTCTTTGAAACTCCCAAAAATCTCAATTGGTCCAAAAACATCTAAAGTTTCAAACTCATTAAATAATACAATAATTATATTTTGCATCATAGATATTAGTATAGATAAATACTTTGGATAGTATAGTATTATTAGATCTGTAAAATGATTTATAAAAATACCAAATAGTGTAAACTTTTAATCTATATTTTATAAAGATATTTCTCATATGTTGTTGATTTCTATAAAAATAATATTATCAGCTTTAATGGTACTAGGACTGATATATATCTGAGAAAAGTCCTAGATTAGAGGGCTTATTTTCATGTTTACCACTAAGTGATGGTCTTTTTACTTATTTTTATGCGCGTGAGAATGGTCTACAGTTTTTGATAAACTCAATGCCTTATGCTTTTGCAGGATTCTGTTGTACTTTATTCATTTACAATAGGATTCTATTTAGGAGGTAAATTATTTCTCAATAATCGTTACTTTAATACTTTAAGTGCACTTATTGTTGGTTTTGTTATTTATTTTATTAGTGGCTATATTCTTACAAGATTTAGTATTAATATATTCTCTGGTTTCATGATATTTTTGGTTGCCATGTTTATTACGATTCTTTTTTCAGAAGAGTTGCTGATAATAAGCATACAAAGATAGCTGTCAAGCTTAAACCAGTTAATAAACTAGTTGTTATTACATTTAGGATTATTTTAGTTGCTACATTAGTTTTGTTGATTACTGGTGTATCTCGTATAGTAGGTCATGAGTGGGCTGGTATATTTTCATCATTTCCAGTTATGCTAACATCCGTGACTACAGTTTTGATATTTACATATAAAGATCAGCTATTTCCATGAGTATTAAAACATTTCTCTTATGGAGTGTCTATATTATTAATTTACGACTTATTAATATATTGGTTATATCCAATTATGGGTATTAATTGGGGTACTGTAGTTGCTTATATTGTTTGCTTCGTATATTTATCATTACTAAATAAGCTAAATCAGTAGCTTATATTTGAAAATCACTTTTATATAAATACTCAATGTATATAATTTAGCTAATGAAATATTTATATTAAAACAAATGATTTTCTTTAAAAAGGTATCTTATCAAGTAGAGATAAAAGAGCTTTTTGATAGTATTAGCTTCTCAATCTTTCCTAATCAAAAAATAGGTCTTGTGGGTAAAAATGGTACAGGTAAAACGACACTTTTTAACCTTATACAAGGCAATCTGATACCAGATAAGGGCGATATTGAGATTGCTAAAAATACTCGCATAGTTACTGTTAAGCAAGAGGTTGATGATTTTGAAGCGAAAGTTATAGATTATGTAGTCAATAGTATAGAGTCTTTAAAACAATTGAAGATCCAAATGCAAAAATCTTTAAGGTCTGAGAACTTTGTAGATTATTCAAAATATCATGAAGAGTATGAATCTTTAGGAGGTTATGCAATAGAGTCTCAAGCTGGTAAACTGCTATCAGGTTTAGGTTTTAGCGTTAGTCAACTCCAACAAAAGGTAAAAGAGCTATCTGGTGGTTGGCAGATACGATTAAATCTTGCTCAAGCACTACTGCAAGAGTCAGATATTTTACTACTTGATGAACCAACCAACCATTTAGATTTAGATGCTGTACTATGGTTAGAAGAGTATCTACAAGAATATAAAGGTTCTTTACTACTTATTTCACATGATAGAATCTTTTTAGATAATGTTGTCAAGCAAATATTTCATATCGATAATAAGAATATAGATACTTATACTGGTAACTATTCATCTTATGAAAAGCGGTCTTATGAGCAAAAAGTACTACAACAAAAGCAATTTGAGAAACAACAAAAGCAAATTGCTCATTTACAGAGCTTTGTTGATAGATTTAAAGCTAAAGCCTCAAAAGCAAAACAAGCACAAAGTCGTGTCAAGATGTTAGAAAAAATACAGAGAATAGAGGCTGTTAAGTCAGATTCTGAATTTAGCTTTGAATTTAAGCAGGTTAAAGAGCATCTTGGAGGTACTTTAGTCAGTTTACAAAATACTGATCTTGGTTATGGCGATAAAAAAATTCTTAATAACGTAAAACTAAATATCTATAATGAAATGCGTATAGGTCTATTAGGTCTAAATGGAGCTGGTAAATCAACACTCATTAAATCTCTTATTGGTGATATAGACATTTTATCAGGTAAGATAGAAAAACATCTAAATCTTAGAGTAGGGTATTTCTCGCAACATTCATTGGATATGCTTGATTCTGAGGCTTCACCACTATTGCATATGCAACGCTTAGACTCACAAGCAACTCAAGAAAAGCTTAGAACTTTTTTAGGCAGTTTTAACTTTGTGGGCGATAAGGCTTTGGCAAAGGCAGGAACCTTTTCTGGTGGTGAGAAGGCTAGATTAGCTCTAGCAATGATTGTATATCAAGAGCCTAACTTTTTATTACTAGATGAACCAACAAACCACTTAGATATCGGAGTTCGAGAGGCTTTAACTGTAGCATTACAGAGTTTCCAAGGAGCTATAATATTAGTTTCCCATGATAGATTTTTATTAGAATCAACAGTTGATGAATATATGCTTGTTGGTGAAGGGCAGGTTAAGCCTTTTGATGGTGATATGAAGGATTACTATAAGTACATTCTTGAAGTTAAAAAAGCTGAGAATAATACATCAAATATAGCAGTACAATCTAATAATGATTCTAAAAAACAGGATAGAAAATTATCTGCTGATAAAAGAAAGCAACTTAAGCCACTTCAAGATAAAGTCAAAAAACTTGAAAGGGCATTAGAAAAATTACAACAGCAAGAACAACAAATGCAAGATGCTCTCCAAAACCAAGATATATATGATGATAAACAAAAACTTCAGCAAACTTTACTTGAGCATTCTCAGTTAAAAGAAAAAATAGAACAAACTGAATTAGAATGGTTTGAAGCTTTAGAAGAACTAGAGGTTTTAAAAGAGTAAATAGTAGTTATGTTTTAAATACTATTTAAGATTTTACTGAAACTCATTTTCTATTTCTTCTAATGTCTTTCCTGCAGTTTCTGGAATAAGTTTTTTAACAATAATAAATATACAAATGAACTTATAAAAATAATTCCAAACATAATATTAAAGCCGTATCTCTCGCCTATTTGTAAGAAATATCCGATAAAGAAGAATGCAAATAACATTAAAACTACGCCTGCCATGAAAATACCAATAATTCTTACTCTGTTAGATAATAGTTCATTTATAAGGGTTACGATGACTCCAGAAGGACCAAATGCTAATCCGACAATACATGTTATCAAGAACAAAATCACTAGTATGTAATTATAATCAAAAGTAGGTAGGCTATATAATACTATTAGCAGTATCATGCTTATTAATGTAATTGTCAGTCCTGTAAAGATAACTTTTTTTCTTCCCCACTTATCTATATAAAAGATGGTTAATATGGTGACCCCAAAGTTAACAATTAAAATTAGAGAGTTTGCTATATGAGTTATATAAATGTTATTTGTTAATGGTGAAAGAATTAGCTCTGAAGAAAAAATAATAAAATTAATACCAGTTAACTGATTTAAGATTAAGATTGTTGTTACTAATAAAACAGGCCAAATATCTTTGCCAATTAAAATTTTTTGTAAAAAAGTCTTAGGCTGGTGTTCTCTGAGGCTAACTCTAACTTCTTCGATATGCTTTTGTATTTCCTGCTTTGTCAAAGTGGGTTGAGTTTTACTTATGACTATATATGCATCATCATATCTCTTTCTTAATACAAGCCAAGTAGGGCTGGGGGGTAATATGCAAATCAATCCGAGCAAAACTATTACAAGAAATATTGTAATGTATAAATATTGATACCAGCTAAGAGCATTATAAAAGAAAAATATTATAACTCCTGATAAACACATTCTAGCTGTCCAGAATAGTTGAAATAAAGTTACATACATGCATCTTCTATTAGCTGGAGATATTTCTGTAATATATATGGGAAATGCATAAGTACAAAGTAGAATAGCAGCTCCTTGAATAAATCTGACTATTATTAGAGTATTATAGCTATTAGATATTACAAAAAGATAAGTTCCTATAATATACATTATTGCAAAAGAAATTATCATTGCCCTTCGACCAATTCGATCTGTAGCTAACCAAACAACTTTTGCTAAAATACCCCTAGGAATACTAAGCCTAATAAAATAGATAATTGGTGATTATCTAAGTTGAAGCTATATTGAATATCTTTACCAATGCCTCCAACAATTGCTAAGGCATAGCCACCAATGATAGCGGAGATGATATATACAGGAAGAATAAACTTAAAACTGTATCTAAAATTTAAATTCATAATCCTAACACCGTATATATTGAGTCTATTAATTGTCCATACATGCCTGTTCTATAAGTTTTACCTTCAAAATTCTAGGATAGATAATTAGACTATGCACACTGTTCGCCATAATTATAATGGTAATCTTATTTTGAAAATCAGAAATGAAACATTGTCCTGTGAATCCAGTATGTCCTATAGTTTGATCACTACATTTTTCACCAAAAAAAAGTCTGTTTTTGAGTCCTTTTGCTGTCCAAAAACCTAATCCAAAAGAAGGGTTAACGTTAGATGGTTGACTAAATTCTTTTATAGTACTTTGAGTAAAGAAAGTATTTTCTTGATATAATAAGCCTGCTAGTTTGGTAATGTCATCAATAGTAGAAAATAATCCTGCATGACCAGCAATACCACCCATTGAATAGAGTGCTTTCTCATCATGGACTAAGCCTCGAAGAGTATCAGTTTTTATATTGTTAAAACTAGTTGTACCACAATTAGTATGACCGTCAATTTGAGTTGCTACTATTTGATTTGGCAAATAATCTTTTTCCAAAGGATTAAAACAAGTGTTTTGAGTACCAACTTTTGAGTAGATTTCTCTTTCTAAGAAATCATCCATTCTTTGATTTGTTATGGTTTCAATTAAACAACCTAATATTTTCATACCTATATCTGAGTAAATACAATATTTTTGTGCTGGTTCAACGACTGACATTTTTGTTTTTAAAAAATTGATAGTAGTCTCTCTATCTTGGCTATATAGAGAATCTGTAATGTAGTTATTGTAGAAATCAAAAAATGGAGCTATACCAGTAGCATGATTTAATAAATCTCGAATAGTTGGAATATAAGAGGTATTTTTAAATTTAAACTCTGGAATATATTTTGTTATCTTATCATCTAGTTTAATTTTTTGTCGCTCATATAAATACATAATTGCATAAGTAGTTGCGAAGATCTTTATCAGAGATGCTATATCAAAAAGCATGTTATATTTTAAAGCTTGTAGATTACTGACAAGATTTCCTTCTTGATTATATCTATATGCATAACCAAAATTATTTTTATAAATAGGTTTATTATGAAAAACCACACTCACAGCTACCCTTGAGAAGCCATGTGAAATATCATGGTTAATAATATTTTCTAAATTCTGAAAATCCATTTTTAATATGTATCTATACTACTTACAAATATTAAAGCATAACTTGATACAAAATAGATATTTAAAATTTTTGTAAGGGATATAAAAGAAACTTAATTATGAAAAAGAATTAACAGAAATAGCAACTAGTTTTGGTAAGCCTCATCCCAGTTACCAGTTAGACCTGCAACCTCATATTCAGTCACACGGTTTTCAAAGAAGTTTGTATGATCAGCACCATTTAAGATCCACTCTAACCAAGTAAGTGGATTTTTATCAATATTAAATATTTCATTTAAACCAAGCTGATTTAAACGTCTATCTGTAATATGGCGAATATACTCTTTTACTTCATCAGCTTTTAGACCTTCGATAGTACCAATCTCATAAGCTAAATCAATAAATTTATCTTCAAGCTCAACGGCTTTGCTAGCCATTAGGTATATTTCTTTTTTAAATTGATTATCAACTATATAGGGATTTTCTTGGCAGTACATTCTAAATAATGCGGCGTTACCTTCGACATGCATTGATTCATCACGGATTGACCATTCAACGACTTTACCCATTCCTTTCATTTTACCAAAGCGTTGGAAGTTAAGTAACATTGCAAATGATGCAAATAGAGCCACACCTTCATTAAAGACAGTCTTAGCAAGACAAAGTCCTAAACCACGACGAGTACTAGGATCAGCATCCATCATAAACTCAATTTTATCTGTCATTGCCTTATATTCTAAGAAAGCGTGATATTCAGAGTCAGGAAGACCAATGGTGTCATTTAGGAGTGCGTATGCTCTTTGATGAATACCTTCACGAGCTGCAAATGAACCTAGCATATTTCTAACTTCATTGTTTTTAAAAGCTGGAATGAATTGATCATAATAGTTTTGACCAACGGCTACATCAGATTGAGTAAATAGTCTTAGAATATTAGTAATATACTCTTTTTCAACTTTAGTGATTTTGCCATTTTTCCAATCAGTAACATCCTCTGACAAATCAATCTCATCTTCTATCCAATGAGCTTTTTCATGTTTGACAGTTAGATCAACAGCCCAAGGATAGCTAAAGGGTTTATACGTTTTCGAAAAGGTTGTTAATGATGAACCTTTAACACGAGCGATAACCTCGCCAGCTCTAGCCATAAGGTTGTCATAGCCTCCAATATGGACATCACCAACAAATATCTGAGGTACAGATTTAATATACTCTTCAACAAGAAGAATATTCTTATTTACTTCAGTATAGAAATTTAATCTTTCTTGATCGTCATCAAGAGTAATTTGTGTAAAAGGAATATCATTTGTACCAAACCAACTTTTTGCGAGGTCGCAAAAATGACAGCTTGTTTTTGTATATATTTTTACTTTCATCTTTTATCCCTCGCAAGCTATACATTCATTCTCAGATTGTTTTAATTCAGAGAACTCTACAAGCCTATTCTTTGCAACTTTTTTAGAGATGTTTTCAGCTCTATTAGAAGTTTCAGTTCTCAAGTAATATAGTCCTTTACAACCATACTTCCAAGCATTGAAGTGTACTTTGTGAATATATCCACGTGAAGCACCAGCTGGGAAAAATATATTCAAAGACTGTCCCTGACACAGATATTTTTGTCTTTGACCACCTAAGTATACTGCCCAATCTTGATCCATTTCAATAGCTGTTTTAAATACTGATTTAATTTCATCACTTAAAAAATCTAGCTGTTGAACAGAGCCACCATTAGTAATAATATCAGACCATACCTCTTCAGTATTTTTGCCAATTCTTTCTAATTCTTTTTCTAAGTATTTATTTTTGGTTAAATGCGAGCCTACTCTAGTCCTAGATGTAAATGCATTTGCTTTCCAAGGCTCTATACTTGGAGAAGTATTTAATATTAATGAGCTATTAGCATTAGGAGCTATTGCTAGTAGGTGAGCATTTCTACGACCTGTACCAGTCATATCAGGAGCTTCTCCTTTTTCACGGCCAAGTATTAGAGTTTCTTCTACAGCTTGCTCTTTTATACGTTTAAATATCTCTTCATTGATTTGTTCTGCTCTTTGAGATTCAAAAGGTACATTGTGTTTTTGTAAATAAGAATGAAAACCCATAGCACCTAAGCCAAGACTTCTTTCACGAGAAGCACTATATCTAGCTTTAGCGATCTCATCCCCTGCATGATCTATAAAAAATTGTAAGACATTGTCTAAAAATCTAATTAAATCTTTAATTAGAGATGCATCTTTCCATTCATCATACTTTTCTAAATTTACTGAAGAAAGACAGCAAACTGCGGTACGTTTCTCATCAGTTACTAGATGAATCTCGTTACATAAATTAGAACCTTTGATTGTCAAATCAAGTTCTTTTTGAGATTTTGGTAGAGCTCTATTTGCTGTGTCAATAAAGTTTAGATACGGTTCACCAGTACGATAACGCGTCTCAAGTATAGTTTCCCATAATTTACGAGCTTTTATGATGTCTCTGACTGTCTTATCATCTGGATCTATAAGTTTCCAATCTTCATTATTAGAGACCGCTCGCATGAATTCATCAGTTAAGTTGACAGCATGGTGTAGATTTAGACATTTTCTATTTACATCACCAGTAGGGACACGTATACCGACAAACTCAACTATATCAGGATGAGATATATCCATATATGCAGCATAAGAGCCTTTACGAGTTTTACCTTGTCTATAAGCAACCATGTCTGCATCAACAGTATGCATAAAAGGTATTGGTCCTGGAGCTTTGTCAGAAACTGCTCTTACATTAGACCAGTGACCACCAACCCCACCACCTTTTACAGATAGCCATCTTAGTTCAGATGAGTGCTCAATAAGACCTTCCAACGAATCAGGCACATAAGACAAGAAGCAACTAATCGGTAATGATTTAACTTTTGCACCCGGAAGAGGTGCGTTTGAAAGTACAGGAGATGCAAACATAAACCAACCTTTAGATGCAGCATCATATATACGTTGTGCAAGATTAATATCACCAAAAGAATATGCTACTGAAGCTCTTGCAAACGCATATTGTGGAGAGGGTTCATTCTCAAGACAATAATAGTCAGTAAGTAACTGTTGTGCTTGTTCTGAAAGTTCACGATCCTTAGATATATCTATATCTATGCCAAGATATTTTTCATTAGACATAATAAATAAAAACCCTATTTAATTTTAAAGTATTTTCAAAAAATACTAGGTTGAGCATAACCTATACTAAACTAGTATAATTGTTGACATTCTAGATAGTGAAATTTTATCAATTTTTTCTAATTTTAGAATACTAAAAAGTCAAATATTATACTTGACTTTGCTGAATCAGTTATGAGATGTATACAGTACAACACTTACTGTCTAAACTTGCCAGAAAATTAATTTGCTAAAATCTCAGCAGCGGCTTTGTTTAGTTCTTTTACAGCATTGATTGATACTTGTAATTGCTCTTTTTCTTTATCAGAAATTTCAACTTGTATAGGTCTTACACCATTTGCAGAAATTTCAGTAGGTACACCTACAAATAGATCTTCATCAACACCATACATACCAGCTTTTATTTTTGCAGCACATGGAAGAATCATTTTTTTATCTCTTAGATAACTTTCTGCCATTTGAATACCTGCAGCAGCTGGAGCATAGTAAGCAGAACCAGTTTTTAGTAGAGCTACAATCTCACCACCACCATTTCTAGTTCTAGCTACTATAGAGTCTAGTCTTTCTTGGCTGATTTTGCCTTCTTTGACTAGTTGCTCTAGAGATACGCCAGCAACATTAGACATTTTTGTAAGAGGTACCATAGTATCTCCATGTCCACCCATTACATAAGCTTGAACTTGTTGTACAGAAACATTTAGCTCGTCTGCTAAGAAAGTTCTAAATCTTGCTGAATCTAGTACACCAGCCATACCAACAATTTTGTTATCAGGAACACCTGAGAACTTTTGTAGCATATTTACCATGATATCAAGAGGATTTGTGATACATATTACAAATGCATCTAGGCAGTTGTGTTTGATACCTTCACCCACAGCCTGCATTACTTTGATATTAATACCAAGTAAGTCATCGCGAGACATACCTGGTTTTCTTGGTACACCAGCTGTTACTATTACTACATCAGAGTGTTCTAGATCTTTATAATCATTTGTACCTCTAACTTTGAAATCAACTCCTTCAATAGGGCAAGTTTGTAATAAGTCTAGAGCTTTACCTTGAGGCATGCCTGGAGCTATATCAAAAAGAACCACATCACCTAGCTGCTTGATTAGTGATAAATGAGCAAGTGTTCCACCAATATTACCAGCACCAATAAGCGCTATTTTCTTTCTAGCCATTAAAATCTCCTTAATTATGCTAAAAAATGAATCAAAAAAGATATTTCATAATTATAACTAATAGTTTAGCTGTTATTCAATGAAAACTTTTGTAACGATTATAGTTTATAATTATAATAGTTTTCAATTAAACTTATTTGATTTTTTGTATGTTAAAAAAGTTATGAACAACTCAGGCTTATTGGTGGGAATTATAGGTCTAATCATATTTATGTTTGGTTTAGTTGAAATAGATGTTACTCAAAAAAATCTTATAGTTTTTTTTGCGACTTTTTTCTTGTTTTTATCAGCTGTTATTCAAAAGGAACCATTTTTTAGTGGTTTTCAAGGTATCGCATTTGTTAGCGCAACAATGGTCTTTTTTAGTTTTCCTCAAATATATAATTTACTAATATTTATAATCCTTGCAGTTGTGTTTTCAATCTTTTATTTTAGCAAATATAAGATAAATACAGCTAGAGTTTGTGCTTTTGTAGGGCTTGTAGCTTTGTGTTTTGGTATACTATTAGGTAGAAATGAGCCCATGGTAGTTTGTGGTATAGTGTTAGCTATCTATGCTGTATTTTCTATTAAAGAAGGATACTCTGTGGGTTGGGTATTTTTGATACTTAATTTGCTTTTTTCAATTGTTGCTGCTAATGCACTATTTAGTTTTATTTAACTAGGAAGATCGGTTATGAGAAAATTATCTTTTTTAGATAAAGTTGTTGAGGAAATTGACAGTTATGCAAGATTTACAAAACTGCCTCTTAATCCTAATAGAAAGTCACCAAGTGGTGATACGGTAGATGGTCAATTATCAGATGATGATAAAAAACATGCTGCTGGACTAATGCGAGTTGATTATACAGGAGAGATTTGTGCTCAAGGACTTTATAGAGGGCAGGCATCTGTAGCAAAATCAGCGCAAACTAAAGAGCATTTATATCATGCTGCCAATGAAGAATATGATCATCTAGCATGGTGTGCGGAGCGATTAGAAGAACTAGGGGCTAAGCCAAGCTTACTTAATCCTTTTTGGTATTGGGCATCATTTGGAATAGGGGCTACTGCGGGCTCTATCAGTGATAGTTTAAGTTATGGTTTCGTTGTAGAGACAGAAAAGCAGGTTATGAAACACTTGGATTCACATTTGAAAAATTTGCCAGTGAATGATAATCGCTCACGAGAGATACTTAAACAGATGTATCTTGATGAATCAGATCACGCTATAGAAGCAGAGAAGGCTGGTGGTAAAAAGTTACCTAAGCCTGTAAAAGCTATAATGAAACTTCAGTCAAAGGTAATGACTACACTAGCGTATAGGTTTTAAACATAATCATATTTGAATCATTGTTTCACTTATAATCTATGTAGTACCCTTTATTCCTAAACCAACTCCTCTAACTGTTGGATGAGGAATAAAGCTTATTACAGTACCAATTATTGAAAGTGTATATTTAATCTTCATTTAGCATCTTCTTTTGATGTTTTATTTATCTATAAAATTACTAATATCATTTATATTAGTAGATTTATTAGCTGAAATAGAAAGTTAAATCCATATTGATAAGCACCATCTTGAAAAGCACTAAAAATCAACTTAGGGACAGATAAAAATATTCCAACATTTATAAAAAAGTAAATGCTATAAATTAGCATAATAAAAGATGAAATTACCTTATTCTTTATTGAAAAGAAAATACTTACTACAATAAATAAATCCTCTAAACTAATATATTCATGAAAGATAGTGATTAAAGTATATCTTGCAAAAATTAATGAAATAAGTAACCCTATAATTGAGGTTGTTTGGATAAAATATAATTTTTTCATTCCGCTAAAGCTCCTATTCCCAGTCCTGCTCCTCGCAAATCTAAACCTACACCTTTTGCTATAGGATGAGGCAAGAAACTAACTTCATTTACCATCATTATTAGAACTAAATTTTAATAACCATAATATGAATATAACAATACTCAATACTAAAGTTATGCATAAAAATAGTAATACAGCAGCAAGTTGGAAATTACCATTAGAAATAGAATTAAATATTGTAACAGGGATATTTGAAATATTTCCTATTTTAATTAAAGTAAATAATGAATATATGCATATAATTATTGATGAATATATTTTTCTTTTAAAAGAAAAGTATAAAGATATAAGAATAAATAAATCTAATAAAGAAAAAGGAATAGTTTCTGCGAAATACATTATTTGCAAATATGTTCCTTTAAGTAAAGCAAACAAAAGAAATAGAGTAATAAAAGATAGAGCTAAATATAACTTTTTCATAGTTACACTCCCGCCTTACTCATAGCTAAAGCTGTACCTCTCATTCCTAAACCAACTCCTCTAGCTATAGGATGAGGAATAAAGCTGATTACCGTACCAGTTATTGAAAGAGTGTACTTTAGTCAAACAGCAAATTCGTGTAAAAAACTCTCTTGTTTGGCTTCAGCTTCTTTTCCATTTTTTATAAAAGTTATAGCAAAATCTATAGTTAAAGAACTTGACGATATAAACCTCTTATCAATAGTAATATCTTCATTAGATTTTGTTATAGTTCCTTCAACATAAATATTACCTTTTTCATCAGGTTGAAAAACAGTTTGTGTTATTGTATAACTAGCAAATTTCCAAGATATATTTATACTTTTGTTGATATTTTCAAAATCAATATTGGTAACCACATCGACAATAGCAGCATTATCATTACTTTGATCTTTAGGAGCTTTACCATAGTCATTATGTATCCATTTCTGAATTTCTTCCGATACTGAGTTTTCTATAGATACTTTCTTTTGCTCTAAAGTCACATTTGATATTGGACTCTGTGTATCTGTAACTGTCATATCTCCTGATAACGATATTGTCCCAAAGTATCTATAACCATTTGATACACCTGTTACTGTAGCCTTAGGTGTATTTATTTCTGCTTTAGTACTTGGATAACCAAATTTAACATCCTTGTCATCTAATAGCTTTATCTGTGCTTGAGATGTCTTTTTAAGTTGGTTCTCATCAAAGTCTGGTAGCATCATTGCAAACGCATAAATTAGTTTATCTAAGGTACAGTTCTGTATGCTTGTGTAACATATAAAATCTGTACCAGTACAATTAGCTTGATATAAATCACAATCTACGAACTTACAATTAGAAATATTTGCTGTAGCAAAATTATCTCCAGCACTTTTAAGACCTACAAAATCACTATCAGGAATCTCAACAGCAGAGAAATCATTTCTTAACGTCTGAGAGTTTTGTACCTCATTAGCTATCCACTCACTATCACTAAAGTTACATTGCTGGATATTTTCATTATAAAGAGAATATTTATAGATGCTATTACCATGAGCAAAGCTAACCTTTAACCAAGCATTATTACTAAAATCACTATTCTGTATCTGACTTGCAAAAAATGTTGCTTTAAGAAGTGAGCTATCAACTAATGTGACTGAATCAATTACAATTGAGCTAAACTGGCTTTTATTAAATTCACTCTTTGAAATCTTAGTATCAAATATATTACCTTTGTACCAATCTCAGAATTAAAGATACATTCAAGAGTATTACAGTCGTAGAAGTCACTTGTATGGAGTTGTGTACCAAGAAAGCTACACTTACTAAAAGTACAGTTTTTAAACTCTACATCTTTTATATTTGTTCCATCAAACTCTACATTTGTAAAAGTACAGTTATCGAAATTTGCTTGCCCTATTTCAGCATTAGTAAAAGAGTTATTCTCAAATTGGCAACTCTTAAACTCACCACCATGTATTTTTGTCTTAGTAAATTTAGCGTTTCCAAAATTAGCACCTGTATATTTATTAGATACTATGGCACAGTCTTGAGCATTTAGATTAGTAAAGTCAGTATTTTGATGATCTATAGTATCTATAGTCTTATCTTGCCAATCTTTATTTAGTTTCTTAACCTTATCTAGTAACAGATCATATGCTGGCTTTGTCCATAACTTATCATATACAAAATTATTTACACTACATAGCTCTACAGGACCTTCTAATATCTCATCAACCATATTAGGACCTAATGGTACATTATATAAAGGAGGCTCTGCACCATACTTACCCTTATGATCTATAGATGGGATACTTGCATCATAGTCATCCAATGGGCGTTTCTTTTTCTTATCATCTGACATAAAAATACCTGTTTGAAATAAAGTGAAAATATAGAATAAAATTTATCTAACTATGCTTAAAATTGTAAAGGCTTAGTGTTTTATTTGGTTTTTCTTTATAAAAAATATTAGATTTTGCAGTCTTTAAGTTGAGATATATAAAGAGTGGTATATGCTTTAACTTTATTTGCTATATTTTTATCTTCTTCAATCTTAGCTTTATTTTAAAATGTGCTAGCCTTATAGCGTTTAAATCCTGTCGCTCCAAGCATATATGCCATGTATAGATTTTCGCTATCACTCATCTTAAGTTTTAAAGATTTTGTAAGTTGGGACATATACCAGCCTATAAACTGTACGCTATCATCAAAATTATTTCTTTTGGCATTAGGCTTAACCTCGTCTTGAAAATGTTTCCATGTGCTATTTATTGCTTGGGATAACTGTAAGCTGTTGAATAGTTACTTTTTGCTTCAGCATCAAAGCGAGATTCTTGATAGATTAGCCCCATTGCAAAAGCAGGAGAGAGGTTATATTTGTCTTGAGTTTTTTTAAGAGATGATTTCCATCTAGGATTTTGATCTAGTATCTCACAAGCTCCCATATTAGCGTCGACTTGTATATCAGATGATGTATTTGAGAAAAAAACTGCGACAATAACAATTATTACAATAAGTAGTATATACCTAAGTCTGATCTTTTTTTGGCATTCTTTAAATAATTTTTGATTGTATTCTATTTATTAGGGTAAATGATATAGAAACGTATTTCTAGGGTTTGAAATATTTTTATTTATTAAAATCATCGCCAACAATATCGTTGATAACAATGCCTGCTATTGTGAGACCAAATAGTGATGGCATATAGCTGAGGGTTCCATTTGTTGCTCTAGATCTACCTTGTTGATTTGGCTCTGGATCACTTGGTGGAAGAGGGCTAATGTCTTTCTGTGTTGAGAATACTGCTTTGATCCCCTTTGAAACAAGCTGTTTTTTTAATCTTGTTCGCATCGTTCGTGCTAGGGCACATACGTCAGTTTTATATATATCCGCTACTTTTATTTGTGTGGGATCAGTTTTGCCTCCAGCCCCCATACTTGATATTGTTTTTATACCAAGATCTTGATGAGCTATTTTTACGAGATTAACTTTAGCATTAAGAGTATCTATAGCATCAATTACATAGTCGTACTTCTCATTGCTAAGTAGCTCAAGGGTATTTTCTGGATTTATAAAAGTTTCTAAAGCATTAACCTTACATAGAGGATTGATATCATTGATGCGTTGCTTCATAACTTCTACCTTAGGCTTACCAATAGTGCTATGTAAAGCAATAAGTTGACGGTTAATATTTGATGAATCAACTCTGTCCATATCAACTATAGTAAGATTACCAATCCCTGCTCTAGCAAGAGCTTCAATCACATAAGAACCAACGCCACCACAACCTGCTACAAAAATATTTGCATTCTCAAGTTTTGTAATTCCAATTTCATTTACTAAAATACTAGTTCTTTGAGTAATTGCATCAATCATAATCTTATAAGTATACCTTATTTATATCATCAATATATTTATAAGCAAATAGATTTGCATAAGTCTCACCAGTAACGTGATCTACTTCATTGATATCAAGTTGAACTGGTAGCCAATCTGTAGTATTCGTTAGAATTTTGTTGTTATCTAATATAAAACCATCAACAATAGCATTAGCATTAGCATTTCGCATGAATTTGTCATAATTAAGTCGAGTTACTATGGAGTCCTCTTTGAGTGCAAATAGATATAAAGGAGTTCTAGTTTTTTTGCCAAAATCAACAATGTCAGCAGCTTTCATGGTTTCAATGAGTTCTTTATTAGTGAATATTTTTTCATTAAATAAATCATACATTGAGTTATTACCAGTAGGTATGGCATAGTGAGAAGCAGATTCTTGCTTAGGGAACTTTTTATATAATGCACTATTAAATATAGCAGCAGCAAATTGATTGTTTGGTAAATGCTTTTGTAAGAATAATGTGTCAAAGTTATAACGTTTGCCTTTAATATCACACTTTTCTTGAGAGAATGTTGAACATTGCATTTCAAAGAAGCCTTTATCAAAATCATTTATGCTAATGGTTTTTGAAACGTTACTATAATTCAGGTAGCTCATAAAAGTATTTGCCATTAATCCAGGTTTCAGCATTGATGTGATAAGTTTGCTATGCAGAAAATACTTGCTAGAATTATTGTTATCAGTCATAAAATTTAAGGTGGTCTTACTGGCATCGTAGGCTCCACTTAAGCCAGCTGCGGATCTATATCTATATAGAATATCTAATTTATCTACACCTTCACAGTCACCACGCCAACCTAAACATTTAGCTGTCCATATAGAGTATGCGCCACCTTCAGAATAACCAACAGAAAAAAGATTTAGCGTAGAATTATCTTTTAGACTATATTTCTTACGAATATTAGAACTAACATTATTCAATAAATCAACTGCTGTATTAATAGTCTGTTTTGGGTATAAAACATAAGGGTGGTAGTTTTTATAGTCATCTCCTTGACCAATATAATCAGGAGCAACAACAATATATCCATTAGCAGCATATATAGCAGCATAAATTGTATTAAGATATAAGCTAGTTTCATTTTTTTTATCTAAATTAGAGGGGACACCAGCATTATCAAATACAGTAGGGTGATAGTATAAAACTACTCCTTTTGGATGATTAGTATCAGGAAGCATTACAAGTCCAGATACATGAGATGTTATCTCTCCAGTAGCTGGAAAAGAATTAGTTGCTGTATATGATATTTTGTCAAGCTGGATATCTTTTATGTCTTGGTTGCCAAGAGAATTAACATCGATACCATATTCCTTCATGTTTCTAAAATTTTTATCACAATCATCTTTTGATAAGTTTTTATTACAGAAGTATTTTTTTTTAAAATTCTTTTCAATATCTTGAGTTGTCCATGTTGCTGTATCTACAACCTGTGTATATCCTAAAGAGGAGAACAACATCATGCTCAAAAGTATACTTTTTTTCATAGTTTAAATTTGCTCTTTCTTATCTTAAGTTAATGTTTCTAACATCAGTAATAGTCATTCCAGCCCGCAATGCACTAATAAGACCTGGTACGCCATCTTCAAACACGTGACATTCACGAGGTTTGATATTGTATTTATTGGCTAATAATGTAAATGCTTCAGGCGAGCTTTTATTTGGATGTGAGTCATCTGCTGTAATTATCTTATCAAAATAATCAGTAAGTCCTAGAACATCTAGCGATCTAAGTACATTAACTTTTTTACCACCAGATATAACAATCATAGGCATTTTATTATGATAATGGATAACTAAATCAACTATAGGTTGTATAGGTTTTGTTTGACTTAGCAGTTCGTAAGAAGCTTCTTTAATTTTTTCAGCAATTATTGGGGTTTCAACATCACTGAAGTTAAAGACTTCTTTGAGTATATATTCACTTGGTAGTCCATTATATTTATCGAAATCAATAGATTCTACTTCAGGCTTGGTATTTTTTAAAACACTAAGCCAAGCATCTATATGAATATTCATATTATTTGCAATCGTTCCATCGCAGTCAAAAATTAGGAGTTTTGTGTCATCATGAACAGGTAAAAGCATATTAAATTTTGTTAATAAATATTATTATCAATATTATATACGATAAATAGAGTTGACATAAGTATAATTAGTAAGCAAAATTAGAAGCGTTAAATTTAGAAATTGACCATAAAACTTTGTATAAATGGAGGATAAAATTATGGTATTAGTAGGTAAAAAAGCCCCTATATTCAATGCACCAGCTGTATTAGGAGCTGGTGAGATTGTTGATAGCTATGACTTCGCTAAAGCTATTCAAGGCAAGTATGCAATTGTTGTATTCTATCCATTAGACTTCACATTTGTTTGCCCATCTGAACTTATCGCTTTAGATAAAAGAACAGCTAGATTAAAAGAGCTTGGAGTTGAAGTGGTTTCTGTATCTATAGATTCTCATTTTACTCACAATGCTTGGAGAAATACTCCAATTAATGAAGGTGGTATTGGACCAGTTCAGTACACTATGGTTGCGGATATTAATCAAGAAATTGTTAAAGCTTATGATGTACAATCAGAAGGCGGTATGGCATTCAGAGGTACTTTCTTGATTGATAAATCTGGAGTTGTTCGTCATCAGGTTGTTAACGATCTTCCACTAGGTAGAAACATGGATGAAGTAATCAGAATGGTAGAATCATTACAGTTCCATGAAGAGCATGGTGAAGTTTGTCCTGCTGGTTGGAACAAAGGTGATGAGGGTATGAAAGCATCTCCTGAAGGTGTAGCTGAATACTTATCAGGTCATGTTGTAGATTTATAATTTATCGATTATTCTATTATTTTCTATTTAAATTTAATCAATATTTATTGCGCATAGATGAAAAATATTTTTCTAATACTAATAAGTTTGCTTATGCTGACTTATGATGTCTATGCTGCAAGTGATGTTACAGATATCAATACACAACAAAAACTAGTTGATACTGATGAATCAAAAGGAAATGTTTCGAAGATGATTCAGCTTTGGATACTGTTGAACAGTATTAAGGAGAATCTATCACACTAGGATCAACTTTTGATGTAGGAAAATCTCTTTTAAAACTATCTCATGCAGATAAGGTCAAACCACCATTCTATCAAGGAATAAAAAAATAATGTAATATTCTCTCAAGCAATGCTTAATACACAGCAAGAAACTGGTGATCCAGAATTTGTTATCTTATCGCGTCAAAATGGTTTATTAAAAGATGATTACTTATATGTAGGAGGAATGGCTTCCTTTACGCCCACTTGGGGCAGAAATTCTCAAAATGGTGTATCAGCAAACTCAATTAATAATTATGCACTAGAATATTATGTGGCGAGTACATTGGGTGAGTGGACTTCTGTATATGCCTCTTTAAGTACCTATACGATCAATGGTAAGTGGTCTGCAACTCCAGGTGGCGTGTACTTTATATTAAGTAATCTTAATAAATTACCTGTTTATACATATGCTACATTATCAACTGTAAATTTTGGTAATTTTGATGAAACTACTAACATTATATCAACATTAACACGTTTATATTTTATGCAGTCGGGTGGTAATGTTAACCTTTCATATAACAAAGATGGCTTGCAGACTAATTTTGTGTTTTTAGCTACATCTAAGGGTGGTTTTTTGAAAGTAGCTAATGCGTATGAAGGTAATTCTAAATTAAGTTTTGCTGTTAACATGAAATATACTCAAGATTTACAAAGCGTAGGGGATTACTGGTATGTTGGTGCTGCCTACTCAAATGTTTCGGGTTTTACAAATGATCATAATGATAATGTTGGCGTAGTAAATTTTAATTTAGGAATGAATATTAGTAAACTTGAATTTGTTAATGAGTTTGTATTTACAGATAAGGGAGTAACGTCAGTGACGGATGTATCGGGAGGTTTTAATCTAAGAGAATCTTTTGCATATCAATATTTCCAGATTTAACTTCAAATCAATTTTTAACAAGTGGAGGTAATGTTTTTGGTTGGTCATCACAGCTTGATTATACAGCAAATGTTATGAACAAAGATCTAGTTCCTTTTGTTAGTTATTCTCAAATTCAACAAGCATCTGATAATTATGCGGCATCAGTTTCTACAGGATTTAGATATAATGTTTTTGCTGATGGATGGTTAGGTTTTAGTTATACATATGTGAAAGGACAAGCAAAAAACTTTTCCGAGCAAGATAATATTATGACTATGTACTTAAGAATATTTAATCTAAAACAGATTGTAAATAATATAATAAGATAAATAAATATAATGGATAGTAATTAGAAGTCTATAATGTTATATTAATGCACACTAAAGAAATTATAGGAATTTTATGTCTGATTATCCTTGTCCTAAATGTCAATCTGAATATGTTTATCAAGTTTCTGAAATGTTAATATGCCCAGAATGTGGTTATTAATAGCAACCAAATGAAAGTGCTGATGAACAGCTAGTTGTCAAAGATTCAAATGGCAACCTTCTTGTCAATGGTGGTACTGTTACTGTAATCAAAGATCTTAAGTTAAAAGGTTCATCACAAGTTATCAAAGTAGATACTAAGGTTAAGAATATTCGTTTAGTAGAGGAAGATCATGATATTGACTATAAAGTCGATGGCTTTAGAGCTATGAAATTAAAGTCTGAATTTGTGAAAAAAGTATAAAATGAAATCTACTAGGATATTTTTTCTTATTATTTTTGGATTTATTAGTAGTTTTTGTTATGCATATTATATAGAAGAAAATGGTAAAAAAATTCCTGTGAGCAAAAGAGTAGCTGATACTATAGATGATATTGAAATAAAAGAAGGTGAAGCACTAAGTCAGCAGCAGATTGTTGACATAATAGAACAAAATGACAAGGACTTAGGTAACAAAGAATTTATAGTTTCATGCTTAGAAAATTAGTAGCTTTAGCAAGTATTTTGATGATATCTACATTTAATGTAGCGATTAGTGCTACACAAAGTACAGATTCAAATTCAGATATTTCTAACTTTGCAGAGAATAGCTATGATTCGGATGATATTCGTAGACTTGAATCTAATGCTTATAGAAGAGTTTTTCCTAACCAAGATTATATATTCAATAAAGCTCCTTTGAGTGTTGAACAACAAGAAAAAATTGAAAAGCAAGCGATTCAAGACTTATCAGTTAAAGAGAGTGAAGCTCTAACAGATAGTGAAAAACGTGCATTAGCTAAGAAGACTTTTGATACTAAAGTTAACCAAGCATTGAATATTGATGCTATAAAAACCTCATGGTTTAATGGATTTAGGGTCAGTGAGACACTAACTCACGCTATGCTTAACGTACAGTCAGATACCGGAGATCCTTTATTTAAGCTCCAAGCTAGACAGCAAGGTATTTTGGACGATAACTATATATATTTTGGGACTAAAGTAGCTCTAATTGATTGGCAAAGACTAAATAAAGTGCCACCAGGTGGTGAGCAAAGATTTTTTTCATATGCTGTAGATTTTTATGCTGCATCTACAATTTCCAAGTGGTTTACCTCTTTAGTTGGTTTTACATTATATCAAGATCATCAAGATGGCTTTAATATAGATCCTAACACCATATATTTAATTGTAGGAAATTTGTCCGAAAGTCCATTTTTTGGTTATGTTGCCAACTCAACTGTAATGTATGGTAATTTTGATATTGTATCAAACTATGTTTCAACATTGACTAGAATATATTTTATGCAGTCTGGCGGTAATATAAATTTTTCTTACCATACTCAAGATCTGCATTTAAATGCAGTACTTCTAAATGCAAATTCTAATAGTTATTTTGGTGTTACCAATGCACAGAGTAAAAGTGGTGTAGGATTTTCTTTAAATAGTAAATATGTTTACGAGATGGATACTATTGGAGACTAGCAGTTTTTCGGAGCAGCATACTCAAATGTATCAGGTTTTCAAACCAAAAATGGTGGAAATATTGGAGCATTTGATGTTAACTATGGTTTAGCTATTTCAGATATCAACTTTGAAGCCGAGGCTCTTTTAACAGATAGAGGGGTTGGAGGTATCAATAATCCTTCTTCTGTTAGCCCAAATAATATTGCAGGAGTCCATTTTTGGGTTCAGTAAGACCTAGTGCTGCGCTGATATATGACAATTTCTTAGGTACAGGAGAAAATGTAGGTTCCTGGTCTTTACAATCAAGCTATACGGCAACAGTTTATGGCAAAAGACTGATTCCTTATATTGACTACTCACAGGTTTTGCAAAACAAATCAAATTTTGCTTATCAGTATAGTTCAGGTTTGAGATATAACGCTTTTTATGGTTCCTGGTTAGGTTTGGATTATACAAATATTTATTCACGCAGTAGTAATTTTAGGGAGCGACAGAATTATCTTTCTCTAAACTACACTATATACTTATAGACGTGCACTGTTATAATTAAACGTTAGTAAAGTTAATGAGGTTTTTTTGATGTCTAGGCAAGTTTTTATAGATACAGAGACAACTGGTTTTGATTATAAGATTGGTAACAGGATCATAGAATTTGGAGCGGTTGAGGTTATCGATAGAAAAGTTACAGGTAATAACCTACATTTCTATTGTAATCCTAATTATGAAGTAGAGGCAGGAGCATTAGCTGTTCATGGACTTACTAATGAATTTCTAGCAGATAAACCGCTTTTTGAAGAAAATGTTGAAAAAATGATTGGTTTTTTAAAAGGTGCTGAAGTGATCATTCATAATGCAGCATTTGATGTGCCATTTATAAATTGGGAGCTTGGGCTTCTAAAAAATAATAAATACGGTACTTTAGAGCAGCATGTTGCAAAAATTACTGATAGTTTAGAACTTGCTAGAAAAAAACATCCTCTTCAAAAGAGTAACCTTGATGCTCTTTGTAAGAGGTATCACATTAGGAATGACCATCGTACTTTTCACGGAGCTTTATTAGACAGTGAGTTGTTAGCCGATGTTTATCTTGCTATGACTGGTGGACAGACTAATCTTGTTTTACAAACCACAAAAAATGCTAGTAAGAATAATATAGATATTGACTTTGATAAGTTAAATTTACGTTCAGCCTTAGAAAATATTATAAATACCTCAGAACACGATAAATATCTTTGCGATATATTGAAATTAGAAGAGTCTAATAAATGGTAAAAAAAATAATATTTACTGAAGCTAATAAAGAAAGTTTATCTCATGTGGGTAAAGACTTCTTTGATCGAGATGTATTTCTAGAAAAATCTACACATCTAGCGTGGTTAGAATTATATAAGGCAGCAACAAAAGAAGGTATTTCTTTATATATAGTATCGGGCTTTAGAAGTTATGAATATCAGCAGAAAGTAATAGATAGAAAACTAGCTAATGGCCAAACTCTAGAACAAATTATGAAAGTGAATGCTTTGCCAGGAGAAAGTGAGCATCATACAGGAAGAGCTATTGATTTGACTACTGATGGTGAAAAAGAGGTCTTAACAGAGTTGTTTGAGAGTACATTGGCTTTTAGATGGTTAAGTAAAAATGCTCATAGATTTGGATTTAAAATGAGTTTTCCTCGTGATAATGAATATGGATATATTTATGAACCTTGGCATTGGTGTTATCAAAAATGAAGAGAAATAAAGTAAATAAACTTCTAATACTAGTTATATCTATAGTTTTTTTAAACTCATGTACTACTACTGATAAAGAAGTGACAAAAATAAAATTTGCTTCTTATAGCTATCCTTGGATATTTGCTCCGGTAAGAAAGAATCTTGTAGAAAATAATATATCTGAGGCTATAAATAAAAATAATGATATTGCTAACATAAAGCAGTTTAAAAATCTTAACTATCTTGAATCAGGAAGATTGCATCAGCTTAATGATAATTATCCAGAGTCAATAAAATTCTATGATAAAGCAATTCAATCTATACCAAAGAATGAAGAAGAATCATTAGAGCAAGCAAAGAAAATTTTATTGGATAAAAATACATATAATTATTATGATATTAGAACAGCATATAACATTCCTGATTATGCAATAAGCTTTTTGTACACATATCAAGCACTTAATTATTTAAAAACAAATAATGTTAATCTAGCACTTAAATCATTAGATAGTTTAGGTACTGCTAAAATTTGGCGTAATGAACAAGATTTAATTGTAGGAGGTATGAAAGAGCTTGCTAAAGAAGATCTTGATAGAAATGATATTACTAATGATAATTTAGGTATAGATAGCTTCAAATCATTAAAATCTATGCTTGAATTTTCAGCAGTGATTCCAAATGCTTATGGCAATCCGATGACTTATTATCTAAAAAGTTTATTAGATTCAGCTGTTTCAAAAAACTATCAAGAGTCATTAAACGATCTCGAAAATGCTCAGAAGTATACAGTTGGTAATAGATATCTTGATCAAACTGCTAATGAATATCGATCTGCAGTAATTGGAGAAATATCGCCTTTTTCTATGGGTATGGGAAGGGTTGTAGTTTTTTATGAGCAAGGTCTTGTCAATATACGTAAGTCTGCCAAAGATAATCTTGATCTAGGAGATATAGGAGTTAGAAAAATGGAGTTTTCTGTATATAAAACTAAGTATAGTTTTTTTGATCCTAAGAGAGTAATAATATCATCAGGTAATAATATATTAGCGGATACATATACAGAAACTTTACTTGATACAACTTTGTATGCCATGAAATCATTTATTGAAAGTTATTCAAAGGTTGTTACTCAGAATGTTGTGATCGAAGCATTCAAATATGATTATGATAAAAAATTTCCTTTAGGAGGTATTTTAGGTAGCCATTTAAAATTTGATTTGTCAAACACAGATCCAAAAAGAGCTGATATGAGATCGTGGTTGTTATTACCCAATAGCATTGATTTATTTGAGCAACAAATCGATAGTGGTAACTATACAATCCAAATTAATAATATTCGTCAAAAGATAGATGTAAAGCAAGGTAAAACTACTTTATTATGGATTGTAGATATTGGAAAGTTTAAAAAAGTATACTATTTCATTTTTTAGAATATAAAGTTAGTATTCTCATAGTTTTAAATTAATTAATCATTTCTATTTTTAAGACTTAGTTATCAGATATCTTCAAAATAACTAATAAATCCAACACGAATTATATTTACTCATAGCAGTCCAAGTGATATAAATTAAAGTACAAGAGACGTAATTTTGAGGTATTTATGAAAAATATCGTAATACTTGGTGCTGGCTGAGTCGGGTCTTTAGTTAGTTGCTTACTAGTTGAAAGTGGCGATTATACTGTTCATTTAATTGATAGATACATTCCTCATGACAAACCAATTTTAGAAAAAAATGTAGATAATTTGATATACGTGGAATTAGATGCTACTAACTCTTCAGATTTAAAAAACTATGTGCAGCAGAATGATGTAAAAACTATAGTTTCATGTTTACCATTTTTCCTTAATAAGGATATAGCTAAGATAGCAGGTGAGTTAGAGCTTAACTACTTTGATTTGACAGAAGATGCGGGGCCACTAACTATATCAAAAGTATAGCAGATAAAGCAGAAAATAGTTTCTTTGCACCACAGTGTGGCTTAGCCCCTGGATTTATTAGTATTGTATCTAATAATCTTAAGCAAGAGTTCGACTCAATCGATACCGTACGTATGAGAGTAGGGGCTTTACCTTTAAATGTTTCAAATACACTCCAGTATGGTTTAACTTGGTCTACCGAAGGGCTTATAAATGAATATGCTAAGCCTTGTGAAGGAGTTGTTGATAGTGAAAAAAGAACTCTAGCTCCATTAGCTGACGTTGAAGAGATAAAAATAGATGGGCTTACTTATGAGGCTTTTAATACCTCTGGTGGTATTGGCTCAATGATCGAGACTTATGCAGGTAAGGTTAAAAACATAAACTACAAAAGTATCCGTCATCCAGGGCATTGTGATAAAATGAAATTTTTGATGCAAGATATGAAGCTAGGTGAAGATTTGGACACTATGGTTAAGATTATGGAGAGAGCGATTCCAAGAATTAATCAAGATGTAGTTCTTATATATGTATCAGTTGATGGTATCCGAAAAGGTCTAAAAGCAGAGCTTCATTTTGCGCAAAAATATCCTTCAAAACGCATGTTTGGTAAATATTTCTCAGCATTACAATTAACTACTACAACAAGCTTGTGTGTGAGTGTAGACTTATTGCTGAACTCTAAAGATAACCCTACAGGATTTATAAACCAAGAGTCTATATGTTTACAAGAATTAAATTTAGGTTTAGAAGCACATATAACTAATGATAATAAAAATGTTATAGAAACTTTAAGTCCAGCAACTGGTGAGCTTTTGGCTAAGGTTAAAAATCAAAACCTAGATGATATGCAATATGCTATTACAAAGGCTGCGGAGGTTGCTAAACAATGGCGTCAAGTTCTAGCACCTAAAAGAGGTGTGTTAGTTAGACTGATTGGTGAAGAACTCCGTAAAAATAAAGATCATTTAGGAAGCTTGGTATCTCTTGAGATGGGTAAATCGAAGCAAGAGGGTGATAGTGAAGTTCAAGAGATGATTGATATGGCAGATTTTGCTGTAGGACAAGCACGTATGTTATACGGTGTGATGATGAATTCTGAGCGTCACGATAATAGAATGTATGAGCAATGGCATCCATTAGGAGTAGTTGGAGTCATTTCCGCATTTAACTTTCCAGTAGCTGTGTGGTCTTGGAATGCTTTTATAGCGGTTATTTGTGGTAATACTGTAGTGTGGAACCTTCAGAAAAGACACCGTTATGCTCAATTGCTGTACACAATATATGTCAAAAAGTAATTCAAGAACATGGTTATCCTGAAATTTTTTATACAATAATTTCTAAAGAAATTGAAGTTTCAAAGGCATTAGTTAATGATGAAAGAGTAAACTTAGTATCTTTCACAGGAACTACAAAGGTTGGTCAAGATGTAGAGCAACAAGTAGCTAAAAGATTTGGCAAGTCAATTTTAGAGCTAGGCGGTAATAATGCTACAATTATTGATGAATCAGCTAACCTAAAATTAGCAATACCAGCCGCAGTTTTTGGAGCAGTTGGTACAGCAGGGCAGAGATGTACTTCTCTAAGAAGGCTATTTGTACATGAGTCGATCTATGATTTGGTCAAAGATAAAATGGTCAATGCCTACAAACAAGTTACAGTTGGCGATCTACTAGATCAAAAAAATCTTATGGTATCTCTTATAGATCAAGCATCAGTTGATAATTTCTTAAAAACTGTAGATCAAGCTACAATAGAAGGCGGTAAAATTTTAACTGGAGGTAAAAAAATAGCAAAAGCTGGTTTCTTTGTTGAGCTAACAATAATTAAAGCAAATACTAATATGCTAATAGTAGCAGAAGAAAATTTCTGTCCTATTTTATACATAATGCCATTCAAAGATATTGATGAAGCAATCAAATTCAACAATAGTGTTAGATATGGTTTATCAAGCTCTATATTTACTGATAATATCCAAAATGCTGAGAAGTTTCTATCAAGTTTAGGTAGTGATTGTGGTATTGCTAATGTAAACATTAGTACATCAGGTGCTGAAATTGGAGGCGCGTTTAGAGGTAAAAGTATACTGGTGGCGGTCGTGAAGCTGGTTCAGATGCGTGGAAGGCATATATGCGACGTCAAACTAGCACTATTAATTATGGTAAGGATTTACCGTTAGCACAAGGAATCAAATTTAATCGGGAAGATTAGTTATGAGTTTTAAGATTTTAGATAAACTTTGGGATCAGTATATTGAGACTAATCCACATGTCAAACAGGTTTATGACGCATTTGTAGAGGAGGGTGAAAAACCTGTTAATGACCATATAGCTTTAAGGACTTTAGATAATCCAAAAATAGATATAAATGTATTATCAAAGCCTTTTATAGATATTGGTTATAAGGTATGTGGATATTATGACTTTGAGGTCAAGAAGCTAAAAGCTATACATCTTGAGCACAGTGATCATACTCAACCTAAAGTTTTTATTAGTCAGCTTTTGGTTAAGGAATTTAGTTCATTTTTACAAAAAACAATAGAGGTTTGTGTAGAAGCTATACCTAATAGTTTACTAAAAAATCCTGAAGCTTTGTTGACATCTGGAGCTAGTTGGAGTTTTATAAGTTACAAAACTTACCAAAAGCTTCTCGAAGAGTCTGAATATGCAACTTGGTTTTATGCTTTTGGTTTTAGAGCGAATCATTTTACTGTCTTTATTAATGATTTGAAAAAGTTTAGAGAAGTTTCTGAGGTTAATGATTTTCTAAAATTAAATGGCTTTGTATTAAATACTTCAGGCGGAGAAATCAAAGGAACACCCGCAGATTATTTAGAACAATCAAGTACAGTTTCAGGTAATTCTGAAGTTAAATTTATAGAAGGTAAGAAAGAGATTCCTTGTTGTTACTATGAGTTTAAGACTAAATCAAAGTGGAACATTTTGGATGCATTCTCACTATGGCTTTCAAGAGCAAACATATGTTGAGGCGCCGTTAATAGTCTATCCAAAAAATTATGATAATAAAAATGATATTGTTGTGATGTTTCAGGATTTTAGTTTTAAGAAGCCTGAAAAAATAATGAGTGATTTAAAACATAATGATAATAGTAATGACCATATACACCATATGTATAAGGGTTATATGGCTATGAAGCCAAATATGCAGATGGATTTAAACGATGTTGAGTATGATGATTTTTTAACTAATTATAAAACAGATGATAATCCTGAGATTAAAACTGTCATACTAGGTCAAACATACAGATTAAGGTTTATAAATGGTTCTACATCGACAAATTTCTGGATAAATTTAGGTGATTTAAAAGGCAAGGTTATTGCTATAGATGGAGTAGATGTTAAACCTTATCAGAGTAATATTTTTCAGTTAGCAATTGCTCAAAGGATGGATATTGAGGTTACAATTACTAAAGCAGGAACTTTTCCTATTTTAGGTCAAGTTGAAGGGCAGAAAAAACAAACAGGAGTTATCTTAATTACTGATAAAAGTAATAAAGACCTTACAGTTTCTAAAGAAGCAAATACTGATTTAGGAGCTTTTAATTATAAACAACTAGAGATGTTACATCCCCAAAAAAGATTCTATCAAATTAGATAATGTTGAAAAAACTATAGATTTAAAGCTAACAGGCAATATGAAGGATTATGTTTGGAAAATTAATAATCAGACATGGCCAAATGTCACTCCTATAGAGTTAAAATATGGTAAGATGCATTTGTTTGAAATAGATAATGAGACAGAGATGTCTCATCCTATACACATTTATGACTATGATTTTAAAGTTGTTAAAATTAACGGAAAATCTATAGATGATGGGGTTATAAGAGATACATTATATGTAGAGCCTAAATCTAGCGTAACCATAGCACTAAAAGCAAATGAGTTAGGAAAATGGTTTATTCACTATCATATGCATTCAGGAATGATGACTTTTATAGAAACCAAAAGAACTAACGTTTAACAGTATTTGAAATTATCTCACTAATTTTTATAAATAAATCTTCATAAATCGAGCTTTTACGCATAACTAAATCTATTTCTCTGAAGAAATCACCATTATCAATATCGATATATTTAACATTTTCAGCTTTAGTACAAGCTGTCTTAGGAATTAATGTAACACCCTCATCAATAGATACCATCTGTCTTAGAGTTTCTAAGCTACTGCCTTTGAAGTCATTATTATTAAAATCCTTTAATGAACACAATTTCAATGTTTGATCTCTTAGACAGTGTCCTTCATCAAGCAACATAAGATTTTGTTTAACAATTTCAGTTATACAAATTTTTTTATTTTTTGCTAGTGGATTAGTCTTTGCCACAGCTACATAGAATTTATCGTCAAAAACTTTTTTTCTTTTAAACTGATAGTTATCCGTAGGAGTCGCCAAAAGAGCAAAGTCGATCTTACCTTGATCAAGCATATTTACAAGAGTATCAGTTTTTTCCTCAATTATAGAGATACTTAGATTCGGAAATTCTTTTTTGATTTCAGGTAAAACTTTTGGCATCAAGTATGGGCATAATGTTGGAAATGCTCCTATTGATATGCTTATTTTTCCGTTATTTAAATGTAGTTCAGATATCTTTTCTAAATTTTTTACTTCATCTAAAATCTTATAAGCTTGATTAACTATTTTCATACCGGCTTTTGTAATTAAAACTTGTTTCGTACCACGCTCAAAGATTTGAATACCAATAAGTTCCTCAAATTTTTTTATTTGCATACTTAGAGCTGGTTGACTAACATAGCACTTTTCTGATGCTGTAATAAAGCTTTTAGTTTCATATACGGAAATGATATATTCAAGAGTACGAGTATTCATATAAGTAAAGCTTATAGTTTCTATAAAGATTATATATTTTAAATTATCTGTCAAAGTAATACAATATCAGTGTAACTTAACAAAAAAAGAGTTAGATATGACTAAAAGAGTTCCTAATGTAACTTTTAAAACTAGAGTAAGAGATGAAAGTATCGGTGGATCAAGTCCATTTAAATGGCAAGATGTTACATCTTCAGATATTTTTGATAACAAAAGAGTAATAGTTTTTTCATTGCCAGGAGCATTTACTCCAACTTGTTCTACTTATCAGCTACCTGGTTTTG
This sequence comes from Francisella orientalis FNO12, assembly GCF_001042525.2. Lineage (NCBI taxonomy): Bacteria > Pseudomonadati > Pseudomonadota > Gammaproteobacteria > Thiotrichales > Francisellaceae > Francisella > Francisella orientalis. Next base: position 1,034,723 of record NZ_CP011921.2, on the reverse strand, counting down.
AAAATAACGCAGCTAGATTTAAAGAACTAGGAATAGATGAAATTTATGTTTTATCTGTAAATGATAGCTTTGTAATGAATAAGTGGATACAGGCTTTAGATGTTAAAAATATTAAACCAATTCCTGATGGTAATGGTGAGTTTACAGAAGCTTTAGATATGTTAGTAGACAAATCAAACCTAGGCTTTGGTAAAAGGTCTTGGAGATATGCGATGATCGTTAATAATCACGAAATTGAAAAGATGTTTGTAGAGCCAGGTAAGCGTGATAATGCTGAAGATGATCTATATGGAGAGTCTTCTCCTGAGAATCTTCTAAAATATTTAGAAGCTAAATAGCAATAAAAGGAGTCTCTAATGAGCAAGAAAGTAGTTCTAATAGGTACAAGCGGAGTAATAGGATCAGCAACTTTTAATAAGTTTATTAGTTCTGGTTATGAAGTTATTCCCGCAACATTTAGTGGAAGTAATGGTTCACACCATATTGATATCTTAAGATATAGAATCTATCGAGAATTTCTTTGAAAAAGTAGGTTCTTTTGATGCTTTAATATCTACTACTGGTAAAGTTGCTTTTAAAGCTGTTGATGAACTAACTCAAGAAGATTGGAGTTTTAGTTTTAGAAATAAGCTACTTGGACAAATTAATCTAGTGCAAATTGGTGCAAAATATATTAATAAAGGTGGCTCATTTACTCTAACTACTGGGATATTAAATGTTGAGCCAATTGCTTTGGGTGTTGTAGCAGCCACTGTTAATGTTGCAGTAGAAGGATTTGTACAAGCGGCAACTCTTGAATATAAAGATTTCCGTATAAATACTGTTAGTCCAACTGTAGTCAAAGAATCGTTAGCAAAGTATGGGTCATTCTTTGTAGGCTATGAACCTATAGAAGCAGAAAAAGTAGCTAACATATGTCTAAAATCAGTAGCTGGTCTAGCTAATGGAATTGTTATAAAAGTTGTTATAATTTTTAATTATCAAAAACCTATTCTATATTTGAAGTTCCTAATAATATTGACCAATTTATATACTATTTTAGTTAGTAATTACTTTTACGATTATATCTGATAATTATTGTTATACTTGTGATATAAGTAATTGATATTTATCTAATGAGGAGAAAACATGAACAAAATATTAACCGCAGCGAATGGTGCTCCAGTACCTGATGATAATACAAGTATTAGTGCAGGTAAAATGGTTCACTCACATTTGATAAATTTCGATTATTTGAGAAGTTAGCACATTTTAATCGCGAGAGAATTCCTGAGCGTGTAGTACATACAAGAGGTACTGGTGCATATGGTACTTTTACTCTTGAAAAAGACTTATCAGATTTGACAGTAGCAGATTTTTTAATAGATCAGAACAAACAGACTGAGGTTTTTGTATGTTTTTCTACTGTTGGAGGAGGTCAAGATTCAAGTGATTATGTTAGAGATGTGCGTGGCGTAGCTATTAGATTTTATACCAAGCAAGGTGATTTTGATATTGTAGGTAACAATACTCCAGTATTTTTCATAAGAGATCCTAGTAAATTTCCTGATTTTATTCATTCTCAAAAAAAGAATCCTCAAACTAACTTACCAGATCCTGCAGCCCAGTTTAAATTTTGGTCAAAAAATCCACAGTCTTTGCATCAAATGACAATATTGATGTCTAATAGAGGTATTGCAAAGAACTATAGACATATACATTTATTTAGCTCACATACATTAAGCTTTTATAATGAAAAGGGTGAACGTTTTTGGGTTAAATGGCATTTTAAAACACAACAAGGAATTAAAAATCTTACAAATGAAGAAGCAGCTAAACAACCAAGCTATGGAGCTCAAAAAGATTTGTTTGATGCTATAAAGAGTGGTAACTATCCCAAGTGGGATGTTAAATTACAAATTATGACTGAGGATCAAGCAAAACAATATAACATAAATCCTTTTGATTTGACTAAGGTTTGGTCTCATAAAGATTTTCCACTCCAAAAAATAGATGTTTTAGAGTTAAATCGTAATGTTAATAATTATTTCGCTGAGGTAGAGCAAGCTACTTTTGCTCCTAATAACCTAGTACCTGGTGTTAGTGCATCTCCGGATAAGATGTTACAAGCTAGACTACTAGCTTATCAAGATGCTCATAGGTATCGAGTAGGTGTAAATGCAAATCATATACCAGTAAATGCTTCAAAATGTCCCATACATAATTAGCAGCGTGATGGAGCAATGGCTGGTACAACTCTTAATATATCACAGAATGAAAAGCCTAATTTTTATCCAAATGCGTATTCTGATTCTCCTTCAGATGTCAAACAATATATAGAACCTCCTTTAAAAATAGATGGTTATATTGATTATTATGATGCTCAAAGTGAAGATAACTATTCACAAGCTGGAGATCTCTTTAGATTAATGAGCGAATCTCAACAGCAACAGTTAGCTAGTAATATCGCAGAAGGGTTGGTACATGCTAATCAAGAGATTCAAGAAATAATGCTTGACCAGTTTGCTCAAGCAGATAAAAACTATAGAGTTAAGGTCAAAAAAGCTCTTCAAAATATCTAATTAGAAATTATTTTTACGTCAGATTATCAGATGTTAATAGAAATAACTTAAAATAGAGCCGCGATATAAAATAAGTTTTTATTTTCTAATAGATAATTATTAAGTGATATTTTATATATTATGGACTTTAAAAAGTTTTTATAAAACATTATAGTATTAAAATCGAACCATAAATTTTGTACTTTATGAAAAAATACATATTAATTTTACTCAGTCTGGCTGCTTTTAGTTTATCATTTGCTATGAGTCCAAGTAGTTTTGTTGCTAAATCGACTTCAGGGAAATATGAATCTGAAATTATGGACGCAGATGAGCAAATCATAAAGTTCATAGCAAAGCGTCAAGAGTTAAGAAATCAAATGTTGGATCTTCAGAAAAATCAGAAATTACCTAGTAATGATCCATTTGAAGATAAAGATTTAGCGGCTACGCGTACTAATTTTGCAATACAGTATAATGCAAGCCCTAAGCTGGTCGATCAAGTATTTGATGTTCTGAATTCTTCGTCTCAAAAACCAGCAAAATAATATTTTAAATAAAGTTTATAAGAGGTAATACAATGTCAATTTATGACTTTAAATTAACTAGGAATGATGGCTCAGAATATTATTTACCCAAGAATAAGGTTCTCTTGATAGTAAATGTTGCGAGTAAGTGCGGATTCACTAAGCAATATAGAGGACTTCAACATTTACATAAATTACATCCAGATCTAGAGATAGTAGCTTTTCCATGTAATTCATTTGGTGGACAAGAACCTGGTAGTGATGAAGAAATTAAAAACTTTTGTCAAACTAACTATGATGTTACATTTCCAATAATGAAAAAAACAAAAGTAAATGGTAAAGATGCAGAACCACTATATGAATATCTTAAAGAAAGAGCAAAAGGTGTACTTGGTACCGAAGCTATAAAATGGAATTTTACAAAATTTTTAGTATCAAAAGATGGTGGAACTGTCATTAGATATGCACCTAAAACAATTCCTGAAGATCTAATCGCTGATATCGAAAATTTTCTTAAAGATTAAGTTCAAAAAAAAAAACTGTATAATTTGTTTATCTGTGTTTTAAATTCTAAAATATGATTTCAACTTCATTATCTTATATATCATTTTTATTGCTAATATGCGGTCTTATAGTTTTACTATCAAGTAAGTCAAAATCGAAATTATTTGAATATTTTCCAGTAATTGTAATTATTTATTTTGTCATAGTACTGCTTTCAGCTATGGGATTTTGGGATTCAAAATCTTCAGAAATTATTCAAACAAGGTCTCAGCTTCAAGATTTAATATCTGCTAAGACTTGGACAATTCTGTTGGTAACATTATTGGGTTTTGTAGGAGCTATGACTCCAATAGCCAAAATTAGAAGTGATAGCATTATTGCAAGTATCTTCTTATATTTTTTGGCCGCACTTATAGCATCAGGCTCAAGTTTTAAAGGATTTTCTCAAGCGCTAATATATATATAGTTTGTGGGCTTATGGTACTTGTTATTCATGCTATACTTGTGGCAATAATTGCTAAGATATTCAGGCTAAATTTAGCAATGTGCTCTATTGCCTCATTAGCAAATATCGGAGGAATAGCAGGAGCACCTATATTAGCAAGTGCATATACTAGAAGCTTGGTATCTATCGCAGTTGTTATGGCTTTATTTGGGTTTTTGATTGGTACCCAAGGTGGATTAATCGTAGCTAAGATACTTTCAGGATTTGCAGTATGAGTAAGATAATTGAGATAAAAACATCTATTATTAAAATACCTCTTAAGAGAACATTTATAACAGCTGTACGAAGTATAAACCATATTGATTCTTTAGCAGTTGAGTTAACTTCAGATAATGGAGTTAAAGGTTATGGTGTAGCTCCAGCAACCACAGCAATTACTGGGGATACGCTGCAGGGTATTCAATATATTATTATTAGTAAAATATTTGCCCAATGATACTTGGCTCAGATTTATCTGATTATAAACAAACTTTAGAACTAGCTTTTAAAAAAGTTATGTTTAACTCTGCTGCAAAAATGGCTATAGATTTGGCGTATCATGATTTATTAGCTAAAGAGCAAAATATATCTGTAGCTAAATTACTTGGTGCAAAAAAAATATCATTGAAACAGATGTTTCTATAAGTTGTGGTAGTATTGCAGAAACTATACAAAATATTCAAAATGGTGTAGAAGCTAATTTTACTGCTATTAAGGTTTAAACAGGAGCTGATTTTAATAGACATATCGAGTTGCTGAAAGCTCTTGATAATGAGTTTAGTAAAAACATTAAATTTAGGTTTGATGCTAATCAAGGTTGGAATAAAGCGCAAACAAAGCAGTTTATCGAGGAGATAAACAAATATAGTTTAAATGTAGAGATAATAGAGCAACTAGTCAAATATTACGATATAAAAGCAATGGCTGAGATTACAAAATTTAGTAATATTCCTGTGGTGGCAGATGAGTCAGTATTTGATGCTAAAGATGCAGAGTGAGTTATAGATGAGCAAGCATGTAATATGATTAATATTAAACTTGCAAAAACAGGCGGTATTTTAGAAGCTCAAAAAATTAAGAAACTAGCAGACAGTATTACAGTAGCTGATCTTGATCCTTTAGACTGGGTAGCTAAAGATTTATATAGTAATTATATTACGTTTAATGAACCTGATATTATCCTAAAAGATAATCTAAAGGGTTTCGGTTTTAATCTCTAAGTAATATATATAATAATGAGTAAAGACATGTCATCTTTAGCTAATTTTTTGAAAGATGGCTATGATGAGATTATAGCCGTTGATTTACCAACAACATTTGTAAGCATTGATATAGCAGTTAATAAACTATGTCAAATTGTAAAAAATATTCCATCATCAAAGTCGTTGATATTGTCCTAATAGGTGTAGGTGTACGTAAGGATTATGATTGTTTTTACTTATTTGAAAAATTAGTCAACGTAGTTCATCAATATGCAACTACTGCAAAAGTTTGTTTTAATATAGGACCAACTGATAGTGTACAAGCAGTTCAGCGTTGAGATTTTTAACTTATCCCTAAAGATATTTTATGATATCAAATGTCTTATCTTTCGCTTATCATATTTACAGACTTAGTAATTTTTAGGATTTTAAAAAGTGTATTTCTTAACAGAAAAACAAAACCGTGAAATTGAAGAGTATGCTATTTCTCAAGGATTAAACCTAATCGAGAATGCTTCAGATGAAATTGTTAAACTTATTAGTGCTAAATTTGATAAACAGAATAAAGTATTAGTAATTGTAGGCTCAGGTAATAATGGCAGTGATGGAATTGTTGTAGCTATCAAGTTGTTTAATTTAGGATATAATGTTGATGTTTATCGAGTTTTTCCAAAAGGTAATCTAGATAACTAAAGTTATTATCAAGAGTTTTCAAAGTTAAAGGCTCCTTTAGATAAATTGCTGGATATTAATAATTATGATGTTGTAATAGATGGAATATTTGGCATAGGGCTAGATAGAGATTTAAAAGGAGATATTTTAGAACTTGTTAAAGTTATAAATCAAAATTCAAAATACACATTAGCTATAGATGTACCAAGTGGATTAGGCGCTTTTAATGCTAAAGTATATAGTGAAGCTATCCAAGCCAATGAGACAATTACATTCTTAGCAGATAAGCAAGGGCTACATACAAGTGATGGTCTTGATTATGCTGGCAAAGTAACTGTTAAAGAGCTGATTGATAATCAAAATATCAAGATTACTCAATCAGAGTATCAAGTTTATAAAAATGATATTCAAGATATAAATATAGACAATATTATCAGAAAAAAGAAAAATACTAATAAAGGTACTTATGGCAATCTAGCTATAATTGGTGGTAATGTTGGTATGAATGGGGCTTTACAATTAGCTGGGAAAAGTTCGCTATATAGTGGCTGTGGTAAGATCTCAATGATATCTCTAGATAAAGACTTCCGTGCTGATATGTCTATGCCTGAACTAATGACAAAATTCCTAGGAGATATTTCTAAAAATCTAAATACTTTCTCAGCTCTAGCGGTAGGGGTTGGTTTTGATATAACTGATGAATCTAAACAAGTCTTAGAGTTAATAATTGATAATTTAACTCAACTTGCAATTTTTGATGCAGATGCTTTAAATATAATCTCAACAAATCAGCAAATTAGAGAAAAGTTTATTAATTTAGAAAATAAAATAATAACTCCACATCCTGCAGAAGCAGCAAGACTACTTGGTTGCACCACCAAAGAAGTCCAAGATGATAGATTTGTTGCAGTTAGAGCTTTAGCTAAAAAATATAACTCCATAGTAGTACTAAAAGGAGCTGGTAGTCTAATTTGTAAAGATGATGAAATCTATATAAATGCTACAGGAAATCAAGGCATGGCAATAGCAGGGTAAGGAGATGTATTATCTGGAATCATAGGAGCATTTTTAGCTCAAGGTTTGGATACTCTATCAGCAAGCATGTTAGCAGCATATATACATGGTTTAGCTAGGTGGCTATGTTAGAATATTTCCTAGTAGAGCGGCTGAGGAGATTAGTATTATTTTGAATAATTATTAGTTGTCAATAAGTCATTTTTAAAACTCTTATTCAAAATCCTCAACACATCATCATGAAATCTTTCTCTTTTTTGCTGTGTGTATCTACCACAGAACAACTCAGCGAATCTACTAGTTGGTCATTCAGCATCGACATGGACAGCCCCATTAATTTTGATAAGAGTATTATCTTTTAGACTTATTATGAAATCTTTGTAGTTATTATTGGCATTATATGCGCTTGCTAGTGCAGCTATTATATAGGTAGGGCAGTTTATATTCTTTGCAGCTTGAGAGCCAAAATTGCCTACATCTACAGGGTCTAATCCTATCCAAAGTTTGACCTTAGTATTCTCTGATGTCGCTATCAAAGTAGCTAATTCTCCAGCAGAGAAACCAACCAAAGCGAGATCATTATTTATAGTGCTCGTATAATCGCTATTGCTATAGATATAGTTTATTAGCTCAGATATAAATTCAGCATTTTTACTATGATTAGCCCAAAATGGTAGATTAGGCACTACTACAAAATATCCATGGCTAGCTAGGAAATTCCCCCAACCAAACATATTATCTTTTGATCTTGAGAAACCATGTACTACTATAACTACGGGTAGGCGTTGATTAGATTTTTGATAAAAACATTATAGTTAGAGCTAGCAATATTTAGAGAAATATTAGCTAATTCTTTGATAATTTTAGATGAGCTCTTGTTATTTATGGTATTTGACATACCAAAACTAAAAACAAGTGCAAATACAGAGTATAAGATGAAACTAAGAGAAAATTTAGTTATAGACATGAAATTATAATTAAGAATCGATTTCTATATCACTAAACTGGATATCCATAACATTATTTTGAGCATCAACTACTTCTACATAAGTTATAGTTTCACCACCTTTTAGAGTTACTTCTTTAAGAGCTTTTGATAGTAATTCAGTTTTTGGAGTCAGTACTAATGTCCAATTATTCGTAGTACCACTAAATTTAGTGTTAAAATTATCATAAATTACTTTTGAATCACCCTCTAATATGGATAAGAATATTTTAGTGAATGAGAATACCATTGGACTATCTTCTTCACCAAATACATATTTAGGGCTATCTGCTGTCTTGATTGTAATAGTATCTTTTGTTGCTTTTAGAGAAGATTTAAATGGCTTCTCTTGATTCCATTCTAGTCCTTTTTTCTTAGGTAGCTCAAATTCACCAGATGCAAGAATAGGCTTATCTAATCCTTGAATTTTGCGTGATTGGATGAAGTGACCAGAGTAGTTATCATTTTTAACTAGTTGCTCTTCTACTTTGGCAAAATCTGGTGAAGGAGCAGTATAAACTAGACCACTGACTAATATACTTGTAGCAATAGCAACTTTTTTAACATTGACATTTCTCCTGTATTTTCTATAAATTGACAATATCAGCTTTGTAAGCTAAGCATGGTAAATATTACATTTATTCGCTGAATATACTAGAGTTATAGTATAGATATTAACAAAAATTAATAATCTATGGGTGTTTTAATAGAGGTGATCTGTGATTCTAGGTTTAGATTAAAAAGGAGTAATATCATGAAAAACATCATCTACAATTTGGAAAGGAAGTTTTAATATACAGCTATTCAAATTGATGCAACAGATAGCAATTGAGAAAGCAAATAAAACTTTTTTTAATTTCATAATTCTTAAGTTATGTATTAACACTGTAACATATATTATAGTACTAAAATTTGTTTTTCTAGAGGTGTCTTTTATTTGATATAATATTCAATAATGTCTAAATTGGCAAATATAGTGAAACATCAACTTAAATGGATGGCATGGGAGACAACTAGACGTTGTAACCTTAAGTGTGTGCATTGCCGTTTATCTTCGGAATGTGAAGTAATAGGACATCCAGATTTCTCAACTGAGGAAGGCTTTAGAATCATTGATAACATAGTGGAGTTTGCTAAACCTGTATTAGTACTCTCTGGAGGAGAACCTCTTTTACGGACAGATATTTTTGAACTAGCTGAAATATGGTGCTAGTAAAGGTCTACGTATGGCTTTAGCTACCAATGGCTCATTAGTTACTGATGAGATTTGTGAGAAAATCAAAAACTCAAGCATAAGTATAGTATCTTTGAGTATAGATGGTGCTACAGCTGAGACGCATGATGATTTTCGTAGCCAAAAAGGTGCCTTTGAAGCAACCATAAATGCTGCAAAACTATTTAAGAAACATAGTGTACCATTCTTGATAAACTCATCATTTACCAAACGTAATCAACACGAGATCAAAGATGTATATAAACTAGCAAAATCTCTTGAAGCTACAGCATGGTATTTGTTTATGATAGTACCAACAGGACGTAGTGAAGAGCTTATGCAAGAGTTGATAGATATTGATGATTATCAAGATATCCTAAATTGGCACTATGATATGGAAGCTGATGAGCAAGATATGCTTGTGCGTCCAACGTGTGCGCCACATTATTATCGTATTTGTTTCGAGCGTAATAAAGAAGATGGAGCAAAAGTTCGCTCAAGAGCTCTTAGCTTTGGTACTGGTGGTGGTAAAGGTTGTATAGCTGGGCAAAGTATATGTCTGCTAGATGTTGATGGTAATGTTTATCCATGCAGCTATCTACCTGTTAGTGCAGGAAATATTAAAGAAAAATCATTTGCAGATATTTGGCAAAACAGTGATGTAATGCATGATATGCCTGATTTTAGCGCTTATGAAGGTAAGTGTGGCTCATGTGAGCTCATCAAAATATGTGGTGGCTGTAGAGCTAGAGCTTATAATATTCATGGTAGCTATCTTGCAGAAGAGCCATTTTGTAATCACATGCCTATTAAAATGAAGCAAAAAGAAAATTAGGTCTTATTTTTACTGTCTTTGTAAACCAACAACTTCAGACATTTCAATAATTTGTTTGATATTTTCTTTTGGAGTTGGTTTTTTTCCTCTACCTTGTACTTGTGGTGGGATATCTGTGAAATTCATAGCCTTCAGATCATAAGTAACATAACCAGTATCTATACTCATAACATACACACCAACAGATCCAGTTCCTTGATATGCGGCATTATCTTTATAAGCCACGGTTAGATTCTTTAGATCTTTGATAGTAGTCCAAAGGGTCATAGACTTTTCATAAGGTAGAACAGAAACATTAGCTATAATAGATGTAGCATGATAAATAGCCTCTCTATTTGATCTTGGTTCAAGCATAAGTTCAAATAACGTATAGGCTTTCACAAAGCGAGATGTAGAGCTAAAGTCTCCGGGCATACCAATTAGTTGGCAACCTCTGGTCGTGAGCTTTTCACAGTTTCATCATAATTTATAAATTTACCAGCAAAAGTTTGGTTAGAATCTTCAAAAGGCTTAAGTAGCGATCGGTATTCTTTGATATTTTCTAAATGCCAATTATAGCTAGGAGCATTGGTTAAGACATTACCAGTATTTTCGTATATATAAATTTCACCATTAAGAAATTCGATCACAGCACTATTACCCAGAGAATCTCTAAGCGAGATATGTAAAGGAATATTTTTGACAAAAACACCAGGTTTTAGTTCGATTGTACTATTTACGAGTTGATATTCAGATATCAGTTTAAGAGCCTCAGGTACATCTTTTGCCATTGTTAATTGGAAGTTACCAATATCATATATCGCAAGGACAGGGCGTGTATCTTTAGGATCGTATTTAGGATACTGTGTTATATCTAGATATAACACGCTAAATGATAATCCTTGTGTATTTAATCCGTCAGAAATAGATCTGTCAAAGCCAAATCTGCCAAAATAGCCATATTTATTTTTCCTATTTGCAAGTTGATTTGTAGGAATTTTGTCTGCATCAATTATTACATTTGTAGTATTCTCAACCCCCACGTAATCCCAGCCATTTTCAAAAGCGATATTAATTGGAAAATCCATAGATCTTGCTTCGATTTTATATTCATTTTTATTTATAAAAACATTTGTACACATAACTTATCCCTTTTTTATATATGAGTTTATATTTCTAGGTGGTATACTTTACGTTATCAAATATACAGTATTCAGAGTTATAAAAAAATGACAAATCAATTTAAAAATATAGTCCTATACAGAATGGTAACACCAGAAAAAACTTGTCCATATGGTTTAAAAGCAAAGGCACTTTTCGAGGAAAAAGGTTGGTGTTTTGAAGATCACATTTTAAAGACTAGAGCTGAAACAGATACTTTTAAAGAAAAGTATAATTTAGAAACTACACCTTTGATCTTTATCGATGGAAAGCGAATTGGTGGCTATAGTGATTTAGTAAATTTTTTAGGTAAAAAATGAAAGACCAATTAAAATATTTTGTTTATGAAACAAAAGTTTTACCTGAGCATATCGATCCTAATAATCATTTAAATAACATAGTATATTTACAATGGATGCAAGATATTGCAATTGCTCATGTAAAGGCTAATGGCGTATTTGATGTTACAGAGGCTCATGGTCTGACATGGTTCGTAAAGAAGCATACTATCGAGTATTTAGCTCAAGGTTTTTTAGGTGATGATATTGTGGTAATAACTTGGGTAGAGAGCATGACAAAGATCTCAACGTTTAGAAAATACCACATTTACAGAAAGTCAGATAAAACCCTCTTATGTAAAGCAGATACTATATGGGTAATGGTAAATACTCAAAAAGGGCGGCCTGCAAGGATTCCTGCAGAACTAGTTGAAATATTTGATGAGTATAATGATTTCGAGATTGCTAATATTGAGAGCTTAATTTAAAAAGGGCATTTAAACTATTTTTTATTATTTGTAATAACTTCTACTGGTCCATGATCATCACAATGATCACCATGAGGGTGGTGTAATTTACCATCAACAATATAATCTATGTGGTTACCATGTGGTACGGCTTCATGACCACAATTAGGTCCATGAGTATGTCCAGAACAATCTTCTTTAATTGGATGACAGCCCTCTATATTTTTTTCTGTTACTTCTAACTTATGTTCATCATAGTGACCACTATGCTCATGATGAAGATGACTATCATGTATGTAGTCGTAATGATCACCATGTTTAATTTTTGTGTGGCCACAGCCATCTTTGTGTTCATGATCATGATTTTGATGTGTTTTACATTTGCTCATGGTACTTCTCCTCTTTCGATTTGTATATTTATTTTAGCATCTTTTGTCTTAGGCCTTCAAATAAATATATCGTAGCAGCTTGAGCCACATTTAAAGATTCAATATTACTTAGAGTAGGAATCATTGTTTTTTCACCTGCTGAAAAGTCTTCTATACCATTGGCTTCTTCTCCAAAGACTAAGATACTATTATTCAACTTAAATTCTTCAGAGTAACAAGAAACTCCCTCATGAGAAGTCGTTAGCCAAATTCTTCGTTCTTTTAGTATAGGATAATTTCTTACAGCACTTAAATTTTCAAAATATCTGAATTTCAGACTAAATTGTGCACCCATACCTGCTCTTATGGCTTTTGGGTTAAAAGGATCTACAGTGCCATCTATAAGTAATATTTCTGTTAAGCCAACTGCTATAGCAGTTCTCAATATAGTGCCAATATTACCAGGGTCTTGTATTCTATCTAGTACTAAAGTGAAATCATCTTTAAATTCAAAATCAGATGAGGTATCTTTTTTCTTGGCTAAGATTAACACTCCTTGAGAATTTTGTGTTTGTGCTAGTTCATTAAAATCTTTTTCAGAGAGAGTGTATTTTTTATCTATAGGATAATCTACGCTATCAGAATTATCTGTTGTAAGTATTGAGATTATATATTCACGAGGTAGTCTTGATAGAGCTTCATCACAGCATCTTAGCCCTTCTATAATATAGTAGATAGATTTTTTTCTACCTTGAGGTGAGCGAAGCTTCTTTATTTCTTTGAGTAGTTTTTGACTTAGATTTTTCATTAAGCTATTAGCTGTAATATTTTGCTAGATATTGTATGTTTTTTACTAATCAGATTAAATAGTTATGGTATGTATTTTTGATATAGGTAGTTATAAATGTTAAGGTAATACAACTATTATTTAAACAAGAGTAATATTATGCAACGTGAAAAAGGTGCTTATGCACCTGTTTTTTATCCTGCTATTATTTTAGCCATCATTCTTTCGTTGTCGGGAATTTTTTATCCAAATCAATTTGCTAGTCATATCCAATATCTACAAAATTTAATTCTAGAGAAATTTGGTTGGGCTTATATATTGGCAATGAGTGTTTTTTTATGTTTATGTTTGATTCTAATGTTTAGCCGCTTTAGTGATATCAAGTTAGGACAAGAACACGACTTACCTGAATACCCTAATATTTTATGGTTTGCTATGTTATTTGCAGCAGGCATGGGAATTGGTTTAATGTTTTATGGAGTAGCTGAGCCTCTAAAACATTTTTTAGCACCTCCTAATGTATCTTCAGATGAATTAGTGCTTGTTAAAGAGGCTATGAATACAACATTCTTTCACTGGGGAGTAGAAGCTTGGTCTGTACTTAGCGGTTTGCTTGCAATATCATTAATTTTAGCAGAGGGACTACAAGCTTTACAATCTGCGACTATAATTAGTGCTTTTCCATTGTTGTTTATTTTATTTTTGATGTGTGTTTCACTAATCAAATCTTTAAGATTAGATTATCTAAGGCTTAAAAGTATTGAGACACATTCAACTGTTGTTCAATTTGCAAAAGCAAATACATCTTGGCAAAAAAAATTAGAAGCAATTGCTCATAAACCATCGAAAGATCAGGCTATAGAGTTTTTACAAAAGGATGTCACAATAGCTTTAATAGAAGTTGTAGATGAAATGGAAAAAAATGGCATTAATACAGAAGTGATTAGAGACCATGATCATATACAATTAAGTATTTCAATAGAAGGTAATGAAGATTTTATATATAGTGTGATGTTAAGAACTTATCAGTCAAAATTAGGTAACTATAATAGGGTATAGAGGTACTTTTAAGTCATGGAGGTCAGTATTATGACATTATGGGATACTCAAAAGATCAAGTCATTGCTGATATCGTTAATCAGTATGATAAACATTTGCATTACTCGCATCTAGTCGTTGCAGATAAGGATATTCTTAATTGAGCATCACATAGTTAAGATTAAGTATCCATGCAAAACCTACCCATAAAAAATATTGTATGAGCAAATATCCAGCAACTTTGTTTATATCCATAAATATTTTAAGATTTCATGCGATAAATATCCATAAAATTGACATTTCTAAAAAAGCCAAACTAATATTTTGTCAACAAAAAAATAAAAAGCTCCATAAGAAGTTTAAACCTAGCTGTATTGCATAGATCATAAATACTTTTTGTCTAAGAGCTTTTGTTTGAATACTAGCTATCCAGATATTGCAATCATAATATATAAAATTGTCCAAACTGGAGCAATATCCAATTAGGCGGAGCAAAAAAAGGATGTTCTAAGTTTGCAAACAAAGTCAAAATATTTGCTGATGTTAGAGCTCCTGAAATCATCCCTGTACCTAAGATGACTATTATAAAAACACCAAGAGAAATATAGTCTTTATTTTTTATATTACAACTCATACAAACTCCTTTTGTATTTATGCTAAAAAATAACTTTAAATATCATATAAATATTGTAGATTAGAATATACATTTTTTTTGAGTTTATATGATAATTATTAACAATATTTAATAGCTAGGGGTATTGCAATGTTAAAAACGAAAAGCCTAACACCACATCAGTATGAGATAATAATTAACAAAGATACAGAGCGTCCTTTTACAGGTAGATACAATGATTTAGATCAAAAAGGTACATATATCTGTCGTAATTGTGGTACACCGTTATTCAAGGCTGACAGTAAATTTATTTCAACATGCGGTTGGCCAAGCTATAATATTCATATTGATAATAATGTAAAACAATTACCTGATGCTGATGGCAGAAGGACAGAAATTCTGTGTAATAATTGTGATGGACATCTTGGTCATATATTTCATGGTGAAGGATATACTAAACTAAATACACGTTATTGTGTTAATTCGGCATCTGTAGATTTTGTACCAGTAGAGAGCTTAAGTGAAACCGAAGAAATTATTGTAGCTGCAGGATGTTTCTGGGGTGTAGAATATTACATGAAAAAACTTGATGGAGTTGTATTTGCAGAGTCTGGATATTGTGGTGGGGATCAACCAAATCCTGATTATAAAAAAGTTTGTGCAGGGAATACTGGATATTTAGAAGTTGTTAGAATAATTTTTGAGAAGAAAAAAATATCTTTAGAAGAAGTTTTAAAGTATTTCTTTGAGATACATGATTTTGAGCAAGTTGATGGCCAAGGTCCAGATATCGGAGAGCAATATAAATCAGCCATATTTTATTATAATGATAAGCAAAAGCACATTGCAGAAAATATCAAATATGAACTTAATAAAGGCTACAAGGTAATAACAGATATAAGAGTGGTTAAACCTTATTATGTAGCTGAAGATTATCACCTAGATTATTATATGAAGAAAGGAACATTACCGTACTGCCATACTCGTAAAAAAATATTTTAAATAAACTGTTACACTACATCTTTAATTCGCAAAAAGTCTATTTTTAATACTCATAAATATGACAATTGAAATTACTATAAATGCTAATTGTTGAGCAGGGATACCAACCATTAGTTTTGATACTGATAGAAAACTTAAGAGAAAACCTGCCAATGCAGCAACTATGAACTTAACAAGTCTAATTATCGCATTACCAGCAGCATAGCCTTCTTTAAGAATATCAAGAGCTTTTGATGTGGTTATGATATTTACTAGAGCAAACAACCTGTTGCTAGAGCATTTAATATAATAAAAATATAAATATTATTTAAAAAATACGAGTTCAATATATTAAGTAATATTACTATTATAGCTAAGTAGTAACCAACAAAAATAAGACCTTTTGATTGTGCCTGTCTGTTTTTTCTTGATAAAATTACCCGCAAAGATTATACCAAACATATTTAATGCAAATAATATACAGTATTGAGTATACCTAAGATGATAATATTCAATAATCAGATTTGATGATGTGCTAATAAAACTAAACAATGCACCAAAACATAAAGCTCCTGTCAGAGTTCCAACAACAAATGGTAAGTTAGCTACGTGAATAATATATACCATAAAACTTCTAGCTAAGCTCTTAGAGCGCTTATGTATAGGATGAGTTTCTGACATAATTATTGTAATAACCAACAAAATAATTCCGTAGATAGTTAGGAAATGGAAAATATCTTGCCACCTGCCAGTTGTGTAAATAATGATACTACCTATTATAGGAGCAATCATAAATATCATTACCATTGTTGCTACAGTTTTTACTAACTTTTGACCTCTATAGCAGTCTTTTAGTATAGCCATAGCAGCAACCGATGCTGGAGAGTCTCCAAGACCTTGTAAGAATCTCATAAATATTAAGGTATCAAAACTATGTGTAAATGAACATAAGATAGTACTCACAATATAAATAAGCATACCAATAATAAGTATTTTCTTACGACCAAAACTATCTGATAATGCATCCCAAAAAAACATACCTACGCCAAAGCCTATGAGGTATGTAGATATAGTAATAGTAAGCTTATTTACATCAACATTAAAGAAACTAAGATATTACCAAAAGCAGGAATATAAGCATCTATAGCAAAGGGTGGAAGAGCGACAAAGATTACGACAAAGAAAACAAGATATTTACTACCCTTTCTAATTTTATACATAAGAATTATTATGATTAATTTTGATGATATATTTTAACAGATAAAGCCAATAATATTTAGCAGTTAAATATCATCATAAGAGTAAAAGTAATATAAAGAACAAGTATGATTAATTATGCTTCAACGTCATCATCTTGACCATTAGATTGATCCGCCGTTACTGAACTACCAGAATCTGTTACTAGAGCTTCTGTTACGTTTGATTGAGCTTGAGTATCATTTGCTGTAGCTGTAGGAGTTGTAACTGCTGTAGTGTTGTCTGTAGTAGCTACAGTTTTTGGAGCTGTTTTAGCTTTATCTATCGCAGATTGAATATTATCAGCATCTGTGTAACCACCTATCACAGTTGTATTATCAGCATTAGAATTGACAGCTGGAGCAATTACCAAGAATGGAGTACCTTGAATACCTAGACTTTCAAAACCTAGTTTTAACGTATCTTTTAGATGATTTGCAATTCTATCATCTTTGATAGCTTTTTTAACTTTAGTTAAATCAGCACCAGATTGAACAGCAACTTTGTCGATAGTTGAATCTTTTAGTTTACCTTCATCCTCACCTGTAGCGAAGATACCATTATGATACTTAACATAAGCATCTGCACCATATAGTTTATATATTGCAGTACCTACTTCAGCAGCATATTCAGAAGTAGGAGCTCTTTCACCAAATATAGGGAATTCTGCAAAAACTACTTGTACATTACTGTTATCTTGCATTACTTTTTCGATTTGTGGAGCAAGTTTAGAGCAGTACATACATTGATAATCAAAGAACTCATATATAATTACTTCAGGATCTTTTATATCAGATTTAGGTGTAAGATCAGAGCCATAAATACTATCTTTAACTTTTAGGAAGCTAGAAACTCTTTCTTCACTCATTTTTTGTTGTACTTTATTACGTAGAGTATCCATATTTTTCGCTATTTCTTCAGGAGATATAGCCAGCTTCTTTGCATTTAAAGCATCAGAAAAACCTTCAACTATTTTATTATTGTTTAGGTTGTAAGATTTTACGTTTTTATCCGCTTCGATAGTTGCACCCATACCATAACCAATAGTATAGCTAGCATTCTTTGTCACAGTATCATCAGTACTTGATACGGCTGGAGCCACAGTAGCTACAGAAGATCCAGAATTAGTAGTAGCCTCAGTAGTTGCTTTATCTTTACTTGATGTACTATCTGAACATGCAACCAAACTTGTTGCAATTGCAGCAACGGCCAAAGCCTTCAATAATTTCTTTTTAGTCATTATAATTAGCTCCTTTAATTATTTCTTTTGAGCAGCTACTGCTTGTTGTTGAAATTGTAACATTGCATTTTGCATTTGATCTGGAGTAAGTTTAGACTTGCTACCAGATATTCCATCTGTTAGACCACTAACGACTTCTTGGTTATCTGTCGTTATGTTGTTTTGATCCATTTGAGTTTTTAAAGCTTGCCCCATAGTGTAGCCAACTGAGTAGCTAAGATCATCTTGATTATCTGTCGCTGCGAAAGCGCCAGTCATAAGTGAGCCAGCAACTAATGGCGCTAAAAATATAGTTTTAGTTAGTTTCATTATTTAATTTCTCCTTTAGTTTGGAAATGTCTATCCTAAGTTATTCTAACAAACCTGCACTAAATCACAATCATTTATCTATTTTACTTAGATTAATTTGTTTGTTTAACGCACATATTATATGTTCTAATACAATTTCTTTATCAAGAAATTCGTTTTTCTTATTTTCTAATGCTAGTATATTTTCTTGTTTATATGGTGAATTTCTGATACCGATGGCTATATTTCTTATCCAAGCACCATAACCAATTCTCCTAATTGCAGAACCTTGAGTATATTTATCAAAATTATTTCTAGACCATGAAAATAGTTCAAGAAGAGGTTTGCTGATCAGGAAATCTCGTTGTTGGAAGTCTTTTTCAGTAGTTACTGGAGTATTATTGTTAAATGGACAAACTAACTGACAGTCATCACAACCATATATTCTTGTACCAATTTTATCTCGGAGCTCTAGAGGTATAGATCCTCTGTTTTCTATTGTTAGATACGAGATACATTTTCGTAAATTAATCATTTTATCATGCTGAATTGCTCTAGTTTGACATAGTTTGATACATGCTTGACATTTACCACAAGAATCTTGATGACTTTAGCAAGTCAGGTAAGTCTAATAAATCAAGATTACTATAAATTACACCAATAAAGAAGAATGAGCCTTGTAATTTATTCATAAGCATAGAGTTTTTGCCTTGCCAGCCCAATCCTGCTTTTTCAGCTAGCGGACGCTCAAGTACTGGAGCACTATCTGTAAAAACTATGAATTGATGATCGCCTATAATTTCATTTATGTACTCACCTAATCGTTGAAGTTTTTTTCATTACTTTGTGATAATCTCTACCATGAGCATATATAGATATATCTGCTATATCTGTTGAAGATTTTAATCTTTTAACTTCATTTTTGATAGTTATAGGTCTGTTAAGGTAGTTTAATGTAGCAACAATTACGCTATTAGTGCCAGGTACCAATTCATTTGGGATAAATCTTTTTGAGCCATGTTTTACCATGTACTCAAGATCAGCATGATAGTTATTTTCTATCCATTTATTATAGTAAGGAATATATTCAGATAAATCGCAGTCA
This sequence comes from Francisella orientalis FNO12, assembly GCF_001042525.2. NCBI lineage: Bacteria > Pseudomonadati > Pseudomonadota > Gammaproteobacteria > Thiotrichales > Francisellaceae > Francisella > Francisella orientalis. The sequence goes on along the minus strand of NZ_CP011921.2, from coordinate 1,015,206 downwards.
GCTTTAGATATGGATGATAAACCGAGGCTATCAGTAGCAAATTTTTGTACTTCTTGCCACTGCATTGCAGAAAGCTTTAGCTTCATTATTAGTCTTCTTTGCGCTTGATACCCCAAAGTTTTTCTAGTGCATAAAGTTCCCTAGTTTCTTCAAGCATTATATGTATAACAATATCACCGATATCAACTAAAACCCAGTCAGATTTATTATCGCCTTCAATACCTAGTATTGTAATTTTGTTATCTTTAAGTTCTTGTTCTAGATTTCTTGCAAGTGATTTAGCATGAGTAGTAGATGATGCTGTTGTAATCACTATTTTATCCATCATATCAGTAAGATGCTTAACGCTAATAGATTGAATGTCTTGACCTTTTAAGTTATCTAAAGCTTCTAGAATGATTTGTAGTCTTTGATCAGTCGTCATGAATTATTTTAATTTATTGTTTCATAAATTTGGACTAATATTATAACATAAGTTAGCTTAAATAATGCTATCATTATATAAGCAAATAGTTTCAGAGATGCAAAGATGAAGAAAAAATTTATTTCTATTTATACTTCTAGTTATTTTGACTGTGATAGTTTTGGTTTTATTTTATAATTTTATAGATTTGCTCAATGGTATGAGCAGACATTAAGATCTATATTTTCTTATATTGTAATGATTGCACTATTATTATTTGTATTTGCGCCTTTAAAATTTATCAAGGATAAAAAACTAAAGTAAATATATTTACGTACTTTAAATATTTAGGAGTAACTATTCTAGAAATTGTTAAAATATTAGCTAATATAGTTAAACAAGCAGCCTTAACATTAGTGTATCTTGTTAAACGATTATTTACTAAAGATTCACCAGAAAAATAAATAACAAAATTCTTAGATGCAGTATACAGCTGAACAACAAAAAATTATAAATCATGATTTGGATAAACATGCTTTAGTTTCTGCGGTCGCCGGGAGTGGAAAAACTCAAACTTTGATAGCAAGAATTGAATATCTAATCAATAACAAAGTTCCTCCAAATAAAATATTGGTTTTAATGTATAACAAATCAGCTCAACTTGATTTTGCAGAAAGACTTAGAAAAGTTATTAAAGTCGATATTGCAAAGTTAGTTAACGTAAGAACAATGCATTCATTAGGAAATAGTTTCTTACAAGCTTTTGCAAAAGCAGGATTTGTTAAGGCAGATAAGATTCTTAAAGAGTATGAAATAGATGTAATTATTTCAAAGCTACTTAAATTATATCAAAAAGAATTTAAAATAACTAAAGATATTGATAACGAAAGGGTTGAAACATTTAAAGAATATATTTCATTATTAAAATCAGACTTATCTCTTACTAACAAAAAACTCAGTGAACTTAATGCTAAAGAGATGACGCTTTTAGATAAAGTATTTTTAGAGTTTAGCAAAGAATGTGAACATCAAAAAGCTATAACTTATGATGATATGATTTATCTTCCTGCAAAGCTTTTTGAAAAAGATAAAAATAGCATAGCTCAAGCAAGTAACTTGTATTCTTATATAATTATAGATGAGTATCAGGATATTAATCAGGCACAACAGTTTTTTTTGAAGTGCTTAGTTGGACAAAATACTTATGTTATGGCTGTAGGAGATGTTGATCAGACAATATACCAATGGCGTGGCTCCACCCCATATTATATGTTAGAGGGTTTCAAAAAAGATTTTAAAAATGTAAGACAATACAGCCTTTCTTATACTTTTAGATATGGTGACTTAGTATCTTTGATGGCCAATAATATTATTACTAATAATAAAAAACGCCATGATAATCTATGTATTACATACCCTAAACTAGATAAAACAACGGATATTAGTATTCTTGATAGTAGTGATAAAGTAGTTCTTAAACTTAAAGCATTGATCAATAGTGGTGTAAAAGCCAGTGATATAGCTATTCTTGTACGTAAATATAACTCAACAACTGTATTTGAATTGAGTTGTTTGTATCACGATCTAGCTTATAATGTGGTAGCCGATAAGAATATTTTTAGTGAAAATCTATTTAAAGCTATATATGGATATTTGATGCTATTTAATAAGAGTCAAGGATTTGCTAAACATAGTATTGAACAACGAGTTGAGTTTATAAAAGCAATGCTTGATTATCCATCACTATATCTCAAAAAAAATGTTAAACAAAATTTGGCAAATAAAATAGCTCAAGATATTTCAGCTAGCATGAATATAATTTCAGAATTGACCAAAACAGTTGATAAGTCATTTAAAGAAAAAAATATATTAGCAGTATCAGCTAGTTGGAGAGCTATTTTTAATAATACTCGGATTAAAAAGTCAGAAAGAGCGATAAGTTTTATATTAGAAACTCTAGATCTCAAAAAACAAATTTCTAAAGTCTCTGGAGAGACGCACTCAAGCAAATCTAAATTACAAATTATAGATGGAATGAGTAGTTTTGCTAAAGGTAAGAAAAGTTCATTATCAGAATTTATCGAACTTTTATATGAGCTATACATAAAATCAAATCAGCAGGGTGAAAATGATCCAAATCAGATCCAGATCATGTCAATGCATAGAGCCAAAGGTTTAGAGTGGGATTATGTTGTTGTACATGATGCTACAGAAGGAGGCTTTTTCGGTGAAAAAAATTCTAAGGCTTGTGATGAAACAATCGAAGAGGAGCGGAGATTATTCTACGTTGCTATTACACGAGTTAAGAAACATTTGTTCATCGTATCTTCAGATGATATTAATCGTTTATCATCATGGTATGAGATCAAAAAAAATACCTACCCAAAAGATTTGAAATGTAAAAATAGCTTGAGATTCTTATACGAAGGCAATTTAATAGACTGTCAAAATCATTTAGAGACAATTAACAATATCAATATTGAGGATAATAAATTTTCTAACAAGATTTTTAAACGTTATTATGAAGGTTTATCAAAGTAGAATTAACTAGTTTTATCGTCTTGTAATGATTCGTTTGGAGTATCTACTTTCGGTGCTAAGTCATCTTTAGACTCAAAAGGTTGATCTGAGAAGTACATAGCGGGATGAGCTATTATTTTATTGTCATCAATTTTGTTACACCATTGGCCATTTTTATCGATACTTGCTGAGAAACCATCTAGAATTTGGATATACTTTTTCCAGCATTGTGCTTTGAACATAGGCTTTTTGCCCGTTGTTACATTAGTCTTGTGCCATGTTTTACCATCATCAAAAGATTCTAAATACGTGATTAAACAGTAGTCATGAGGTTTTGGCATTTCCGCTTCTTTTGCGGCTGCTTCAGCTGCTTTTTCTTCAAGTTCAGACTGGTAGTGGAAATAATACGCAATACTAGATACTGCTGCTACTACACCGATAATTACTGAAAAGATAAATATCTTTTTTTTCATTTTAAAACTTACACAAAATCAACAACTTATTTACGATTATATACTTATTTATATTCAAATGCGATTGGTAGAGTTTATTTTGTTTACTAAAATGGTTTATAATACTAGCTGTTTTGAATTTAATTTAAATATCTGTAGCGCTATCTACTATAAGGTAAACTATGATTTCTACTAAAGAGTTACGTAATAAATTTATAAGCTATTTTGAGTCTAAAAGCCACTCGCATCAACCAAGCTCATCTTTAATACCATTTGGTGATGACACTTTATTATTTACGAATGCTGGAATGGTGCAATTTAAGGATGTTTTTTTAGGTTTAGAGAAAAGAAATTTTTCTAGAGCTGTTACAGTTCAAAAGTGTCTTAGAGCTGGTGGTAAGCATAATGATTTGGACAATGTAGGTTATACAGCTAGACATCATACTTTTTTTGAAATGCTAGGTAATTTTAGTTTTGGTGATTATTTCAAAAAAGATGTTATCAGCTTTGCTTGGGAATTTTTGACTAAAGAGATTGGATTACCCGTTGAAAAATTATGGGTAACTATATATGCAACAGATGATGAAGCATTTAATGTATGGCACAATCATATTGGTTTACCAAAAGAAAGGATTATTCGTATAAATTCAAATGATAATTTTTGGTCAATGGGTGATACTGGTCCTTGTGGTCCATGTACTGAGATTTTTTATGATCATGGTGCAGATGCTCCAGGAGGATTGCCTGGCACTCCAGAGGAAGATGGAGATAGATATATCGAGATTTGGAATATAGTCTTTATGCAATTTAATCGCCATGCTGATGGCACAACTACAGATTTACCTAGGCCATCTGTTGATACGGGTATGGGCTTAGAAAGAATAGCAGCTGTATTACAGGATGTTCATAGTAATTACGATATAGATTTATTTCAAGCTCTGATTAGAAAAGCTCAAGAAGTGACTAATGCTGATGATATAAATTCACCATCTTTAAAAGTAGTAGCAGATCATATACGTTCAAGTGCTTTTTTAATTGCAGATGGAGTTTTACCATTGAATGAAGGTAGAGGATATGTGCTAAGAAGGATTATTCGTAGGGCAATTCGTCATGGTAATAAGCTTGGTGCTAAGGATATATTCTTTTACAAATTAGTGGCAGAGCTTATTAATCAAATGGGTGAAGCATATCCACAGTTAATAGATAAGAGAGAGCTTATTGAAAAAACTCTTATCAAAGAAGAAGAATTGTTCCTAAAGACTATTGAAAATGGTATCAAAATTTTTGATGCAGAAATTGCGAGTCTAAAAGGTGGTACTATTTCTGGAGAGATAGCATTTAGACTTTATGATACTTATGGTTTTCCCTTAGATTTAACTGTTGATATGGCTAGAGAAAAAGGTTTAAAAATTGATGAAGAAGCATTTAAAGAGCAAATGCAACAGCAAAAACAAAGATCAAAAGAAGCTGGGAAGTTTAATGTTGACTATAACAGTATCATCAATTCACAAGCAAAGTCAGAATTTAGAGGTTATTCAACATTAATTGAAGATGCTAAAGTACTTGAGATATTTCAAGATGGGCAGTATGTAGATGTAATCAAAGCTGATTCATTAGCAGTTATTGTCCTTGATAAAACTCCTTTTTATGCTGAATCTGGTGGTCAGGTTGGTGACAGAGGAGTTTTGGAAGGCATTGGTATTGAATTTATAGTTGAAGATGTACAAAAATCTGGTGAAGCAATTTTACATATTGGTAGATTATCTAAGGGTATATTACATACTAATGATGAAATAACCGCGAGGGTTAATGATTCAAGAAGGCTTGCTACTACTGCTAATCATAGTGCAACACATTTATTACATAAAGCTTTAAAAATCGTTTTAGGTAATCATGCTGAGCAAAAAGGCTCACTTGTTGATGATAATAAATTAAGATTTGATTTTACGCATGAGAGGGCTATCTCTCGTGGTCAGATTGAACAAATTGAGATGCTAGTTAACCAACAGATTAGAGCTAATTATCCTGTAGCGACTATAGAAACATCTCAAGAAAAAGCTAAATCTCTAGGGGCAGAGGCTTTATTTGGTGAAAAGTATGGAGATATTGTTAGAGTAATTTCAATCGGAGATTTCTCCATTGAGCTTTGTGGAGGAACTCATGTTGCATATACTGGAGACATAGGCCTATTTAAGATAGTATCAGAGGGAGGCATTGCATCTGGAATTAGAAGAATAGAAGCAGTTACAGCTGATAAAGCTATAAAACATACTTTTACTATCGAAAATAAGCTGATAGCAATAAAAGGTATTACTAAATCTAATGATTCTAACTTGTTAGACAAATTACAATTAATGTTAGAACAACTCAAAAACCAAGAAAAAGAAATCGCTAAGCTTAAAAAAGATCTGTTATCAGGAGCAAATAGTGATATTAAAGAGCTCATAATTGGTGATATCAAAGTGATAATAGCTAATTTAGAAAATGTTGATATCAAAACATTGAGAGAAAAGATTGATGATTATAAGTCAAAAAAAGATAAGATAGTCTCAGTGTTAAGTACTATAAATGCTGATAAAGTGCAATTTGTAATTGGAGTTAGTAAATCTATCACACCATTAATCAAAGCTGGTGATATTGCCAAAGAATTTAGTGGTTATATAGATGGTAAAGGTGGTGGTCGTCCAGATATGGCTCAAGGTGGAGGTAATAACTCTACCAATATTGATAAGGCTCTAAGTGACTTAGAACAATATATTTTGAATATTATAAAATAGTAGAGTTTAGTCTTGAAACAGTTGTATAGGCATTTATTAATATCTTTGGGAATTTTTGGTTTTTGTATCAGTGCTGTAGCTAATACTGTTGCTGATTATACGGATACAATAAAGCAGTCTATACAGAATTCACCACAATATAAGTTTATTGGTTTTCAGTTAAACTCTAGACAGATGGATCCAGCCATTCAACTAGGTAGATTATTACCTAGCATAGATATTGGAGGATCTATAAAAGCTACAAATATACTAGATCAAAAAACTATGGCTGATAGTAATATCGCTGGTGGACATTTTCATTCAATTCAAGGTGTAGTCTCATTGACGCAACCTTTGTATGATTATGGGGCCTACAAAGATCTTCAATCAGCTCAAGAAACAGCTCAATTTGCTCAACAAGACTATAGAACAAATTATCAACAATTCTTATATGATACCAGCTATGCTTATTTTAACTTAGCTAAGGCTATAAAAAATGTTGAATATACCTCATACAATTTAAAGGCTAACAAACAAAGCTTGAATGAACTAGAAAGTAAGTTTAAAGCAGGTACAGCTGATATTGCTGATTATGAAACTGTGAAAGCCAACTATTATATAGCAGAAGCTAGCTATGCAGCTGCGCAGAGAGAAGAAAAAGTCGCTCGTGCTGAATTACGTAAGTTTACCAATAATGATGATGAGGTTATTTTATATAGTAATGACTTCAAAATTAAGGAGCCATCACCTAATACAGAAGAGAGTTGGGAAGAACTCACAATGCGAAGCAGTCCATCATATTTAGGCTCTATGCACACAAAAGAAAGTAATTATTATAACTATCAGTCAGCTACAAGCTCATTTATGCCTAAGGTTAATTTTGAGGTTAAATACTCACCTGGTTATAATGATGTCAGTTTACTTGGTAATCCAGTATTTGATAATTTCTTATCGTCAAAAGGTATGGTAAACGCCTTTTATTTTGGCATTAATCTTACATGGAATATTTTTGCGGGTGGCACTAACTATGCTGAATTAAAAAAAGCTGCGTATGATTATCAGTCCTCAGAATTTGATATGATCCAAACAGGAAGGGTTGCTCAAAACGATGCTATGTATGCTTTTAGATTTGTTGAGCTTAAAAAGAAAGAGATAGAATCATTACGTAAGTCCGTTGCAGCAGCAAAAATTGCTTATGAAAAGTATAAAGAAAGGTACGATCAAGGAACAACGACTATTACTCAGTATTTTATACTTTTAAATAACTATTATCAGTTTTTGATTCAGTTAAATAATACTGAGTTTGATTATATTATGGGTTTTTTGAGCTTATATAAAACAGCTGGTATTTTTACATCAAGTACAGTACAAGATTTTAATAACTGGCTAATACTAAACCAAGATGTGGAGCTATAAAGTTATGCATATTTCAACGCAACTACAGTGTTTTTCTTTACAAAAAGAATTTGATTCTAAACCTATTTATCTAATACATAAGGTTAATTTTGATAACTGGCTTAGCCAACAAGATTCTTTTAGTCAAAACTATATTAAACAGTTTACTGATAAGAAAATAATAGCTATGCCTAGTAAATCAGGAGATATTCAAAAGATTATCTGTATTGTCTGTGAAAATATGTATAGTTTAGCACCTTTGTCTAGTCAGTTGAGCAAGGGTAATTATCATATTGAGTATTCTGAAATTTCTGATTTAACATTGCATTATATTGGTTTTGGATTATCAAGTTATAAGTTTGAAAGATATAAGTCTAATCAGCAAGGTGTAGATGTGAAATTATTTTTACCAACACAATATAAATACATCTTAACTACAGTTGAGGCGAATTTTATTGTTAGAGATATGATTACAACGCCTGCTGAAGATATGGGGCCTGAAGATATCTCTAATATTATCAAATCTATTGCTAAAGAATTTGATGCTAGCTTTGATGAAATAGTTGGAGAAGATCTCAAAAATCAAGGGTATATGGGTATTTATACTGTGGGCAAAGCAAGTCATAGACCTCCAAGATTAGTTAAATTAAATTGGGGTAATGAAAATCATCCTAAAGTTTCTATAGTGGGTAAGGGCGTTGCTTTTGATACAGGTGGACTTGATATAAAAGCATCACAATTTATGTTGCTGATGCACAAAGATATGGGTGGTGCTGCAAACGCTATAGGTCTTGCTTATATGATTATGAAATATAATCTTCCAGTAAGATTAAGTCTATCAATACCTACAGTTGAGAATGCTGTGGGTGCAAAGTCATATCGTCCTAGTGATATCATTAAAATGAAAAATGGAACTACGGTTCAAGTTACAAATACTGATGCAGAAGGAAGATTGATCTTAGCTGAACCGTTATATGAAGAGGCTACTAAAAAACCGGAATATTTAATAGACTTTTCAACTCTAACAGGTGCTGCAAGAGTAGCTGTTGGTGATAAAATTTCAGCATTTTTCTGTAATAATGATGATGTTGCAAGAGATATTTATAACTATGGGGAAACCGAGCAAGATCAGACTTGGAGACTTCCATTAGCTGATTGTTATAGAAAAAATCTTGAAACAGAATTCGCAGATATATCACACTGTGAACTGTCAACTTTTGCCGGAGCTGTAAAGGCGGCACTATTTATCGAGTATTTTGTAGGTATTGAGAATGCTCCTACTTGGATTCATTTTGACATAATGGCTTGGAATGTTGCTAACTCTCCAGGTAAACCAAAAGGTGGAGAGATGATGGGTGTTAGAGCAATGTTTAAAATGTTAGAAGAGAAATACAGCAAATAAATTTTAAATAATTAATATTTACTTTATTTACTAATACTCTTGAAGTTGTATACTTTATTAATGAAGTGTAAAAGTCTTATTAGAAAACTATGCAAAAATCGTTATTAAAACAGCTTAAAAAAGTAACTATGGTAGTCGCTGATACTGGTGATTTTGAGTTAATTAAAAAATATAAACCTGTTGATGCTACTACGAATCCTAGTTTGATACTTAAAGCTGTTAAAGATCCAAAATACTCTAAGTTAGTTATAGATACTATAGATAAGTTTAAGCAGAATAATCCTGAGTTTAAGAGAGATGAGCTTATTAGAGAGATTACTATCGAGATACTGGTATTTTTTGGAATAAAAATATTGGATGTGATTGACGGAAAAGTATCTAGTGAAGTAGATGCAAGAGTATCTTTTAATTCTGCAGAAACAATTTATTATGCTAGAAAAATTATTAAAAAGTATGAATCTCACGGAATCTCAAAAGATCGAGTTTTGATAAAAATAGCAGCTACTTGGGAAGGTATAAAGGCGGCTAAACTTTTGCAAAAAGAAGGTGTTAATTGTAATTTGACACTTATTTTTGATAAAGTTCAAGCACAAGCTTGTGCTGAGGCTAGAGTTTATTTGGTATCACCATTTGTAGGAAGAATTACAGATTGGCAAATGCAACAAAACAAACTTGATACTTTCCCTGATGTGAACGACGATGATGGTGTTAACTCTGTAAAATCGATATATAAGCTATACAAAGATTGCGGGTTTAAAACAATTGTTATGGGAGCAAGCTTTCGAAGTGCTAATCAAGTAGTTGCTCTTGCTGGTTGTGATGCTTTAACTATATCACCAGTATTACTTGAAGAGCTTGAAAATAATTTTGAAAATTTAGAAGTTAAGTTGAAAAAATCTAATGATGTAAATACACAAGTACCACAAATTGCAGAGTCTAATTTCCGTTGGCAGATGAATGAAAATCCTATGGCGACTAATAAATTAGCAGAAGGAATTAGACAGTTTGCAAAAGACACCGTTGAATTAGAAAATATAATAACTAAATATCTATAATTAAGAGGTTAATATGAAAAAAACTTTATTAGTATCAGCATTGAGTTCTATTTTTATGACTCCGTTTATTTCTTTTGCTAATGATGATCAAGAGTACTTAAATCCTAGAAGTGAGACGCAACTACACTCTCAACGTCAAATGATTAATCAAAAAAATAGTCAAGCTTCACAAATGCCTAAAAAACATCAGTTAGGTATTACAGATGAAGATATGAGAATTCCCAGTGAATCAAGCAGTAAATCTCGTAATATGGGTACTAAAAAGGGTTGGGGAAGTACTAACGCACAGGAAAAAAAATCAAAGAGTAATGAAGACTCTGATGATGATAATCCTGATTTATCTGATCTAGCTACTCCAGCACCTAAAAATATTCATAGTAATTTGGCAATTAGTGATGATGATAGGGCATTAAATAGACAGATGATGCTGTCTGGTCCTAAAGGTGGTTTTCAAAATAGTCAGCTAAGAGGTATCGGCGGCTCGAGTGCTAATTTCTAATTAGAAACATAATTGCTAACATTATCTAAATATAATAAAATCTACTAGTTCAATTATTTAATTAGTTTAGGTTCCTAATGAATTTTCAATATAATGATTTTAAAATTTTAGAAGTAAGTGGAATAGATACCATAAAATTTCTTCAAGGCTTGGTAACATCTGATTTAACTAAGCTATCTGATGATAATAATTTATTGATGACTGCTTTTGCTAATTTAAAAGGACGAATTATTTCCTTATGTTTTGTGAAATATGTTTCTAGCCAGAAACTATTACTCTCAGTTGAAAAAAGTATTATAGATAATCTACTTTCTTGGTTAAAAAAATATAGTATGTTTTCTAAAGTTAGCTTTGCTGTTAATGAAGATTATTCATTGTTTTTTACCGAGAAAGGGTTTTTAAATCATGATATTTTAGTTAAAGATGCTTTAAAGTCTAAAATAGCATACGAACAAATACAAAAGATTAATATCGTAAATAAGCTTGCAATTATAGATCAGACTAATGTAGAGAAATTTCTTCCAGCAGAGTTAGATCTTGATAATGTAGATAAAGTTGTCAGTTACACCAAGGGTTGCTATATGGGTCAAGAGGTGATAGCAAGGATGCGCTATAAAGCTAAATCAAAAAAAGAATTAGCAGTTGTTAAATCAGTCACAAATATTCAAGATTTTGATTTAAAAACAAGTGATGGCAAACCTCTAGCAAATGTTGTAAATAGGATTTACGTTGAGGATGTTTACTATATGCTAGTAGTGTTTCATAAAGAAGCAACAGAAGTTGAGTATCAGCTTGAAAATGAAGTAATCGTAACTAAATGCTAAATAATCTTAATCAACAGCAACAACAAGCTGTTAAATATACTAGCACACCTTTATTAGTATTAGCGGGGGCAGGCAGTGGCAAAACTAGTGTAATTATTGAAAAGATTTCTTATCTGATAGAGCAACTTTTGTATCCAGCTAAAAGTATCATAGCTGTAACATTTACAAATAAAGCAGCCAAAGAAATGCAAGAGCGTGTTAAATTACGACTTGATAAAGAAAAATCAAAAGGTTTGATGATTTCGACATTTCACTCTCTTGGCTTATCAATTTTAAAAAGACATTTTTCTGATTTAGGATATAAGAAAAATTTTACACTTTTTGATAGCCATGATTCACTTGCACTAATATACGATATTGCATATGAGGAATATCAGTTGCCCAAACAAAATGCTGGATTTATTCAATCAAAAATATCATTTTGGAAGTCAGTTCTACTTACACCTGATGAAATACAACCTAAGGATGACCTTGAAGAGCGAGCGGCTTTTATATACAAAGAATATCAAAAATATCTAAAATCTTATAACTCTTTTGACTTTGATGATCTGGTATTTCAACCAATACAGTTATTTAAAAATTTCTCAAGCATTCAAAAATTATGGTCAGATAAATTTAGATATATTCTCATAGATGAATACCAAGATACTAATGAATCACAATATCAACTTTTGAAGTATTTGACACAGGACAAAAATAAATTCACTGTTGTAGGAGACGATGATCAGTCTATATATGCATGGAGAGGTTCTCGACCAGAAAATTTACGCCATTTGCAAGAAGATTTCAAAGATCTAAAAGTTATTAAGTTAGAACAAAACTATCGTTCCACAGGTAGAATACTTAATGTTGCAAATAAGCTTATTGAAAATAATAGCCATATTTTTGACAAAAAACTTTGGTCAAACAAAGATTACGGTGAGCAAATTAAGGTTATTAGTCTTACAAACGATGAAGATGAGGCACAATTCATAACTAGTGATATTTTCTTTGATAGGGTAAAAACAAAATCTAAAAACTCTGATTATGCAATATTGATAAGGAGTAATTACCAAGTATACTTACTTGAAAGATATATGCAAATGCACAAAATCCCTTATACAATTAGCGGGGGAAGTTATTTTTTTTCCAAATCAGAAATCAAAGATATTATTTCGTATTTAAGGCTAATAGTTAATCCTGATGATGATAGAGCATTTTTGCGTGTGGTAAATATTCCTAAACGTGAAGTTGGTAGTGCAACTATTCATAAATTAGGAGAATACACAAGTGAACATCACTGTAGCTTTTTTCATACTTTATATAATTTAGAAAAGTTTGAAATACGCGATTTTACCAAAAAAAACTTATCATCTTTTAAAGATTTGATACTTAATACGCAGCAGGAGATAAATTCAAGTATATCTGCTCAAGAGCTAAAAAATATAATTAATAATTTTATTGATAATATTTCATACCGACAGTGGCTTATAGATTCTAGCTCCTCAGAGAAACAAGCAGAGTTTAGATATGCGAATGTCAAAGAGGTTACTAAATGGATTGTCAATCAGCTTGAGGGTGACTCATATAATGCTCTTGAATCGCTAGCTTCAGTTCTTAATAAAATGTTACTTATAGATATTTTGGATAGAGATAACGAAGATAAAAATGATAATCAGGTTCAAATTATAACTATGCATGCTTCCAAAGGTTTAGAATTCAAAAAAGTTTATATAATGGGTATGGAAGAAGGAATCTTGCCACATCAACAAAGTATTGAAGAGGACTCTATAGAGGATGAACGTAGGCTTGCATATGTGGCGATTACTAGAGCTAGAGAAAATTTGACTATAACAATGACAAAACATCGTAAAAAGTTTGGCGAAAAACATATATCTATTCCAAGTAGATTTATTGACGAATTACCAGAATCTGATCTGTATTGGGTCGGCACAGAAAAAGAATGTGCAGAAACTCGTCAGCAAAATTCTAAACAGAATATATCCGCACTTAAAGATATGTTTGGATAATTTAGAATTTTTTAATAATTATATAGGTTTTAATCATATAGCTGTATTTAGTAAACGGTTATTAAATACTAAGATCTATGATAGTATTGGAATTGTTTTAAATTAAAGGTATGCATTTTGATTTCAAAAGGAAAATATTCTAAGTTAAAAATTCTTGAAAAAGCACGAGATATATTTGTTTTAGATGCTTTAGAGCTTGGTACAGCAAGTATTGCTAGTTCGGAGCTTAGCGATACAGTAAGTGTTGATGATAGTATAGACGTTTTTTTATATAATAACTCTAAGTCTGAGCTTGTAGCAACTACAAAAAAAGTCCCAACAGTTGGTCAAATTGCTTATTTGCAAGTCAAAAGTATTACAAAAATTGGTGCTTTTTTAGACTGGGGATTAGAAAAAGATCTTTTTGTACCATTAGCAGAACAGCATCGACCTTTAGAAGTCGGTAAGCCATATATTGTTTATTTGTATCTTGATAAAGTTAGTGGTCGTATTACAGCATCATCAAAAGTTGATAAATTTATTACAGATTATGCTGGCGATGAATTAAAACCAAATCAAGAAGTAGATCTTGTAATTGCTAACTCAACAAATATAGGATACAAGGCAATAATTAATAGTAGTTATTGGGGAATTATCTATTCTACAGAAGTTTTCAGAAGACTTAGCTTTGGTCAATCTATCAAAGGATATATAAAAAATATTCGAGATGATGGGCGTATAGATTTATCATTACAGTTAGTACATAAAGATCTGGATAAAAATGCAGAGTTAGTAGAAAAATACCTAATAGAGCATAATGGTTCTGCTCCTTTTAACGATAAATCTAACCCTAATGATATAGTGCTTGAGTTTGGAATAGGCAAAGCTGCTTTTAAAAGAGCTATCGGAACTTTATTGAAGAAGAAAATAGTTATTAGAGAGAGTGGAATATACTTAAATGGCTAATATTCTTTAAGTATTATATTGTCATTGGATATTTATGATAGTATAATGATCTCCTGCTCTTTGCTATGCAAAAAGTTTTTGTATAGCTTATCAGTAAAAAAAACTAACAATGATAAACCGGAAGGAGTTTACAAAATGAAACATTATGAAATCGTGTTAATGATTCATCCAGATCAATCTGAGCAGCTTGATGCAATGCTTGGCAAATATCGTGGAATCATTGAAGAGAAAGGCGGAAAAATTCATAGATTTGAAGATTGGGGACGTCGTCAACTAGCTTATCCTATCGAGAAACTTCATAAAGCACACTATGTGTTATTCAATGTTGAATGTGATGTTGAGTCTCTAGAGAAGCTTCAAGAAAACTTAAAGTACAACGATGCAGTTTTACGTCGTTTAGTAATTTCTAAGAAAGAAGCTGTTACAGAGCCATCAATTATGATGGAAACTAATGAAAAAGAAGTAATTTAATAGAGGGATTTTAAGATGAGTCGTCGTAAAGTTTGCCGTTTCACTGTTGATGGTGTAAAAGAAATTGATTATAAAGATGTAAATAAGTTAAAAGCTTATATTACTGAAACAGGTAAAATCGTACCTAGTCGTGTAACTGGTACATCAGCTAAGTATCAAAGACAGCTTTCTACAGCTATCAAAAGAGCTAGATTCTTAGCATTATTACCTTACTGTGATCGTCACTTTAACTAATACCGGAGGTTGATTACAATGCAAGTTATTTTAAAAGAGAAAGTTGAAAACCTTGGTGTATTAGGTGATATCGTTAATGTTAAACCAGGGTATGCTAGAAATTTCCTTATCCCATTTGGTAAGGCTGTACAAGCTACTAAAGCTAACATTGAAACTTTTGAAGCACAAAAAGCTGAACTTGAAAAAGCTGAAAAAGCGAGATTTGATGCAGCAGTTGCTACTGCCGAAGTTATCAAAGATAAAGTTTACACAATTGCTGCTCAAGCTGGTGAAGGTGGTAAACTATTTGGTTCTGTTGGTACTGCTGGAGTTGCTGAAGCTGTATCGCAAGCTTCTGGAAAAGAAATCGAGAAGAGTCAAGTTCGTATGCCAGAAGGTGTGATTAGATCTATTGGTGAGTTTGAGCTTACTATTCATGTTTATACTGATGTGGATGCTGATATCAAAGTAAATGTTGTAGCCTCAGAAGCATAGTTTTATAATATATAAACTAACACAATATCTGTATTTAATATAAAAACCATGTGTTAGGCATGGTTTTTTTGTATATAAGGGTCTTGATGTCAATGGATTATCAATTTAAGGTTGCTGAAACTACATATTCAGTTGATGCTGAGAAAGCAATATTAGGAAATATTCTTCTAAATAATGATAATATAGAGCTAGTTGAAGATTTTCTTTTGATTGATGATTTTTTTGATAAAAGGCATAAAATTATCTACAAACAAATTACTGTTTTGAATCAATCAAACACTCCGTTTGATGTTTTGATTTTAAGTGAATATTTAGCTACCGAAGGTCTATTATCTGAGGCTGGAGGCGAGTCATATATTATTGACTTGGCAACAAATACACCAGCAGTTTCAAATATCAAGACCTATGCAAATATAGTTAAAGATAAAGCTAAACTTAGAAGCCTTCAGGCTAGTGTTAATGATATAGTTCAAAAAATATACTCTTCAGACTCAAAAAATCCTGATGAAGTAATCGATTATGCAGAGAGTAGAATTCTTGATGTGGCTAAAGAGAGAGAAACTTTGGTCAAAGGACCTGAATCAATTAAATCTGTCATACCTAAGTTAGTTGATCGGATGAGTGCTATTGTAGATTCTGGAAGTGGTTTAACTGGTATATCTACAGGATTTATTGATCTTGATAAAATGACATCAGGCTTACAAAGAGCTAACATGGGTATTATAGCTGCTCGACCTTCAATGGGTAAGACTGTACTAGGTATTAATATAGCCCAAAATGTTGCAAAAATTGCAGATAAGCCAGTATTAGTTTTTAGTTTAGAGATGCCATCTGAAGATATAGTAACAAGAATGTTAGCTTCTCAAGCACGAGTAGAGATGAGTTTGCTGAAAGAATGTAATCGTCTAAATGATGCTCATTGGGTTAAGATTATTAGTGCTATGAAGTCTTTAAGCGAGATGCCTTTATACATTGATGATACATCAAGTCTTACTCCTTCTGAAATGCGTTCAAGAGCAAGGAGACTCTATAATGAGCAAGGAGGTCTTTCTATGATATTAATAGATTACCTTCAATTGATGAAAATACCAGGGTATGAGACTAATAGAACACTTGAAGTATCAGAAATATCAAGGTCACTCAAAGCTTTAGCCAAAGAGCTTGATATTCCAGTTATAGCTCTTTCTCAGCTTAATAGGGCAGTTGATGATCGTAAAGATAAACGCCCAATGATGTCAGATCTTCGAGAGTCAGGGGCGATAGAACAAGATGCTGACTTGATTATGTTTATTTATCGTGATGAAGTTTATAATAAAGATAAAGAAGATAATAAAAATCTAGGTGAAATAATAATTGGTAAACAGCGTAATGGTCCTATAGGAACCGTACATGTTCGCTTTGACGGTCAGTTTGTGAGTTTTGCTAATCTGACACATGAAAATGATAATATTTTACCTGGTGATATAGGGTACAACGAATAATTTTATATACAAAAGAGAAGTTTAATGCAACAAGATAAAACAAACTTACTTGGATTAAATCAAAAAGCTATAGAAGCCTTTTTTATTTTGATAGGCGAGAAGAAGTTTCATGCAAGACAAGTTTTTAAGTGGATTCATAAAAAGGGTGTTATTGACTTTGATAGCATGACTGATCTTGGAAAGAATTTACGTAATAAATTAAAAGAAAATGCTGAAATAGTCATTCCTAAGGTTGTATTTAATAAAGCATCAAAAGATGGTACTCACAAGTGGCTTATTGATGTTGGTGGAAGTGCAGTTGAGACAGTCTTTATACCTGAAGAAGGAAGAGGCACACTTTGTGTATCATCACAGGTTGGCTGTACTTTAAATTGCAGTTTTTGCTCTACTGGTAAACAAGGATTTAATAGAAATCTTTCATCAGCTGAAGTTATTTCACAACTTTGGATAGCAGCTAGAACATTATCAAAAAATAATGGTGAACATGATTTTAGTGTGACAAATATAGTTATGATGGGCATGGGGGAACCATTGATGAATTTTGAGAATGTGGTTCCTGCGATGGATATTATGATGGATGATTTAGCATACGGACTATCACGTCGTAAAGTTACTCTTAGTACATCTGGTGTCGTTCCAAAAATTTATGATTTGCTAGAACAATCGGGAGTTTCTTTGGCTGTATCATTACATGCACCTACAGACTCCTTACGTAATGAAATCGTGCCTATTAATAAAAAGTATAATATTGATGAGCTTCTAGAGGCGTGTAAGCTCTATGCTGAAAAAGGTCCGCATAAACATATAACATTTGAATATACTTTGATGGAAGAGGTTAATGACAATTTATCAGATGCTGAACAATTAGTTGAGTTATTAAGATCTCGTGAAGTACCAGCTAAAATTAATCTGATACCATTTAATCCATACCCAGGTACGCCATATAAAAAACCTAGTAATAATCGTATTCATAGATTTAAAGAGTTTTTACAACATAATGGTTTCGTTACTACAGTAAGAAAAACTAGAGGTGATGATATTTATGCTGCTTGTGGGCAGTTAGCTGGCAATGTTATGGATAAGACAAAAAGAAAAGAAAGATATTTAAAGAAACTTGGTGATAAAAATGCAGTCTGATTTTAAAAAGATTTTAGCTACAACTATATTATCAGGAATACTAGCTTCATGTATGACCTCTAGTAATGTGAATAATAAAAATCCTAGTTCACAAAATCAGAATGAAGTAAAAAATCAGAATGCAGAACAAGCGGAGTATTCAGCTACAGGCGGTTCTTTTCCTCAGGCTAACTATGAAGAAGCAACTAAAATTAATTCTGAATTAGCTATAATTTATTCAATAGAAGGTTATCTTGAAAGAGCGAAGACTAAACTTATAAAAGCACAAGAACTAGCAAATAATCATAATCAAAATTTAGCTATTGTAGATTATGCTAGAGGGTATTATTACCAAAGTATAGTAGCAAATTCAATTGCTGAAAAGTATTATCAAAAGGCTCTTGATAAGCATCCAAAAAACTATGAAGCAATGAACTTTTATGCACAATTCTTGTGTATGGAGAAGGAAGAATATAGTTGTGCTCAAGAACTTTTTTGAGAAAGCTCTATTTATGCCAAATAATAATGATATGGCTCAAACATTATTTTTATACGCTCAATGCGTGTATAAACAGGGCAAGAAAGATGGCGCTTTAGCATATATGCAACGAGCTGATAAATTTAGAATAGATTATAAAGCTGCTAAATTAAGATTAGCACAGATGTATTTTGAAAGAGGTGAATATAAAGAATGCTATAAAGTTATTTACAACATGAAGAATGATCCTCAGTTCTTTAATATAATAATAAACTTGTTTTAGACATGAGGTTAAAGTTAGCAGAGTACGCTAACAATAAAAATGAAGCTGCAGCTGTAAGATTAGTTTTATCTTCTAATAACTATAATGATGAAGATATAGATAAATTCTTCTCAGCAGCAGATCAAAAGGATATCGATAAAAATGCGTAGAATTAATCAAAATACTGAAAACACTCCAGAAAGACTACAAAAGCTATTAGCAAAATATGGCATTGGCTCACGTAGAAAAATTGAAGAGTTTATAGAACAAGGTAGAGTGCGAGTGAATGGTAAAGTCACAACTCTTGGCGATAAAGCGACAGACAAAGATAAAATTAGCTTTGATGGAAAGGCTCTACACTCTTATGGTCAACCTATGACTAGACCAAGAGTTATTATTTATCATAAAAGAGAGGGGGAGGTTTGTACTAGTAAAGATGAGAAAGATAGAAAGACTGTTTTTGATTCATTACCTAAGCTAGCAAAATCACGTTGGATAATGATTGGGCGATTGGATATAAATACTACAGGGTTGTTACTTTTCACAACAGATGGAGATTTAGCTAATAGGTTAATGCACCCATCTTATGAAATTGAAAGAGAGTATGCTGTACGTGTTTATGGTCAAGAGTTATCAGATGAAACTTTAAATAAACTGAAAGATGGCATACAGTTAGAAGATGGCATGGCAAAATTTAATAATATAAAATTCTCTGGCGGTGAGGGTGCAAATCTTTGGTATTATGTAACTTTGTCTGAAGGACGTAATAGAGAAGTCAGAAGAATGTTTGAAGCGGTTAGTGTTACGGTTAGTAGACTGACAAGAATTAGATTCGGTGATATTATTTTGCCTAAATTCGTTTCTCGAGGAAAAACATTGGAGCTTAATCCTACAGAGGTCAATAGACTAAGAAAATCTGTTAAATTAAAAGAATATAGATTCCCTAAAAAATTAGTTGAAAGATTAGAGAAAAAATAATGGATTTTGTACGTCAGCTAGAAGATATTTTTGGTATTGATGTCTGGGAGTTGAAGCCAGAGTATAGGTTTACACAGCAGATTGAAACGCAAACAATAACTGAGAAATTAGTAGACGTAGAACCTTCAGGAAAAAATTTAGAGATTGTTTACACAAATGAAGTAGATAGTTCTAAGATTATAAATATTCTGTTAACTGATAAATTAGATATTAGCTTTTTAAAACAAATTGTTACTAATTTATTTTTTAAGTCTAATGTATGTATATATAAAACGAACAATATTAATTCTTTCTATAGTTTAGAAGGAGTTAATCTTGCTGAAAATGATTTTATAAGTAACGATTATAAATTATTAGATATTCAAAATAAAAAAACAATATTATCAAACTTATATAAGTATGCAGATTTTAGAGCTTGATATTACATTTCTAACAAAAACCATTCAGCTAGTAAGAGCTATTGATAAAGATTTTAGCTGGTCAGATAAACAAATCGAAGATTCATTAACTAATGATACCGTTTTAGGTTTAATGATTGATAGTGAGCTTGTTGCTATTGCTATTTTTAACTATATATTTGAAACAGCAGAACTTTTGTATATATGTGTTGATACTGCTATGCAAAGTAGAGGAGTTGCGTCTAAGCTTTTGAAATACTCAATTGATCATCTTGGCAAGAAAGAAGTTAAAGAATTATTTTTAGAAGTTGATATAAATAATACCAAAGCTATATCTCTATATAATAAACTCAATTTTATTAAAGTATCACAGCGTAAAAACTATTATAAAAAAATTGATGGTAGTCTAAGTAATGCCTTAATCTGCCGATTAGATATATCAAACTAAACTTAACTATGTTATATTAATGCCTTAAAGACAACAGGGGTGCTATTTTTATAAAAATAATAGCTGAGAAAATAACCCTTTGTACCTGATCTAATTAGTATTAGCGTAGGGAGTTTGTTTGATTATTTTTTCATATAAGAAATATCACACAAACTCTTATTATTTATTTTTGAAATAATAGGAGATTAATCATGGAATATTTAGGCTATATAACGTTAAACATATCTTTAGTAATATATTTTATTCATTTATTACCACAAACTATCCATAATCAGTTTAAACATAAAACATTTGAAATTAGTCTCTGGACTCATTCTTTAATGATTTTTGCTAACTCTTTGGATCTTGTATATGCGATAGGATTTAATATGCAATGGCAATACATTTTGGTTGATATTATTCTTTTAAGTTTTTTAACTATTCAACAATTTCAGATCCTTAATGATAGAAGACAGAAAAATATAGTTATACATACCATATTCATTTTGATATTTTTATTAATGGTAATATATATATCTAAATTCATAGCTCTAACCGAACAGACTTTATTATGGAGTGGGTCAATTAGTGGTGTTATATATAATGTATATTGGATACCTCAGATATATAAGAATTTTCGACAAAAGCAAGCTGAAGGGTTTAGTATTTTCTACTTAGGGCTTTCAGTGTTTAGTCTTATGTGTGATATAAATAGTGCTATATTTTTAGGCTGGCCTATGGTATCAATAACAATCTCTAGTTGTCTATTTATTTTGGTATCTATACAAATTATTCAATATTTCTATTATAAAGGAATGCTTTCAAAGCAAATATTAAATACTTCTATAAACTAGAGTTATAGAACACCACGTGTTTTATGTTAAAATTAATGACTAGTATTTTTAGAAAAAGTTAAAATATGAAAAAAATTATTAGATGTTTAGTATGTATCTTAGTTTTAGGTGTCTACTCTCAGGTATTTGCATTAGATAATACCTCAAAAACATACACAGCTTATTCGATTGGCGATGCACTAGGTAAAGCCTCACATAAAAGCTTTAGTGCCATGAATCAAGAAATTATTAAGAAAGACTTTATCTTAGGGTTTGATGATACTATTTTAGATCATAAACCTGATATAAATAAAATCTCCGATAAAGACTCCTATGAAGTCGGAATGATTATTGTAACTCAATACAAATCAAAATTAAAAAAAATGGTTGTCATAAACAAACCAAATTGTGAAGAGTTTGTTAAAGGTTTCAATGATGGTGCTAATAGTAAAGATCAGTCTTTAACCTCAGAAGATAAAGAAATATTAAAACATTTTAGAATCTCAAAAGATGATGACAACTAGATAATATCAAGTAAATATGGTTGATAAATATATTCTGCTACTTTATTCTTAAGTCTAACTAACCAAAAGTCTTAAAAATTATAAATAAAATGCAAAGCTTAAAAGATATTCGAAACTTGATTAAACAAGATATTGAAAATAATAATCAATTTATAATTAATTCACTTTCATCAGAAGTGGTTCTTATTAATCAAATTAGTCACTATATCATAAATAGTGGCGGCAAAAGACTTAGACCTTTGTTAGTAATGCTATTTTCTAGAGCTTTAAATTATACTGGTAATGATCATCTAGCATGTGCTGCAATTATAGAGTTTATTCATACAGCAACTCTATTACATGATGATGTAGTTGATGACTCACACTTACGTCGAGGCAAAGAGACAGCTAATAATGTTTTTGGTAATGCTGCAAGTGTACTAACTGGAGATTTTTTATACTCTAGGGCTTTTCAAATGATGGTGAGTCTAGATAATATGCAAATTATGCAAATATTAGCTGATGCTACTAATAAAATATCTGAAGGTGAAGTACTTCAATTATTAAACGCTAGAAATATTGAGTTGTCAGAGGAAGATTACACTAATGTGATATATTGTAAAACTGCTAAACTATTTGAAGCAGCATGTGAGTTAGCCGGAGTAATTAGTCTTGATAAACATAGCTATAGTAAATTTCAAAATAGTATTAAAAACTATGGTGTTTACTTAGGAAATGCATTTCAAATAGCTGATGATGTATTAGATTATGTTTCTGATGCAGAAAGCCTTGGTAAAAATATTGGTGATGATCTTGATGAAGGCAAAATGACGCTACCAACAATTTATGCACTAGCAAATACCTCAAGTGTTGAACAAAAGAAAATAAAAGATGCCATTGAAAAAAGGCAATATGACATAAATGAAATTATCAATATTGTTAAAAGTAGTGGTGCAGTGGAATACTCTTATCAAGTTGCATGTAAATATGCTGATAGAGCAAAAGATTCAATAGATTTCTTACCAGAATCAGAATATAAACAAGCTATGATCTTACTGTGTGATTTAGCTGTGAAAAGAAAAAGTTAATATTTTAGAAAAATATTTTATTACTTAAAATCTTTAAGTGTAATTTCAAAAGCTAATGCTTGGTTAGGTCCTATTGTAGCAGGAGCTCTAGTTCCATATGCTTTATTTGGAGCACAGTATAGTATAAATGTAGAGCCATTGGGTATTTTAGGAATTGCATCCTTCCAACATTCTATTAGATTTCTAAGAGGGAAAGTAGCACTCTCACTCGAATCAAAGCTTGGTCCGATAAGTTTAGCTTCTTTTACACTATTAAGCTTAGATTTATCATCTTCATATGCTATTACAGGAGTAGTTCCTTTATAAGCAATAGTTACTGTGCTATCTATAGAAGCTTTTTTACCATCCCCTTGTTTAATCATTTGATAGTAAACACCATCATTTACTTCAATAGCATTATCCATTTTAGCAATTTGTGACATAAACTCATCTGATTTAACCTTATTTAGCTTAGCTATATCTAACTGCTTTTTAATCATCTTATCTTTTAGAGTTTCCATATTTCTTCTAATCTGACTTTCAGAAATTCTAGGCTTATCACCATTGATAGCTTCAGCAAAACCTGCGATTGTCTGTTTGTCATATAGTCCAAAATCTTGTCTAGCAATTCCAGACCCAACTTGATATCCGACTACGTAACTAGCATTAGAGCCCATTTTTAAACTGTTATTAACAGCAGAATCGTTTGTTTGTGCTTGTGTCGTAGTACTTGGACTAGTTGTAGTATTAGCTATAGTTTGAGTTTTAGCATCGTTAGTTGTTTCTTTGGTAGAGCATGAGCTTATTGTTAGTCCTAGAACAGTGCATGACATTATTGTTACTATTTTTTTTAGTTTCATCTTATCTCCTTATTTATCTTTGAATATCATTTTTGGTGATATTAAAAAAATCAAAAAGCTCTTTATCTAACATTTGAGATGGAGAAATATTTGATAGAGCTTTGAATATAACATTCTTTCTTTCAGTATTATTACTCTCCCATCTGTTAAGCATATCTTTTATGAATACTCTTTGCAAATTATCTTGTGAACCACATAGATTACAAGGTATTATCGGGAAGTTCTTTAATTGAGAGTATTCTAATGTTTCTTTTTCACTCACGAAAGCAAGAGGACGAATTACAATATTACGTTTATCATCGCTTAATAGCTTTGCGGGCATCGCCTTGATAGAACCGTTATAAAAGAGATTTAAAAAAAATGTCTCTATAATATCATCACGATGGTGCCCTAAAGCAATTTTGGTAATATTATTTTCTTCAGCAAAATCGTATAGAATACCACGTCTCATTCTCGAGCATAGTCCACATGTTGTTTTACCATCAGGTATCACTCTTTTGATAACACTATAAGTATCTCTTTCAATAATATGAAATTCGATATTTTTAGTTTTAAGATAATTAGGTAAAACTTCTTCAGGAAAACCTAGTTGTTTTTGATCTAGATTCACAGCTACAATATCAAATTTTATAGGGGCTTTTTGTTGAAGAAGAAGTAGCATCTCAAGTAGACAATATGAGTCTTTACCTCCAGACAGGCAAACCATTATTTTATCGCCATCTTCAATCATGTTATATTGATTTATAGCTTGAGCAATTTTTCTTAGAATTTGTTTTTCTAATTTTTTTAAAGATTGTTTATTTATTTCAGTCATTTTTTTCTAAAATCATTTTTTTAGTTCATTAGGTATTTTTGTAACCTATGTGTTTTTGGATTGTAACAAGCAAGTTTTGCACTTGCTTTTGTAATAACTTGTTCATAACCTACTAGACGTATTTCATACTCAAACTCAAGACTTGTAGCACTAATTTTTGCTATATATTATGTTACCTCAATTTTATTGGGGTGTAACAACGGTAGTATATATTTACAAGTTTGTTCGGTAATTACTAGTTGGATTGAGTTTTGTGTGGCCCAAGACATTAGCCCAGTATTTTCATAAGCCCACGTTGTACGGGCTTCTTCCAAATAATTAAAGTAGGTATTGTTATTTACATGCCCATATTTATCAGTGTCAGCAAAACGAATATTAACAATATGTTTAAATATATTTGATTTCATTATTTACCTTTAGAAAATATAAGAAGTAGAGGTTTTTGAGGGACTTCACAATTTTGTAGTTGTACAGCATATTTTTGAGCAACATCTGCAGTTTTACGTGCATAGCTCTTTAAAAACGAATTATTTCTGTGACTACCTCTTTTATATCCACCAATACCCTCATGATATGCAAGATATAGGTCATAAGCATTTGATTTGCTTATACCTGTTTTGTTATGAACATTGTTTAAATACCAACCCATAAAATCTACAGCATCAGCATAATCAGATCTTGAGACAAAAGATTGTTTAGTTTCTTTTTTATAGTGATCCCATGTGCCATCTAGAGCCTGTGCATAACCATAAGCGCTTGATGCTCTGCCTTTTGGAATAAATCCAAAATAATATTGCATAGAAGGTTGAGCATCAGCTCTAAAAGATGATTCCTGTCGTACAAATGCCATCTGTATATTCAGAGGTATTCCCCAGCGGTCATAAGAATCGATCATATCATAATACCAGTTTGGATATTGATGAATTATGCTACAAGCATTATTGATATTTTTTGGAGGCTCCGTTGAACATGATCCTAATATCACTATGGCTATTGTTAATGATAATAGTTTAAGTATTTTTTTCATTATAAATTCCTATAAAAAACATCTACAACTTTATCTTGGAATCTACGTGCATTATAACGATCAGAATGTTTAAGATCATTAAGCATAATAGAGAATGAAATACGATGGTTTTTTGCAGTTAGGACATAACCAGATAGTGTTGATACTCCAGACAAAGTTCCCGTTTTTGCATGTACTCGACCAAGTAATTTACCCCCCATTATGTATGATATTGTACCACTCATGCCAGATGCTGGAAGATAGTTATAGAACTGCTTACCAACTTCACTATTATAAGCTTTGGTTAAAAAATCTACCATAAACTTAGGGCTAACACGGTCTAGATGTGATAGTCCAGATCCATCATACATAGTCAAAGCAGAAGTATCTAACCCTAATTTTTTATATAGTATACTTTGGACTACTTCTATGCCTGCTTTAGTTGAGCCAATTCCTTTTTCTTTTAAACCAATTGTATTTAGTATAGTTTCTGTATACAAGTTGTCCGAATGCTTAAGTGTTTGATCAAAAAAATGACCTATTGTTGCTGATTTTGTAATTAGTTGTGCATCGTAACCAGCTGGAATGGTGTTGGTAATAAGAACATTGCCATGCTTTATTCCGTTTGAACTTAAGAAATCGTTAACTGTATCAACAGTTTTAAGAGAGGGGTTCTTAATAGCTAGTTTAAACATTTTTTCTGCAGCTCTTGACAAGTAGCCACTGATATATAAAACATTATTATCATTCATGGATAATAATGTTGCTTTTGATGTGCTAGTATATTTTGCTGAATTTTTTATATCAATATTGCTGGCATTGCTTAATTCAACAACTCTAGTTGACAAGCTATTTGGATTTTTAACTAGTTTTATGACTGTACAGTTTCTATTTAGCGTAAAACTAGAAGCTGGAGCTCCATAGCATAATGTACTATCTTCTTTTGACCAACCTTCTGGAACATATGGACCAGAGAATACTCCAACAAGATACACATCTCCTGTGATTTTAGATATTCCTTTTTCTGTTTTGATTTTTTCTATTAATGAGCTTAGTTGCCCTCCAGTAAGTGCTGGATTGCCTGTAAACTTAATATACATATCTCCATGTAAGGTATGATTATTTACTCTATTGGATGGGTACAAAATCGTAGTAGTGAATCTAAAATCATCAGGAATAGAGAACAATCCGGAAACAATAGTAAATACTTTATTATTACTTGCTGGTTTCATAGATCTATTTTGAGCATAAGAATACAAATCATTCCCAGTCATGGTTCTTTGAGTTGCTATAGCAATTTTAGCGTCAGCTAAGTTGTATTTTTTTACTAGAGATTGTATTTCGCTACGAGTAGATGCATAAGAAGCATTTGTACTAATTACAAATATAGATAGAGCTATCAAAAGCTTAGTTCTTTTTACCAAAGCGATAAACCTATGTAAGTTTCTAAGATTCTTAATTTGGAATAATAGCATTTTATGCAATATAAATATAGTGCGATGAATGCAATATATTAACGATATATTAGTTATAAGCCATGTTGTATTTATCATCTTATATGATAGAATAGTAGCCTATAAATTTTGTTATGGGACTCTAAAAGTCCTATAGTTTGTTAGACTTATTAAACTGGCACTTAAGTGAGGTGAGAGGGTATGCCAAGCGTTAGAGTTAAAGAAAGAGAACCTTTTGATGTTGCTCTTAGAAGATTCAAAAGATCTTGTGAGAAGGCTGGAATAGTATCTGAACTACGTCGTAGAGAGTACTTTGAGAAGCCAACTTGGGCACGTAAAAGGAAGAAAGCTGCCGCTGTTAAAAGAGCCATAAGAGCAATATAATTGCTAGAAGGTAGTATATTATTTAATTCATCGTTGAGAGTTTAACTCTCCCTTTAACTAGGAATTCTTTTAATAAAATGTCACAAATTTTTGATCAATTGACTCTTGATATGAAAGAGTCAATGAAAAATAAAGATAAAAATAGATTAACTACTATTCGTATGGCTATGTCTGCTATTAAGCAGAAGCAAATTGATGAAAAAATTGAGATAACAGATGAGGTTGCTATAGCTGTAATCACAAAAATGATTAAGCAAAGACAAGATTCTTACACTCAATATATGCAGGCCGATAGAGCAAAACTTGCTGAAGGCGAGAAAAAAGAGATTGAGATCTTAACTAAATATATGCCTAAACAATTAAGTGATGAAGAGGTTGTTATTATAGTTCAAAAAGCAATAGAATCTGTAGGAGCCACATCTATGAAGGAGATGGGTAAGATAATGGCTAGTGTGAAAAAAGAGCTTGCTGGTAGAATAGATATGAGTAAAGTGAGTGCTATAGTAAAATTAAATTTAGTATAAGTTCTAGATATAATCAGTATGGCAAAAAAGATTTCTAATAATTTTATAAAGGAACTTGTTGCAAATGCTGATATTGCGGATGTCGTATCGAGATATGTTAATCTAACTAAATCTGGAAAAAATTATAAAGCCTGTTGTCCATTTCATAATGAGAGAACACCATCGTTCTTTGTTAACTCACAAAAAAAGTTCTTTCATTGCTTTGGGTGTCATGAGTCTGGTGACGCTTTAACTTTTGTAAAAAAAATCAATAATTTAGATTTTATTGAGGCTGTTAAAACTCTTGCCGAAATTGTAGGCAAACCAGTTGAGTATGAAAACTATTCTCAGGAAGATTTATATAAAGAACAGCTATTCAATAAATGTATTGGTTTTTTAGTAATTGCCCAAAAATATTACCGTTGGAATCTTGGTAATTCAGCTTCAAAAGAAAAGGCTATAGCCTACCTTAAAAAAAGGGGAGTTGATAGTGAGTTTGCCAAAGTTTTTGGTATTGGATATTCATCTGATGGATGGAATAATATTACTCAGTTGGCTAAATCTGTAAATGCATCAGAAGATATATTGATTGCTACAGGACTTTCAATAAAAAATGATAAGGGAAATATCTATGATCGTTTTCGCAATAGAATAATGTTTCCTATTAGAAATATTCAAGGTAATGTAATTGGCTATGGTGGTAGAGTAATAGATGATTCTGACGGTGTTAAATATATAAATTCTCCTGAGACTATAGTTTTTCAGAAAAATAACATTCTATATGGGCTTTATGAATATAGAGAAAAGAAAAAACAATGTCCTGATTTATTAAATCAAAGCCTTATTGTTGTAGAAGGCTATATGGATGTTATAGGTTTAGCTAAATATGGTTTTTATTGTGCAGTGGCTACATTAGGAACAGCGTTCTCTCAAAATCATGCAAAAATATTGTTTCGTGAAAACAATTCTATTGTTTTATGTTTCGATGGTGATAGTGCTGGTCAAAAAGCAGCAATTAGGACTATTAAGATAATTCTTCCTATTTTAGATGGCAATAAAAAACTTAGGATACTTACTTTAGAAAATGGTAAAGATCCAGATGACTATATTAAAGAATACGGTCTAGACAATTTTTCTAATTCATTAAAAAAATCTCAGCCTGTTTCAGATTTTATAATAAACTATATTATAGATGATAAAGATATCTCTAAAGCTGAGTGTAAAGCAGAAATAGTAGAAAACTTAAAAGAATTTTTGATTGATGTAGAAGGGAACATTTATTCAGAAAGTATTATTTCAACTGTTGCGGAGAAGATAAATATTAATTCTAATCAAATAAAGAATCTACTTAAGCTAGGTAAACAGAAGTCAAATATAGTTAATATAGATATCAATAATTATAAGGCTAGACAAAAAAGACTATCTAGGAACATGTTACTCGAAGAAGTAATGTTGGCAGAAATTTTCGTCAATATTACTGATTTTCGTATTCTATTAAAAGAAAACAACTTTGAAATATTTGCTACTTCAAAAAATCTTGATATTCTTGTTAAAAGCTTGAAAATTCTTAAAGAAGACTCATCTAATGAAATAGAAGCTGTAATATTGATACCGTTGTTGGCAGAGGACTATCCTGACTATAGAGAGTATTTTTTTGAGTTGCTAAGCTATGGCATTAATAAAGCTAGAAAAAAATCTGATGGTGAACAATACTACCATCAGATATTAAAAGATTTAAGAAGGATTGAAGCTAATAGTGTAAAAGAACAGCTTAATTACTTAGGATCTCTACCTTTTAGAACAGATGTTCAAGAGATGGAACGTAAGTATTTAGTAGCAAAATTGAGTAATAAAATATAAAAAATCTATTGGAGTATTAGTAGATGACAAGAGAAGATTTACTTTCTGATCTAAAAGATCTTATGGTTGATGGTAAAGAAAGAGGCTATTTAACTAGAGCAGATATTTTAGATGCATTGCCAGGAGATGTGTCAGAAGATCCAAAAAAATATGAAGAAATAGAAGCTATCCTCATAGATGCTGGTATTGATGTATATGATAGAACTCCTGAGTTAGATGAAGATGATGAAAGAAAAGTAAGCGAAGCAAACTTAGATGATTTAAAAGGAAAAACATCTGATCCTATTCGTATGTATATGCGTGAAATGGGGATAGTTGACCTTTTAGATAAAAAAGGTGAAACTGATATTGCTATTAGGATCGAAGAAGGTACTACTGAAGTTTTTAGTACTATTTTGAGTTATCCAATAGTTGTCAAAACTTATATTGAGCGTTTTCGTGAGTTAGAAGAGAAGGCGGTTGATTATATAGCTTCTCAAGATATTGAAGATGAGCCAGTTGCTAAATATATTCGTTTTAATGAAATTATGGCTGGGTTTAGTGATGAACAAATAGCTGAAGAAAAAGTTGCAGAAGATGATCATGATGAGAAGATTGATACTCAAAGGGCTTATAATTTCTTCACAAATCTTGAGAAAATGTTTGAAGAGTATCAAGAGAAGCCAAACAAAAAACTTTATAGCAAAATAGTCAAAGAGTTTGAAAGTTTGAGATTGTCTACTTCCCATTTACAGAAATTAGTTGATTATATTAGGCTTCCTTATGCAAGAGTTAAGGAGTTTGAGCGAAAAATTCTTAGATTGTGTGTGGAAAGATCAAGAACTCCTCGTCAAGAATTCATAAAAGTGTATGAAATAGGATCTGTTGAATGGCTACTACCATTAACTAAAAAGTATAAATTTACAGATAATACTATTAAAGAAATCCATAATTTAACAAAACAAATTAATCAATTCCAGAGTCTGATGATGATGGAAATTGAAGAGCTCAAGAAAGTTAATATTGAGATTTCTAAAAGTGAAGCAAAAATTACTCAAGCTAAAAAGGAAATGATTGAAGCAAATTTGAGATTAGTTGTTTCTGAAGCTAAAAAATATACCAATAGAGGATTGCATTTCTTAGATATCATTCAAGAAGGTAATATCGGCTTAATGAAAGCTGTAGATAAATTTGATTATCGCAAAGGTTTTAAGTTTTCAACTTATGCGACTTGGTGGATTCGCCAAGCAATTACTCGCTCAATTGCTGACCAGGCTAGAACAATTCGTGTACCTGTACATATGATTGAGACTATTAATAAAGTTAATAGAATTAAGCGTCAAATTCTTCAAGAAAAAGGTCGTGAGGCTACAGAGGAGGAAATTATAGAATATACTCCGAATATGACTAAAGATAAGCTTAAAAAGATTCTCAATATATCTCATACTCCAATCTCTATGGAAAGCCCAATTGGTGATGATGAAGATTCTACAGTTGGTGATTTTATTGAGGATAAAAATAATTATTCTCCGATAGAGGCTGCAAATTTAGAAAATCTAAGAGAAGCAATTAAGGAGCTTATTGATACTGGTTTAACTGAGAGAGAAGCAAAGGTTCTTATGATGCGATTTGGTATTGGTATGAATACTGATCATACTCTAGAAGAGGTAGGCAAGCAGTTTAATGTTACTAGAGAGCGTATTAGACAGATTGAGGCAAAAGCTCTTAGAAAACTTAAGCATCCATCAAGATCGACATTTTTGAAGACATTTTTATAATCTTTATAATAAGCAAAATTTATTTTTCAAAATAGCTTTTTATTTCTTGTTGTGCTATATTCTCGCTAAATTTTATTTATTCAGTTTTTTTAAATTAAAAAAATAATATTTCTATTCATATTGGTATTTAGTACTTTAAGTCTTAATAGTTGCTTGCTAATTGGTGCGGGTGTGTATGGTGTTGATCAAGCTGCATCATATTCAGAGAATCTTGATTACTCAGTTGTAGAAGTTAATGAATCTGTTCTAAATACTTTAGCAAAAATACCAGGTGTAACCATAACCAAAAATATCATAACTAATCAAGCGTCAGAAATTGATGGTAGTGTAAATTCTAGGAGATTTAAAGGTACATTCAATATTAGTATAGCTAGGATAGCTGACAATTCATCAACATTAACTATTAAATACGATATATTTGGTGATAAAGTTCAGTCGAAAAGATTTCTTGAAGATGTGAAAACAGATCTACATAAGAACTATAATTAAAAAATTTCTTACAATTTATTTATAGCTCAATCAATTCTATAAATTCATTGACATATTGGTTTTGTATAGTCTTAACATCTATTCTGTCAAAAAAATCAGATAATTGACACATCTCTAAATTGGTATATCCACATGGATTAATATAGCTAAATGGCATAAGATCCATTTTAGTATTTATAGCAATGCCATGGTAGCTTTTACCTTGCTTTATTCTTAAACCAAGAGAAGCAATTTTTTTGTTATTTATATATATGCCATGAGCATTTTCAATAGTGTGAGAATTGAGATTATAATGCTTCTGAAGTATATTTGTACAGGCTTGCTCAACTATATCGACCAATTTCTTTGCACCAAGTTTATTTCTTTTTATGTCAAGCATAAAATATATAACAACCTGACCAGGACCATGATATGTAACTTGTCCACCACGATCAGTTTCAACAATTGGTATATCATGTGGGTTTAAAACGTGCTCGGGTTTACTATGCTTGCCCTGTGTAAAGACACTAGGATGTTCAACAAGCCAAATCTCATCCTTAGTAGTGTTATCGCGTTCGATTGTAAAATCAGCCATTTGTTTAAAAACATCAGAATATGGCTGCAATCCTAAATCTCTAATTATGATATCTTCTTTCATAGAATAAGAATTATTATAAAACCATGTGTACTTTAGGATGACTAGAAATTTCTTTGTAAATATTATCTAGCTGTTCTTTACTATCAGCTGTAAATATGGCTGTAATAGATATATACTTGCCAGTTTTACTTTCTTTAGTATTAAAATCAATTTCATCATGTTTTGGTACATGTTTTTCAAAAACTTTAAGAATAAACTCAACAGTCTCTTTTTGTGGATTTGCCATTATTTTAATCGGAAACTGGCAAGGAAATTCAAAAAAAGTTTCTGGTTGTTCATTTTTATTATCTTCAGACATTGTAAACCCTTTATTTTAGTTTAAATTACCACCAGCCTCTCTGTGATATATCATTCATCGATACTACTGGTACGCTTGCTATTTTTTCTTTAGTATCACCAAGTGTTATAACGAGCTCACCTACAGTTTGTCCTTTCTTAATTGGGGCTTTTATGCCTGGAGTGAAGACTATACCTTGTTTTAAGAATGGTATATATGTTTTAGGAACTGTTTGGTATATGTTTTGAGTTGAAGCAACCGTTATTTTTTGTCCTGCCTTAGCATTAGGAATATTATCCGCACTTATCGTAACAGGCGAGTTAGCCTTGTATAGTAGAACATTTTCATATTTACTTATAGCATATCTTAGCAGTTTAGATGATTCTGAGTCTCTCTTAGCTGAACTGTTAGTACCAAGAACTACAGAAATGAATCTTTCACCATCTTGTTTCGCAGAAGAAACTAGACAGTAACCAGCTGCGTCCGTATAACCAGTTTTCATGCCGTCAGCACCATCAAAAGTGAATAGAAGTCTATTTCTATTGTTTTGAAGAACAAAATTATCACTCTTAGGAAATAATTTAGAACACTTATCCTGAGTTTGTGAATCTAAACCTTTAGCAGAGAAACTTTCTAATACACTGCCGCTAGAACGATCGAATTTTGGCAAGCATTGTTTACGGTCTGCAATGCTTACAGACTCCTGTTCTGTAGCATTCCATACTAAACCTCTATCATCATATATCTTATATG
The DNA here is from genome assembly GCF_001042525.2 of Francisella orientalis FNO12. Taxonomy (NCBI): domain Bacteria; kingdom Pseudomonadati; phylum Pseudomonadota; class Gammaproteobacteria; order Thiotrichales; family Francisellaceae; genus Francisella; species Francisella orientalis. The sequence goes on along the minus strand of NZ_CP011921.2, from coordinate 981,430 downwards.
CATCTGGGAAGTTATATATGTAAGATCTTGCTAAAAGTGACATATCATGAGCTGTAGTGTATTGTTCTCCTCCTGGTAAACCATCGGGGTTAGCAAAATGAGTATTATTCATTCCAATCGCTTTAGCTGTTTGATTCATTAAATCTGTAAATGCTTCTGCTGTTCCGCCGATATATTCAGCAAGAGCTATAGTGGCATCATTACCAGAAACCACATCCATACCTGTTACTAAGTTTTTGACAGAAACTTTAGCACCAGCTTTTACATACATTTTAGATCCTCCAGTAGAAGCAGCCTTTTCACTTATCGGTACCATAGTATCCCAACTCAGATTTCCAGCTTTGATTTCACTAGCAATAATATATGATGTCATGATTTTTGTTAAGCTAGCGGGAGGTCTTCTAACATCCATATTCTTTTGACTAACAATATCTCCAGTACGATAATTCATAGCCACCCATGCTGGAGCATCTAATTCAATATTAACTGGTCTTACTATTATATCTTTTTGTTCTAGTCCATTACTGCCGTTAAAATATGGGTCAGAACTGGACGAAATATTTGGAGTTGCGAAAGCCGTAGTGGCCACCAAACTAGCTGTTAATAAAACTATCTTTTTAAATTTCATAATTTTCCTCTTTAAAATCTTGATTAAAGTGTAATTTGTAAATAATATCTCACAACATTTTAATATTTATAGGTTATAAATACAAAGGTTTTTATGATAGACTCTTTTGTAGTGTATCAAGCGTTTATGCTTTAGCAAAGATATAGGAGAAATTGTTATGCTAAAAAATATACCTTGTGGAAAAGATGTTCCTAATGATTTCAATGTTGTAATTGAAATACCTCAAGATAGTGATCCGATCAAATATGAATTTGATAAAGATAGTAATATGATTGTAGTTGATAGATTCATGTCATCTACAATGAGATATCCGTGTAACTATGGTTTTGTTCCAAATACTCTTTATGATGATGGTGACCCTATTGATGTATTAGTTTTAGCCCCATATCCATTGGCAGTAGGTTGTGTGATCAACTGTAGAGCTGTTGGTGTTTTCAAAATGGAAGATGATGGTGGTGTTGATGCTAAAATTATTGCGGTACCAAGCGCTAAGCTAACTAAAGAGTATGATCATATTAATGATGTTGATGATTTACCGGTAACACTAAAGCAAAGAATTGAACATTTCTTTACTCATTATAAAGATCTTGATTCAGGCAAATGGGTAAAAGTTGATGGTTGGGATAATGCTGCTTTTGCTAAGCAAGAAATTAAAAAATCTATCAGTAACTATAAATAAATTCTTCTTTTGTTTTAAATATTTTAGTCTCAGAATCATTTGTGATAATATCTATAAATTGAATCAAATATTCTTTTTAAAGTTAATAATGAAAATAAGAAAAGAGAAAAATATTAAATTAGCGATCTTTGATGTTGATGGGGTTCTTACTGATAGTGGGATAATAATCTCAAATGACGGGAATGAATTTAAAAACTTTAATGTCAAAGATGGACTCGGCTTAGTCCTGCTTCAAAAGTTAGGTATTAGAGTAGCTATTATAACTGGCAAAGAATCAAAGATTGTTCATGATAGATTTATAAGCTTGGGCTTAGATGCTGAAGATATTTATCAAGGGCAAAAAAATAAAGTTAAGGCATACGAAAACTTAAAAAACAAGTATGATTTAAATGATCAAGATATTGCTTATATGGGTGATGATCTACCAGATCTTGTCTTGATGAATAAAGTAGGACTATCTGCAACTCCTTTTGATTCGATAGAAATAGTAAAAGAATATGCTGACTACATTTGTCAAAACAGAGGTGGCAATGCTGCTGTCAGAGAGTTTTGTGATTATATTATCAAGCACATGGGACTACATAATAAAATCATTAATGACTTTTTAGAGTTTGGCGGAGTGAAATAAAGATAAAGATGAAGTTCTTCACTAAGTATTCTTTATTTGCGAATGTACTCTCAATAATAATTATTATCTTTGCTATGCTTTATATAAGTTATAATGCTCTAGATGGTGCAAAACCTCTTAAAAGTAATCAACAAAAAAATCGAGTTGAGTTAAAAGCTTTTGATTTTACTTATAATAAGTATGATGTAAAAGGTAATTTAGCAACAAACTTTTTTTCTAAAGAGTTAAGGCGTTATATTAATCAAGATTTATTCATGATTGATCTTACTGAAAAAAGTTATGATAGTAAAACTGGTAAGTTGCAATGGCAAGTTAAATCTAAACATGGTTATATTCAACAGTTTACAGGGCAGAACTTAACTCACTTATATGATGGTGTTGATTCTATTATATATACTAATGGCAATGCAGTAGACTCTCAAAATAATAAAAAGCCTGATTCAACATCTTTGGATAAGATTTTCATTAAAACGTCAGAGATATTTTATAACTCGGGTTCAAAAGACTTTTATAATGCTAGATTTACAAAAATGTATGATCCTGAAACTGGTAATAATACAACAGGCATAGGAGTAGCCGGCAACTCAAACTCAAAGGTTATAAGACTTGGAAAGAATGTAAGGAGCTACTATGCGTCGAGTTAGATTGACTGTGGCAATTTTTCTTTCGTTTACATCATATGCCTTTTCAGATGTAAGCGAAAATCAGATTGATAGTAGTTTGCAAATGTATGATTCTGCACTTCAAGAAGATAATGTTGCTGATAATGAAAAAGAAGATAATTCGCCTACTAATAGTCTAAAGGAGTATGGTCCTGTTACTATATGTTCTGATAGTGTTACCTATGATGATAATCAGCGTGTAATTACTTATTTAGGCAATGTATTTGTGATGCAGATTCATAATAATCATATTCTTTGTCATAAGCTTACAACGCCTAAAGATAATATTGTTTACTTCGAAAGAGATCCTTCATTTACTCTAGAACAATTACAACAAAGTTGGCTAACAACAGCTAAAAAACTTTGTGCTGAGCAAAAAGAGTGTAACTTTATATCTGGTCAAAGACTAGTAATAAATTTAGATGATAAAAAGAAGCTAAAGACATTTACTATGATTTCGGATGATAATCATAATTCTCAATTCTATACCTATCCTACAAATTCAAATCCTGATTATAAGACTGTTAAAACAGCCACTAGGGGACCTGTTGAAGGTAAATCAAAAATGATAATTTATCATGTCGATGATAAACATTTAGAAATGTATAGAAAGGCTGTAGCTTATCAAAATGATAATGTTTACAAAGGTGAAAAAGTAATCTTTGATATTGATCACGATTTAATATCTATTCCAGGTAGTGAAAATAGAAGATCTACAATAATGTTAGATGGGGTGCAGAAACAGACTAGAATTGATACTGGGCTTACACCTATTGGTGATTATGGTAAAGATAGACAAAAAGGAAGTGTGATAGGATTGAACACTTATAACACCAGTACATAATTTTAAGAGTGGTTTAAAATGGAAAAATATACATTAGAAGCAAAAAGATTGGGTAAAAAGTACGGTGCTCGCTGGGTAGTAAATAATGTGTCTATGAAAGTTTCAACAGGTGAAATTGTTGGATTACTAGGTCCTAATGGTGCGGGAAAAACCACATCTTTCTATATGATTGTTGGACTTGTCGCTGCCACACGTGGCAAGGTACGTATGGGTGATGAAGATGTAACAAAAATGCCAATTCACTTAAGAGCACGAAGAGGGTTGGGATATTTACCTCAAGAAGCTTCTGTATTTAGAAAGCTAAGTGTAGAAGATAATATTGTAGCTATATTAGAAACTCGTAAAGAGCTTAATAAAATCCAAATAGAAGAAAAACTTAATGAACTTTTAGATGAATTTAGTATTCAACATATTCGCAAAAGTTTAGGTATGAGTTTATCTGGTGGAGAGCGAAGAAGGGTTGAGATTGCAAGAGCATTATCTATGGATCCTAAGTTTATTCTCCTCGATGAACCATTTGCAGGGGTTGACCCAGTTTCGGTAATTGAAATTAAAGAAGTTGTAAGACATCTTAAAGATAGAGGGATAGGTGTATTAATTACAGACCATAATGTACGTGAGACGCTTGATATTTGTGAAAGAGCATATATTGTGAATGCTGGAAATATGCTAGCCGCTGGTTCTCCAGAAGAAGTCTTAGCTGATGAGACAGTTAGAAAAGTATATCTTGGAGAAGATTTTAAATTGTAATTGATTACACAATTTATAAAAGGAAATAAATTATGCAAATTGATCTGACAAAATCAAAAGTGGTTTGTGTTGGTAGGAATTATGTTGAACATATTCATGAGCTAAATAATGAAGTTCCAGATAGTCCAGTTATATTCATTAAGCCTAATTCAAGTATATCTAAAGATCTTGGATTATCCCCAACTAGAGAAATACATTATGAATGTGAGATAGTCTTTGCATTTGATCATGATTCAAATATAAAAGTAGTAGGTTTAGGCTTAGATTTAACTGATAGAAATTTGCAATCAAAACTTAAGAGTAATGGACTACCATGGGAATTAGCTAAAGCTTTTGATAATAGCGCTATAATTAGTGATTTTGTTGAGATTGATAGTCAAGATATTGAATTTTTAAACTTTAAAGCATATAAAAATAACTCCTTAATTCAACAAGGTAGCTACGATTTAATGATTTATAAACCTCAACAAATTATAGATTTTTTAAGTCAAAATGAGATATCTGTGGCTGAAAATGATTTACTGATGACAGGAACACCTAGAGGTGTTGGAGTAGTAAATCATGGCGATAAATTTAGAATAGCCCTTTTTTGTAAAGATAGAAAAATATTAGAAGCAACTTTTGGATAAATGATATATGTGGGCAATTGTAGGAGGTAGTGGTTTTGAATCTTTTGATGATTTTGAGATTATAGAGGAGCTATCACGAGAAACTCTATTTGGGTTATGCTCAAATGGTCTCTTTAAGATAAAAATAGAAGATAAAGAAGCATTATTCCTAAATAGAACAGGCTTAGGTCAGAATATACTACCACATCAAATAAACTACAAAGCAAATGTATATACTTTGAAAAAATATGGAGCTACTTCTATAATTGCCTTATCTTCAGTTAGAAGTTTAAGAGAAGAGTTAAAACCTGGAGATATGGTTATTCCATATTAGTTCATTGATAGAACAAAATCCTTGCGAGAGTTTACCTTTTGTGAACAAGGTTTGCTTAATTAAACCCATAACTGAGAGTATTGCTGAAGAGATTAGGACTAAAAAGCAAGAATTTGATTTTGATATACATTTTAAGCAGTGTTATGTTTGTGAGGGTCCACAATTTCCAACAATAATTGATGCTAAATGTTTCCAAAGCATGGGAGGTGGTGTTATAGGTATGACCGCCTTCCCAGAGTTTGCATTAGCAAGAGAAGCTGGACTTAACTATATTAGCTGTAACTTTATTGTTGACTATGTCCCTTGGTCATATGATGTTAGAAATTTGTATAATGTTTTAGAAATAAGAGAAACAAATAATTATAAAGCTGAAAAAATTGTCAAATGGATGGTGAATAACTTGTCATTTTATGCTGAAAATGATTGTCATGAGCTAGGTATTGCTCGGTACTTATCAACACCTATTGAATTATTATCTCCAAATAAAAAAGAATGGCTTAAAGTTATAGCTAGGGATAATTCTGAGCATGAAGAAGCACTTGAAGCAGAAATTCTTAAAAAGGTTCTAGACTTATATGGAGGTATCAAAACTATACCTGCTAAATTACAAGATCTATTGACATTTATTAGTAAGTTTGACAGAGATGGTAATCGTCAAGATATTGATGCTACAAGAAAGGCAGCTGCATCACTAGGGTTATATAGTTATCCTAAAGTGGATATTGAGAGTGTTGAAAATATTGAAATCACACATGATGATGGTCACAATATTCCTGTTAGAGTATATAATCCTAAAGTTGATGAGAAACTTAAGGTAATAATTTTTTCTCATGGTGGAGGATTTGTATTTGGTACACTTGATTCATTTGATGCTTTTTGCCGTAAGCTTTCATTAACCACTAATAGGATTGTTTTTGCTATTGATTATCGTCTTGCACCTGAACATAAGTTTCCAGCTGGTTTAAATGATGTAGAGTTTGTTGCAGAACATGTTTATCAGCACTCCAAAAAACTTGGTGTATCTCGTAAGAAATTTACTTTAATGGGTGATAGTGCAGGAGCTAACTTGACAGTTTTAGCGACTTATAACCTACTACAAAAAGGTACTGTTAAAATCGAGAATAATATTATTCTGTACCCATCTGTAGATTTATCACATATGCCAACAAAATCATTAGAAGATTTCTCTAGTGGTTATATTTTGACCAAGGCAAAAACTAAATGGTATTCTGAGTTGTATGTACCAGAGAGTATGGACAAACGCTCTCCAGAAATATCGCCATTTTATATCAAAGAATTAGATAATATGCCGAGAACTTTAGTTATGACAGCAGGCTATGACCCTTTAAAAAAAGATGAGGGATTATTATTTGCTGAAAGACTTCTTAGACATGATGTTGAGGTACAACATTATCATTTTGATAGTTTAGTGCGTGGTTTTATTAATTTCTCAAAATTGATTCTAAAAGAGATGGAAATACTTCACTCTAGAGTTATTAAATTTCTTGGCTAATTATGAAAAATTATCTACTACAAATTGAGTACTTTGGTAAAAACTACTGTGGTTGGCAAAGGCAATCTCATTCGCCAAGTGTTCAAGAAGAGCTAGAAAAAGCACTCTCAAAAATTGCAAATCAAAATATAGAAGTTACTTGTGCTGGTCGAACTGATACCGGCGTACATGCGACTTCGCAAGTTGTTAACTTTCATTCGGATGCAGATAGGACTCTTAGCTCTTGGATGAGAGGTACAAATGCTCTTTTACCAAAAGATATCAAAATACTAGATATCAGAGAAGTTGATAATGATTTTAATTCGAGATTTACAGCAATAAATAGAACCTATAATTATATTATCTATAATAATATAACTAGTTCACCAATATTTGTGGAACATTGTTTGTGGGAAAATAGAGAGTTAAATATAGATAAAATGAATCAAGCCTGTAAATACTTATTAGGTGAACAAGATTTTACATCTTTTAGATCATCTCAATGTCAGTCTAATACGCCATTTAGAAATATTCAAAAAGCTGAGTTTATCAAACTGGGGAATTTTATAGTATTTGAGGTTATTGGTAATGCTTTTCTGCACCATATGATTAGAAATTTTATAGGCTCATTGCTAAAAGTAGGTTTAGAATTTGAATCTCCAGAATGGATTAAGCTAGTATTAGAAGCTAAGGACAGAACGAGAGCAGCTGAAACAGCTAAAGCACATGGTCTATACTTTGTTGGGGTTGAGTATCCTGATTTTAGCTTTAGACGTCGAGTAATGGAGCTTTTTTATTAGTCTAATAATTTAGTTTCCTACGAAAGTCTTATACGACTATATATTTAATATTATATTTATCACTAAAAGCTAATTACAATCAAATTCATTTAGGTTAAAATATTCTTTTAAGAAAATATTTATTTCTATAAAAATGAAAGATATACATAATCATAAGATTTTGATTTTAGATTTTGGTTCGCAATATACTCAACTTATCGCGCGTAGAGTGAGAGAGGTTGGCGTCTTTTGTGAAATATTTCCTCATGATATAACAGATGATTTTATCAAAGATTATCAAGCTAAAGGTATAATCCTTTCTGGTGGTCCTGAGTCTGTGTATGACTCAGATGTTAAAGCTCCGGAAATAGTTTTTGAATTAGGAGTTCCTGTTTTAGGTATCTGCTATGGTATGCAAACAATGGTGATGCAGCATGGTGGAGAGGTCAAAGGTGCTGATCAAAGTGAGTTTGGTAAAGCGATCATTAATATCTTAAAATCATCAGAAAATATATTTTCCAATCTTAAAACAGAACAGTCTGTATGGATGAGTCATAGTGATAAAGTTACTCAAACTGGCGAACACTTTGAAGTAATAGCATCATCAGCTAATGCTCCTGTTGCAGCTGTTGCTCACAAGAGTAAACCTTTTTATGGAGTACAGTTCCATCCTGAAACTACTCATACAGAGAATGGTAAACAAATTATAGAAAATTTCGCTTTAAATATCTGTAAATGTGATGCTCTTTGGAATATCGAAAATATTATTGAAAACGATATTAAAGAAATAAAAAAACAGGTTGGAAGTTATAGAGTAATTTTAGGCTTATCAGGTGGTGTTGACTCATCTGTGGTAGCAGCAATATTACATGAGGCTATTGGCGATCAACTTACCTGTATATTTGTAGATACTGGATTACTTCGTTTTAACGAAGGCGACCAAGTTATGGAAGTATTTGCAGAGCATATGGATATTAATGTTATTCGTGTAAATGCTAAAAATAGATTTTTAGATGCTCTAAAAGGTATCGGCGATCCTGAAGAAAAGCGTAAAATTATAGGTAAACTTTTTGTTGATATTTTTGATGAAGAAGCAGCTAAAATCGACAATGCGAAATGGCTTGCTCAAGGTACAATATATAGCGATGTAATTGAGTCAGCTGGTAATAGTCAGTCTAAAGCTCATGTTATCAAATCTCATCATAACGTTGGTGGTTTGCCAAAAGAGATGAAGCTTAAACTATTAGAACCATTAAGAGAGCTGTTTAAAGATGAAGTACGTAAACTAGGCTTAGGCTTAGGCTTACCATATAATATGCTTTATAGACATCCGTTCCCAGGACCAGGTCTTGGTGTACGGATATTAGGCGAAATTAAGAAAGAGTATGTTGAAACTCTACAAAAAGCAGATGTGATCTTTACTGAAGAGCTTTATAAGCATAATTTGTATCATGATATTTCTCAGGCCTTCGGTGTTTTCTTACCGGTTAAGTCAGTTGGAGTCGTAGGAGATCAGCGTAGATATGAATATGTCATAGCATTAAGAGCGGTGGTCAGTATTGATTTTATGACTGCAACATGGGCAAATTTGCCTTATGACTTCTTATCTATAGTTTCAAATAGAATTGTAAATGAAGTTAAACAAGTATCACGAGTCGTTTATGATGTAACAGGTAAACCACCTGGAACAATTGAGTGGGAATAACCACTAGTTGACGAAATGTTTAATTTATTAAAGTATATGTTCTTTAGAATTGTACTTTTGGGTTAGATTAAGATTTTATACTATGTCAAAATATACTATTTTAGATAAGATAAATACCCCTGCGGATCTTAAGCTTGTACCAGAGGGCCAGCTTAAAGAATTAGCATCTGAGTTAAGAACTTTTTTGGTAGACACATTGGATGTGAGTGGTGGACATTTTGCAAGTAGTCTTGGTGCTACAGAATTAACAGTTGCTTTGCATTATGTCTATAACACGCCTTATGACAATATAGTTTGGGATGTGGGTCATCAAACATATATTCATAAAATTCTAACAGGTAGAAAAGATAAGCTTATTACTATCAAAAAAGATGGTGGAATTTCAGGTTTTCCGAATCGATCTGAAAGTGAATATGATACCTTTGGAGTAGGGCATTCAAGTACTTCAATAAGTGCAGCACTCGGTATGGCTATTGCAGATAGACTACAAGGTAAGCACTCTAATTCAATTGCTGTAATTGGAGATGGCGCTATAACTGGTGGTATGGCATTTGAGGCACTTAATCATGCCGGAGGAATTAAAGAAGACATTCTAGTTATTCTCAATGATAACGAAATGTCAATTTCTGATAATGTTGGTGGTCTTTCTGCTCATTTTAGCAAGATTATTTCAGGTGGCTTTTATAACTCTATTCGTGAAAAAGGAAAGGAAGTTCTTAAAAATATTCCACCGATGTTTGAGTTTGTGAAAAAGATAGAAACACAGACTAAAGGAATGTTTGTCCCTGCAAATTTTTTTGAAGATTTAGGTTTTTATTATGTAGGGCCAATAGATGGGCATAATGTTGTAGAGTTAGTAAAGACTTTAAGAATTTTAAAAGATCACAGAGGTCCGAAACTTTTACATGTAATTACCAAAAAAGGTAAAGGCTATACTAAAGCAGAATCTGATCCAATTAAGTTTCATCATGTTGCACCAAGTTTTCATAGTGGAGATGCTCAATCAAAAGCTTCTAGGCTAACTTACTCAAATATATTTGGTAACTGGATTTGTCAAAAAGCAGCTAAAGATGAGCGCTTAGTAGGTGTAACCCCAGCTATGAAGGAAGGCTCTGATTTAATTAGATTTTCACAACAATATCCAAATAGATACTTCGATGTGGCTATTGCTGAGCAGCATGCAGTTACTTTTGCAGGTGGTTTAGCATGCCAAGGACTTAAGCCTATAGTTGCTATTTACTCAACATTTCTACAAAGAGCTTATGATCAAGTTATACATGATATAGCATTACAAGATTTAGATGTCTTATATGCTGTTGATAGAGCTGGTCTGGTTGGAGCAGATGGAGCAACTCATGATGGTAGTTTTGATATATCATTTATGCGTTGTATTCCAAATCATGTAATTATGACTCCTAGTGACGAAAACGAGACATATCATATGCTTGAACTTGGATATGAATACAAGGGACCTGCAATGGTACGCTATCCTCGTGGAGCAGGTATTGGTGCTGAAATTACTGATAATCTTGATATAGAATTAGGCAAAGCAAAGCTTGTTAAAAAAGGTTCAAGAGTCGCTATTTTAAATTTTGGAACTTTATTACCTCTTGCTAACCAGCTAGCTAATAAGTATGATATTACTGTAGTTGATATGAGATTTGTAAAACCTCTTGATGAACAAATGATTAATCAAATATGTCAAAACCATAATATTGTATTTACACTTGAGGAAAATTCAATAGCTGGGGGAGCAGGTTCTGCGGTTAATGAGTATATATTTGCTAATGATCTAAGTAAAAATATAACTGTTAGAAATTTCGGCTTAAAAGATGAGTTTTTAACTCATGGTACAAAAGATCTTCTGCTAGATCATTCAAATCTTTCTTTCAACAAAATAGCTGAGGTTTTAGAAAAGCTTTTAAGTCTCAAAAAATAATTATTATAAAATCTATATCTGAAATTTAATTATAGTTGCCATTAATCTTACTATATAGTATTTTGAGAGTTACTATTTTATAATTTCTAACATATTTATTTTTGGTGATACTCATCTGATGAAGAAAATATTTCTGGTTATTTTTTGATACTCTTATTAGCATTATTATACTATTATTTTATCTATCAAAACTATAATAATTGGCTAATTGTTAACCAAAAACCACAGGGTGAGACTATTATTGCTTTTGGTGATAGTTTAACAGCTGGATATGGTGTAGATAAATATGACAACTATCCATCTCAATTATCAAGAATGATTGGTGAACCTGTAATAAATATGGGAGTATCTGGTGAAACCACAGGTCAAGCACTATTAAGAATTGAAGATGTTGTACAAGTTAATTCTAGAATAGTAATAGTATCACTAGGAGCAAATGATCTCAGAAAAAGAATTCCTGTAGCTCAAGCTTTTGCAAATTTAAGACGTATAGTAAATATACTACAGGCAAATGAGACATTAGTTGTTATTGGAGGTTTAGATATGCCATACTATAAAAATGATTATGCTGAAGACTATATCGAGTTTGCAAAAATTAATGGATGTTTGTTAGTTCCTAATGTTTTAGAAGGAATTATTGGCAACCAAGATTTAATGGTTGATGCTGTGCACCCTAATGCAAAAAGGATATACAATTATGGCAAATCAATTTTATAATGTTATAGAAGGATATATTGATTAGTATTAAAACAGTTAGATACCTTTATTAAGATTAGAGACGCCTTCTTTTTGATAGACGTGATAGACATCTAAACCAAGCTTTCTTCTAATGTATGGTAAAGAGAAATAACCACGAATATATTTTTCGCCATTTTCATTCTTATCATACACTACTATATGATGGTAATCCGAATTAATCAAAGTATTAAGGATATGACCAATCTTAGTATTTTTTATAATAGAGTAAGATACAGTATTTACCTTAGCAATTGGTAACATAATATCATGTGTAACTAAATCAGCGGGTTTTGTGCCTGAGCTTCTAGCTCTTTCTTGAAGTGCTTGGCTTTCTATATAATGAAGAGCAATCGTCCCTACAACTTTATCTTCAGCACTAATGACTAGTGCAAAATCTTTATGATTATCAATTATTTTTGTTTTCACATCCTTTATATTTAGATCTGCTCTAACTGTCAAAGCATCATGATCCTTATAATCCCTAAAGACCTCTAAAGCGGAACTTTCTAAGTAAAGAAGATGGCTAGCATCATCTCTAAGATAGTTTATTGATTTAGTATCGGTAAAGTGAGAAAGCTCTATTTGTTTAAAGTCTTTTAAATCCACTATTTTCTCCATATATTAATGTCGATTTTATAAATAGATTTTAGACAAAACATTTATCTTTTTCAAAGTTTATCAATCAATATTTTTAGTATAAATAGTTAAGGTAGCAAAATTATTCAATTATAAGCATTTAGAACGGGCTAGAGCAAATAATAATAGTAGCTATAAGTTAATATTAAAAACACTAAAAATGTTATAATAGACTAAATTTTTATTAGAAGATTAAAGTATGATCGAGACAGATAGAATAATTTTAGCAAATACTGTACAAACTAAGGATGAAAATTCCATTGATAGAGCTATAAGACCAAAAACTTTAGCTGAATATGAAGGTCAGCCTGCAGTACGCGAACAAATGGAGATTTTCATTCAAGCTGCAAAATCTCGAAAGGATGCTCTTGATCATACTCTTATATTTGGGCCCCCAGGTTTAGGTAAAACAACATTATCAAATATTATTGCCAATGAAATGGAAGTGGAACTTAAGCAAACAAGTGGTCCAGTTTTAGAAAAAGCTGGAGACTTGGCAGCACTTTTGACTAACTTAGAAGAGAACGATGTATTATTTATCGATGAAATACATCGCTTAAGACCTGTTATTGAAGAAATATTATATCCAGCTATGGAAGATTATCAGCTTGATATTATGATTGGTGAAGGTCCCGCAGCAAGATCAATCAAGATTGATTTACCTCCATTTACATTAGTAGGGGCTACAACTAGAGCAGGGCTTCTGACTTCACCCTTGAGAGATAGGTTCGGTATAATTCAAAGGCTAGAATTCTACTCAGTTGACGATTTAGCTAAGATAGTTTATCGTTCGGCTAAGCTTTTAGATCTAGATATTACAGACGATGGTGCCAACGAAATTGCTAAACGTTCAAGAGGTACACCAAGAATAGCAAATAGATTACTACGTAGAGTTAGAGATTATGCTCAAGTTAAAGCTTCTAGAGTTATATCTTATGATATTGCTGATAAAGCTCTTACAATGCTAAAAGTTGATCCTGTAGGATTTGATCATATGGATCATAAATATCTACTTACATTAATGGAAAAATTTGGTGGTGGTTCAGTAGGATTAGATACGATGGCAGCTGCACTTAGTGAAGAAAAGGGAACTATTGAAGATGTCATAGAACCATATTTAATCCAGCAAGGATACATTATGCGTACAGCAAGAGGGCGTATTGCAACTTTGCTAGCATACAATCATTTTAAATTAAAAATACCAGATAGTTTATCATCAGATCAACAACAGAACTTATCTCTTTAATTCAGAACTTATTCTTTAACAAGAAGCTTTAAGCTTATCTAAATTATTTGATTTAATTACACTATTTAATCTATTTTGATATTCATCTCCCTCTAACGCAGAGTATTCTGTCAGAGTATTATGAGTTGAGAAGTATTGCCATTAGCTTGTCTTACTTGTCTAAATTTAGCAAACTTTTCTCCAGTATTTAATCTAAAGTAGTATCCAAGAATACTATCTCCAACATCTTTAAAAGTCTCTACTTGGACATCTGAATCTTTAGCCTTGACACCACAGTTTTCTTCAAAACAATGTAATCCAAAATAATTATTATAGTCAACTGCAAATCTAAATATTCCTCAGCCAGTTTCAAGAATTGCTTGAGCAATTACTAGACTTTTAGGGGTGATATTAACTTTTGTAACTAAAGCATTAACTTGCTCTTATAAAGTATTAGCATTCCATATTTTGTAGAATGAAGTATATTTTTTGACTTTTGTTTTTTGATTTTCATCTAAATCTTGTTTGTTATTAAGAATATCTTGTAGTTTTAAAATAGTTTGTCTTTGTTTACATAGTTCTCGATTAGCTTCATCTATTTCTTTTGACATAAATTCTATAAAGATTTTTTTCTTTTCAGATACGTCTTTCATATTTCTAAAGTCAGGTTTATGACTTCCTGCTGGAATCGGAGGAGTTTCTAAGTGATATTTATCAGAGCTTGCAAAACTTATATTTATAAAAAATATAGTTAAAACAAAAAGTATTTACTTAAATTTATTAGATTCATATTTTATATTGTCTAAGAGTTATTTAAATACAATTGTAACAAGATATACAAAATACTTGTACATCTAAATTCTATAAGATTTTAATCATGATGAACTAGTATGTCACCAGGTTGACAATTTAGATATTTACAAATTGCTTCTAAAGTAGAAAACCTAATAGCTTTTGCTTTTTCATTTTTTAAAATAGATAAATTTTGTTCGGTAATTCCAATAGCTTTAGCTAAAGCTTTTGATTTTATCTGTTTTTCAATCATAATTTTAGCTAAGTTAACTCTTATAGCCATCAAATATCCTTAAATTGTTAAACATTTTCTTCAGCAAGTTCATGAGCTTTTTGCATAACCTTTGATATTGTTATAATCACTCTCCCACATAATAATGCTAGAATTTCGTTAGTACCAATTGATACACTTACGAAACATAATAGCTTAGAGTCAATGATATTAAAGGCTCAAAAATAATTTGAGCAAAAAAATAATATACTAATCCTCATCCTAATCTTTTGTATATCAAAACTACTTTCGAAGAAAAGACCTCAAGTCTCTCATAACACGTAAATAATTTGATTAAAAGAGCAATTATATAAAGTATTACTGAAACTGGTATCAAGCTAACTAAAAGCTCCATAATTCTAGTATCTAAAGCCATTGGTTGCGACATTTGATCAACATATTGCTGCGCTGTATCCGTGACATTAGGTATATATTCATTCTGTGCGAAAGCCCAAAATGTTGGAACAGATATTATTATCAATATAAATATTATTCTAAAAATATTTTTATAGAATTTACTAATTTTTTCTAAATTTTGCATAACTTTATTCCTTGTAATTAGTGATATGATATCTATTTTAGATAAGTTTTACTGTTTATCAATAATTATTTATTGTTAAACAGTATTTATTTGTAAAAATGTCAAAAAAATGAAGGGAAATAAAATATGTTTAGAAAAGTTTCATTAATGTTAATTCTTTGCTTTTTTATTAATTTATCAGTTGCTAATGATCTACAGGGTATTTTAAAGAAATACTAACTATAAGCAATTGAGTATAGAAGGTAAAGGAGAATTTACAGCTCCATACATGATTGCTAAAGTAAACAATAAATCTGCCTATATAGTTTTTGATTCTGGATCAAAATGAATAAGTATTTTTAATCATTCCGTTGAACAGTCAAAACTTAGTCAAAAAAATAGCTCTGACTATTCAACAAATATGGCAGGTCAAAAAATTAAAAATCAAAATGTACTATTAGATAAAATTCAGATAGGAGATATTATCCTTCAAAATGTCGAAGCCAATATTACTAACCAGCCTAAAAGGGAAGAATATCCGGTAGTTGTTATTGGTACAGATTTCTTAGCTAAATATAATGCAATTTTTGACTTTTCAGAGAATTTAATATATTTAAATAAAAAAGGTGTAACAGTCAAACAACACTATGTAATAGGACAATTATTACAAGAAAAAAACTATCTATCAATTAGCTTAACTAAATTGTTATCTCAGCATCAAACAATTGTAATAGCAATAAACAATAATTTACCAGTTAATTGTTTAGTTGATACAGGAACTTCTAATTTTACTATTTCAGACAAATATTTAAAAAGTATAGATCTAGTATCAACTAACCTCAGAAAACAATTAAAGCAACAGATGAAACATTGACAGTTGCAGATATTAAAATCAAGAACTTAATCTTAAATCCTTTGAATTTATTTTTTCAAGATAAAATTAAATTGACAAATGTAAATGCAACTGCTGCAAATATAGAGTCTATGAGTAAATTTCTGGGAGTAGTATGTATCTTGGGATATAAGGAATTAAAATTAAAGAAAGCAATCTATGATTTTTCTGCAAGTAGGATTTATATAATACTATAGACTGAATTTACTCTCTCATATTATCGTATGATAAAATTGAAAAGAGCTCAATTATTAAGTTTGAATAAGAATTTGTATAAGAGTATAGAGGATTATAATTAGTTAGGAATAACTTTGTTTAAGTTTTCGAACATAGTTGCTTGAAGAGCTACATAAACTTGTTCTTTGAAAGCGGCATCGATAGTTTGCCCTTTAGCTATTTGTCCTGCTATTTGCTTAGTAGCCGCGACCATTGCTTTAGCGACAGGATTTTCGCTATTTTGAGCAGCAGTGAAGTTACAAGCATTTTGGCCAAATAGTATGCTATCAGCATCACTTACTTGCTTATATATACTATTTTCAGCGATAGCATTAGCTACAGGAGCTGCTACTGCACTTGCAGGTCTTAACATTAAAGTATGATCTTTAACATATATAACACCTTCAGAACCTATAGCAACAGCGATAGCATTAACAGCCCAATTATTTCCAAGCTTATCTAAACCATATACTTTTAATATCACCAACATTAATGATATCTAAGAATTGAGTAAGAATAGATTCTACAGCTTTTTCATCAGATAAGTCACTTAAAATATTTCTTGCTGTAGCAATATTACTATTAGCTCTGATATCAAGTAAATCAGCTTCACATATTGATTGAGCAGTTCTAGGAGAAGCTATTTTCTCTTGAATTCCACTCTCTAAATCCCCTAGTGTAGTTACTGTATATGCAAGTGTATTTACATTTGCATATGTAGCGATAGCTTTATCACTGTTACCACCTTGAATAAGTTGGATAGCCTGAATAGTTAAATAGTTAGTTATATTATTGAACTCTATTGCAGTTTCAGCATCTTTACTATTGATGTTATATTGACCATTCCAAAGAGCAACTCTTGCACTCCAGAATTTATCTATATTATTTCTATAACCGATGTAATCAAGAGCACTAGCTGAATTCCATACGGTAGTCAACTCAGATGAAACAGGTTTAGCAATATCATTATAGTATGCTGTAGGACCATTTACAGTTATGTTTTTAACAATATTAAACTGAGCAATTTTTTCTTCAGCATAAGCTTTATCACCATTCTCAATACCTTTTAAGATATCAATTTTAGTGTTTATAGCTTTTAACACAGCTTTCTTTTGAGCTATTTTATGATCATAATTTAATTGTTTAACTTTTTTACCGACTCCTGAAACATTGTTTCTTTTTTCAGTTCATCTTTCGATAGTTTCGTTAATTTCATCTCTTTCAGCTCTATATTTTTCAAGACCTTGAGCAGCAGAAGCTTCGTCTTTCATATATATGTCTTTAGGTTTAACAGCATTAGGTATTTTAACTTTACCATTATTTGTTAAAACTAGACCTCTAGCTATTTTTCACCATTTGCTTGTATGTTAGCGGCGTCAGCAGCTATGCTTTTAACAGTATAAATTGGAGAATTAGGATCAGTATCAGCAGCTGTTTCAACTTTATTTGAATAATCAATGATAGAGTTGTTTACAATGTTAGCATTTAAATCATCTGCATAAACAGAAGTAGCTGCAATTGAACCTAAAAGAGCGATAGTGATAGTTTTTTTCATTCTAATCCTCATAATTAATAAAATATTAAATTAGTGTTACTAAAGTATTTAAAATGGCCAATAATTATATTTTATATTAATTTTATTTAAATATTAAAATTAAAATAAAATTCAAATAATTTATTTATAATTAAAAATACGGCCGAATATGTATGAATATTAGTACATAGGTGTAGTTAAATAGGCGATTTGGTAGTAAAATTAAAACTAATTTCAGAATTGTGAGAGTAATCAATAATATTTAAAATAAAATTAAGATATCTATTTGTAAGCTGGAGATTTATATAAACTTTTATACCATAAGAATATAATTGCAGCAGCAATTAATTTACAAAGACAAGGTAAAACACAGTATACAAATCTAAGAGCTATCTTAAGATTAGCAGAATCAGAAGCAAAAGAAGAGTTAATAATAGGGAAAGTTATAATCGTAGCTATTGCATAACTAAACTTAGCAATAAATGTGAGCATAGCATAATAACCGTTACCAAGCTCTTTTCGTTCTGGATAACTATCTATCCATTTAGCTAAAAGAATACTTGGAAGACATTAGCTCTGTAGCAAGTCCCGCACCAGAGATAAAGCTAATAATAGTAAAAAGGATATAGTCATCATTTCATAGTGCAAAAACAAAAGAAAATATGCTGACATAAAATAAAAGGGCATAACCCCACGTTTTAATAATTCCAAATCTTAGTGATATCTTCTTTATTATAGGAATAAATACTATTACTCCTAAGAAGTATGCGAATATATACAATCCTGTTAAATCTGGAGTTTTGAGAATATATTTACTAAAGAAAATAATAGTTACAGCAGGTAAAGTAGAACCAATAGCACTAACTGTATACCCTACAAATAGAAATATACCATCTCTATCTAGATGATTGATATAGTTTTTAATATTGAAACTATATATTACGTGCTTAGATTTATCTTCTAGATTAACTTTATTTATCCATTTTAAGAAAAATATACTAGATATGACAATTAATATTATTGCCACTATAGCATACAGAAAATAACCATTTTGGTGAGGCATTATAGCTAAAAAAATAGATAGTAATACAGGAGCTACTAACACTCCTAAAATGTTAAAAATTTCTCGGGATGAGATTATTACCAATTTGCTATTATCATCCCTCAACCAAAGAGCACCTTTATTTGTTGAGAATATTGTAATATAGCTAAAAGCCAATGTAGATAAAAAAAATTTCAAGGGCAAGATTTACTATAATATTTGTAAATACAGGGATACATATAATATAAACACCAGCTATGAATATAGTGATTATAGCTATTAGACTAATTTTACTAGGATAATGAAATTCATCACAATACCAACCTATTATAGGGTCAAATATAGCGTCTAATGTTCTTAGGATAAAAAGAGCTATACTCAAAACTACCAAATTTATACCAAAGTTTGAATGATAATATTCAGGTATAAATATATATGGGAATACTAGCAAAGGCTACGGGAAAAGCTATAAAGCATAGTTAAATATATCTGATTTTTTTATCTGCATATTATGAATTTAAGATCTGTATTTATTATATATGATATCACCATTGCTAAATTAGTTTAGGTTAAAAATAATTTATCCTGAGTAAAACTCGATATTTAAAATAATAATTAAACAATCAAAATTCTACTTTGAGTTAGAAATTTTTCTTATCATACCGGTCGATACTAGTTATAATCAAATTTAAAATAAAATTACTATGGATAAAATTGATGAATATCAGAAATCAACCCCATTTTTCTTGTTTAACGTACATCATGTTAATTTAAATTTATTTGGTTATAGTGTTAATCCTCAGAGTATGCATCAGTTTTAAATACTGCTGGTGTAATTATATTGTCCCCGATATTAGCTTTTATATATACAAAGCTAGGGGCGAAAGATTTTAGCTTACCATTTAAGTTTGCTTTGGGAATCCTATTCTGTGGTTTAGCATATGGTAGTATGTTTTTAGTTTGTATGATTAATGACCCTACAGCTAAAGTTAGTATACTTTGGGAAGTTTTAGCAATAACAGTGTTTTTCTCAGCTGGTGAATTATTAATCTCAGCTCTAGGATTGTCTTTAATGGCTAAATTATTACATCAAAGGGTAACTGGCTTTGCTATGGGAACATGGTTTATAACATCAGCTATTGGTATTAAGATTGGTACGACAATTGCTCAAGTAGTTTCAAGTGGTATACAGTATGATGAGTCAAAAGGCTTTGATATTCAAATGACGATAAGTAGTTTTCATAAATACCTGGAATTATTTGGCTAAGTTTCTTTAGTTGCGATAGTTTTTGCAATAATTGCTTTTATAATTGGCAAAAAACTTAATAAAATGATCCAAGATTATGACTATAACAATGTGGTCAACAGCTTTTATCGGAATACGTTATTTGATGCTAAATGGATTTAGTGCTGGAGGCTTATCATTAGCTAGATATGGTATAGCTAGTATTGTTATGCTTATAATATTTGTTAGACAAAAAAATAAAACTAAGCCTAATTTAAAAGATTTGTTGAGATTTGCTATTTTAGGCTTCTTTGGTTTCTTGCATATAATGTACTGTTAAATTTAGGAGAATCTAGAATTACGGCATCTAGTGCTAATTTTATTATAGCTCAGGCTCCTATAATTGTAGCTGTATTTGCATTTATATTCTGGGGTGAAAAAATTAATAAGTATGGTATTTTTGGATTTGTCTTAGCCATTATAGGTGCTGCAGTAATTTTTTGTTCAAAGAATGATACCTCATTTGAGTTTATTGGTATTTGCTTAGTTTAAGGAGCTTGTTTTTCAGGTGCCATTTACTCAGTTTTCCAGAAAAGTTTATTTATAAAGTTTCACCCAATTGAAGCTATTACCTATTATATTTGGTTTGGCACGATTATGTTGATGGTATATTCTAATGAGGCTTATGCAGAATTATCTACTGCAAATTTTACAAGTATCTTTGTTGTAATTTATATAGGAGTATTTCCTGGAGCATTAGGCTATTTATTTTTGGGTTATGCTTTTAGAAATATTCCTACAACAGTTGCTATTAGCTCGTTATATTTTATGCCTATTATTTCTTTATTTTTAGGTTGGATTTTCTTGGAAGAAACAGAAGCATATATATCAATAGTTGGTGGAATAATAAGTGTTGTAGGGGCTTTTATAATTAGTAAATATGGCTTAAATAAAAAAACTAACTAAAACTCTTAAATTGTTTGTCTTACCACATTCTAATAAAAATCTTTTTTGTCTATAATATCTGCAAGTTTTTAAATAAAGGATAAATATGCAAATAGTTGATCAAATGAGAGATCAGGCTCTTGAAGAGTTAAATCTTGTCAGTGATAAAAAATCTCTAGATAATATTCGAGTAAAATATCTTGGTAAAAAAGGTGAATTGATAGGTATGATGAGGCTAATAGCTACACTACCTAATGAAGAAAAGCCAAAGCTTGGTCAAGCTGTTAATATTGCAAAAGAAGCACTTCAAAATGCTATTAATGAAAAATTAGCAAAATTTGAAGAAGCAGAACTAAATGAAAAATTAGCAAGTGAAAAAATTGATGTTACATTAAAAGGAGTAGGGCAAAATCAAGGTTCTCTACATCCTGTAACAAAAACACTTAATCGTATAGAAGCTTTCTTTAAGCAAAATGGTTTTGCAGTAGAAGTAGGACCTGAGATTGAAAGTGATTATTATAATTTTGAGACTCTAAATATACCGTCGCATCATCCAGCTCGTGCTATGCATGATACTTTTTATATTGATGATACTCATGTACTTAGAACTCATACATCAGGTGTTCAGATTAGAACAATGGAAAAGCAACAGCCTCCGATTAGGATTATAGCTCCAGGTAGAGTATATCGTTGTGATTCAGATATTACACATACACCTATGTTTCATCAGGTGGAAGGATTGCTTGTAGATAAAGATGTTTCATTTGCTGATCTAAAAGGTTTGTTACATGCTTTTCTTAACTCATTCTTTGAAAAGGATCTAAAAGTAAGATTTAGACCATCATATTTCCCATTCACAGAGCCATCTGCGGAGGCTGATATGAAGTGTGTAATGTGCGATGGCAAAGGCTGTAGAGTTTGTAAACACAGTGGTTGGTTAGAGGTTCTTGGTTGTGGTATGGTGCATCCTAAAGTATTAAAAGCTGGGAATATAGATTCTGAAAATTACCAAGGATTTGCTTTTGGTATGGGTGTTGAGAGATTATCAATGCTTAGATACGGTATTGATGATTTAAGAATGTTTTTTGAAAATGATCTAAGATTTTTGAAACAGTTTTAATTATTATTTGAGGTTTATAAATGAAATTTTCACATAATTGGTTAAATGAATATCTAGGAGATACTCAAAATAGCCAAAATTTGGCAGATACTTTAACTTTAGCTGGATTAGAAGTAGATGCAATTGAACCAGTTGTCTCAGAGAAAGTCAGTGGTGCTGTGGTTGGTCAGATCAAGACTATCAATAAACATCCTGATGCTGATAAGCTCAATATTTGTACTGTAGATGTAGCAGAAGGTGAGTTTCTAACTATAGTTTGTGGTGCTAGTAATATATATGAAGGTATGAAAGCACCAGTTGCAAAAATTGGAGCTGTTCTACCAGGTGATTTTAAAATCAAAAAATCAAAGCTAAGAGGACAAGAATCTTTTGGGATGATGTGCTCAGAAGAAGAGCTTGGCTTAGCTGAAAAAGCAGACGGCTTAATGGATCTACCTGCAGATGCCCCAATTGGTGTTGATATTAATAAGTATCTAAATTTAGATGATAATATTATCGAAGTTGATCTAACTCCAAATAGAGCCGATTGTTTGAGTGTATATGGTATAGCCCGCGAAGTTTCTGCGCTTACAAAAACAGAACTTAAAGATTTGGAAATACTAGAGCCTAAAGTAACTATTACTGATACTAAAAATGTCAACATTACTGCAACAGACGCATGTTATGCATATTATGGTCGCATTATCAAAAATGTAAATAATAACGTCCAAACTCCATTATGGATGGTTGAAAAATTAAGAAGAAGTAGTATTGGAAGTATTTCATTTTTTGTAGATGTAACAAATTATGTATTATTACTAACTGGCCAACCAATGCACGCTTTTGATTTAGATAAGCTAGATGGTAGTATAAATGTTCGCTATGCAGATAATAATGAACAACTAACTCTTTTAGATGAAACAGAAGTTAAGTTACAGTCAGATACTCTAGTAATAGCAGATGATTCAAAAGCTCTAGCTATAGCTGGTGTAATGGGAGGTTTAGATTCATCAATAACTGATAGCACAACTAATATATTCTTAGAAAGCGCATTCTTTGTACCAGAAAAAATTGTTGGTAAGGCACGTAAATATAATCTACATACTGATTCATCACATAGATTTGAGCGTGGAGTTGATCCGCAATTAGCTAAAAAAGCGATGAAAATAGCTATCAAATTAATAAATGAAATTGCAGGTGGCGAAGTTGCTCCAATTTATGGATCAGAAGATTTAGAAAAGTTAAATAAAAAGAACAAAATTACTCTTTCTATTAAAAAACTAAATCGTGTATTAGGAACTGATTTTGGTATAGAATATGTAACAGAAGTTCTCAAAGCGTTACACATGGATGTAGAAACAAGCTTTGATAGTAACTGTATAGAAGTATCACCTCCTTCATATCGTTTTGATATGGTAATACCTGAAGATTTAATTGAAGAAGTTGCTCGTGTATATGGTTATTCAAAACTACCTGAAACTATGCCTAAGTATGCCGCAACTAAGATAAATATTTCTGAAACAAAGCAATCTTATGACATTTTAAACTCTAGATTAGTTGATAGAGGTTATCATGAAGCTATTAATTATAGCTTTATAGATCCTAAGTTTGCTGATTTTTTCTTTGAGCAAAAGGGTATAGCTATTAAAAATCCAATTTCTCAAGATTTATCTGTAATGAGACAATCTCTGATACCTGGATTGATCAATTCATTTAAGGCAAACACATCACGTCAACAAAATAGAATAAGAATATTTGAGAAGGGTGCTTGTTTTAAACTAGAGAATAATCAAAGAGTTCAACTTGATAGAATTACGGGTTTATCTTATGGAGAATTACTAAATCCAAACTGGTCTAGTACAAAAAAAGTAGACTTTTTTGATGTTAAAGCTGATATTGAAGCGCTCTGTGCTGATATTACCGATCTAAACTTTGAAGTGTGTGATGATGTTAAATGGCTACATCCTGGTCAATCAGCTTATATACTTGCTAGTGGTAATAAGATTGGTGTTATTGGTGTAATTCATCCATCAGTTTTAAAAACTTTCCAAATCAAAGCAAAAGTTCCTATAGTTTTTGAGTTAGACTTAGATGTTTTAGTTAACAAAAAAATACCTAGTTTTGAAAAAATTTCTAAATATCCATCTGTATCAAGAGATATATCATTCTTAGTTGATAAATCTGTACTTGCTGGAGATATTATCAAAGCTATCAATGACCTTAATATAAGCATACTAAAAGATGTAAGTATTTTTGATATCTATGAGTCTGACGAAAATACAAGAAAGAGCATAGCTTTAAGCATGCTTTTCCAAGATAATGATAAAACTTTAGATGATATAATTATAAACCAAGCTACAGATTCTACTTTATCTATTCTAAAAGATAAGTTTAACGCAGAACAAAGAGTTTAATTTTATGTTAGAATGAAAATACATAGTCATACTCTAAAGGATGAGTAAATGTTATTTCTAGCTGTTTGTTTTATCATCACAGGGATGATCGTTGGTATTCTTTCGGGACTTTTTGGTCTTGGTGGAGGGTCAACTATAGTTCCACTTATGATGGTATTTATATCGGTATATGAGCCTAGCTTTAGTGCTAATGCCATGCATATAGCAGTTGCTACATCTCTTTTTGTAATGATATTTACTTCAACTATTACAACATATTCGCATCATAGAGCCAATAATATAATATGGAGAGTGGCTATTCCTATAAAATATGGTGTCATAATAGGGGCTATTTTAGGAGCGATACTTGCAAGTTTTTTATCAAGTAAAGTACTAAAAATATTTTTTATAATATTTTTGATTTATGCAGTTATCAAATGGGCTGTTAAATCATTTTCTAAAAAAAGCAAGAGTAATAATATTAGTCAGAGAATAGAGCCTAAGATGGCATTATCTATTATCTATGGTGGCTTTACTGGTGCCATAGCTGTACTTCTTGGTATTGGCTCTAGTGTTATGATTGTGCCATTTTTAAAACATAAAAATTTTACTATGAGTCAGTCATCAGCAATAGCAGCGGCTGTTACACCTTTTATTGCTTTATTAGGAGCTATTACATATATAGTTACAGGTCTTTCAGATTCTATGCTACCAAAATTATGTCTGGGATATGTATATATTCCTGCGACAGTCGGTATGATTTTAGGTTCGCTAATTGGAGTCCCTATAGGTACTAGATTATCAGTTAAAATAACTCCTATAATACAGAATATTATATACTTTATATTTTTGATTATAATATTAATTATAATGTTAGTTAATAGTTGACATAACTACCTAATAGAGCTGTCTAATGCACAAAGTCGCTGTACCTATTTTATCTATCATTTTTTTATAAATGGGTATTCTGATAACTTAAGCAATGAGCAGCAAAATAATTATTCTTCAGATTTAACACAAACAGTTGATGATGTGGCTATGCAGTATGGAGAGTCATTAAATAAAAATAAAATTAATCAGATAAAAACCTACACTTATGATGATTTGATAAATAGTCAATTAAATACATCTTATCTTAAATATAAATCTTTAAATGGTTTTAGGGTTAATGAAGTATTTTCACATGCAATGCTAAATCCACTTAAACGTACAGGACATCCTCTATTTATGATGCAAGCTTGAAAAGATGGTTTACTAGAGGATGGATATATTTATACAGGTGGTAAAACAGCTTTTATTGATTGGAATAGGCTTCATGCAATACACAATCAAGGAGAAACTAAAGATTTTTCTTATTTTATAGATGGATATGTAGCTTCTACATTATCTAAATGGATTAGTGCTTTTGGTAGTCTTACTGTATATAACGATGGCGCTGGAACACACGTAATTCCTTATTCATGGTATAGAACAGTAGGAGATTTATCAGAGAGCAATATTTTTGGTTATGTAGCAAATTATGTAGTCATGTTTGGTAATTTTGATATTGTATCAAATTATGTTTCTACTTTAACCCGTTTATATTTTATGCAATCAGGAGGTAATGCAAACCTATCATATGCAACAGATAGTATTCTTCTGAATGCTGTTATACTTAACTCAAATACAAAAGGCTATTTTGGAACTACGAATGCTAATAGCAAGGGAGGTATTGGCTATACAACTAGTTTCTAAACCAAGAATTTGATTTTCAAGCTGAACTCCCTGAGGAGTTCCTGTTAAAATAACATCTCCAGCTTCTAAGGTAAAATATTCACTTAATTTAGCTATTAATGTTGGAATTTTAAAAATCATTGTTTTAGTTGAACCATTCTGCATAATTTGATTATTTACTTTCGTCTTTATAAAAAGATCATCTGGACGAATTTCATCTTTAGTAACCAAGTAAGGTCCTGGTGGGCAAAAAGAATCACAGCTTTTACCCATGTTATATTGCCCAGGTTGTTGAAATTGCAGTCCTCTTTCAGAAACATCATTAGCTATGCAATATCCAGATATGTATTCATTGGCATCAGATATTTTGATATTTTTCGCAGGTTTACTAATAATAACAGCAAGTTCGTTTTCATAATCTAGTTTATTACAGTTTTTGGGAATATATATAGGATCGTAAGGTCCTATGATACTACTCGAAGGTTTCTGAAAAAATATAAAATTAGTTGGTTTAATTTTAGGTCCACCAAAAAATTAACTCGCTCTAAATGATCTAAATAATACATTCCTATGGCGACTATTTTTCCAGGGTTATTAATGCAGCTAGATATATTATTTTTGTTTATACCTTTTGTTAAGTATTTATATCAATATTACTTATTGTAGAAGTAAGTTTAACAATATTTTTTGGTGAAATATCTGATACAAAATCTTTAATATTATATAAAATGTCTTTTGATAAGATACATGGATAAATATCATTATTATACTTATAATGTAGAAATTTCATGACAAATCCTTTTTATTGTTAAAATTTTAGATGTATTAATAATATTGGAACAAGTTGTAATTATAATTAATTTAATACTATAAAACTAATATTACACTAACATTTATTGAGACATTTATCGCATAATCCTCTTAACTCAAGATTCCAACTATCAATTTGATAAGGGGTAAGTTTTTGAAACTCTTTAAATATATCTAGATTACAAAAATGTGATTCATCAACAAAACCACAATTTTGGCAAACAAATACTTCAAAGCCTTGATGCTTGTGATTTTCTTTACATTTTACATAACAATTTTGACTTTCTATCCTATGGATAAAACCATGTTTTAACCAAAAATCTATTGCTCTATATACAGTAGGGGGATTTGTTTGTTTTTTTGCTGAAAGAATCTCTAAAATATCATAAGCACTTAGGGGAGTGTCTTGATTATAAATAGTTTGGAGTACTTGTTCTCGAGGTTTAGTAAATCTGTATTTATTCTTTTCACAGAAATTTTTAGCTATTTGTATACTTTTACTCATTAATAGAAGTCAAACTTTGTTTAATTTACTCAACAAAGTATAACTCATTTCTTATCATTTAATAAAATGTTATATTATAACACATTGTATGTTTGTATATTATATCAATCAAAATTTAACTACAAGAAAACTCTATATATGAAAAAATTACCTGTTACAGTTTTATCTGGCTTTCTAGGGGCCGGTAAGATTACTTTATTAAGTAATATTCTCAATAATAGTAATGGCTTAAAAATTGCTATGATTGTTAATCACATGAATGAAATAAATATTGATGCTGAGCTAATCAAAAATCATGATTCACATATCTCAAAAACTAAAGCAAAGATGGTTGAGCTTAGTGATGGTTGTATTTGCTGTACTCTGCGTGAAGATTTGTTAGTAGAAGTAGAGCAGTTAGCAAAATCACAAAAATATGATTATTTAATTATTGAAAGTACTGGTATCTCAGAACCATTACCTGTTGCGACAACTTTTGAGTTTAGAGATGAATAGGGTAAGAGTCTTGCAGATGTTGCTTATATAGATACAATGGTTACGGTAGTCGATAGTGTTAATTTTATGAATCATTACAGCTCTTGTAAATATCTAAAAAATACTGGTGAAAGCTTAGATGATGAAGGTGATAGAGCTATAATTGATCTTATGGTTGAGCAGATAGAGTTTGCTAATGTCATAATATTAAACAAAATTAATGGGTGCTCAACAGCAGAAAAAGAGACTGTCAAATCTATAATCAAAGGTCTAAATGTTGATGCTGAAATAATCGAAACAAATTTTTCAAAAGTTGATATCAATGAAGTTGTAAATACAAAAAAATTTAACTTAGAAGAGGCTGAAAATCATCCTTTATGGAGTAAAGAACTTTATAATTTTAAAGAGCATGTACCAGAAACGGAAGAATATGGCATTAGATCTTTTGTTTATCACTCAATAAATCCTTTTGATCCTATCAAGATAATGAATTTTTTTGATAATGTTGACTGGCTGGGAGTAGTCAGAGCAAAAGGTTTTTTTTGGTTAGCTACTAGACCTGATTATGTTGGAGAAGTTTCTCAAGCAGGTGCATTAGTCAGACATCAAGGCATTGGTATATGGTGGGCTAGCATGGACAAAGAGCAATAGTCAAATACTCCAGAATTTCAACAGATGCTAAAAGATAGATGGAATGATATCAGTGGTGATAGAAGACGAGAGATAGTCTTTATTGGCTTAAAAGATGAGATGAAAGATGAGCAAATAAAAGCTGCTCTAGATGATTGCTTAATAAATGACTACTGGGATAATCCAGAAAAATATACCAATTTAGCAGATCCATTTCCTACTTGGTTTGTGTCAGATGATGAAGAGGCTTAAAGAAGAGTGATTTTCAATTAACAATTTTACTTGTAATTTTATTTGTAACGGCAATCTCTGGATTATTTTCTTTTGTAAAGAAAGCAAATAATCCAAATGGATTTCATTTTCCTATTGGTGAAGCTTTAGCAAGTGGAGTGTTTTTAGGTGCTAGTTTAATTCATATGTTAAGTGATTCAGCTGGAGATTTCGCAGAGCTAAATATAGACTATCCATTTCCATTTTTGATAGCTGGGATAACTATTTTACTTTTCTTGTTGTTAGAACATATTGGTGGTGCATTATCAAAGAATAATAAAGGCAACTTATCTTTTATGGCTATAATGGCAACAATAATGTTATCGATTCATAGTTTCTTTGAAGGCGCAGCTTTAGGTCTATCTGAAGAGTTAAGTGTAGCACTTGTGATATTCTTGGCAATTATTGCACATAAATGGGCAGCAAGTTTTGCATTAGCTATAAATATAAATAAAACAAATATGAACTTTATAACGAGATTTATGCTTTTTACAATATTTGTAATAATGACTCCACTAGGAATAGTCTTTGGACAAGCTGCGCATAATTATGTCACAACCCCATTTATTGAGCCCACATTTACTGCTATAGCAGCAGGTACTTTATATATAATATGGGAACTTTACATGGTTTAGATAGATCCGTACTCGTGAAAGACTGTTGTAATACTAAACAGTATAGTTTTGTAATTATTGGTTTTGCAATCATGGCAGTAGTCGCTATTTGGACTTAGAAATTGACAATAATTTAGACTCTAATTACCACTATAATATTTATTATCTTTGAAATTCTCACAATAATTTATTGTACCATGCTCTAATATTCCTGATTTAATTTTATCATAGCAACTTTGCGTAGGTGCGGTAACAGTCATCAACATACAGTTGCTAGGATTATCATAGTTATTAGGTACTATATTACTCTGGAATATCTGATTTGGGAATTTGACTTTTAAACCACTATGAGAGCCGTACCAATCTGTCATTTGATCACCAATAGACATAAGCCAATATACATTTCTTTGCTCTGATAGGGCTTGTCTAAATGAATCTTTATAAGCGACTTTATCATTTGCACTTGATGCACAAAGGCTATTTTCAATCGAACCTGATAAAAATACATACTTATCAATCTGATTATCTGTAAGATTGAGATTATCTTTTAGCCATTTCGCAGTAGTAGTTGCTGAGGCAGTATTACAATACCTAGCAGTTATAAAATAGCAATCAATTCCATCTTTAAAACATTGTTTTTTGACAAAGTCAGTAATATATGGAGTTGGTTTAGTACCTTTGCTATGATAATCATCATTAAAAGAAGTTAACTCAAGAGTGTTATCAATGTCGAACATAATAGCAGGGTGTTTACCACTTTTCTCTATAGCTTTAATAAAACCAATATTTTTAAATTTGTATATTAGATTATCTAGACTATCTACTAATTTTTTTGCTGTTTGGGCATATTGAGAATTATCTGTATAATCATAACCTGTTCTGCTATCCATATACTTAAATACATCTGAGTTTTTGGTAATATTTGTAGTACATTGTTTAGCATTTTCTGGTAATTTGAAAGTATCACCATATTGTTCATCAAAAGCAGCTTCGAGTTGTGTAACTTTGTTATAAAGTTCTAGTGGATCAACATTGCTTTTATCATCCTCATTTGAGCATGATGCCAATATTGTTGTGCCTAATCCTAGTATTAATAATGTTTTCGATGTAGCTTTAAGTTTTTGCATAATAGTATATCTCCTTAGTATTAACTAAAATAAATCAAAAACAAGGACATAATAGTTTACAAATTCAAGAGATTAACCAGCTTTTATCAAATAAAAAAATATCAACAAAAGTCTATTTAAAAGATAGTAAATAAGTGTTATGATTGACGGTTACATTAAAGGAGTAAGTATTTTAAGTATACTTTCTGCGATCAGACTGCCTTTGCTTGTGGTCATATGCTGTGTGCTTTGAGTAGAGTCAGCTAATATTTTGTCAGCCCACTGATATATTTTTTTGACATCGTTGTGGCTATATAGAAAAGTAGCAATTTCATAATTCAAAAATAAACTACGGTTATCTAGATTAACAGAACCAAGCATGGCGATATTATCATCTATTAACACGGCTTTTGCATGGATCATATTCCTTGTAAAATGAACATCAATGTCATTTGCAAGAAAATCTCTTATATAGCTAGCCCTAGCACGATCAGCTAATTGATGATTAGATTTTTTAGGTGTAATAATTTTAACATCTATGCCTTTCTTTTTTGCCAATATAATTGAGTGATATAGTTCAGCTGATGGTATTAGATATGGAGTTATTATCCAGAGTTTTTCTTTGGCTGAATTAATAGCAGTAGTAAGCCCAGAATATAGTTGATCTTCTTGTAAGTCTGGTCCTGAAGGTATTACTTGAACAAAACCTTCCTGAGAAATAGTATTTTCAATTTTAAATTCAAGCTCTTCACTTGTAGCAAAGTGCCAGTCTGAGCAAAAAACTTTAAGAAAATATGCTAATGAATCTCCTTGGATTTTAAATAAAATATCATCCCACATTCCTTCATGTTCAATTGGCGACATATATTCATCACCAATATTCATCCCACCACTAAATACAGTTCGATTATCAAAAATATATATTTTACGATGATTTCTATAGTTAATATAGTTACGTAATGGATTTGATATTACCGGCATAAAAAATACAACTTGAGCACCTAATTTATGTAAGTTTTTAAAGATTTTTCTATTGTGACGATATACATAGAATGATCCTAAAGAATCTATCATCATTTTAACTTCGACACCTTCGGCAGCTTTTTTTTCTAAGGCTCTAATTACAAGCTTAGATGTTGTGTCATTTTTTAAAACATAAGTTTGTATGTAGATATTTTTCTTAGCAGCTTCAATCGCTTGCATAAAGGCTTCGAATGACTTAACTCCGTTAGTATACATCTCAAAAGAGTTCCTACTTGTTAAAGTCTGTAGATCCATATTTGTGAAAACATTGATTGTTTCAATCGGCAAATTTTTACAGCTATGACTTGTATCAATATAAAATGATTGTAGCTTTGATTCGCTAATATCCATATTTTCTTTTTGCCAAAAGCTACGCTTATCCTTACGTTGAAATATAAAGAAAAAAGGTATAGCTATATAAGGAATAAAAAGTATAGCGAGTAACCACGCTAGTATGTTCGAAGCAGACTTCTTATCAACTATTAATTTTAGAACAATCAATATTGTAAATGCCTGACAAACAAATAAGATTATATTTGCTTCAAGGATATATAGTAAATGTAGTAAGAAATTTTCCATTTATTTATATAGAGATAAAAATTATTAAGCTAGATTGTAACACAGCACTGATTTTCTAGGTAGCTTACATTAATGGTGTCAATATTTTCATTATACTTTCAACGATTAAACTTGTACGTTTAGTTGGTTGGTGAGATGCATCTTGTGTTGAGCCTTCTATTACAGTTTCTACCCATTCATATAATTTCTTAACTTGTTTAGATGAATATATAAAAGTTACTACTTCATAGTTCAAAAATAAGCTACGATTATCTAAATTTACTGAGCCTAAAATAGCTATGTTAGAGTCAACAAGTACAGCCTTTGCATGTAGCATGTTTTCAGTAAAATATACGTCTATGTCGCATTCGAGTAGATCTCTAATATAGCTTAATCTAGCTCGATTAATTATTTTATGGTCAGAATTTTTGGGTGTGATTACTTTTACATCTATCCCACGACATTTTGCTATGTAGTAAATCAAGTGATGGGATTAGGTATGGTGTTATAATCCATAACCGATGTTGAGTAGAGTTTATGGCAGTAATTAATCCAGCATAAAGTTGATTTTTATGCATATCTGGACCAGAAGGTATTACTTGAACGAAACACTCGGTTGTGATTTGATTCTCAATTTTGAAGTTTAGTTCTTCTGATGTTGCAAAGTGCCAATCTGAACAAAAAACCTTTAGAAAGTGGACTACAGATTCTCCTTCAATTTTGAACAATAAATCACTCCACATTCCATTATGCTTAGTCAGTGACTTATATTCATCACCTATATTTATTCCACCACTAAAAACGGTGTTATTATCAAAAATGAATATTTTACGATGATTGCGATAATTTATATAATTACGCAAAGGATTAGATATTATAGGCATAAAAAATACTATTTTAGCACCCAGTTTTCTTAGATTCTTAAATATTCTTTTGTTATGACGATAAACATAAAATGATTCTAATGAATCTATTAATATTTTAATATCTAAACCCTCAGCTGCTTTTTGTTCTAATGCGCTTATTACAAGCTTTGATGTAGTATCATTTTTGATAATATATGTTTGAATATAAATACTATGTTTGGCTGATTTTATAGCCTCTATAAATACTTCAAATGACTTTGTTCCATCAGTAAATATCAAATGAATTTCTCATAGTTAAAGTAGATAACTCAAGATTTGAAAATGTTCTAATAATATTAACAGGTAAGTCCTGACAACTATTTTGATATATACATGATTTATCAAATGATTTGGTATCATCCATACTCATTGCATTTTTTTACTAAAATTTACGCTTATCCTTACGCTGGAAAATAAAAAAGAATGGAATAGCAACGTAAGGAATAAAGAGTATAGCTAATAGCCATGCTAATATATTTGACGGAGATTTCTTATCAACAATAAGTTTTAAGACTACAAAAATGGTAAAAGCTTGGCATATAAACAAATTTGTATTTGCTTCTAAAATATATACCAAACTATTTAGGAAGCTTTCCATGGTAAAACTAAATAAAAGAAATATTTTATCACAATGATAGCAATCTATATAGCAATGTTATGTTGACCAAATCTACTCCAACAACAAGTCCCATAAAGATATTGTTAATAAGCATTATTTCTAAAAGATATTTTGAATTAGTTATAACACTATAGTAGAAAAAGCTTCCAAATATCATTAAGCCTAAAGCACCAATCAAAAGTATACGTAAAGGTGTAAATTTATCAGCGAGATATCCTGCAGGTATAGAAACTACTGAAAAAACAAAAAGATTAATAAGTATTAAACTAGCTCCATTTTCTATATGATTTAGCTGAAAGTAAGTTGGTAAATATAATGAGAAAAAACTAACTACCATAGCAAATATTGAGACTGCAGCTGTTGCTCTTACGATTGCGAGCTTTTCTGTTTTGAATAAATCAATTAATGGAACTTTGTGATGATTTTCCTTATTTAAAAAAGTGTTGGTTTCATGTATCTCTTTTCTAAACAAATAACTAATAATAGCAGCAAGGCCACCAAACATAAAAGCTACGCGCTAAGCATAATTATCAGTGAGAAAATGGGTTGTTATAATCTTTGTAATCTACGCAAAGAAAATACCAAAGTTAATAAAGCAAAAAATAATTCCACAAGCAAGACCGCCATTTTTAACTAAAGATTCCTTCACAAAAACTACAGCTCTTGGAATTTCACCACCAATTGCTGCTCCTTGGATAATTCGTAATATTACAAATAGTAATGTAGCCAATATACCTGCATTCTGATATGAAGGCAGTAATGCTATCAAAAAAGATACTAGACCCATAAATAGTATAGTAAGAATAAATGATTTTTTACGTCCATATCTATCACCAATATGTCCAAATAATATTCCTCCAAATGGCCTAGCAAAATAATCTACTGCAAAAACTGTAAATGCAGAAAGTGCTTGTAATGCAGGAGATCCCTCAGGTGGGAAAAATGTCTTGCCTAAGACAATTGCAAACATACCAAATATGACAAAGTCATAAAATTCTAACATTCCACCAATACTCGTTAGCAAAATCGTTTTAAAATCATCTTTTTTAAGCATATTTAATTAAGTATAATTAGAGTCAAATTGTAGTTATAATAGCGAAAATGCTAGTAATTTAAAATCATGAAGATTGAAAATGTCGCTAAAAGGAAAGTCCCAAAAGGACAGAAACTTTTGGCTAATATTAAAAATATAATCTTGGTTGCATCTGGTAAGGGTGGTGTTGGTAAATCGACAGTTACAGCTAATCTTGCAGTTAGTTTCGCAAAGATGGGTGCTAGTGTTGGTATATTAGATGCTGATATCTATGGCCCAAGTCAGCCAACATTATTTGATTTAAAACAAAATCCCAATACAACAGATAAGAAAAAAATCATTCCATTAGAGAAATATGGAGTCAAAATGATTTCTATAGGAAATCTAATAGATCCCGAATCAGCAGTCATTTGGCGAGGCCCCATAGTATCTAGGGCTTTGATGCAACTTTTGAATGATACTGACTGGGGAGATATTGATTATCTATTTTTAGATTTGCCACCTGGAACAGGAGATATCCAACTCACTATCTCTAAAAATATGCCAGTAACAGGAGCTATAATCGTTACGACACCACAAGACTTATCACTTATTGATGCAAGAAGAGCATTAGCAATGTTCCAAAAAGTTGATATAAAAACCCTTGGTGTCGTAGAGAATATGAGTTACTATGTTTGTCCAAAATGTGGTAATAATGATCATATCTTTGGTGAAGATGGTGCTCATCTGTTATGCGGTAAAAATAACATTGAATTTTTGGGAAATTTACCGCTACATAAATCTATCCGTGAAAATGCTGACAATGGAAAACCATATGTCAGTTTAGATAAAGATGATGCTATCAATACTAGCTATATGACTATTGCTAAAAATATTATAAATGAAATTGAAAAACTACCTAAAGCGAGTAGTTTAGATTCTATTGGTGTTAAATTAGAAAATTAAGAGAGAAATAATAGTAATGACTATAAAATCAGATAAATGGATCAAAAAAATGTCTCAAGAGCATAATATGATAGAACCTTTTGAGGCAGGACAAATTAAAGTTTCAAATAATCAAAAAATTGTTTCTTATGGAACATCCAGTTATGGATATGATGTACGTTGTGCTGATGAATTTAAAATATTTACAAATATAAACTCTTCGATAGTTGATCCTAAAAATTTTAATGATAAAAATTTTGTCGATTTTAAAGGAGATGTTTGTATTATTCCTCCTAATTCATTTGCATTAGCTCGTACAGTTGAGAAATTCAAAATCCCAAGAGATATTCTAGTAGTCTGCTTAGGTAAATCTACCTATGCTAGATGTGGAATTATTGTTAATGTAACTCCTCTTGAACCAGAATGGAAAGGCTATGTAACACTAGAATTCTCAAATACTACGCCATTGCCAGCTAAAATATATGCTAATGAGGGTGTGGCTCAGATGCTATTTTTCCAATCAGATGAAGAGTGTGAAACTTCTTATGCAGATAAGGGTGGCAAATATCAAGGTCAGGTAGGTGTTACATTACCTAAGTGTTAGTTTTTAGATTATCTATTCTACCTCTAATATCCTGGAATGCCCTTAAACCAAATAAGTGCATACTTGCATAAATATAATCAAAGATTCCTGCTTGTATAGCTTCATAGTTAGCCCATACTGTATCAGTTGTATACATATATAGCTGGATTGGTAAACCTTTCTCTGTAGGTTGTAATTCTCTTACAATAAACAACCAACCAGGCTCTATATGAATTTTTGGATGATCTTTCAGATAGTGTTCTAAGTATTTTCTAAACAATGTTGTATTAATTAATTCATCCTTATTACAAGAGTTTATAATATCATCCATGTAATTTAGTTTTCTTAAATTATCAAGAGTTTCTGCATCACAAAACTTGATACTATCAACATCAATATTAAAAGATCTTTTGATCTGTCTACCACCCATTTCAAACATTCCACGCCAATTTTTGACACTATTTGTGATTAATGAGTAAGTAGGGATATTGTAAATTGTCTTATCAAATCCTCTAATTTTTACAGTATTAATAGATATTTCTTGGACAGTTCCTTCAACTCCTAATGATTGTATACTTATCCAATCACCGACTCTAACCATATCCAAAGCTGCTACTTGTATATTAGTAGCAAA
This sequence comes from Francisella orientalis FNO12, assembly GCF_001042525.2. Taxonomy (NCBI): domain Bacteria; kingdom Pseudomonadati; phylum Pseudomonadota; class Gammaproteobacteria; order Thiotrichales; family Francisellaceae; genus Francisella; species Francisella orientalis. Next base: position 944,453 of record NZ_CP011921.2, on the reverse strand, counting down.
ACCCAAAATTGTATCTTTAAACACTAACATTAATACGGCTGATAGTGCACCTAATCCTGTTAAGAAAGCAATAGGTGATTTATTTAGTAACAGTGATATTACTAATATTGTACCCACTAGATATAATAAAATCTTTACTACTTGAGCATAGCTTTTTAAAGAATAATATTTAAATTCATGCAAGGATTGAAAATAGCTAAAAATAGCATCAATCAAGGATATGAAAAAAGAAATTATTGATATTGTAATATATACCTCAGCTATTAGCTGGATAAAAGAAACTAATTGTTCAATCCATGGGTAAGTAGTACTACTTAAAAATCCAATTACAATATATATAAAAACAGCAGGGGCTATATGTGCTAACTTATCAAAAATTTTGTTTTTTATAAGTGACTTACTCAATGATGAATTTGCTTTAAAAAAAACTCTTTCTGCTAATGATGATATATATTTACTAATTATCTTATTTATTATCCAAGAAAATAATAAAATGGCTAACAAAAATACTATAAAAATCAATATAGCTACTGATGTTGAATTATTAATTAATTCCATATAGTACGTTTTTAACAAATCCATTATATTAATTCCTTTAGTTTCTATTTAGTTTCTTTACTTGGTAATAATTCTGCTATTTGAAGAACTATTCTTGTTAATAAGTCAGATTGTAGATAACTCCAAATCCTTTCTAATTCATTATTCTGTGCTAATTGAGTACTTGCGTTTGATTGCCAGAACATCTGAGCATTAACGGTACTATCAGGAACTACAGGAGTTTTAACCTTAGGCTTAACAACATTATATGTTATCGTATAAATAGCAAGGAATGTATTATTTGATGCACCACCTACAATACCAGTCATTTGAGTATTTTTCGTAGCTCCTTGAATATTTATTATATAGTCGGCATCTTTTTCTTCACTTTTATTTCTTAATACAGTTGCCTGATAGCCAATAAGTCTACGTCTTAACTCATTAATTAAACTAGGTGGTGCACCACCTGCATTGTAGATATAAAACTTAGTATCAACTAAGCTACTAAAATTTCCAGCATTACCATCCGCAAGATCTCCACGTAAGTGAAAACCACAACCAGATAAAAATGCTGCTGTTATTAATAAAAATAAAGTTCTGGCATAGTTTTTTATCATTGTGTATACCTATTTGACTACAATATTGATTAATTTCTGAGGCACATATATAACTTTTATTATTTGCTTATCTTCGATGAAAGTTTTAATATGCTCATCATCTAATACCTCTTGTTCAACTTGTTCTTTTGTTAATGAGCCATCTAATTCAAGTTTTGCTTTAACTTTGCCGTTAATTTGTACAACTAATAAAAAATCATCCTTCTCAAGAGCTTTGTTATCAACAGTAGGAAATTGTGTATGCAAAATATCTTCACCTAAGCCAATTTTTTGCCATAAATAATGACAAATATGTGGTGTGAAGGGTGATAATATTCTTAATAAGATACTAAAGCCTTCTGACTTAACACTATCTGATAAATTATCATAATTATTAAGCGTATTTAAGATTTTCATACATGCTGAAACAACCGTATTAAATTGACTTTTATCAAAATCAAAAATAGCTTGTTTAAAATTAGCATAGATCTCATAACGAGCTTTCTTATCATTTTTTGATAATTTAGTTAGATCTATAGTTATATTTTTAGCTAAGATTTCTTTGTTTGTATAAGCATAATTATATACTTTACGTAGGAACTTATTAGCTCCATCAACACCAGTTTCTGACCATTCAAGTGATTGCTCAGGAGGTGCTGCAAACATACTAAATAATCTAACTGTATCAGCACCATATTTATCAATAAGCTCTTGAGGATCAACAGTATTTCCTTTAGATTTAGACATTTTAGCACCATCTTTTAACACCATACCTTGAGTAAGTAAGTTTTTAAATGGTTCGTCAGATGAAACTAGTCCTTGATCTCTCATTAATTTATGGAAAAATCTTGCATATAAAAGATGCATAATAGCATGCTCAATACCACCAATATACTTATCAACTGGTAGCCAATAGTTAGCTTCTTCACTTAGCATCTTATCAGCTGTTGGGCATGTATATCTTGCATAATACCAAGATGATTCAAAAAATGTATCAAATGTATCTGTTTCTCTAGTCGCTGGTTTACCACAATGTGGACATGCCACATTCAAAAACTCTGACATCTCTTTAAGTGGAGAGCCTGCTTCTGTAAGAGTTACATTAGTTGGTAATTTAACTGGTAAATTTTCTTCTTTTTCTGGTACTAATCCACAATCATTACAGTGAATCATAGGAATAGGGCAGCCCCAATATCTTTGACGTGAAATACCCCAGTCATGAATCCTAAAGTTTGTAGTTTCATAACCTTTATCATTGTCAAAAAGATATTTTTTAATAGCTTGATAAGCTGTTTTAAAATTTAATCCATCAAATTCACCTGAATTAATCAAAATACCTTTTTCAGTAAATGCTTCTTTATCCAAGTCTAATTTTGACTTATTATCACTAGGCTTAATAACTTGTTTTAAAGCAATATTATATTTCTGTGCAAATTCCCAATCTCTCTGGTCATGTGCTGGAACTGACATTACAGCTCCAGAACCGTATCCCATAAGTACAAAGTTTGCAACCCATACATCTATAGATTCACCTGAGATAGGATGAGTCACTTTTATAGAAGTTTTAAAGCCTTTTTTTTCTTGAGTTGCCAAATCAGCTTCCATAGTAGAGATTTTTTTACATTCTTCAATGAATGATTTTAATTGAGAGTTTGTTTTTGCTTCTTCAAGAGCAAGAGGGTGCTTAGGTGCTATACCTAAATAACTAACTCCCATAAGAGTATCTGGACAAGTTGTAAATACTTCAATTTCTTGATCAGAGTTTTCAATTTTAAACTTAATTGTTAAGCCTTTTGATTTACCAATCCAGTTAGTCTGCATAGTTTTAACAGCTTCTGGCCAACCATCTAATTGATTAATATCTTTTAGAAGCTCATCTGCATAATCAGTAATCTTTAAAAACCATTGAGGAATCTCTTTCTTCTCAATTAAAGCTCCTGATCTCCAGCCTCTACCATCTACAACTTGCTCATTTGCAAGTACTGTTTGATCAATAGGATCCCAATTAACTACTGAATTTTTGCGATATGCCAAGCCTTTTTTATATAGCTGGATAAAGAACCATTGTTCCCACTCATAATAATTTTCATCGCAAGTTACGACCTCTCTAGACCAGTCAAAACTAAATCCAAGAGAATCCAACTGAGATTTCATATACGCGATATTACTTTTTGTCCATTTATAAGGAGACTTTTTATGTTTTATTGCAGCATTTTCAGCAGGTAATCCAAATGCATCCCAACCCATAGGATGAAGAACGTTTTTACCTTGCATCTTTTGGTATCTTGCAATTACATCTCCAATCGTATAATTACGCACATGCCCCATATGAAGGGTACCACTTGGATATGGTAGCATTGATAAGCAATAAAATTTTTCTTTATTCTTATCTTCTACAGCTTTAAAAGAATTATTTTCACGCCAATATTTTTGAGCTTGTTGCTCGATCTGAGTAAAGTTATATTCGCTCATTTAGATATTAATTCCAGTTAATAATTTATTGAAAATATAATTGCTTAATTTTATTTGAAAATGAGTAAAATATCTAGGCTATAGATATTTATGCAGATAATTAATTTATTTGGCTTTTCTATTAATAAGATAAGCTCTTAATATAAGTATAAAAATAATAAAACAGAAGGTAGTAATTAATTTTCCGCCATCCAAGTTTCTAAAATCACACAAGCTGCTAAAGCATCTACCTTGATATGTGATACTTTTTTACTTTTTACTTCTTCTAGACGCCATCTTGCTTCACGAGTTGAATATGCTTCATTAATGAGATGAACATTTCTTTTATAGCGTTCTTTAACTACTTTAGCAAAATCCTTAGCGGCTTTTGTAATATCTGTCTCAAAATCTTGAGTATCTAATGGCAATCCAATGACTATATCAGAAGGATTCCAACGCTTAACAATCTTATCAAGCTCGATCCAGTTAGGTACACCATCATAAGCTTCTACAGTACCAATAGGAGTTGCTGTTTTAGTAATCATTTGGCCACTGGCTAAACCAATTCTAGCTTTACCATAATCTATTGCTATTAAAGATTGAAACATTAACAATTTCCTATATTTTTGAATAAACTATCTAAACTTTGTAGCGTATATCCTGCATGTTCAATATGATTTTGCCATTTTACTTTGTTCTCGTGATTGAATAGTATCTTTTTGCTTAATTTATTTGTTACAATCCAGTCATTAGACTTTATTTCGTCTGTAAGTTGGTCAGCAGTCCAGCAACTATAGCCAACTACTGGTAGAAAATATTCAGGTAAAATATTATTTGCTAAGTCTTCTAGAATATCCATAGAAGCAGTTATAGCAAGACCTTCATCTAGTTTGATTGTAGAGCTATAATTTCTACCATTTGTAGTATGTAAAATCATGATTTTATGGGGGCTAATAGGACCACCCATATAAAGAGGGTAATCTAAAATCTCATTAAAAGTGTTATTATGAGGAATTTCTAATTCTTCAAAAACATCTCTTAATGTATCACTTAAAGGTTTGTTGATAATCAAACCCATAGCGTCATGGCGATCATTTTGACATAGATAGATTACAGATTTAGTAAATATAGCATCATCTTTGATTAGTGGAGTTGCTAATAAAATTTCACTTTTATGATTTTGGAACATATTATATTATCTTAAGTATAAAAATTTTTTGTAAAAAATGGCAAAAATAAATGCTGCAGTGGCAATAATTTTAGATGAACAGAATGCTAAAGTCTATATAAGTCTAAGACAAAAGTTTCAAAGCTATAGTGACCACTGGGAATTTCCGGGGGGTAAAGTAGAAAAAAATGAAACTTTTGAACAATGTATAAGAAGAGAGGTTTATGAAGAAGTTAGCATTATAGCTAAATCAGAAAGTTTTTATTTTCGTAAAAAACATATAAACAAAGATAATGATGAAGTTAATTTAGAGTTTTTTATAATTAAGGATTACGAAGGTAAACCTTATGCTAAGGAAAACCAGCAATTAAGATGTATAAATATCTCTGAGCTTAATAACTATAAGTTTCTTCCTGCAAGTTTAGAAGTAATAGCAATGTTACAGAAGGATTACTCATACAATAGTTAGTATCAGCAAATAATTAAGCATTTTACAAAAAGGTTAGAATATGTTGATGATCTATAAGATAAATATTTAATTTAACATAATATATATTATGCGAATTTACATATTTTATTATCCCACAGTAATAATCTTAGTTGATTTAGTTATATTTGCCCAAATTATGATAAATATAACAATTGTTGCTATGCCTGCTATTATATTGACTACAGGAACTACATTTAATAAAGTCAATCTCATATACCAATATACAAGTGAAGCTTTAAATTTTAATTTTTTTTTCGTGAGTTTGATTATATAATTTAGTTCTCTCATCTAACTTTACAGCTGTTACCACTAACGCTATATATGACCATATTGGTATTAGTTGAAGTCCATAACCATGCTAAATGTATTTGCTCAGCACTATTTACAGTAATTAAAGCTTTTGCTAATTTTTATTGCGATAAAATAAATAAAACTGAAACAATCAAAGATGTAATTATTAAAGCTACTGCACATACTTGTATAATAAGAATCGTTGTTTCTGGAGATATAGAGTTTATCATTTTGGACTAAATGTAAATTAATATTTCTTGTTATTTTGATATTTAAATATTTTGTTAAAGACTTAGATTATGGAATAATTCATATAGTTGAAATATTTCTGAAATTTTAATATGAACGACAAAAATAATTTTAAAAGAGATATATTATCACGCCATATAGTTATGATATCTCTAGGAGGTACTATCTCAGCAAGTTTTTTTCTTGGTATAGGTAGTATTTTAAACTCAGTTGGTGCATTTGGTACTGTACTAGGATTTCTAATTGGTGGGATAATTATGATGCTAGTAATGATAAGTCTAGCAGAAATGGCTATAGCAATGCCAATAAGTGGTTCTTTTCAAACTTATGCTACAAATTTTATATCTCCATATTCAGGATTTTTAACTGGTTGGTTATATTTACTTAACTGGTTAACAGCTGCGGCTGGAGGTTTAGTTGCTGCGGGTATTATTTGTCACAATTTTTATCCAGAGATCAGTGTTTCGCAATTCTGTTTAGCAATTATTGTTATCCTTAGCTTACTTAATTTATGTGCTGTTAGAGTCTTTGCAGAGATTGAATTTTGGCTTTCTGCAATAAAAATTATCACTATTATGGTATTTATAATAATTGGTATAGGTATTATTACTGGAGTTTTACACTCTAATAAGCCTATATCTGGCCTAGTTAATTTCTACTCAGATGGCCTATTTCCGAATGGCTTTAAAGCATTTTTATTTGGATTAGTAATTATTGTATGTACTTTTCAGGGTGCTGAATTAGTTGGTATTGCAGCTGGAGAAACAAAAGATCCTGAAAAAAATATTCGTAAAGCAGTAAAAAGTGTCGCTATTCGTATACTTCTATTTTTCGTATTTTCTTCTTTTATAATAGCTTATATTATTCCTTATAAAGATTCTGGTGTTGCAAACACTCCTTTTATTACAGTACTGCAGCTTGTGAATGTCAAATATATTGATACGATTATGCAACTAGTAATTTTGACAGCAAGTTTATCTGCCGTCAATTCGTGTTTTTATACTTGTGCAAGATTAATGTGGTCTATGGCTTCAGATAATCAAGCTCCTAAAGTATTTGCAAAAGTTAGCAAAAAACAAGTTCCTATATATGGCGTTATATTTGTAGCTATACTTTCTTGTCTTTGCTTAATTACAAAGTTTGCCGGTGCTGAAAAGCTCTTTATATTAGTAGTGTCTTCATCTGGTATGATTGGCTGTATGATATGGATAATTATTAGTCTGTGTCATATCTACTTTAGAAAATCACTTTCTTCAGAACAAATTAAAAATCTTAAATTTAAAGCATGGGCTTTTCCATTAATCCCGTATTTGAGCATATTGTTTAATTTTTGTGTAATATTAGGAATGTTTTGGGATCCTGATCAACGCATGGTTATTTATTCAGGAATCAGTTTAATTATTTTATTCTCATTATGTTATAAGCTATTTTATAAAAATCGGTAAATCCTGCTTTGAAAGACCCCTACTTTTGTAAGATATCTTTTTGATTTTTCACATTTTGAAACATACAAAGTATCATTAATTACATAATAGATCGCATCCTGCGAGAACTCTTCACCTAAATCACAAGCTTCATCAAGCGACCAAGCGACTTAGCATCAAATATAAAACCATTCTCTTTGTGCTTAGATGATTTATCAAAACCATTAATTTCATAAACCCAATCATATGACTTTTCTAATTGATTCTTTAATATTTGATTTCTGGCTATATTCTCTTGATCTTTGAGAAGTTGATTTAATAGATTGTATACTGTGATAATTGCAAATTGGTTAGGATACTTTATAGGTGATATAGGGACTTCAAATTTAGTTGTAAAATACCATTCACAAAGATATAAATTAGAAGTATTATTATTCATAAGCCTTTAGCTTTTGCTCTAATTGGCTACCTGTATGAACACCAGTCAGCGTTTCTACAGGTTTACCTGCTTTGAAAATTATCATAGTTGGTATGCTTCTTATACTAAATTTAGCAGCTAAACTTTGATTATCGTCAACATTAACTTTGACAATAACAGCTCCCGTATAATCTTTTGATAGCTGATCAAGTATTGGTGATAACGTCTTACAAGGACCGCACCAGTCAGCATAGAAATCTACCAATATAGGTTTTGCAGAACTATTTATTAGCTTATCAAAATTAGCTTCATCTGTTTTTATTACTTTACTTAATGCCATATTTATTTCTCCATAAATGTTACATTTGCTCTTATATTAATATCTTGAGATACAGTTACTGGATTATAGTTACTTGTATCAGTTTCATTATAAGCTTCCGACTTCATTAGCATAACCGTATTTCTAGGTTTATAGCCATCTACATCAATATATTGTAATGACTGAATAAGTATAGTTGCTATTATTTTGTTTATTAAAATTAGCAAGGTAATCTTTTGTATCTTTAAAAAGTTGTATCATAAGCTACTGCTTTGTAGCTTCTACCTCTTTAGCGGGAGGATTGTAATCTAATACTTTTATAGCTAATCTCTTTCTAGAAGATCTGTCTTGATTTTCAATTGCTTGTTGTAATTTATTTAAATCACCTTGAGATATTCTAGATTGAAGCTGTATAGTAATATTTATAGCGTCACTATTGCTAGTGTTTTGTTCAATATTTTTGACTTTCCAGTCAGATTTTACAATATTGTTAATACTGTCTGTAATTTGATTTTCTATACTATTTTGCTTATCTAATGTGGTTGTTGCATAACCAGTTATTTCAACAAGGATACTATCACTTTTTATGGTGGTTTCAGCCTGAGTCGTATATTTAATAGTATTATATTCTACACAATCATCTGATGCTGCTACAGCAAGAGATACAGAACCAATAAATCAAACTAAACAAAATGGAACTAACTTTTTCATATACACATCTTTTAAGAAATACTTATATAAATCAAGTCTAGCAGATATTGAGATATTAAGCAGGCTCAAACCTAGCAATTATTGCTAAGAGTTATATTATATCATGAAGAATATCGTCTAATGATTCTAAGATTTGCTCTTTCATTTCATTTTCAAATGGGAAATTATCAGATGTTAGCTGAGATTTTACAAAGCTTTCTAAAAGTAGATGCTGAGCACTCTCTAAAGTCAGTCCTCTTGACTGTAGATAGAAAAGAACATCTTTATCAAGCTCTCCTATTGTTGCACCATGAGTACACACTACATCATCAGAGAAGATCTCCAATTCTGGTTTTGTATTAATTTCAGCCTTATTGCTTAACTGAATATTTTTATTATTCTGAAAGGCTTGTATTTGCTCTATACCTTTGTTAACTACTGCTTTTGCATTAAACCATGCTTTAGAGCTGCCGTTAGCTACACCACGGAAATTTACATTACTATATGTATGAGATGCATTATGATTAACTAAAAAACATGCATTAGCAATAGCATTATCAGCTACTAAATATAATCCTCTAATATCAAATCTTGAATGTGGCTTATTTAGATTTACTACGAAATCATTTCTAAGTAGTCCATCCTTATTTAGCAAGCTAAATCCATTAAACTCCGCAGCACGATCTAAATTGATCAAATAATTAGCAGTAGTAATTAACTGGGTATTATTTGGGTTATCTGCATTATTTGTAAAGTTTACCTTAGCAGATTCTGCGACATTCACATCCAAAAACAAATTGATAGCAGAATTTTTAGTAAGACTTACAAAGTCAATATCCAAATCTAGATTTGTAAACATATCGACATCTAACTTCAATGAGATATTAGTTAGCTTATTTTTAGCCATATATGTATTTATAAATATAAGGCTAAGAGAGTCTTTAGCATCTTTAGGTATATTTATTGCAAAGTGCTTAGAATTTTCGATAGCTAATCTAGACATAGTTCTATCATCTCTATGCAGCTCTAGAGCGCTAATATGGCTCAATTTTTTGTTATAGTCAATAGCCAAAACACCATCTAGTATTATTACAACATTTTCTTCAGTATCAAATTTAAAGCCTTCTAAATAATCCTTAAATTTAGGAGAATCTTTAAGCATTTCAGATATACCACTTTTACAATAAATAGTAGCTAAGTTTGTATATTTCCAGCTTTCTTGTTTAGTAGTTGGTAGCGATTTATTATCTATTAACATTTTTAATCAACCTTTAACTATTTAACCAAGAATAACCTTTTTCTTCTAGCTCAAGAGCTAGCTCTTTACCACCTGTTTTGACAATTTTACCATCAGCTAAAACATGGACAAAATCAGGTTGTATATGATCTAAAAGTCTTTGGTAGTGTGTAATAACTAAGAAGCTTCTCTCTGGAGATCTCATAGTATTTGCGCCTTGAGATACTACCTGAAGAGCATCAATATCTAATCCAGAATCAGTCTCATCTAATATAGCAAGCTTTGGCTCAAGCATCATTAACTGAAGCATTTCATTACGTTTTTTCTCTCCACCTGAGAAGCCTTCATTAACTCCACGCGACATATATTTTTGATCTATCTTTAAGACTTGCATGTTTGCTTTTAGCTTTTTCATAAAATCTATAGCATTGATTTCTTCTTCGCCATTTTGCTTTCTAATGCTATTTACAGCTGTCTTTAAAAATTGAACATTACTAACACCAGGAATCTCAATAGGATACTGTAAGCTTAAAAAGATACCTACTGCGGCTCTTTCGGATATAGATAGATCATCTAAATCTATACCGTTAAATGTTATCGATCCTTGAGTAATCTCATAACCATCTTTACCAGCTAGAACATTACTTAAAGTACTTTTACCAGCACCATTAGGTCCCATAATTGCATGGACTTCACCTTTGTTAACTTTTAGATTTAAGCCTTTTAGAATATGTTTCTTTTGTTCGCCAACACTTACATGTAAATCTTTAATTTCTAATAACATTTTATTAACCTTTTAATTTATATAATTCTAAAGTTTAACCAACAGCACCTTCTAAACTAACTTCCATTAGTTTTTGAGCTTCAACTGCAAACTCAAGTGGTAACTTTTTAAATACTTCTTTACAAAAACCATTAACAATCATAGCAATTGCATCCTCTTCCGAAAGACCTCTTTGCTTACAATAGAAAAGCTGATCATCTGAGATCTTTGAAGTTGTAGCTTCATGTTCGATTTGAGATGAATTACTCTTATTTTCTATATACGGGTATGTATGTGCACCACAATTATGTCCTATTAATAAAGAGTCACATTGTGAGAAGTTTCTAGCATTAGAAGCATTAGGTGATATTCTCACAAGTCCTCTATAGGCTTGAGAAGCTTTACCTGCAGAAATACCTTTTGAAATAATCGTACTCTTAGTATTTTTACCAAGATGAATCATTTTTGTGCCAGTATCAGCTTGTTGAGCATGACGAGTCAAAGCTACAGAGTAGAATTCACCAATTGAGTTATCTCCACGTAATACTACTGAAGGGTATTTCCATGTAATTGCAGATCCTGTCTCAACTTGTGTCCAAGAGATTTTTGCATTTTTGTGACAAACGCCTCTTTTAGTAACAAAGTTGTATATACCGCCCTTACCTTCTTTATCTCCTGGATACCAGTTTTGCACTGTAGAGTACTTAATCTCAGCTCCATCTAAGGCAACCAGCTCAACCACAGCTGCATGAAGCTGATTTTCATCACGCATTGGTGCTGTACATCCTTCTAAATAACTAACATAACTTCCTTCATCTGCGACAATCAATGTTCTTTCAAATTGTCCAGTATTCATCGCATTTATTCTAAAATACGTTGATAATTCCATTGGACAAGTAACACCTTTAGGAATATATACAAATGAACCATCACTGAATACAGCTGAGTTAAGTGCTGCATAAAAGTTGTCACCCTGTGGAACTACAGAGCCTAAATACTTTTGAACTAGTTCTGGGTACTTCTGTACGGATTCTGATATAGGACAGAAAATAACTCCAGCTTCAGCTAGTTTTTCTTTAAACGTTGTTACAACTGAAACTGAGTCAAATACTGCATCAACAGCTATATTTTTAACTCCAGCTAACATTTCTTGCTCATGCAGAGGAATACCAAGCTTGTTATATGTCTCTATAATCTCAAGATCAACTTCATCTAAACTTTTAGGATGATCTTTTAATGATTTTGGCGAAGAATAATAGCTTATTGCTTGAAAATTAATAGCAGGATAACTTAAATCAGCCCACTCAGGTGACTTCATCTCCAACCATTTTTTATATGCTTTTAAACGCCATTCCAATAGAAATTCAGGCTCTTTTTTTCTTGCAGATATCAAGCAGATTACATCTTCATTAAGACCCGCATCGATAGTCTCAGCTTCTATTTCAGTTACAAAACCATGTTCATAATCTTGCTCAATGATTTTATCTAAATTTTCGCTCATACTTTAACTTCTGCCCTTATTGTTGACAATATCATAGATTGATGTTTTTGAAAGTAGATCTAGCAATTGACTATTTAAAACTCTCCAATAACTACTTACCATACAGCTTCCCAAGCTACATTTTTTATGTAAATCACAACATTCTGTAAGATTCACATCTTTCTCTACAGCTTTAACGACATCTAGAACAGTAATGTTTTGTGGATCATCAACTAATGTGTAGCCACCCTCTATACCGCGTTTAGATACTATAATATTTGATATTGAAAGCTGATTTAACAGTTTTCTAACTGTAGGAATATTTAGCCCAGTAGTTTCAGCAATTCTTGCTGCACTATAGGGATTTAAGTTATTTTCAGCAATTGTTACAACCACAAGTAAACCATAGTCGAGTAATTTACTTATTTTAAGCATAATTAACTCTAATCTATACTAATTTAGTATCATATATCTGATATAATAATATTTATGAAGCTCAATGTAAATTAAAAATTTGATTATTTTATAACCTTAGACTAGTATTTGTAGGTAATTAATACTATAACGTCATTATAACAATTAATCATGAGAATAGCTATTTTAGGTGCTGGACAATTAGGAATTTATTTGACCCAAAGATTAAGTCTAGATCATCAAGTTTCTATAATAGACTTAGATGAAGAAAAATTAGGATTTATTTCATCTGCTTTTGATGTTCAGACAATCATTGGAGATGTTACAAAGCCTAATATAATGATGGAAGCTAATTTTAAAGATACTGATATGATTATTGCCGTAACATCTAATGATACTACTAATATAGCAGTATGTGATATGGCTTATAAGTTATATAAAACACCATATAAGATAGCGCGAATTCGTGATACAGAATATAATAGATTTCCAAAATTACTTAATAATATAGACTTGGTTATCAAATCTTTTTTTGAAACTACAAAAAGATTAGAACAATTGATTTTTTTATCTGGAGCTTATTTTATATCAACATTTTTTGATAAACGTGTGCAATTAGTTGGAGTTAGGGTTTCACAAGATTCATCACTTATTGGTTTGTCTGTTAAAGATATATATCTCGGCTTAGGAGATATAAAAGTAGATATAATTTCAGTTCACAGAGGCGGAAATAAGTTGGATATTAATGATACCTATATTCTAGTTGAACCAGGTGATAGAGTTATGTATTTGTCAGAAAAAGCATACTCTTCTCAAATCCTATCAATTTTTCAGCCTAAAAAAGCAAATATTAGAAAAATTTTTATTGCGGGGATTAACTATGCAAGTATCACCCTGGCAAAATCATTGGAAAATAAAGGCTATATAATAAAAATGATTGATCCTAATGCTGAGAAGTGTGAATTTGCTTTAAATGAGTTATCAAAGTCTACAATTCTACACTATAATCCAGTAAACAATAACCTATTAGTTGCTGAAGGCATTGACGAAGCTGATATTTTTTTTGCGTTGACTAATTCAGATGAAATTAATATTATGTCATCTATTTTAGCCAAAAAACTTGGTGCACAAAAAACAGTGGCAACTGTAAACAGTTCTGAATATTACGATATTACTAGAGACCTTAAGCTTATTGATATATCAATTTCACCTCATAATTTTTCATATACAACAATCAAAGCATTTTTGACCCAAGTTGATATGCTTAAAATGTATGAAGTTGAAGATAGTGAAGAAATGTTTGTAGAGCTAAAAGTTCATGGTCAAGAAAATATGTCTACAGTAATCGGCAAAAAAATAGCTGATCTAAAATTACCAAATGGCTTACAAATTTTAGCTATTATGAAAGATGACAATACTCCCAAATTCTTCACCGACAACTCGGTTATAAATGATGGAGATAGAATAATCATCAAAGTTGATAACAAAAATGCTCTACAAACACTCGAAAAGCTTTTTCAAGTAATGCCTTTATACATTGCATAAAGGATTGTTAAAATATGAGAAATTAGGTTATGATAAATCTATCATAAAATTTACTGATAAGTATAGCTCATGGTATCAAACTCAACAGGAAAAGAAAAAATTGGTTTAATTCTACTTATATTACTAATGACCGGAGCAATTGATAATATAAGGAATCTTCCTTCTACTGCGATATCCGGGACCTATATATTTTTCTTTTTTGCTGTTGCAGTTTTGTTGTTTCTCGCTCCTGTTGCTTTAGTATCTGCAGAAATGACTGCAACATATACAGCCAAAGGTGAAGAAGGTGTATATGGTTGGGTTAAAAAAGCTTTTGGACCTAATGTAGCGATGCTAGCAATTTGGTTTCAATGGATTAATACTTTAATATGGTTCCCAAGTATATTAACATTTATTGCAGGCACTATTGCATATCTATTTAATCCAGATTTTGCTCAAAATATTAAATTCACTATTATTTTTATTACAGTTGTATTTTGGTCCTTGACTATTCTAAACCTCAAAGGTTTACGTGTCTCTGCAATTTTTGCAAGTGCCTGTACATTTTTTGGTATGGTTGTGCCAATGCTACTAATGGTTATTTTCGCATTAATATGGTTACTGAATAGCTATACTATAAATATTCATTTTGAATTAGGTAATTTAATCCCTAGTTTCACATCTACTGAATCTTGGATGGGTCTGACAGCCATAATTGCATCTTTCTTAGGGCTTGAATTAGCAACAGTTCACATAAGAAATGTAGCAAACCCCAAAAAAACATTTCCATTAGCGCTATTAATTTCAGTAATTTTTATAGTATTTACGATGGTATTAGGTGCTCTAGCAGTAGTGATTATATTCCCTCAATCTGAAATAGATGTTGTGCATGGAACAATTAAGACTTTTAAAGTTTATCTAGAAAGCCTAGGTATACCTATGTTTTTCTACTATATTCTAGGACTAATGATCTTCATAGGATCTATAGGATCGATGATCAATTGGATGATTTCACCTGCTCGAGGTCTATTGCAGGCTGCCGATGATCATTTTTTACCCGATGCTTTAGATAAAACAAATAAGCATGATGTGCCAAGTGGAATTCTTATATTACAAGCAATTATTATGACTATAATATGTCTTTTATTAGAGCTTGTACCATCAGTTCAGGCTTACTATTGGCTTCTTACTGCTTTAAGTACTCAAATTTACTCTTTGATGTATTTAATGATGTTCTTTGCGGCACTCAAACTAAAACTTACAAATAAAGAATCTACTCGTAACAATAAGGATTTCAATATACCTGGTGGTAAATTTGGTATGTCTTTTGTTTGTATTTTAGGTATTGTGGGAACAATCTCTTGTGTAATAGTTGGTTTTATTCCACCTGATAATTTATATGAAAATCCTTTTGAATTTATTCAAATGTTATCAATATGTTTTGTATTATCAATCCTTCCTGTAGTATTATTCATGATTTATAGAAAGATTAAACTTAAAAATATCTAAATGCTTGAATCATCAATTCTCTTTATATTCCTAATTATTGGTTATTACATTTTTAATTTCTCACAATCATTAAAAGTTATAAAACTTATAAACTTATCGTTAGACTTTATTGTAATTTCTATAATTTTTTTACTGGGTATAACTTTAGTATATTTACTAATACAAATACTATAGTTCTAGAAGTTATAGGTATAAGTTTGATATATATTACAATTATTACAGTTACTAATATATTGGGGATTTTTATTTTTTGTAAAAAAGATCCTAATATAAAAGCTCACTTTAAATCTAATAATATAAGTGAAGCTAAAGAAAGTCTATTTATTACAATTCTTAAAGCAAGTAAGTACTTAATATATCTAATAATAGGCTATATATTAGGCGAAATTATTAATATAAATATTACTTCATTTATAAATGACATTGTATTTGTGATGTTATTACTTCTTATGCTAATTATTGGTGGTTTATTAAGATTTGAAAATATATAACTTATAAGTCTCTTTAAAAATAAATTAGCTATGTCTGTGGTTGTTATAGTTATTGCAACATCGATAATTTCAGCTATTTTGATCAGCTATATGATTAATTACCAGTTAAGCGAAGTATCATGATCAGCTCAGGCTTAGGCTAGTATTCTTTATCAGTAGTCTTAAATACTGACTTCATTGGTGAATATTATGGAGTGGTAACATTTATGGTTGATTTTTTACGAGAAATATTAGTGATCGCAATGGTACCATTACTCAAACGATATTTTTCTGTAGAGATGGTCGGGTATGCCGCAAATACTGCTATGGATTTCTGCTTACCAATCCTTAGAAATAATTATAGTAATAAAATAGTTCCATTAGCTATAATTATTGGCTTAACGATGACTATTATAACTCCAATTCTTCTCGTGTTAGAAAATATAATCCTATAACTATTCAGAAAAAGCCGATAATAAATATAGGTTTTAGATATTTATGAATGGAACTAAATGAAATAAAGAAATTTATTTGCTGCGGAATTTGATACGACCTTTAGTTAAGTCATAAGGAGTTATTTCAACTACTACCTTATCGCCAGTTAGTATACGAATATAATTTTTTCTCATCTTACCTGAAATATGAGCTGTTACAACATGCCCATTCTCAAGTTCCACTCTAAACATTGTGTTTGGAAGAGCTTCTAAAACAACTCCTTCCATTTCTATACAATCTTCTTTTGCCATATTGGCCTCATCTCCGGTTAAATTAGTTTTTAATAATTACATAAAACAGCATCTATTTTAAAAGGAATTAATTAAAAACTCAAATCTTTTGAAAAAATACTTATTAAAAGGTTATAATTCATTATCAAAATCCTAATTTTTAAGTATTCTCGTAGTGGAAAAGTACTTTTTCTTTGAGTTAGTAATCTTCGTGGTAGGCATTTTGGGTGGTAGCATTGGAGCTGTTATAGGTTTGGGTGGAGCATTAGTAATAACTCCTTTACTATCAACTGTATTAGATGCCCCTCTTCATTATGCTATTGGAGCATCTCTAGTGGCAATAATCTGTACATCAACAGCAACATCTCTTGTTTCATTAAAATCTCACGGATTAACTAAAGAAAAATTAGGATTATTCTTGGCATTAGCTACTGCTATAGGAGCTATATTTGGAGCTAAACTAGCTTTATTGCTAAAATCACAAGCATTATTTCTAATATTTGGTGGAATATTATTTGTAGTTGCAGTTTTAAGTTTTATTAAAAAGAAACAAAATAACAATATTCAAGAATCTACCAAAGTATCAGTTATTGCTGAAAAACTTCAACTTAATGATTCAATTACTGTAGATAAAGTAAAACAGCAATATAGTGTCAAACACCCTGTTCTTGGCTTTATATTTATGTCTGGTGCTGGATTTATTGGAGGCTTACTTGGCATTGGTGCTGGTATTTTTAAAGTAATAGCGATGGATAAGGTTATGAAGATACCCTTTAAGGTAAGTGCATCTACTAGTAATTTTATTATGGGTATTACGGCATTTGCAGCGACTTCAACTTATTATTTTGCAGGGTATATAGATAGCTCGATAACTGCTCCTGTTGCTTTAGGTACTTTATTAAGTGCTACTATAGGCTCTAAAATTATGCCACATATTTCAACAAGAATTTTGAGACTTACATTTTTTATAGTTTTATTTATTTCAGCATTACAAATGATAATTAAAGGATTAATATGATCAAAGATAATGTCATATATCATGTTATAAAGTTAAACTTATCATTAGCTGTTTTTATAATATGCTTAGGTGCTATAGATGCTATTTTTGGAAGTGATAATATTGCAAAAAATATTGTTAATATTGGAATCTTTTTAATAATAATAACACCAGTGCTAAGAATCCTTTTAGAATTTATCTTTTTTATAAAGGCAAAAAACTACACTTACATGCTGATATGTTTACTATTATTCCTAATAATAGCCATTAGTATAGTCTGTTAGATAGTATATTTATTCTAAAAATGTTAATATTTTGTCTATTGTGATAATTGGCTCATAAGGGCTGAAAACTTATTGAAATATGTTTACTAGTTTATCAGATAAATTACAATCTTCATTTAAGAAGATAAAGGGACAAACTTCTCTTACAGAGGAAAATATACAGTCAGCTTTACGTGACATTAGAGTATCTCTACTAGAGGCGGATGTTGCGTTACCTGTTGTCAAAAAGTTTATAGAAAATATAAAGCAAAAAGCAATAGGTGAAGAAGTCAAGAAAAGTCTTACGCCAGATCAAACATTTATTTCATTCATAAAAAAAGAAATAGAAAAAGCATTAGGTGAAGAAGCTGTACCTATTAACTTAAAAACACAACCTCCTGCTGTGATACTTATGGCAGGTTTACAAGGTGCTGGTAAAACAACATCAACAGCTAAGCTTGCTAAATATCTAAAAGAGCAACATAAGAAAAAAGTAATGGTAGTTAGTGCCGATGTCTATCGCCCTGCTGCTATTGATCAATTAAGAACTCTTGCAAATAGTTTAAACATAGAATTTTTTGAATCTGACACATCTCAAAAACCTGACTATATTGTTACAGAAGCTATTAAAACGGCAAAAACAAAACTAATAGATGTTTTGATTATCGATACCGCAGGTAGATTGCATATTGATAGTAATATGATGGATGAAATCAAACAAATCCATAAAATTGCAAATCCAATAGAAACATTCTTCACTGTAGATAGTATGATAGGTCAAGATGCTGCTGTTACTGCTAAAGCATTTAATGATGCTTTAGAATTGACAGGTGTGATTCTTACAAAAACCGATGGTGACGCTAGAGGTGGTGCAGCTCTTTCGATTAGAGAAATTACGGGTAAACCGATTAAATTCTTAGGTACTGGAGAAAAAACAGACGCATTAGAACCATTTTATCCTGATAGAGTAGCCTCTAAAATACTAGGAATGGGTGATGTTCTAAGCTTAATCGAAAGTATTGAACAAAAAACAGAAAAAAAGTCTGCTGAAAAATTAACTAAGAAGCTTAAAAGTGGCAAAAGTTTTGATTTAGACGATTTTAAAAGCCAAATCCAACAAATGAAAAATATGGGTGGTGTTGACTCTATCATGTCTAAACTACCAAATATGCCTGCAAATCTACCAGGCAATGTTGGTGATGATATGTTTAAAAAAATTGAAGCTATGATAGACTCAATGACTCCGTATGAGCGTAAGAAACCAGAGTTGATCAAACATAGTAGAAAACAAAGAATTATAAAAGGATCAGGAACTTCCATACAAGATCTTAACAAACTCCTACAGCAACATACGCAAATGAAAAAAATGATGAAAAGTGTAGTTGGTAAAAAAGGAGGCATGGCTAACATGATGAAACGTTTATCAGCTATGCAAGGTATGGGTAATATGCCAGGTCTTTTTGGTAATAAAAAATAAGAATAAAAATATAAGGAAATCTCTAAATGATAGGTGATAAAAACTTTGATAAAGTTTCAAATATAAATATAAAAAATGAAAAAGTATTGATTCCAGCAGAAGTTCTAATCCAAGATATACCTTTTTTAGAGACTTCTTTTGAAACAGTCAGAAAATCACGAAAAGAAATAGCTGAAATTGTTCATGGTAAAGATATTAGAGTCGCTGTTATCGTTGGTCCTTGCTCAATTCATGATACAGAAGCTGCTATCGAATATGCTAAAAAGCTAAAAGACCAAGTCAAAAAATTCCAAAAAGAAATCCTGATAATTATGCGAGTATATTTTGAAAAACCTCGTACAACTATAGGCTGGAAAGGACTTATAAATGATCCTAATCTTGATAATTCTTATAATATCAATAAAGGTCTTCGCATGGTTCGTACCCTATTATCTGATATTACAAGTATGGGATTACCTTGTGGAACAGAGTTTTTGGATGTAATCACTCCACAATATTTCGCAGAGCTTATTACTTGGGGAGCTATTGGTGCTAGAACTGTTGAGAGCCAAGTTCACAGAGAACTTGCTTCAGGTCTTTCTGCTTCCATTGGCTTCAAGAATGCTACAAATGGAGATATTCAAGTAGCCGTAGATGCTATTAAGTCAGCTACTTATCCAAATCATTTCTTAAGTACTACAAAATCTGGGTCTACAGCAATATTTGCAACTAAAGGTAATCAAAATGGCCATATAATTCTTCGTGGTGGCGTTTCAGGACCTAACTTTAGCAAAGAACATGTTGATGACTGTATCGAAAAGCTTAAAAAATCTGAAATTGATACTAAAGTTATGATTGATTGTAGTCATGGTAACAGCAATAAAGATTATACTAAGCAAATCGCAGTATTAGAAGATATTTGTGAGCAAATTAAAACTAGTAATGATGTATTTGGAATAATGATTGAAAGTAACCTTGTAGC
Organism: Francisella orientalis FNO12; assembly: GCF_001042525.2. NCBI lineage: Bacteria > Pseudomonadati > Pseudomonadota > Gammaproteobacteria > Thiotrichales > Francisellaceae > Francisella > Francisella orientalis. The sequence goes on along the minus strand of NZ_CP011921.2, from coordinate 924,000 downwards.
TGGAAATCAGGATATTAATAATAAGCCTCTAACTTACGGACAAAGTGTAACAGATACGTGTGTTAATTTTGATGAAACAATCAAAATGCTTGAAATGTTAGCAGATGCAGTTAAAGCTAGACGTAAATCTCAAGAAAAAGCAGAAACTAAAGAAGAGTCTCAATTCTCATTATTATAAATACCTTTTTGAAATAAATGAAATATCACATCCTAAAATATACTCAAATATTTTTGGTAGGATTTAATCTTTTTATACTTTGTAGCTGTGCTGATCAAAGTGCTACTTTTAAAAATATTCCCGCAGATAAGTAACCAATTATAGGTAAAGTTTCTAATATTTATATATTAGGAGGTTTAGGGCAAACTTCAGAAGTAGTCCCAGCTGATATATGTGGTGGGCATCAAGAGAAAGTTGCTAAAGTTACTTTTACAAAACCATTTATTTGGGATGGATTAATATCTTTGATAACTTTAGGTATTATAACTCCACGACATACTTATGTTTATTGCGCATAAATTTATGAAAAAAACGGTAGCCATACTTATTTGCTTCCTTTTAGGAGGTTGTGCAACACAAACTGTAAATTTTGAAAAGCATAAACAAGTATTACAAAAGCCTACTTACTATAAAAAAGATACATTTTTCTTAGGCATAGGGCCATCGACATATATAAATGCTAGTAAAATATGTAATGGTAGTAACAATATTTCTAAAGTTGATGCTGAGCAAACAACTTCAGATTTAGTCATAGCATGGACTACTTTGTAAATAGCAGTCAACTATCATTATAAGAAAATATTATACACTTAATAAAATCAATATATTTAACTCTATGATATTTTTTTGTCATAATATTTCACAGAAAATATATAAGAATTTTAAATAAGGTTATAAAAAATGAAAAAATTAATTTTATCAGTAGTAATATTTAGTTTAGTAAACGTAGTTTTTGGAAGTCCATTACATCAAATAAATAGTTTTTCAAATAATGGGGTATTCCCAGCACCAGTAATAATTCTTGCAGAGTAGAATCTTTAAAATTAATGATTATCAAAAAACTAAACTTAAATGCTTCTTATAATTCTCAGTATACTCTTCAATTTTAGGATCTTTAATAACATCATTAGTAATAAATGTTGGTAACCCTTTCATACCTATGAATTCATGTGCTTTATGAAAGTGCGGATATACTCCATCAACCCCAACACCTTCAAAAAGCTGATCTTTCTCCACAAAAGCCTCCAATGGAGCATTCCATGTTAGCAATAGTCATATATGTTTTACCCTGAAGTAAACCACCAGAGCCATATTTCTTGCTAACATCATATCTAGATCGACCATCATTAGCATACATAACACCATGACCTGTGGTGAATACTTCATCGATATATTTTTTAACAATCCAAGGTGGATCCATCCACCAACCTGGCATTTGATAAATTACTGTATCAGCCCAAAGCCACTTTTGAATTTCCTCATCTATATCATAACCATAATCAATAACAGTAACTTTAATATCATGACCAAGGCTCTTAAGATGACTCTCCACAATATCATTTAAATATTGATTAAAGCACCTTTTGAGTGCTAAATTCTTTTTTACCATTAATTAATAATATTTTTTTCATATGTTTTGCCAGTAATAATTAAATAATAGCCAAGTTAATCAATTGGCCTCCTTGACAGACTACACCGGTATTATGAATACTAATTACAACACCGCCATAAGGTAAAACTAAGTCTTTCTTTTGCATAGTAGATGTCTGAATATATTGACCAATTACATCTCCAGCTTTGAAAATATCGCCAGGCTTAATAAACCACTCATACAAACCACCCTCTATTGCTTTTAAGTGCTTATAGTTAGCTCCATAGACATGATATCTAATACCAGTATTTAATAAATTAGTATTAAAAGGTGAATCAATAATATCTTTATATTTCAGATAATTAAGGATACCTTGAGTCTGCATTTTAGCATTTGTGAAATTTATATACTCTTCAGAGCCTAATTCAAGTGTGTAACCTTCTTTTAGTACTTTTTCATCTCTACCTTGTTTTCTGAACTCTTGAGACAAGTACCACCATGGACAAAATATAGCCTAATCAAGAGCCCCACCAGCTTTATCATTATCAATAATTAGCATATCTTTATAGCCAAATTTTCTGCTGTTTGTCTAGCAAAATCTGCAGTATATAAATATGTAGTCGCATCTGTATCTGTATGTAAATCAAGGACACAATCTGTCTTTTGAGCTTCTCTTTGGACTAGAAGATTTAATCTTTTTGCTCTAGATAGCTCCCATTCATTAGATAGCTCTTTATCTAACTCTTGCTGTAAAAGCTTTTCAAAAGCTTGCTTATATTCTGCTGTAGTAGAGTTGATATGTTCTTTGACAAATGTAAAATAATCAATAGATGGATAGAAGTAATATCTATTAAAATTATCTCCTGTTGCAGAATCAAATCTACCTTGATGCCCTGCTCCTATAAATACATCTTTACCGATAGGGTTACATTGAGGGATTAGATAAACATCACCTTTTGGTTGATACTTTTTGAAATACTCCAAAAGTTCTATCATTACAGCATTTCCCTGTAATTCTGAAGCGTGCATACTTGCTTGCATATATACGCTTGACGCTGATGAGTCAGAACCTTTGATAGCTATTTTCTCTATATGAATATCTTCACCTGTTGATGATTGACTTACTTTGATTTTTTGTTTGGAAATATAGTTAGACATAATGCTAATTCAATTTTTTATGATTACATAATTATAGCAACATAATACTTCTAACTATAAGAATATTTACTATTACACCACTAGTTCTAAAATGCTAAAATGTTTTAATAAATCTTAAAACTTAGTAATAATCTAATGATAAAAGTAATGACATTCAATGCTAATGGTATACGCGCAGCGGCTCATAAAGGATTTTGGGAATGGTTTAAAATGCAGGATGTAGATTTTTTGTGCATCCAAGAAACAAAAGCACAATTTCATCAATTAGAAAAAGATGAACAGCATTTCCCAAATGGTTATTACTATGATTTTAAAGATGCTGTAAAAAAAGGCTACAGTGGTACAGCTATTTATGCTAAGAAAAAACCAATAAAAGTTATCAAAGAGCTTGGCTTAGATTGGGCTGATGATGAAGGTAGGTATATCCAATTTGATTATGAAAAATTTAGTATTGCTAGTTTGTACCTACCAAGTGGCTCTAGTGGAGATGTTCGCCAAGAGTATAAAATGCAGTTTCTTGAAAAGTATAAAGAAATATTAAAAGAACAAGCGGAATCTGGTAGAGATTTTATAGTTTGTGGTGATTTTAATATTGTGCATAAAGAAATAGATATCAAAAACTGGAAATCTAATTATGGTAAGACATCTGGAGTACTACCAGAGGAACAAGCTTGGTTAGATCATATTTTTGATGATCTAGGTTGGGTTGATACTTTCCGAGTAATCAATCATGAACCGTTACAATACACTTGGTGGTCAAATCGTGGACAAGCGCGTGCAAACAATGTCGGCTGGAGGATTGATTATCATATTTCAACACCAGCTCTAAAAGATAAGGTTGTGCCAGAGTCTGATTATGTCTACAAAGAAAACTGGTTTTCTGACCATGCGCCACTAACTATTAGTTATGATTTTGAGGTTTAAAATATGAATATGTCAGCAATTTTATTACCAATACTTTTAGCTCTTCTAGAATATTGGTATTTGTGGGTTATTGCTCTATTTATTTTATTTATAAAAACTCCTTTTTTTAAAGGATGGATTGGTGAAAAAATCTTAGCAATGTTAGTAAAAAATATTGTCAAAGATAAAAAAGGTATATTGTTAAATAATTTGTTATTACCTACAGATAAAGATACTACCAAGTAGATCATATACTGCTTTTTCCATCAGGGATATTTGTAATTGAAACTAAAAATATGAAAGGATGGATATTTGGAGATTCTAAAAGTAATAACTGGACATAACAAATATACAAACATAAATCAAAGTTTAAAAATCCAATCCATCAAAACTATAAGCATGTTAAAACTATTAGTACTATGCTAGAGCTAGAAGATGAAACCCTAATTTATAATATTGTAGTTTTTGTTGGTAGTGCAACCTTTAAAACAAATATGCCAGAAAATGTATTTAAAATATTTCGATTAAGAAATTATTTAAAGCAGCAAAATCTTGATAAGCTTAGTTATTCTCAGGTATACCAGGAGTAGACAAAACAACTTTAGCTAAAAAATTAACTCAGGCTCTGACTAATATAACCTACTTATAGAGTAGATACTGTTGAGTATTATCTCAAAAAAGCATATTCACAAGAGCTAACTAAACAAGGTTATGAGCTAGTTTATTATCAAGCTAAGGAAAATCTTGAGCTTGGTAAAAATGTAATTATAGATTGTTGTAACCCTATCTTGGAGTCTTGAGAATTGTGGAACTCATTATCACAGATAAATAATACAAAAGTTATAAATATAGAAATTATCTGTAGTGACAAGCAAATCCATAAAAATAGAATAGAAACTAGATATAAATCAAACCCAAATAAATACCCTACTTGGTAGAATGTCTTAGATAGAGATTACGAATATTGGAAAGATGAGATTGTTAGAATTGATACCGCAAAAACTGATATTATAGAATCGTTTAATATACTTATAAATCAACTCAAGGAATACTAATGAAGCATAAATTATTTTATAGGTTGTTTATTTTAGTTGATTTTCTATTTATCACATTAAATAGCTTTGCAGATAATTTTAAACAATATAATGTCTATTTAATCTCAGATACTACAGCTGATAAATATGTTAAAGAATTTGATGATTCTTTAGCTAAAACAAATGTACTAGAGAAATACAAAACTACTCCTTTTATCAAAAATCATCCTGTACATTTGACATTGTATTTAACAAGTTTTCAAAGCAAATATATTAAAGATATTGAGAGTCAATTAGCTGACCTTGCTAAGAACACAAAATCATTTTATATAAAAACCACTGGTTTTAGTGCTGGTAAAAGTGGCTTTGTAATGCTTGATATCAAAAATTCTCAATCATTACAGCAATTATCAAATTCTGTAATAAGTAACTTAGCAAAATATAGAGATAAAGACTATCCTGCCCCAAGTTGGGTTAAATTCTATCCAAGCAAGTTAGCATCTTTTGAAAAATATGGTTCACCAAATGCTTTTGCTGAATTTAATCCTCATATAAGTATATTGGCTGCTAATTTACAAACAGATCAAGAAAGAGATAACTTTGACAAAGATTTTAATGAGATTATCAAAAATACGAAATTAGAACCAATTAGCTTTAAGATTAAAGCAATCGGTTTTGGTGAAGTTGATGAAAATGGACAAGTAACTAAAACTCTACATATTTACAAACTAAATAAGTAAAATTATAATCATAAAATAAATAGTAAGGAAATAGAATGAGTAATAATCATTTTGATGTAATAAGTTTAGGTGGTGGTTCTAGTGGTATAGCATCTGCTGTACAGGCTGCTAAGTTTGGTAAAAAAGTTGCTATTATTGAAAAATGTGAGCTTGGTGGTACATGTGTAAATAGAGGTTGTGTACCTAAAAAAGCTATGTGGTATGGAGCTAATCTAGCTGAATCACTAAAGCATGATGTCGCAGGATATGGTTTTGAGGTTGAAGTTAAAGGTTTCAACTGGGCAAAGCTTAAAGAAAAAAGAGCCACATACATAGGTAATATTCATAGTTTCTATGACAGACTATTAGATAAATGGAATATTACTCATTTTAATAATTGGGGTAAATTTAAAGATAATAAGACTATAATCCTAGATGATGGTGCTGAGCTGGCAGCAGATCATATCTTTATTTCTCCGGGTGCGTACCCTATTGTACCAAAAAATATCGAAGGTGCTGAACTAGGTATCACGTCTGATGAGTTTTTCGAATTAGAAGAAACTCCAAAAAAAGCTGTAATCGTCGGTGGTGGCTATATAGGTGTTGAGATTGCTGGAGTGCTAAATGCTCACGGTACAGATACAACTGTTATGGTACGTAGAGATAAACCGTTAATGGAGTTTGATAATTGTATTAGTGATGCTCTGGTTGAATGTATGCAAATGACAAATCTAAATATCATGAATCATACAAACATCATTAAAGTTGAAAAAGTTGGTAGTACTCTCAAAATCACTACTGATATAGGTAAGGTTTTAGAAGATGTTGATACTCTAATATGGGCAACTGGTCGTGCGCCAAACACTCACAATCTAGGTATAGAAAACACCGATATAAAAATTACTGATAAAGGCATAATTCCTGCTAATGAGTGGTCTGAAACAAATGTTAAAGGAGTTTACTCTTTAGGTGATGCTTCAGGCGTGCCACAACTTACACCTGTAGCTATCAAAACAGGTAGATATCTGGCTCGTAGACTATTTAATAGTGAAACTAATCTAAAAGCTAATTTAGAATATATCCCAACTGTGATCTTCTCGCATCCGGCTATTGGTACTGTAGGATTGACTGAAAAAGAAGCTAGAAACAAGTATGGTGATGATAATGTGAAAGTATACAAATCTCGCTTTACAGCTCTATATTGCGCTATCTCTGGTCATAAAATGCCAACAGTTTTGAAGCTAGTTGTAACAGGTGATAATGAAAGAGTTGTTGGATGTCATATGATTGGTATAAATGTTGATGAGATGTTACAAGGATTTGCAGTAGCTATCAATATGGGTGCTACTAAACGCGACTTTGATGATACTATAGCTATCCATCCTACTAGCTCAGAAGAGCTTGTAACTATGTAAGGAAATCTTATGATACTGACTACAGCTGATACTCTTGGTAAAAGAGAAATTATAGAATACAAAGGTCTAGTTACAGGGATAATTGTGCGGACTCCAACTATAACTCAAGGAATACTAGGAAGACTAAAAAATATAATAGGTGGAAAAAATACCTCTTATACTAATGTCTGTAAAGAAGCTCGATTACATACTGAACAAGAAATGATAAATCAAGCTCAAGAGTTAGGTGCTAATGCTATAGTAGCTATTCGATATGATTCAAGTAGTTTAGGTGAACTACTAGTGGTACAGAGGTCTTTTGCTATGGCACTGGTGTTGTTATCAGATAATATATTAAACCTATATTAATTCATATTGAATAAAAATATAATCCTTCCTACTATTTATTATTGTTTTTACAGCTTAAATATTCTATGATGAATTTTTGACCTTTTTCAAAGGTTATTTATATTGTTCAAAATAGGAGAATAATTGTGACTATTAATTATGTGAGTCATTCGAAAAAAAGTAATCTTAGCCCTTTCGGGGTTCTATGGACATTAGAGTTATGGGAAAGATTTGGTTATTATGGTCTACAGGCAATATTAGCTATATACTTCGCTAAGAAGTTAGGCTTCAGTGAATCTGAAGCAATGTTGATCTTTGGTTCTTTTTCAGCATTATTATATGGTGGTCCATTAATTGGTGGATGGATTGGAGATAATTATTTAGGTGCTAAGCGTACAATATTTATTGGTGCAGGATTTTTATTTTTATCGTATTTATCTCTTAGTTTTAGTACACTTATAGCTGATTTATTAGGTAGTACAGAAAAAACTATAGTAATGTATTCATTAGCAGGTGTTGCTATTGGGGGCGGGTTATTTAAAGCTAATCCTACTTCTTTGATTTCAAAATTATTTGAAAAAGGTGATCCAGCTCTAGATGGTGCTATGACTTTATACTATATGGCGGTTAATATTGGCTCATTTGTATCTATGCTTATAACACCTGTTTTAGCAGCTAAATATGGCTATCTTCATGCTTTCTTATGCTCAGCATTTGGGATATTTCTTGGTTTGATTAGTTATACTGTTTTCTATCCAAAAATTCAAAGAATTGCTACAGAAGCTGGTAAGCAAAAGATGTCTTGGATGAAAGTTTTTGTAGTCATTATAGGAGCTTGTATAGCAATATTTATTACAGGCAATATTCTAGAAGATACTACTTTGTGTACTAGTATAGTGGTTGTAATCGTGATACTAGCACTAATATACTTCTTTATGCAAATGCTCAAACAGTCTAAGCATGAAAGAAAAAGAATGTTAGTAGCTTTAATATTGATTGTTCAAGGAATTATTTTCTTCGTACTATATCAACAAATGCCTACTTCGCTTAATTTCTTTGCCGTTAATAATGTTAATCCTCACTTCTTAGGTATGACTGTTCATGGTGAACAATGGCAGGTACTTAATCCATTAGTGATTGTATTAATATCACCTTTATTATCTGTAATATATAAGAAAATACCTGGTACTCATGTAACAAAATTCTGTTTTGGTATGACTCTTTGTGCTTTAGCATTCTTGGTATTATATTTCCCTCAATTTACAGCTACTGATGGCGTTGTATCCGGATGGTGGTTAGTTGCTAGTTATTTCTTCCAATCAACTGGTGAACTTCTAATTTCAGCGTTGGGGTTATCTATGGTTGCCGAGTTATTCCCTCGTAAGATGAGTGGATTTGCTCTTGGAATGTGGGCATTGACTACAATGGTAGCTGGTCCAATTGGTGGTTATGTAGGTGCCTTGACTGCTCCTGCAGAGGGTATTGTATTTACAAAAGTAGAAGGTTTAGCCGTTTATGGACACGTATTCTTAACTATAGGAATATTTGTAGCAGTAATCGCAGCTATTATGTGGATTGCTCGTGGCTGGTTAAACTCTATTATTGAAAGTACAAGAGTACATTTCGTATCTGAGAATACTCATGGGATGCATGAAGAAACTGCAGTATTACCTACAAAATAATTAATCTTGAGCCTTTGGCTTTCTTACACTTTTACTCTGATGAATTTTTTTGTTTTATTTTTTTACAAAATCTTTATTATGATTTGAGCTTTTCTTTTGATTAGTATTTTTATTATTTTTATTTGCTCTCTTTGCAGCTATTATTTTAACTTCATCAATTTTTTTAGCCTTAGTTTTGCGTGACATACTTGTAATAGGAACATTATGAGTAGCCTCAAAACCTTCTAACTCTTATCTTGGTAAAAGATGCTCAATTAAATGTTCTATATTTGATAGTGATTCAACTTCATCTGCACTTACTAAAGAAATAGCTAAACCATCTTGCCCTGCTCTACCAGTTCTGCCTATTCTATGGACATAATCTTCAGCTACATTTGGCAAATCAAGATTGATCGCACATGGCAGTTGCGCGATATCAGTTGCAACTAAAACATTTATATCTTTGGATTTAAAATCTGCTAATGCCTTTGTTCTAGCTGTTTGACTTTTATTACCATGTATTGCACTACTTGTTATACCAGCATTATTTAGTTTTGCTGATATCTTATTAGCGCCATGCTTTGTACGTGAAAAAACTAAAACTTGATGTAGATCTTGATCTTTTATTAGTGAAATTAAAGCATTAATCTTAGTTGATTTATCTAGTATATAAATTTTCTGAGTAATCTTTTTGACTGTTGTATTTACAATATCTGCTGATACTGACTGAGGATTATAAAGAAACTCATTTGCAAGATTTTTTATCTTTGGTGAGAATGTAGCAGAGAACATTAGTATTTGTAACTTTTTTGGTAAAAGCTTATGGATTCTTTTTAAATCATTAATAAAACCCATATCTAACATTCTGTCTGCTTCATCTAAAACAAATATATTTAAACTGTCAAATTTAAGAGCATTTTGATTATATAAATCAAGCAATCTACCCGGAGTAACTATTAAAATCTCAACGCCTTTACGTAACTTCATCATTTGAGGATTGATACTAACACCACCAAAAACCACTGCTGAGCGGATATATGTATTTGCTAATTTGTTCTTGTATTTGTATTGCTAACTCACTTGTAGGAGTTAGAATTAAAGTTTTGATTCGATTTGCTTAAGCTTTTGGTTGATCAAGAAGTCTTTGGATAATTGGTAATGTGAAGCCTGATGTCTTGCCTGTTCCTGTTTGTGCAGATGCCATGATATCATTACCTTTTAGAACTAATGGTATTGCTTTGGCTTGAATTAGAGTTGGTTTTGTATAGTCTTTCTTTTCTAAAGCGCTACATATTAAAGGATTTAAACCTAAATCTGAGAATTGCATGAATTTTTTATTTCTGATATTTTTTAGCTTAGCTATATTAAACTAATAGCCTCTATTTACTCTATAAAGATGTGTTATTAAATAATATAATACTTAAAGCCCATTTAATTAAATCTAAAGCTAATAAAATATGAATGATAAATACTATTCTAAGCTAGGAAAAGATGTACAACAACATCTCATAAAATTAGGTCTAGAACAAGCTAGAAATTTTGAGCTTGATAACGATGCCAAAATAGCCAAGATATTAAAAGCATATCGCGAGATATTAGATACTCTAGGTTTACAGACACATGAATTTGAAAAAACACCCTATAGAATAGCTAGAATGTTTACTCAAGAAATATTCAATGGCTTAGATTATGCTAATTTTCCAGCTTGTGCATTATATGAGAATGAATTTAGATATGAAGGAGTACTTACACAAAAAAACATAACTATAATGTCATTTTGTGAGCATCATTTTATGCCATTTGAAGGTGTTGCTGAAGTTTCATTTATTCCTAAAAATAATAATATTATAGGTTTATGTCGTATCAATAGTATTTGCAACTTCTTTGCAAGACGTCCACAAATACAAGAAAGAATGACTGCTCAAATATTTGAAACCCTAAAATTTATCCTCTCAACAGATAATGTTAGTGTAAAAATAAAAGCAAAACACACATGTGTATCATTTAGAGGCACAAATAATCAAAACTCTGAAACATATACTGAAATGCTTGGAGGTGTCTTTGCTAAAAAAGAATGATTCTAGAATGAGTCGTTTATTAGACATTGGGTTTTTATTTTTTATTATCCTAATAATTGTTTGTGTATTCTCGAAAAGCTATCTTAGATATTTTGTTATCATCATAGCAATTATCTACTATATTGTGGGTAATGGCATTATTGGTAATATCTTGGCTAAACCTCTTAGATTAGAATCTACAAATATTAAACAATGTGCAAATACTAAAGCTATAATCTTATTAGAAGCTGGTTTTAATCATGCGTTTGATAAATTAGAACCAAGCATTAGTGCTTATGATCGTATTCTCAAAACTGCTGAAGTCTATAACCAATATCCTCAAGATATCATAATAAGTGGAGGTTACACTTCAGATTATAAGTTATCAGAGGCTGAAGTTTATGCTGATATTATCTATAAGTTAGGAATTCCAAAATCAAAAATAAGATTAAAAAAAACAATCTAAAAATACCTACGAAAATGCTCGATTCACCAAACAAATCTTAAACGATAAGAATGCTAAATATTGTTTAATTACAGGAGGTATTCACTATCAAAGAGCTAAATTAATTTTTGATAGCTTCAATATAAATACAATAAACATTGCTTCATCTAAAGTAACTCCTGAAATAAGTTTTCTCCCTAATGTATATAATTTTTATATAACGCAAACAATAATTCATGAGTATTTAGGAATTGTTAAATTTTACTTATCCGTTAAATAAAGTAATATTCTAATTTCATTAAAACATCAACCCAAGATTGAAGAAAGATTTTAAAACTATATAATGATACAAATGTAGTAATTAAATATTGTGGAATGAGATGTTCAAAGAAATAATACTAAAAGTAGCAGTTATATTTAGTCTTACTATTGGTATGCTTTTTTTGCTTTTAGATACTTCTGATGTATATGCTGTAAGCAATCCATCTATTCTCGAAATAGTTTCGTTTGAAACCTCTAAAGATACTTCTACTCAACAAGTACTAAATTTATCTAGTAAAGTAACTCAAGACTTAAAAAACTACGAAGGATTCATAAAGAGAACACTAACACAAAATACTAAAGATCCAAATCAATGGGTTGATATCATCGAATGGAAATCTATGGATGATGCCCATACAGCTATGAATCAAGCCCTTAAAAATAAAGATGTAGAAGCATTTCTTAAGTTAATGAAGAATGGCTCTAGAATTTATCAAACAAATCAGAATATTTAAGTATTCAATCTCAAACATCTTAAGATCTAAAAAGTTAATTACTTTTCTAGACGGGAGGATAATTAGAATGATTAAACATCTAAAATATCTAATAATAATTATTATATCTATTAGCAGTTATGGATATAGCCAAACAATTAATATTGCTGCTGCGCAGATGCTAATCAAACAACAGTCTTTTGATGAGTTTGCAAATGATATGAATAGACTAACTAAGCAAGCTAAAGATCAAGGTGCTGAAATCGTAGTCTTTCCTGAAGATAACTCGGTAAACTTAATTGATAATCTACCATGGAATAAGCAAAGCATAATTAAACTTAGCAAGTATTATAGTCAAACTAGAAACTTAATAGCTAATCTATCTAAAAAGTACCAGATAATTGTTATAGGTGGAACTATTGCTAAAAATGATAATGGTAAAATCTCTAATACTATTTTGGTAGGTCTACCTAATGGTCAATTAACAGAAAATGACAAAATTTATCTAACTCCAGAAGAAAGAAATGTTGGCTATAATAAGTTTGGTAAAAATATATTAGTACTAGATTATAAAGGAGCTAAGATTGCTGTAGTAATATGCTATACAAGTGAATTTCCGAATGTCTCTGAACAACTTTCAAAAGTTAAGCCAGATATTATAATCGCACCATCTTACACAAATGATTTGTACGGTTTAAATAGAGTTCATACTGCAATGAAAATGCTATCTATCCAAAATTTTGCATATGGTATGGTAGTAGGTATGGCTTCAGGCTTAGATAAACAAAATACCCAAGGATTTGATGGTGTAAGTCAAATAATTTTTACATCTCCTCAGAATAAAGCTTTTAAAATTAATCATCTAAATATTGGTAACTTTAATAAAGAAGATGTAGTTATCGAAAAACTAGATATTACAAAATTACACCAAGCTCGTAAAAATTATGATGCATTTCCTAATGCGGATATTAAACATAATCCGACACTATCGACTAAATTAGTATCTATTACTCAATAAAAAGATTTAAATAGAATAACTTAAGTTTTAGGCTATAATTTCTATACAGATTTAAATTTAAAAATTAGCTATGAAGTATACTAAACTTGATAAAACTGATATTGATGTTAGTAGGATATGTCTCGGTACTATGACTTGGGGACGTCAAAATACTCAAGATGAAGGCTTTGAGCAGATGGATTATGCTCTTGCACAAAGTATTAATTTTTGGGATACAGCAGAAATGTATGCAATCCCACCTACTGCTAAGACTTATGGCAAAACTGAAGAAATAATCGGTAACTGGTTTAAAACAAGGTAGAAACGTAGTGATGTAATATTAGCGACTAAGTTTTCACCTATGACATGGGCTATAAATGAGGAAAATCCTCAGATAAATCGTGAAAATATTATTTCCGCTGTTGATAATAGCCTTAGAAGACTAAAGACAGACTATATCTATTTATATCAATTTCACTGGACTGTAAATAGAGCAAACTATCATTTTGCAGATTGGTGGTCATTTGAACCAGCTCAGGGTGCGACAGCTAAACAACAAATACAAGATAATATTCTTGAAACACTCAAAGCATGTGACGAGCTTATTAAAGCTGGGAAAATTAGACATATTGGATTATCAAATGATTCGGCTTGAGGTATAAATCAGTTTATTAACTTAGCTGAAAAATATAATCTGCCAAGAATAGTTAGTTTACAAAATGAGTACAACTTACTTAGAAGAAGAGATGAAACTGATGTCATGGAAACGTGTGCTATTGAAGATGTATCTTATCTAGCATGTTCACCACTACAAATGGGTATTTTAAGTGGTAAGTATTTAGATGGTAACATTCCAGCTGGAAGTAGAATGTCTGATGAGGTTATGGGATCACCTGAGCAGAAAGCTCAATTTGCAACTAGACAAAATGCTACTGTTGACTTAGCTGTTAAAGAATATCTAGAAATTACTAAGAAACATAATTTAGATGTTTGTCAAATAGTTATAGCTTTCACAGTTAGAAAAGAATATATGAGCTCTAGTATAATTGGGGCAACTACTATGCAACAACTAAAGAACTAATATTGACGCTATAAATCTTGAGTTGTCAGCTGAAGTATTGGCAGATATCGAAAAAGTTAGAAGAAAATATCCAATACCGTTCTAATATAGGTTCAAAACATTGTCCAAAAAAATCTTTCTAATTTTAATATGGTTAAGTGCGGTAGCATTTTATATGTATACTCCCATGACAAATACTTCACTTTCGGCATTTTCTATACCATTGATAAATCAATATGGATTTTCTAGTATTGACATTGCTTTTGCTATATCAATATATAGTATCGCAATGCTAATCATGAAGATACCTGTTGGAATTATAGTCGATAGATATGGTATTGATATCCATGTAATGATTGCAACGACAGTAGTTCTAGTTGGAACTATAATTTTTGCGTTTCCTACTAACTCAGCGATTCTACTGACTTCACGATTTATTATAGGTGTTGGTACAGCTTTTGCTATGATAAGTACTTATAGATTGACAAGCATTATTCTTAGTAAGCGTCTATTTGCAATTGCAACAGGTTTTATTTATTTCTTTGGCTCGTTAGCAGTTTCTATTTCAGGTGCGCCACTAAACTATGCTGTTAAGCAATACAACTATAATTACATAGTTTTAACATTAGCAAGTATTATGCTTGTTATATTAATTCTCTACTCCATTAGCAGATTTAAATATGGTAGGATTCCTAGAAGCGATGATATCAAATCATTTAGTGATTATTTTGCTGGTATTAAAGATATTTTCAAAGATAGACAAATAATCTTTACGATACTTTATGCTAGTCTTTTTACCTGTGTATTTTTTAATACTATTGGCTATTGGGGAAATACTATCTTATTAAATACTAAGCTAGCTAGCCGACAAGCTGGTTTAATAGGTAATAGCATTGCATCACTTGCTTCTGGTATTGCTTCAGTCGTTGTGGTCTAATTATTGCTACTCAATTTCTCAAAAGAAGTCATATCTTTATTTTTACATCACTAGCTAGTATTTCAGTAATTATTATCTTTTATACCAATATCAGTAATATTTATATACTTAGTTTAGCTGCGTTGTTTTTTGGTATTGGTTTTGGCTTTACAGGTATAGTTTTTGATACTGCAAATAAACGTAAGCAAAATTATCTTGTTAGTATATTATCACTACTTTTTTTGGTTAAATATGTCTTAAATAGTATTATTAATCCATTAGCTCCTACATTCAAAAAGCTTTAGTAGATTATAGTTTTGCTACTTTTTTAAGTTATAAAATAGCTTATGGTTTATTCTTAGGATTATTGATTATTGCTAATATTTTAAGCTTTTATATAAAACCTCAAAAAATATAATCAAAGAGCTAAAAAATTCTTTAAAGTTAATAAACCGTATTCAGTCAAATATGCTTCTGGATGATATTGAACACCAAAAATATTTGCATTTTGATGAGCAAAAGCCATAATTTCATCATTCTTGGTTGAGGCTAAATTAATCAAAGGTCCTTTAATATCATTAACAATTAAAGAATGATAACGTGTTACAGCAAATTTTACTGGATGATCTTTGTATAATAAAGATGATTGAAGTTGTTTAATCTCAGAGAGTTTACCATGGTATATTTGTTTAGCTTTTATAATTTTTGCACCATAATATTGAGCAATAAGCTGATGACCTAAACATATTCCCAATAAAGGCAAACTATTTTGCTGACAATACTCAATGATTGGATAGATATTTTTAAGCTCATCTGGATGACCTGGTCCCGGGCCAATAATAATATGTGAGTATTGCTCAACATTATCAATTTGCTCATCAGTTTTTATTATTGATACTTGATAGCCAAGATAAGTTATATAATCAACAATTGTATTACTAAAAGAATCATAATGATCAATATATAAAACCACCTTAAATCTCCAAATACGCTGGTACCAAGCCTCTGACACTATTGATAAGATATATTTTATCAGCGGTTTTTAGATTATCTAAATTTAGGCTTTTAGATTGTAGTTTACCTTGAGAAATTAAAGCTTTTCTTGCGACACCGGCTAAGACACCATCTTCTAATTTTGGTGTATAAAGTTTATCATTTTTCTCAATAACTATATTATGAAATCTAGTTTCTGTAATATTATCTTTTTCATTTAGAAAGATAAGCTCATAATTTTTATCTTGAATATATTTGTGATGCATTTGAGTATAAAAGCCTCGTGTTGAACTATGTGTAGTTTTGTGCTGAAATAATTTATTCGCTGAATTTATTTTCTCAGGGCAAATTTTTAGCTTAATAGCATGTTGGTTTGTAGTATTAATTTCAGTATGCTCGATATTTATAGACTTATCATAATGATATTCTAGACGGATTTTATATTCTTTATCATCAGTTAATTGCTCTACATAGTCATATAGTTGATCTCTAATCTTGCAAATATCAATATCAAAAAATAACTGTCTAGCAGAGTCCTCAAGCCTATCTAAATGTAGCTCTAAATCTCTAAATTGAGTACAGCAATAAAGGCTCTCAATTAAGCAAAAATCTGGTTGATAAGTTTGGCGTATAAAGTTTATCTTGGTATTCATTTCTTGCCATTCTGACTCTACATCTGAATATACCGTGATACCACCACCCACGCCAATTTGTAAACTATCATGATGTCGTTGAATCGTGCGAATAGCAACATTAAAGCACATATCATTATTTGGCATAATATAGCCAATGCTTCCGGTATAAACTCCCCTTTTACCTTTCTCTATTTGTTTGATTAGTTCCATAGTTCGTTTTTTAGGAGCTCCTGTAATCGAACCACAAGGAAATAAGCCATCTAGAATCTTTCTAAAAGATATTTGTTTATCTACTTTTGCTGAGATTTGTGAAGTCATTTGCAATAGATTTTTGTATTTCTCTATTGAGAAAAGCTTATCTACTTTTACAGTATGAGTATTTGTAATAGCAGATAAATCATTACGCAAAAGATCAACAATTATTAAGTTCTCTGCCCTATTCTTATCACATGATGATAATTCTTGATATATCTTTTGATCTTCTAAGTCATTACCAGTCAGCTTTGCTGTACCTTTCATTGGTTTGACAAGTAAATTATCAGCTTCTTTTTTAAAGAAAAGCTCAGGCGAAATTGATATTATATCTGGGTTTAAAAATGGTAAATATGCAGCATATTTAACTAATTGTTGTTGTTTGAGCCTGCTATATAACTCATAGCTAGTGAGCTTTGTATTAGCTAAGATATTTTTAGTTAAATTAATCTGATAGCTCTCACCATTGATAAGTGCTTGTTGAACTTCATCAAAGCTTTTTTGATAATCTGCAAAATTAAGACTATCTATCATTAGATCTATATTTTTATCTGAAATTATATTCTTGGGGATTTCATTTGAATAATTACTAAAAGCGACAAAATGAAGTAACTTAGTATCATCAGAATCGCATAAATCATAAAGATTATTATTAAGATAATAACTGGCTTCATAACTTAAATATCCAACCAGATATAAACCTTGGTGTTGCAGTTCTTCCAATTGCCCCAAAGCTAACTCAAGTGATTCTTTATCGTTAGCTATAACTTCCGCAACCGGATTGTAAAAATAGTAGCTTTGGTTATTTGTTAGAGTATCTTCAAGAATTGCAAATTGTGGTAATTGGGTATTCTCATGATTAATCATTTCTTTTAGTTTTTTTCTATCAGTTTTGCCAGTTGTAGTGGTTGGAATTTCGTCAATATAAATAATTCCATCTAATTTTTTGTATTCAGCTATGTAATTGCACAGCTTATTATTTATAAATTCTAAAGAGTACTGCTGCGATACCACCAAATATGCCCAAACAGTTTCTCCCCATATTTTATCTTTTTTAGAAGTAACTATACAATTATCAATATTTGGTATTTTTAAAATTACAGTTTCTAACTCAATTGGAGATATATTGGAACCACCTTTTATAATTATATCCTTATAACGCCCATAAAAACTAAGCTCATAACTTTGAGCATCGAAACTACCTATATCTCCCGTTTCTAACCACTCAGTTTGAATATTTAGAGGTAACATATTATTTTTGATGAAGATTTTACCATAGTCACTATTTTTGAATTTAACTATTTTTACTTGAGTATCTGCAAAGATTTTAACTTTATTAACCGTATTAGCAGATACATTTTGACCATATCCAAAAATCTCTGTCATACCTAAACCATTTAGTAATGGTATACCAAACTTATTTTCAACTTGATCTGCTAAACTTTCGCTAACTATATCACCAGCTACACCTAGATAGCGTAGATTATGATTGTTGTTGATATTTTGCTCTAACAAAAAATGATACATCGTTGGTAACAATGCTAAAGCAGTTACATTATTTTGGTTAATAATCTCTGCTATTAATCTTGCATCAAATTCACGGATAATCGTTATATTTAAATCCATAGCTAATGCTGGTAAGATTTGATAAGAAAAAGCAAAAGCGTGATTTATTGATAATGCTACTAATAAGTGATCATTTTGTTTAAAGCCTAAATCATTAATTCTATCATTAGCATAATTGATTATTTGATTAATATCGTGAAGATGCTTTTGATAAAATCCTGTTGTTCCAGAGCTTACATGCGCTGTTAGAGATTTAGCATAAATTGTATAGTCTTGTGTATATTCAAGACTTTCAAAAAATGATGTCGGATTTTCTATATATAATTTATTTACTTCAAGGCTAGATATTTTATCCGTGATAAATAGACTATCATCTTCAATTATTACTGCTAGCTCATTATCAACTAATCTTGGATTGATCGGTACAAAAATATCTATATCTACTATCCAACTAGCTATATACAAGCTTACAGATAATGGCGAGTTTTTTAGATTTGAGTATATTTTTCTATAACCAAAAGATTCTAAGAATCTAGCTAAACTATATGACTTTTGTAAAATCTTGTAATGACTATATCTTGTGTCATCAAAATATATATAAGCATTTCTATCGTATTTTTCTATATTTGCTAAAAAATCTCTAAGTTGGTACATATTTGCGGACAATAAATTATCTAAGCATTTGCTAATATGATATATTAAATAACAAAATTTACTATAATTTATCTAACAAAATGAAACAATCTCTGTTTTTATATGATATGGAAATATATGTAAGTCTTGGTTGCTCTGAGGAGGAAAGATCTCACAAACAAATGATAACTCTAGACTTAGAACTTGAATTTAGTCAAAACTATAACGCAAGTAATTCTGATAATCTTAAAGAAACTATTTGTTATTATACTCTGAGAAATAATATTCAACGCTTTTGTGATAACATTAGCTGTAATCTTATAGAGTACTTAGCTAAGCAAATTTATCTATTTATCGGAGAAAAATATAGGGATATAACAATCAAATACTTGAAACTTAATAAAAAGCCACCAGTTTCACAGATAGGTTCTGCTTCTTTTATTATTAGGAATTAATATGCAATATATTATAGGAATTGGAACAAATATTGGTTTCACTATAGATAATATTCATCTTGCGTTAGATGCTCTAGCATCACATCAGAATATAAGAATTATTAGAAAAGCTAGCTTATATAGTAGTAAAGCATTACTTAAAGAAAATGCTCTTAAAGAATGGGATATCACATTTTTGAATACGGCTGTTAAAATTAGTACTCATCTTAAACCTCAAGATTTATTGATATTTTTAAAAGATATAGAAGAAAAAATTGGTAGAGATCTTGATGCTCCGGTTTGGTCTCCCAGACTTATTGATTTAGATATTCTTGCTGCTGAAGATCTGATTTTAGAAACAGATAAACTTACGATTCCACATAAGGAACTACTCAATCGCAACTTTGCTCTAGCACCATTATTAGAATTATCTAAAGGTTGGAATCACCCAATCCGAATAGAAAAGGATCTAAATATTAAACTTAAGGAATTAGAACCAATCGAGAAGCTTAATCAAACACTATCAAATACAATGCGTATGGGTATAGTTAACTTGTCAGATCAGTCTTTTTCAGACGGAGATTTTGATGATACTCAGCGTAAATCAAATTTTATTGAGCTAATAAATAATGGTGCTGAAATTATTGACATTGGTGCTGAATCGACTAAGCCTAATGCTACTGCTACTAGTGTTGATGAAGAGTTTAATAAATTAGATGAGTTCTTAGAATATCTTAAAGAACAACTTAATGATTTGAATTATAGACCTCTTGTAAGTATTGATACACGTAGATTTGAAGTCATAAGCGAAGTGCTAGAGAAACATAATGATATCATCTGGATGATAAATGATGTTGAATGTAATGATATTGAGAAAAAAGCCCAACTTATAGCTAAATATAAAAAGAAATATGTAATAACTCATAATTTAGGCATCACTGATAGAAACCAATATTTAGATAAAGAAGATGCTATAAATAGCGTGTGTGAGTTTATTGAAAACAAAAAACAAATTCTCCTAAACCATGGTGTAGAGCAACAAAATATATATTTTGATGTAGGCTTTGGTTTTGGTAAAAAAGCGGATACTGCAAAATATTTATTAGAAAATATTGTTAATATAAAGCAAAAACTAAATCTAAAAGCACTAGTTGGACATTCACGTAAACCATCGGTATTAGGTGTTCCTAAAGATAGTCACATCATTACTTTAGACAGTGCTACAAGAGAACTTTCGAGAAAATTGGAAAAACTCAATATTGATATTGTAAGAGTACATAAAATTTAGTAAGGAAAAATTATGCCATACCATCCAGCATTAGAGTCACTATTAGATACTCCTGAAATAAGAAGAATAAAGAAATTAGATTTAAGAGATCAGCGTAAGATATTTGTAGATCTTTCATTAGCACAAATTAAACGTCTACCTCGCCCTGATATTATCGAAGAAGATATTAAGTTACAAAACAATACTATATTAAGACACTATAAACCTAAAAAAGCATCTGATAAAGCTGTACTTTTTATTCATGGTGGTGGTTGGTGTTTGAGCTCTATAGATACTTATGATCATGTATGTAGATATTTATGTGACCAAGGAAATTTAAATATTTTCTCGTTAGAGTATGGCTTGGGTCCTGAACACAAGCATCCTGCAGCTGTTAATCATGCACTATATGCTTATGACTGGCTTTATGAAAATATTACTAAGTTTAATTTATCTACTGAAAATATCTTTGTAATGGGTGATAGTGCTGGTGGAAATCTTGTAACTATTATATGTCACGAGCGCCAAGAAAATATGCCAAAAGCACAAATTTTAATTTATCCTGCTGTTGATATGTATACTAAATATGATAGCAATACTAAATTTGATGAATATAAATATCACTTAACTACCGAATGGTGTGAGCTTTTTCTAAAAGGATATATAGGCGAAAATGTCATGTCAAAGCCTAAAAAACTTAGACAACCTACAATCTCCCCACTATTTTATAAAGATACAAAACAACCTGATACATTAATTGTAGCAGCTGCTCATGATATCCTTATAGATGGAATTTATGCTTATGAAGAAAAACTAAAACAACAAGGTACTTATGTCGAAACTCACTATGATGACGAGATGTATCATGGTTTTATAGGAGGACTCGGTGTAGTTCCATTTGAAAATCCTAAAATAGCTTTAGACAAAGTAATTGAGTTTATAAATAAACGATAGATATTGGTTAGATATATGACTCCAATTTTTAAAACTGATAAAAAACCTGGCGAAAAATCAGAAAAACTTATTAAAAAATTCAATGATTTGCCTGCTTTTGTTGCAACTGGTGGAGAGATAGTTTTTGTCTCGAATGACTTTTTGGAAGTACATCTAAGATTTAATTTAACAGATAATACCAAAAACTATTATGGTACTGGTTTTGGTGGGGCTATATACTCATCGCTAGATCCAATTTATCCATTACAGTTATGTAATATTCTTGATGATGATTATGTAGTTTGGGATTTATCAGCAAATATTGATTATCTTAGACCAATTACGCATCATGTTTATGCAAGATTTCTACTCTCACAAGAAATTATCAATAAAATAAAACAAGATGTTATAACTAAAAATAAATCTGTAATTAGCTTACCAGTCTGCTATGAAGATACTGATAATAACATCTATGCTGAAGCAACCAAAACTATATATATTGCAGATAGCGAGTATTTTAATAATCGTAAAAAGTAACTTAGCCAAATGCATTTAATATAGACTGTCTTGTTGCACTCTTTAACGACTCAATTTCTTGTTGTGTACTATTTAGTGGTGGTAGCCAGTAGATAGTATTTCCTAATGGTCTTAATAATGCTCCTAATTTTATAGCTTCTCGATAGACATCTAAGCCAGCTCTTTTTTTATTAATATTTAAATCTGCTGCTATAACAGCTCCAATACCTCTGATATTTTTTATAATGGGTAATTGCTCTTGTAGCTCAAGAAAAGATTCACCAAATTGTTTTTCAAGATCCTTAACATTATTAAGTATATGGTCTTCTTCAAATATATCCAATACTGCATTTGCTACTACAGCACCTAAAACATTGCCACTGTGAGTATGTGAATGTAAAAAAGCTTTAGTTAACTCATCATCATAAAACATTTCGTAATATTGATTTTTTGTCAAAACAATACTAAAAGGTATAATCCTAGAGGTTAATCCTTTTGATACACACAAAAAAATCAGGCTTAATATCAAGATATTCATAAGCAAAAAATTTACCCAGTCGCCCTACTCCGGTCATTATCTCATGAAAAATAATATAAATATTATTTGCTAAGCCAACATAGTTACAATTATTATAAGTTTTATCAACTAAAGCCAATGAAAACTCTTTATCTTTTAGATAGTTAAGTGATTCAAATCCATTTTAAAATATGTAAAACCTTTATTAATGAAAACTGCTAAATCTTCTTTAATAGCTTTGATAATTTGTATAGTTAAGTTAGTTCGATTTGCATGGCGTTGCGATTGTAGTTTTATTGATGTCCAATTTTTGGAGATTTGTTCATTATATTGCATATTAACATTTATACCAAAACCAATAAATAGCTTTGCTCTACCATTAATTTCAGCACTAACATTTATAATAATACCTGCTATCTTTTTATCATCTACATAGATATCATTAGGCCATTTTAATTTAGCATCTAAGTTAATATTTTTTAGAACTCTTGCAATACTGATTCCTACAACTAAGGATAATCCATTAAGTTTCGATATGTCTAGCTCAACTATTTCAAGCATAGTACAGTATATATTTTTACCAAATGGTGAAATCCATTTACGCTTAAATCGTCCAAATCCATCTGTTTGAAATTCTGAGATAAAAATTGCATTCTCACTATATTTAGCTTGATTTTCTATTGCATATTTTGATGTTGAATCTATAGAATAAAAATAATTTATATTATTAAAAACTTTAGCTAGTTCATCAACTTTTATTAGATCTAATTTTTCTTGGAGTCGATATCCAACTCTTGAGTTAGA
The DNA here is from genome assembly GCF_001042525.2 of Francisella orientalis FNO12. Lineage (NCBI taxonomy): Bacteria > Pseudomonadati > Pseudomonadota > Gammaproteobacteria > Thiotrichales > Francisellaceae > Francisella > Francisella orientalis. The sequence goes on along the minus strand of NZ_CP011921.2, from coordinate 900,414 downwards.
AGAAACTGTTATTTGATAGTTGTCTTTAAGTGCTTTGATATTTTTAGAAATAGCCGCCCTTGATATACCTAACTTTTGAGCAATATCTTCACCACTTACATATTTTTCATCATCTAAAAAGGTTAATATTTGTTGTTGAGTTTTGTTCATTTAACCTTGCTCTTTTAACAAAATCATAAATTACTGCTTCTATCCAAATAAACAGCTGCAGCACCAAAAACCTGAAAATCACCTTCGGTTTCTGACCATTCTATTTTAATTTTTTAGCCGACTGAGTAAAGGCAAATGTTTTAATCTCATCCCACATTACTTTTTCAAAAAACTCTCTAGCTAACATTATTGATCCTACAATTATTATCACCTCTGGATCTAAAGTATACATAATAGACTTTATTGCAACTCCAAGATGTTTACCGAATTGCTTATAGATGTCTATAGCATCACTATCATTATTTCTTGCACGTTTAAGGATCTCTATACCTTCAATACCTATCTTTTTTATAAAGAATTGGCCACTACAATAATCCTCCATGATTCCATCTAAATATGGCAACATACCAAATTCTCCTGCTCCGCAATTGGAGTCTTTTAGTAAAGAGCCTTTATTGATAATACCACCACCAATACCCGTACCTATTGTAATACCAACGAAATTTTCATGTTCTTTGCCCTTACCATATAGTCTTTGACCTATAGCAAAATAATTAGCATCATTATCTATAAAAACTGGTACTTTAAACTTTACCTCTAGTATTTCTTTTAGATGAATCTCTTGCCATGATTTGATATTTTGCACATCATATACAATTCCCTTTTCTCGATCTGCAACACTAGGAATCCCAACGCCTATGCCCTCTACTTCAGAAGTGAAAACTTTTGCTATGGTATTTATGACAACATCAATAACAGATTGAGCATTATGTTCTGCATCTGGCGAGATTTTGCTCAAGTAAGAATCTAATAAGTTTTCTCCACATACTCTACCTGCATTCACTTTAGTGCCGCCGATATCAACACCAACCACAGTTCTATTCTTAATTTGAATTTCTTTACTCATATCACTTCAACTTATTTTTTAAATAATTCTATTAGTTTTATAGTTTTATTATCAATTAATGGCTTAGCTGTTATAGCTACATATAAAATATATATTATAGTTAGATATACTATACAAAACACATTCCTATTCTTAAGCCTAAGATATCTCCAATATTACCAACTACTAATGTCACTATAGCACCACCGATTATCCCCGTACAGAATATCCCAGAGACTGTCCCATGATGTGATTTTAAAGAGTTCATTCCTAATGAGAAAACTCCTCCATACATTATCGATGTCAAGAAACCACAAGCAGGGAAGAATATCAAAGCCATAGTAGCTGATCCAAACAATGCTAGAGACAATGATATTAGTTGTAAGATTAGAAATACTTTCAAAATATTTTTGACATTATATAGCTTCAATAAAACTATCCTAAAAATACCGCCAATACATTACATGATCCAGAATAATGCTACTGTGGTATTACCTACAGTTTCGGTATTAAAGCCATGACAGTCATTTAAGAATTTAGAAATCCAGACACTAATTCCTTGCTCTTGACCAACATAAGCAAAGATCGCTAAGAAATATATTATTACGACTTTATCCTTTAAAAGATGCAACACAGTAGCAAAACCTTCTAATTTTTCATCATCTTTTAATTCAACTTTTGGAAACTTAATTGAAGCAATAAATATCACTAATAAAAACATTACAATGGCATTAAACCAATAGATAGCAACCTAACTAAAGCTTGTCCCTGTTGCTTATTTAAAAATAGTAAAAAATAATTACTATCTCCAGAATATGGAAGATTTATAACTAGATACGATAGTACAAATGGACTAACAAATGATGCTCCTCCAAAAAATACTTGCTGTAATACAGAGAAAAATTAGTAATTCTCCTCACCACCAGCAACTCTTAATAGAGGCCAAAAAGCAACTTGTAATATCGCAGCAGTTGTACCAACTGTAAATAAACTTACGATATAAGTAAGATAGCTAACTTTTAGACAGAATAAAACTGAACCCAAAAAGCCCAATAAAAAAGCAAGTAAGATCATCTTCTTAGATCCATATTTCTCTAGCGCATAGCCTGCAGGAATTGAAATAATGTAAGCTATAAAAAAATGCAAACGGTAAAACTCCAGCTTGCGAAAGTGTCAAATGTAGATCATTAGTTGTATCTGGGATTATAGGCCTAAAATATTAGTCACAAATGATACAGCAAAAAATCCAATAATCACCACAGATACTATTAAGTAATTTTTTTTCATAAAATTTGCCTCAAAAAATTTCTAAGTATAAACCTATAGCCTTAAATTACCACTTAATAAAAGCATAAGATAATCAAAAGCTTACTTTATCAAATATAATACATAATTCAACGTTATACTATTAAATAGATATTTTTATAGAGTATTTTTAATTCAAAAAAATAGTAAATATGCTTTTAATCAAGCATCTTTGAGTTATTACTATTACTAAAAAAATATTAAAGCTTATAATGTTAACTAGAACAAAACAATTCTGGAGATCTAAATGAAAATAGAAGATGTTAAAAAATGTTTTTTCGATGCCACTAGTATCGCCTACAGCAAATAGAATAGCTTATAAATTCACGAATAGAGAATATTTCATAATCGACTATATAGCAGATACAGAAGTCCTAAAAAAATATGTACCTGAGCCTCTTAAAGCAACTGGCCTAGTAAAATTTGAATTTATGAAAATGCATGATGCGAATGGTTTTGGTAGCTTTAATGAAGCTGGTCAACTTATCGAAGTTGAATTTGAGGGTAAGAAAGGCTTATATTCCCATATTATGCTATTGGATAATTTACCGTAAATCGCTACAGGACGTGAAATATGGGGCTTTCCAAAAAAATATGCTCACCCTACTCTTACAGTAGATTCTGATACGTTACTAGGTACAGTAAAATATAACAGTGTTGATGTAGCTTTTGGAAGAATGGGATATAAATATCAAGAAATTGATAAAGATGCTATCAAAAAAGCACTAGAAGAAACTCCTAACTTCTTACTTAAAACCATACCGCATGTTAATGGTAAAGATGTTAGTATTTGTGAACTTGTTAAATACCATGTTAAAGATGTAACTGTAAAAGGTGCATGGACTGGACCTGTAGATTTACAAGTATTTAATCATGTTCAAGCAGCTCTTCATCATTTACCAGTCTTAGAAATTCTTAAAGGTTCTCACTTTATTGCTGATGTTACATTAGGTTTTGGTGAAGTAGTTTTTGATTATCTTAAGTAGTACTTTCCTAGATTCTTTTTAAAATTGTTCTTATATTTTTTGATAGTATGATTATTGTAGCTACTATAACTATACCTATAACAGTATAAATTAGTCTAGATAAACTTATCTCATACCCAGATAAATGTACTAGTTTTAAGAGCATTGCAATAAATATTGTCAAAAAGAATACATAGCTTCCATAATGCTTAATGATACAGCATATAGTAAAAAATGTTGTTATAAACAAAATCATCCAAATAATGTAAGCATTTGATAAATAAATAGCTAAAGGTATGGCAAATAATGACCCTATTATAAGTACCTATCAAACGATGCTTAATAGCTGTAGATGATCTAATTACATCCGGTTTAAATATTAATAAAACTGTCATAGGTATCCAGTACCCTATTTCAATGTCAAAGTAAATTGATATAAAATTACCTATAATTAAACTAAGTGATAAACTAATTGCATAAATAGTAGAATCTATATCTGGTAGTATTCTTATACTTCTATAATTATCATCAAGAGCATCTTTTATACTTATTTTTTTAGAATAACTACCAAAACTATTATAAATGCTAATGCTCCTATTAGTGTAGATAATCCAATGAGTATTGAATCAGTAATGTCAGCATTAAATCCAGTTCCTATAATATACATATCAGCAATAAAGAGTATGCCATTAGCAAAAACCAAATCTGATTTTGCGGTGTAGCCAATTAAAAAAGAAAATCATAATAGTATAAGTGAACTTGTAATTAAATCATGTGAGTAATAACTACCTAAAGATATTGCTATACTCATACAAAATATAAATAATACTCCCGCATATAGCCTAAATTTAAAACAAATGCATTAACTGGTCAGAAAATTTTGGTAAGTCATGGTTGGGGAGTATAAACAAAGCTAATACTTCTATGATATATTTACTTTCATATTAATTTTATTCTAAAACTGTAGATGCCTACAAACTCAAATATAAGACAAAAACTAGGTCAACTAATTATGTTGGATTTTCGCTATTGGGTTGAAGATTCAAATAATCAACGTATACCTTTTACAAAAACTAATGATATCGTCAATAAGATCTTTAAAGATTATAATCTAGGCGGTTTTATCCTTTTTAGAGATAATATTCAAGATAATGAGCAAGTTATCTCTCTATTAAGAGATCTTCAAGCTAATACCAATACACCAATATTTTTCGCTATAGATCAAGAAGGTGGTAGAGTTAATCGCTTACAACAAGGTACTAGTGGCTGCGGTAATATGGCACTAGCTGCGACAGATAATCCTAGTAATGCTTATACTATGGCTAAAATAATTGGTGATGAATTATATTCTTTAGGTATCAATATTAATTTTGCTCCAGCTGTAGATGTCAACTCTAACAAAAACAATCCTATTATTGGTGTAAGGTCTTACTCAGATAATCCCAATGTAGTTACTGACTATGCCAAAAATGCTATAAATGGTTATCATGATGCTAAAATCATAGACTGTATTAAGCACTTTCCTGGTCATGGTGATACTGCAACAGATAGTCATTTAGGTAATGTAATCTTAGATAAAACTTTAGAAGAATTAGATACTACAGAATTGTTACCTTTTAGAAAGCATGCTAGAGATTGTAGTATGATAATGACAGCTCATATTAGTGTTCCAGCCCTAGATGATACTCAGTATCAATCAGTTTCAACAAGCGAGAATATTTATGTATCAACTACTCTTTCTTACAAGATAATAACTAAATTACTAAAACAGCAAATGAAATTTGATGGTCTAGTAGTGTCAGATGCTATGGACATGCATGCTATTGCTAAACACTTTGGAACTATTGAAGCTTCTAAATTAGCTATCTTAGCTGGTATAGATATTTTATTAATGCCTGTTCGAGTATGGTCAGAAAATGATCTTTATAAATTAGAAGAGCTTTTTTGTGAACTAGAAAAAGAATATAATCAAAATCCTAATTTTGCTAATGCGGTTAATAATGCTTACACGAGTATTATTGATTTCAAAGCAAAACATAAACTCGATGAAAGTTTAATATTCAAGTTCTCACAAGATGAGCAATTAAAATATGCTAATCAAATAGTTAATTGTAGTAAACATCAAAAGATATCTTTAGATATAGCCAAGCAAAGTACAACTGTAGTCAAAAATTCAGGAATTATTCCATGCGATCTCAATAAGCTAAAAAATATCTTGATTGTAGATAGTGATAACCAACGTATGGCAGATTTTCATAATGAGTTACAAAAGATAGTATCAAAAAATAACTCTACTACTATTATAAACTCTGAAAATATTAATAATCAAAATATAAAAACAGGTATCAAAAATGCTGATATAATTTTGCTAATTTCGGCAAACCTGCGTGAATACAATAAGGCTTATAGTTATGTAACTTCTATAAAGCCAGAGCAAACTATAAATATCGCAGCACTTACTCCTTATGATATTAACTATATCGATAATATTATTAATTATGTTTGTATTTATAGTGCAACTTCTATGGATCAGACAAACTATACAAAGACTTCACTAAAGATTAATATTCAAGCAGCATTAGAAAATATTTTTAGTGGTAATATTCCAACAGGAAAATTACCTGTTCAGATTTAATATCTTAAACTGTTTTTGAGCCAAAGAATTCATAGTGAATATTTTTTTCTCTAACACCATTTTTTAATAACTTTTCATGTATAGAAAGCATAAAATCTTTAGGCCCACAAAAGAAGTATTGAGTATCATTTTTATCTTCACTGAGGTGTTGTTGCACAGTATCTATACAAACTAGCCCTTGCTTTGCGTCAGACCCAGAATTATCTTCATAAAAGAAAATAGTTTTAAGTCTTGGGTTTTCACTTGATAGTTTTTCTAACAGTTTAGCAAAAGGATGTTCATTTTTATTTTTTTTACCACAGACAAAAAGTATCTGTCTTTGATTTTGTGTTTTTAGCTCTGATAAAAGCATACTCATTAAAGGCGCAATACCTATTCCTGCTGAAATTAAAACTATCGGCTTATCAAGATTTTTATTTATATCCAAGAAAAATTCACCACAAGGAGGCGCTATTTCTATTTTATCACCCACTTTTATCTCTTGCGATAGGTATTGAGATACATAACCTTGCCCCTCCCTTTTAACAGTTATTCTTATATAATCTTCACCAATAGCTGAAGAAATACTATAATTTCTCATAGTAGTAGTTCCATTACATGGAATTCTAACTGTAATATATTGCCCTGATTTAAAATCATATCTTTTAAAAAGATTATTTTTTAAATAAAAAGAATATGTATTTATACTCTCTTTTTCTTTTTTGGTTACCTCAAACTCTTTAAAATTATCCCAACCATAATGCTCTAAATTCTCTTTATATATACTCTTTTCACGATTAATCAAAATTTCAGCTAATAAATTATAGGCTTCTGTCCAAGCTATAACTATGTCATCATTATCATTTAAGTCTAGGACTTCTTTGATCGATTCGATTAAGTTAGACCCTACTATTGGATAATGCTCTGCTTTGATTTGTAATGATGCATGTTTTTGAGCTATTAGCTCTACTGCATCACATAAAACTTCAAGATTCTCAATATTTTTTGCATAAGCCAAAATTGCTGCAGCTAAAGCTTCTGGTTGAGATGAGTTTTTTTGTCTTGAGGTATTAAAAAACTTTTTAACTTCAGGATTATGTCTAAACATTCTATCATAGAAATGTCTAGTTAAAGCAACTCCATTTTCTTCTAAAACAGAGATTGTTGCTTTTATTGTATCTATATTCTTTTGGTTTAACATAAGCTATCTCCATATACTCAAATTATAATATGCATTATATATACATATTATAATTTATGCAAATTTATCCTATACTTTGAAAATATCTTTACTAAAATATTTTGTATGAATTTAACTTCTTTTACTGATTACTCTCTTAGAATATTAATAATTTTAGGATCAAATCCTAAACAAAAATATAAAACTAAAGATCTCGTAGAAATATTAGACATTAAACTTAATCATGCTACTAAAATCATTAATAAATTATCCAATCTGAACTATATAGAATCATATAAAGGTAGATTTGGTGGTGTATCAATTTCGCAAGCTACATACAATATTAAATTATCAACTATTGTTAAAGAACTAGAACCGATGAACATTGTAGAATGCTTTGACAAAGATAAAGCAACCTGTCCATTAATACAAAACTGTAAACTCAAATTTATACTAAATCAAGCAAGCAATGATTTTATAGCACGATTGAGTGACTATAGATTTATTGATATATGCAATATTGTACCTTAAATCAAAATAGTGAATAAATCTTTAGACTATATTTTTATATCTTCACTAGCAACTATCGTCGCATTATCTTGACTAGAGATTACATAGAACTTACTTGGATTAAGTTGTTTTTTATAGTTATCAAAAGCTAGAGGGCTATGCTCTTTAGGTTTATCTTTTACTACAAGAATGTTTAGCTGATTTGAGTTATTCCAATACTTAACAAATTTATCAAATTTCATTAAATATTTATCCACATTTGATTTAGGGAACTCTCTAACATCATCTAACTCACCTTCATCATTTATAATAATTACATTACGTTTAGTGTAGAAAATAATGTCATAAAAGCGATCACTCTCAAAAACTTGAGCATTTGGATATTTCTGATATATTTTAGATACTTCTTGAGCTGTCTTATATTTAGAGCTTGTATCAAAATAATCTCCTAGTACATAACCCAAATTTGCAACAGTCATCATCATAATACAAGTATAAGCAACTAATTTATTTACTGAAAAAGTGTTTAATTCTTTGATTAATTTGATTGTGATTACAGTGGCTATTATTGCAATTGCTAATAATATTAAGAAATATTTATAGCCAAAAATCCAATACTGAGGAAGGCATAAAAGAGCTATAGCTACAATAGAAAGCAGAGCAAAAATAAAGATAATAAATTTAAAATTTATCTCATCCCACTTATCAAATTTTTGTAAATCTATGCTTTTAAAGTAAATAGCTACAAGTATTGATAATGGTAGGATTAATGGTGCTAAATAGCCAAATAAGAAAGACTTAGAGATTCCAAAAAATATAAATATAAATGTCGCCCAAATAAATAAAAACCACTTATCTGAACTTTGCTTACGATTTTCGAAGGCTTTTTTTGAAAAGAAGCTTTTAAGTACTTTAGGCAAAAATAGAGTCCAAGGGAAAAAAGCCCCCATAATTGCTAACAAATAAATAATTTTAGAAACTTCTCTATTTTGCTCATCTGTTGAGAATCTAAGTATTTGTTGCACTACTATATAATAATAAGCAAAATTAGGATGGTACTGTTCAACTGCAAATATCCATGGTAACGAAATGACTGCTACAATTACTAAACCAAGATAAAGCCTAATATCAAGTAGCCTTTTATACTGTCTCATGATAACAGAATATAAACCTACTATAGCCATAGGAAAAACTATTCCCATTAGTCCCTTAGTCATAACAGCTAATCCAGCAAATATAAATGCTAAAATAAGCCAATATGTACTTTTCTTGTAGTCATGATCATATTTAAGGCTTACCCAATAACTAAGCATAGTCATATTTAAAAATACTGCTATAGCCAAGTCCATGTTCAGATATCTACCAACAAATAGAAATAAAACTGTACTTAGACTTACTCCTACTGATAATAATGCTGTTTGACGGCAATCTAATACTTTGCGTACTGCGATATATGTAAAAATTAAACATATGCCTAGTAATACAGGATTTACAAGTCTTGCTCCCCATGTATTATCGCCAAATATGCTCATAAATATACAAGTAATCCAATATACTAGCGGAGGCTTATGAAAAAATATTATTCCATCTATATATGGAACTATAAAGTTATGATTTGCAAGCATCTCTCTTGCTACTTCAGAATATCTAGTTTCATCAGGAGCATAAAAATTAGCTACGCCATACATACAAAAAGCTACAACCATTGTAGCTAAAATTAGCAAAATATCTTTAAATTTGTTATTCATTGGGATTAATTAACTTTGATTTTCTTGGAAGAACTTTTTAGTAAGACAAATAGTTTTTTCGATATCTTCATCACTATGAGCAATTGATATAAAACCTGCTTCATAAGCAGATGGTGCTAAATATACGCCATTATCAAGCATATATGCAAAATATTGATTAAACATTTTAAGATTAGTTTTACCTAAATCTGTAAATGTATCAACAGCAACCTTTTCACTACAGAAAAATAGTCCAAACATTCCACCTAAATATTTCGCATGGAAATTAAAATCATAAACTCTAGCAGCCTCATTTAATCCATCAACTAATTGTTTAGCTTTAGCTTCTAATTTAATAAAAAATTCCTCTTGTGAAACTTTTTCTAATGTTTTGATACCAGCTACCATAGCAATTGGATTCCCTGATAAAGTACCTGCTTGATATACCGATCCAGCTGGAGATACTTTTTGCATAATTTCTTTGCGACCTCCAAAAGCACCTACTGGCATACCACCACCAATCACTTTACCTAATGTTGTCAAATCAGGCTTAACATCATAAATACTTTGAGCACCACCTAATGCAACTCTAAAACCAGTCATCACTTCATCAAAGATAAGTAAGCTATTATTTTCATCACAAACTGATCTAAGCTTAGCTAAGAAATCATTTTGTGGGAAAATCATATTCATATTACCTGCAATAGGCTCAACTATTATACAAGCGATTTCATCTTTGTACTTTTCAAAGAGATATTTTATAGACTCTATATCATTGAAGCTAGCAACTAGAGTATCTTTGACAACATCTTCTGGTACACCCGGAGAATTTGGCTGTCCTAATGATAGTGCTCCAGATCCAGCAGCCACAAGAAACTCATCTGCATGTCCATGATAGCAACCTTCAAATTTGATAATTTTATTTCTACCTGTATATGCTCTTGCTAATCTAATAGCACTCATTGTCGCTTCAGTACCGGAATTTACGAATCTAACTTGTTTAATATTTGGCATAAGTTCAATTATTTTTTTAGCTAGTTCAACTTCTTGCTTGCATGGAGCTCCATAACTTAGACCATTTTTAAACTGACATTGTATAGCTTCAAGAACATCATCATCACCATGACCTAAAATCATTGGTCCCCATGATCCGATATAATCTATATATTTGTTCCAATCAACATCATATAAATAAGCACCTTTCGCTGATTTTATGAATCTTGGAAATTCTTGCCCAACACTTTTAAACGCTCTAACTGGAGAGTTGACTCCACCAGGTATATATTGTAAGGCCTCTTCGAATAAACTTTGTGAGTTAATTTTATTCTCCATGTTCTTGTTCCTGTCTCATTTTATTTATTTTTTTCTCGACTTCTTGCATTAGTAAGCTTGCAGCATTAACTTTGGTAGCTTTATAGATCTCTTGAATACCTGTTGGACTAGTAATGTTAACTTCAGTTAGTTTATCTCCTATCACATCTAAACCAGCAAACATTACCCCTTCTTTTTTTAGTTTTTTAGCAACTTTTTTAGCTATTTTATAGTCTTGCTCCTGAAGTTCTCTTACTTCAGCTCTAGCTCCAGCTGCCAAGTTACCACGATTATCACTATCACTAGGAATCCTAGCTAAAAGATACTTAATAGGCTCTCCATTGACTATCAGAATTCTCTTATCACTATCTTTTATTGCTTCTTGATAATCTTGTACCATTATATATCTGGTTTCATGATGAGTTAGCGTTTCAAGGATGACGTTCTTGTTTTTGTCGCCATCTTTAATCCTAAAGATAGAGCTGCCACCCATTCCATCAAGAGGTTTAACAATAATATCTTTATGCTCTGCGTAAAACTGATTAATCTGTTTATAGCTTCTAGTTATCAAAGTATTTGGTGCAAATTTAGGATAATTTGAAATAGCTACTTTCTCATTAAAATCTCTAAGTGCTTGTGGATTATTTACGATTAATACTCCATATTTTTTCGCCAAATCAAGCATATATGTCACATATATATATTCCATATTAAATGGCGGGTCTTTACGCATAAAAATACAATCAAGATCTAACAGCGATAAATCATGATGTTGAGATAATATTTCATACCAAGATTCCTTTGCTTTATGGATTTTTATCTTAAGCGCATCACCTTTAGGATTACCATTAATTATAGATAAATCATTCAAATAAAAAGTATAAATTTCCCAGCCTTTATCTTGAGCTGCTTGTAGCATCATATATGTGCTATCTTTTGAAATATTAAAAGAGTTTAAGTTATCTATTATAAATCCTACTTTCATTATTTATCCTATTTTATACCCTATATATTTATCTAAATCTTTACCATTTAAAATATCTGCAATATTTAACATTTTCTTGCTGGGAAATTGTAATTGCTTAAATCTAATTATCTTGTCATTTGTAGCAATATCAAAACCATTTTTAGTTATATCTATAATTGCTGTAACTTCATCATTTGCTGACTTTTCTAGTATCTCGAAATCACCTACTTTGACTTGCTCACCTTCTAACATAAAAAATGCTGATGGCCATGGAGTAAATGCTCTAATATGAAAACTAATTTCTTTGACAGATTTTGTAAAATCTATAAGACCTTCTTGCTTAGTGATCTTATGTGAGTAACTAGGCTCGCCTTGCTGAGGTTGCGGTTTGATCGTATCAATATTTTCTAAAGTTTCTAATAATGGTTTTATTGATAGCTTAGCAAACTTATCATGTAGTGATTGGGATGTATCTGTATCTTTTATCTCGACTTCTAGAGTATTTAATATATCTCCAGTATCAAGTCCAGCATCCATTCGCATTATACAGATTCCAGTTTTAGAGTCTCCTGCTTGGATTGCTCTCTGGATAGGTGCTGCGCCACGCCATTTAGGAAGTAGTGAAACATGAATATTTAAACAACCATATTTAGGAATATCCAAAAACTCCTGAGGCACTATAATTCCGTAAGCTATCACAACTATGACATCTGGTTTTAGTTCTCTAACTTGCTCAAGCACTTGAGGGTCTTTCGTAAAAGACAATGGTTGAAGAACAGGTGTGTTGTTGGCTATAGCCACTTCTTTGACAGGTGAAAATTGTATTTTCTTACCACGCCCTTTTGCTCTATCTGGCTGAGTAAGTACCGCTTGAATATTGTGCTGTGATTGATATAAGTCTTTTAGAACTTGTGCTGAAATATCAGGAGTTCCAGCAAAAACTATATTTAACTTTTTCATTGTTACTAATCTCTAAAAGCATATGCACGTAATTGAACACTACTTAATTCAGTAATTTGACCCTCTGGGAATAGACAAACGTATTTTATCTCATGTGCACCATTTTGAGCAGCTAATTTTACAGCTTCTCTAATATTCTCATTACATAATTTCTGAAAATATCTCTCTTGATCTACACCTATTACTACTCTTATTTCACCTATGCTATCTTGTGTATCTGTTTGATAACGTAGATTAAATATTCTGACTTGTTTTGGATCTGTAGCTGGCAATTTTGCACTATATTTAGGTAAATATATACCTTTTGGTTCGGGGATATTCTTAGAAACAAAAAAATATATACCAGATATAAAAACTATAAACAATATACCAACATACATCAAATTTTGACTGAATCGACTCATTAAAAATTAAATATTGCTCTAAACTAGCTAGATTTTAACACATCTAATCTATATTGGATAAATATTAAGTTGTTCAGATAAATATTACAAACAAATTGAAAATCATAACCAAAACCATTATTATAGTTAAAAATTTAAATATATATTTATCTCAATATGTCATCTATCACAAGTTTTTTAAAAGTAATTTCTGATAAAAATAGATTAATTATTTTATATGTATTAAACAAAAATACTCTTTGCGTATGTGATATCCAAAAACTTATCTCATTAACTCAAGGAGCTTTATCAATACAACTAAAAAATCTTGTAACTACTGGATTGCTGGAATCTTTTAAGCAAGGCAAATGGGTGTTTTATAAACTAGATAAAAATATTCCTAAATATCAGTTAAATATTTTAAATGAGCTTTTCAAACAAGTAGATAAAGACGAAGAAGTTCAACAAATAATATCTAAACTAGAAATTTCTGAAATTTGTAAAATTTAAGGAGTAATAATGAAATTAAAGTTTCTCGATAGGTTTCTGACCTTATGGATTTTTTTAGCTATGATTGTAGGTATTACCATTGGATATACTCTACCAGAAGCTAAAAATTTTATATCAAAATTTGATATTGGATCAGGTAATTGGTTAATAGGACTAGGCTTAATTGTGATGATGTATCCACCACTAGCAAAAGTTAAATACTCAACAATGCTAGAAATATTTAAAGATACTAAAGTTCTGCTTTTATCTTTAATTCAAAACTGGCTGATTGGTCCTATTCTGATGTTTATCTTAGTAGTTATTTTTTTCCATAACCAACCTAGCTTTATGATAGGACTAATTTTAATAGGGTTAGCAAGATGTATTGCTATGGTAATTGTATAGAATGATTTGGCCAAAGGATCTAGAGAATATTGCGCTGGACTAGTTGCGTTTAATTCTATTTTTCAAATAATATTTTATGCTGCTTACGCATATATATTCATTACTGTTATTCCAAAACTACTAGGATTTGATACGAACATCAATATAGACCTATCAATGTTAGATATAGCAAAAAGTGTCGGAATATATTTAGGAATACCTTTTGTAGCTGGAATATTAACTAGAATTATCCTAATCTCTAAAAAAGGTGAACAATGGTATATAGATAAATTCACTCCAGCGATATCACCTCCGACCTTAGTTGCTCTACTATTTACTATAGTCCTAATGTTTACTACAAAAGGAGATGAAATAATTAACTTGCCACTTCAGGTAATCAAGGTTGCTATTCCGCTTTTGATATATTTTTTGATAATGTTTAGCATATCATTTTTTATGTCATATAAAGCTAAAGCGACTTACGAACAAGCTGTGTCTTTGAGTTTTACAGCAGCCTCAAACAATTTTGAGTTAGCTATAGCAGTTGCAATCTCAGTATTTGGCATAAACTCTACTGAATCTTTTGTCGGTGTAATTGGTCCACTAGTTGAGATGCCTGTTTTGATTGGGTTAGTAAATGTGGCTTTGTGGTTGAATAAAAAATATTTTAATTGAGTAATGGGAAAATTTAAATGATTGTAATATATCACAATGATGAATGTGGAACATCTAGAAATGTACTTAATATTATTAAAGCCGCTGGATATAATCCCATTGTAATAGAATATCTAAAAGAAGGATGGACAAAAGCACAACTATTAGGACTTTTTGCCGCTGCAAATTTAACTCCAAAAGAGGCTCTTAGAAAAACTAAGTCTCCAGCTAAAGAGTTGGAATTATTAGATGATAATGTAAGTGATGACATAATTATTGAAGCAATGATCAATAATACTATACTAGTTAATAGACCTTTTGTTTGTTGCCCTAAAGGTGTTAAACTTTGCAGACCTAGTGAAGTAGTTCTTAGCATGTTAGATAAGTTGCCAGCAATGCCTTTCTACAAAGAAGATGGACAACTTGTAATCGATGCTGATGGTAGATATGTTCATAATAAACATATTTTAATTTATTAACTTCTAGCTTATTATTTAAATACTCTTTTGACACAGTTTATATTTATGTCATATATTTTTTTAACTATAGCTATAATCACTGAAGTCCTTGGTACAGTTTCGTTACCATTATGCAATGGTTTTACAAGGCTTGTTCTCTCGCTATTTATCTTGGTATTTTATGGACTTTCGTTTTACTTTTTATCATTGTCATTAAAATATATGAATATTGCTTTTGTGTATTCTGTATGGTCAGCATTTGGTACTATTCTAATAGGAATTATAGGATATCTATTTTTTAAGCAAAAGTTGGATTTACCATTTGTCTTAGGGACATTGTTTATACTTATTGGAACTATTATTATTCATGCATACTCAAAGACTATTATGCATTAAGTTTATAATTTTTATTTCTTGTATTTAATTTCCCAACAATTATGGATATTTTTGTTAGATAAAAAATCTCTTGATAAACAAATTTTATCAATATTCTCACAATTAAACTTAGCGATTATTTGTTGTGACATTTTGAAGCGACGATAATTGTTAGAGAAATATAATACTCCATCCTTTTTGAGAGAGTCCATAGCTAAATTTATTAGCAATTCATGATCTCTTTGGATATCAAGGATATCATCTATACGCTTTGAGTTTGAAAATGTTGGTGGATCTAAAAATATCACATCAAACTTCTCGCTGTTGGATTTTAACCATCTAGTACAATCTGCCTGAATAAAATTGTGCTTTTTAATATCTAAGCTATTTAATTCAAAATTATTTTTACCCCACTCAAGATAAGTGTTAGACATATCCACACTTGTAGTTTTTGCACCTTTTAAGGCAGCATGAACACTAGCTGTACAGGTATAACTAAATAAATTTAATAAAGTCTTATTTTTTGAAGTTTTTGCCACAAGTTGTCTAATCTTACGATGGTCTAAAAAAATACCAGTATCTAAATAGTCATCGAAATTTACATAAAATTTTGCATCAAATTCATTAATAACATGAAAGTTATTTTTGTCATTATTTTTTTGATACTGTTCTTTGCCTTTTTGACGCTGCCGGACTCTTGTATGAATATTTTCATATTGAATATCGAGAGTTTTATGTATCTGATATATAGCTTGATAGAATCTTTGTTTAGCCATATTTTGATCTATAGTAGCATCGGCACGATATTCTTGTAAAAACACATGCTCGCCATATATATCTACAGCTACAGCAAAAGTTGGAATATCAGCATCATACAAACGATAACACTCTACTCCTGACTGTTTTAACCATGGCTTTAGGTTTTTAAGATTCTTCTTTAACTTGTTAGAAAAATCTATATGCTCATCTGACTTGTCTGCACTTGCTTCAGCTAAACGAATATTTTTCTCAAGCTGGCTCTCATGTTTAAATCTTGCATGCTCATTTATATCAAACTGATACAATACAGTCTCAATCGCACCATTATAGAATTTATTCTTCTTAGTAGTGCGTAGCTGCATTTCTTTAATTGATTCATCAAAACTTGTCAAAATTGCGACCTTCCAACCATAAAAATCTTGAGATAATCTATCACCGAAGCCATTAAATATATCTAAAAGTTCATCAAGCTGATCATCATATAAACGTTCACCATAAGGAGGGTTTGTAACTATCAATCCATCACTTTCAAACTCATTTTCAAGATCATGGATATCTTGTCGTTTGATATTAACAACGTCTTCAACACCTGCTTGATAAATATTTCTATCTGCTTTATCCAAAACATTGTTATCAATATCATAGCCTTGAATAATTGCATTTGTTGGCTTTTGAGCTTTTTTTGCGATTTCTAATAATTTACTCCATAAGTCTTCATCATAAAGCTTTGAATTAAATAGTTTAAATTCTTTATTTAACAACACAGGAGCTATATTTTTTGCCATAAGAGCCGCTTCAATAAGAATAGTCCCTGAACCACACATTGGATCAATCAATATAGGTTGATCTTTCTTAAGCTCATCTAACCAGCCAGCTTTGATAAGTATCGCTGCTGCTAAAGATTCTTTTAGAGGTGCTTGACCTTGAAACTGTCTATAACTACGCTTATGTAAGCTTTCTATATTTAAACATAAAAACACATTCACATACTGCTTATGTAAATGTAATTTTATTATATTATCGGGATTATCAGTATCAATATTTGGTCGCTCTTTTGTTTCTCTTCTAAACTGATCAACTATAGCATCTTTTGTCTTTTGCGAAACAAACATAGTATTATTAAAATCATAATGCTTGCCTGAGAGTATGATTTTAAAAGAAGTATTAACATCAAAATAATCTAACCAATTTATCGAAGATATAAAATCATATAAAGCCTGCTGATCTGTAACTTTTTGAGTAGCTATTTTTAGCATAACTTGGCTTGCTAGATGAGAATAAATACAAACTTTGTAGGCATCTTCAAAAGATCCCTCAAACTCAACTCCAGCAAGTTTTTCAGATGATGATATGCTTAACGTATCTAGCTCATCTTTTAATAAAAGCTCGATACCCTTTGCACAGCTAGCGAAAAATGTAAAATTTTGCATAAGAAATTATAAATTATAAAATATGTGTTAAATAATATATTAATTCCAATAAATAACAATTAATAAGCGAAAATCTATTGATTTTATAAGATATAAAATTATAATATCTATTCTAAATACTCGTATAGCTCAGTTGGTTAGAGTACTACCTTGACATGGTAGAGGTCACTGGTTCGAATCCAGTTGCGAGTACCATAGAAATCTCTTCAAACTCTTTAAACTCAATAATCTTACTTAATTTAAATTAACCAGTCGTACAAATGAAACATAAATCATATTAATATAATCAAGTTTCTAGCAAAAAATTATATCATAATTACTAAAATTAACTGGTATTACTGACAATGTTTTCAAATGCTTATATATCAACACTTTAAGTCTTTGGTATCATATTATCTTTTCTGGTATAAATAATACTTCTTAAAATAAAGATGTTTTAAAGTAAATAAATATAGTAATACTTATATTTTTAGATATTTTAGATGCTAAAATCTCTCTTACATCTAGTGCACTAACATCTGGACATTCTTTAAAGTTTTTCTATTTCAAAGCTCTAGGTTAACTCTACAGCATATTGAATCTTACTTAGATTAATAATCATTAAGCAGTTTTATATAAATTTATCCAAAATTTAGTCGTACGGATACTTATATTAAAAAATTGCTCTGCTCTTTATTTGAATCCAGCTTTGTATTTGACTATTACCATATATCTAAAATCTTATTTTCTTACAAGGATTGCCATACAATTGCAAGTTGTTATTGAATTAACCATATTTGCTATTTCTTATATATTTGAATCTTGTCTATAAATAGACTTATAGTTCTTCTTTAAACTTTCTTGAATGTCTTTGAGATATTTTTTTTATCGTCTATTTATGATATACAGATTTTGGATGATATGAACACAAAATTAAATACAGGAAGAAGTTAACTTTTTACTCAATTGGCTTTTAAAATTATTGATTTATAAAAATAATGAATGTTTACTTAAAAATTGATAATAAATATTGATGAACAGTTTATAACCTAAACATAAAAAATCTAAAGCTACTCGGAACAAATATTACACGATTTTATAAGTTTTAATCAAAATCAAAAAAAGTGCTAGACAGCATAAAACTAAAGGAATAACTGTTATCAATAAAACCGAAATATTACTAATACTTATTATAACCCCTCCAAAAATATAGCCTATGTATTGAATCTGTCCTATTCCCCCAAATACTCGACCTTGTTCACTATCAGGCACTTTTAAAGAAAAAAGTGCATAAAAATTCGTATTCAATATTGATGAAAAGACATATATTACCATAAATGCAATCCATAAAATTATTCCTTTATTAACAAATAATGTTAATATGAAAAACATTATTATAGTGATTACCAATGAAAATAAGATTCTAGAAAATATAGATTTTAAAATTCTACTAATTTTTATCTGAAGATATAGTATAGAAAACATACTAGCCATAGCCATTGTCATAAAAAAGTAACTTACTCTTATTGAATCATAGTGAAGACTTTGATTTAAAGTGACCGCTATGGATTGCGTATATACTCCCTGCATACACCAAAATATAAGAAAAATATAAACTATAAATGATATATCTTTTTTATAAAAGATATAAAACAAACTTTCAAAGACTTTTTTTATTGATAAGTTGCATCTCTTTATTTTTGGCTTTTCTATATTATCATCTTTCAAAAATTTTCTTAACATTAGTAGATTAATTATACTAAATATTATAAGCATAATAAAAGGTATTATCATCGATATCTGTGTATTAAATATAGATATGCAGTAGCCTCCAAGAATAGGTCCTATTATTGATCCTAATATAAAAGCTAATATAGGATACCTAAATATTAAACTTTTATCTTTATTATTATTTACTTTGACAATTATTGAATTAATTACTGCATAATTACCTACAGCAAAACCACATATAACTCTAGATATAATAAAAAATATCAAATTTTGAGAATACAAAGAGACAATAGCAATAATAAAACCAAATAACTCTAACTTTAATCCTAAAATTAATGTATTTTTCTGCCCTTTTTTATCTGCCATAGCCCCAATAATAGGCATACCAAATAATGTTCCCAAAGGATATACTACTAAAGCTAACCCATATAACATTGAATGTGAATAATTAGACCAACCTACTAACAATCCATATAATGGCTCATAAAATATATTAGGAAATATAGGTAATAATATACCGACTCCTAATGCATCTATAAAACATAGCACTATTAAAGATATAAAAGCTTTATTTCTCACTTGTCTACTCTTACTAAAGTATTTCTTAGACTCTCAATATAGTCTAAATCTCTCTGAAAAATATTTTGATCTTCATTGATTAATATAAAAAATGCTAAATATGGACCAGTATCATCTTTAGCTACGTTTAAAGTATCACCTTTTTTCACAAATATTTGATATTTATATAAACTTTGGCATCTAGTTTTAATATCTTCTAAATCTAGTACTTGCTCAATAATACCATTTACATATGATGGAAATAAAACTAAGCTACATTTAGCTTTTGTATAAAACATATCTTGTGTAAGAGTATTTTTCTCTAAAACTTTTAATATAGCTCCAGCCTGGGATATGCTAGTGACATTGTTCCATACATCATCATCAAAATCTCCACCCATAACTCTCGCGCCTAGCTCTACTAATCTAAACTCTTTCTCATCGTAAAATATTTCTATATGAGAGGCGCCATTTTCAACATTAAGTGCTTCTAGAATACGGCTTATGTATGGTATAAATTTTTTATAGTAAATATCTAAGCTTTCTAAGGAGACCATCTCTGGTATAACTCCTCCATTTTCAATATATGTCTTTCTATAACTCCATATATCTGTTATAAAATGCTCTCGATTAGTTGTAAATGTATTAACTATAAATTCTTTACTATTTATCTTTTCTTGTAAAATTAGCCTAGTAATAGATTGAGCCATACTATTGTTAGAATTAAAAAGCTTTCTTGCTTTTTGTATTACCTGTTCTTTATTATGACATTCAAAAACATTAATTGATCCACCATCATCAACTGGTTTTAAAATACTAGGATAATTATTAAAAGATTCTAATTTATCAAGATAATTATGTTTTTCAAAAACTATTTCAGCAATCGTATCTAAACCATACTTCTTTAATGTAAGCTGCATCAAGGATTTATCCCTTCTAAGAATAGTCGTTTTAGGATCATTGCTTGGTAAATTTAAAATGCTTGCTAGCTTTTCAGCAACATAAACGCCTTCTTCAGCACCCGGAATAATAGCTTTAATGTTATAATTGCTAAGAATATTTAAAAGACTTTTCCAATTTTCATTAGCAAAATCAATATAATCTTCAAACTCTAAATAGTCTGGATGTGCCTTGTAGGTTCCTTTCCCCTCTTTACTTAATACATGAATAAGATTAAAACCATTCTTTTTCAAAAGCTTTGCTAGATATTTTCCTCCAGAAAAAGCATCAATAATAACTACAATTTTATTATTCATTATTTAAATATTACCCTACATATTGAAACAAGATTTTAATTGCTGGCATTTCAGTATTTATTTTATATGAATCAATGAAATAAATATTTTTTTCTTTAAGCTTAGATATTAATTTATGCTCTTGATAAACTCTTATTTTTAAAACCTCGACTTCATCGTCTTTCATTAAATATTTATTAATATTTTTTGAAAAAATAAAAGTATATTTAAAAGTTGTTGACATTGAGTCATCATTGTACTCTTCTAAATTAAAGTTTCCATCTGAAATTTTCAAATTTAATGTCTGGTAAAATGGTTTGAATACTATTTCAGAGATTTTTATAGCAGATAAATATCTTTTACGTAAGTTTTTAATATCTAGAAAATTAGCTTGTGTTGCAATATATATATAAAAATAATCATCTTTATTTAAGAGCATCATAATTTTTTCATTATCTGACCATGAAAAATTTCCAAATGTCCCACCATTTATTACAATTAACTTTATTTTTCCGGCAAAATTTTTTTCTATAAAAATCTTTAAATCATATATACTATTAAGAACATCACATAATAAGAAATTTTTTTGAATATTAATATCAATTAAATTTGATTTCGCTGCTTCTAACATTCTTTCAGATGAGTCTACTCCAAGATATGTAATATCATAGTTTTTTGATTTTAATAACGTTGTATCCTCTAGACCAGATCTACAGCCAATACTAACAAATAAGTATTCTTGATTTTTATTATCTGAAAATATTTTCTTAATAATATTTATTTCATCTGAAAGATCTGAATCGCTGTGCTCATTTTTTCTATGAGTGTTATAATTCTCAACAGATTTATCAATATAAAATAAACTATGATTAAAAATATGTTTTTTATGTAGTAACTCAATATATCTATTATAGATAATACTTTGCTTCTCTATCTCATTAATTAAACTCATCTCTTTTATCTTCATCCATTTCATTCATCAACAATTTAATAATTTCTTTAGATATTTTATCAATATATTTATTTTCTTTTAAAATATTTCCATGATGTGAGTTTGATTTAATAATATTTATTTCATCAACACATTTTAGATATCCATTGAACTCATCCTCTGAATATGGATGTTCTTGAGAGCGTTGTATACACTTAAAGAGCAATATATCTGATCTTGAATTGGTTATTAAAATTTCTTGACAAAACTTTAGAGAATAGAACATAAATTGTACATATTGATCATATGTAAAACCTGCCGCCATAAACTTCTTCGTTATATCATTATCTTCATTATCTGTTCCTATTGCCTGTAACATATTAGACTCATCAAAATTAATTTTTTCTTTATAATAATTGATTGAATCAAAAAGAATGACTGTATCAGATATATTTTCATACTTTTTTTTAAGCGTATCATATATATTTACAGCAATATTGCCACCCATTGACCACCCACATAGCCAAATCTTCTTATAGGACGAATTTTCTTGAATAATATGGTTTGTCATATCTAAATAGAACTTTAGTATGACATCGGTTGAAGCAGTAATATTATTAAAATAGTTTATAAAATAGTTATTAACACCTATAACTTTAGCATGGCTATATAGTTTCTGTGCTAACTCATAATATGCCTCTGATCCTGTAGGTAAAGGCGGATAAAATATTATTAAGTTTTCCGAAGAAGTACTATCATTAAGCTCACAATAATCAATAGTAGGCTTGACTGAAAGCTCTATTACTGCATTAGCCTGTTTCTTTATTGTTCTGTTGGAATAAACAAAATTAGTTGGAAGTTTTCTCTGGAATACATTACTTAATTTAACAGCTAGCATAATAGCTTGTAATGAATTACCTCCTGTTGTAAAGAAATCTTCATTAGTGCCTATTTTATTGACTTTAAGTAACTCTTTCCAAACTCTATATATTTGTTTTTCATACTCTGTTTTAGGTTCAATATAATCATGATTACTTTTTAAACTTTCAATCTTAGGCAATGCTCTAAAGTCTATCTTTCCATTTATTGTTAATGGTATTTGCCTAAGCTTAACAATATGTTTCGGATTCATGTAATGAGGAAGTGTATTATCTAAGTGCTTGTTAATATGAGATATTATTGTGTCATTTGTAGAATTGTCTTTTTTATTTTTTTCAATATGTAACGACTCTTTTTGCTGATCTGTAACATAGCCTAAAACAATAGCTGTATTAAAATGTCTTTGACCAAAAACTTTTGCCAAATCTTCACCAATATCAAACACTCCAAATAAACAGCTACCAATATTATCAGATAATAAACTCTCTGTTATACATTGGGTCCATTCTCCAATTTCGATATATTTATTTCCACATGGAAGTATGATAATAGATGCCTCAGATACTATGAACTCGTTTCCAGCTGTTTGATCAAAATCAGTCATTTTAATTTGTTTGAGTTTTTTAATCTCACATTCTTCATAAAGATAGCAGTCGATTAAATTCTGTTTTCTATCTTTTTGTAAAACAATAATTCTACTTGGTACTTTAACTTCTCTTATACTTAACTTATCAATTTGATATCTGAAAGTATAAATATTCATCTCTTCATCATCAAAACTCTCAAAGGCCTCTTCATCATCTAGTTTTTCAATAGATATTCTTTCGCTCAAAAGATATGCCATATATCCAGTTTCCAGTTCTGCATATGCAAGACTTCTATCAAAGTAATACTTTTCCATAGCGGGCTTATAGTAGTTAAATATAAAATAAATACCTCTAGATTTCTCAGCATTAGATTTTTTTAGAAGAATTAACGAATGATGTTCAGGATGGTAATAATAGTACCCTGAAAGTAATTCACCATATTCTTTCGATATATAAATGTATGTTCGTACTGGATATAACCCACCTGCAGATGGATACCTATACTTATTTAATCCCATTGTATATTCATTATTATATGCTTTCAAAACATTTAATACTTCACTTAATTCAATAATAGTATCTGAACTAATACATCTAGCATTAGAGTATTTATAGCTTTTAGTAATGAACTGTTTAATAATATCAAAACTAAGATCTTGATTAGAAAAGTTTCTATAGCTTTTCCTTAAAAAAGCATGTTGTTGATATGATTGATCATTGTTTTGCAATAATTTCAATGATTTATTACTATTTATATTTACTCTAATACCTTTTTTAGCTAATTTAAATTCCGATGAATCATAAATATATGGCTCAATATAAGCTACAATTTCTTTGTTTGTCTTAGAATGTTCTATAATTCCAACAACACTGTTTTTAACTGACTTTATGGAATTTATTTGTGATTGAATTTCATCCAACTCGACTCTAAAGCCATTAATTTTTACCTGATTATCAATTCTTCCAATAATTTCAATATTTCCATCATGATGCATGACACCTAAATCACCAGTGCGATAGATATAATTATTATTATCGTCAATCACAAAATGTTTTTTAGTTTTCTCATCATCTCCAATATAACCTTTTGCAACTCCAACACCTGTAATGCAAATTTCACCATGTATTCCTATAGGAGAGTGTTGTAACTCTTCATCAAATATCCACATACCCTGATTATACATTGCCTTACCATAAGGTATACTTCTCCACAATTCATCAACCTTATCGATTTCATATAATATTGACCATATTGACCCCTCAGTTGCGCCTCCGAGACTAATTATTTTAGATTTGGGGAATACTTTATTTATATTTTGAGGTAGAGTTAACGGGATAAAATCACCACTTAATAAAACTAGTCTAACCTGACTGTTTATATCTTTAAGCTGAGCTGTGTGTGTGAAAATATTCATAATAGCTGGAACACTGTTGTATATTGTAACACGATATTCTTTTATGATATTTAGCAATTCAGTAGGATTATCCGTAATATCATCAGATGGAATAACAACAGCAGCTCCAGATGCTAATGCCCCAAAAATATCATACACAGATAAGTCAAAACTTATATTAGATAGAGCTAAAGTTCTATCACTCTCATTAATATTAAATCGCTTATTAATATCTTTTATTGTATTCATTGCTCCGTAATGGCTTATTTTTACTCCTTTAGGTTTACCAGTAGAACCTGATGTAAAAATAATATATGCAAGTTGATGAATATTAACTCTTGGCAAATCCTCAGAAGTACTACATGTATGTATAATATCTTCAAAAACCAATGTCTCAACGTTATCTAATGAGACAGAATTTTTCTCTAAATTTTCATATCCATTTTTGTCAGTTAGGATAAATTTAGCTTTAGATATTTCTATAATGTCTTCTAGACGAGTTAATGGCCATTTTATATTTATAGGAAT
Source organism: Francisella orientalis FNO12 (assembly GCF_001042525.2). Classification (NCBI taxonomy): domain Bacteria; kingdom Pseudomonadati; phylum Pseudomonadota; class Gammaproteobacteria; order Thiotrichales; family Francisellaceae; genus Francisella; species Francisella orientalis. The sequence continues at coordinate 875,085 of NZ_CP011921.2, read as the reverse complement.
ATATACTCCAGAAGAGGCCATAATACCCAATAAACAAGAAACTAATCTATTGCTCCTGCTTAAGTATACTATGACATTATCTTCGGGCTCTATATTGCTATTTATAAGTGCTTTCGCTACACTTACAGCTTGGTCTGAAATTTGCTGATATGTATAGTAGTTTTCTCCCTCTATTAGCGCAATATTACTTGGAAATTTTCTTGCGCTTCCGAAAAAAGCACCATGCAGCGTTTGATTCTCTTTTGGTAAAACACTTTTATCAAAAGTTTCATTCGCAGCTTTCATTATATCTATATCTTTTTGTGGTGTTTTAAGTAAAATTTCATTTTTTGACCAATTTTTATCAAATAGTTGAAAGATTGCATCATGATAAATATTTATCATATTATCGATCATATTATGATCAAATAGTTCTGAAACAAAATCCCACTCTATAACGAGTTCTTCATTTTTTTCATAAATTTTATTATCTAACCAAACTTGGGATGTTTGTGTTATTGCATATGTTCTACCTTTATAACATTTTGATAAAAATTTATCATCATGGTGTTTCATCCCTAATAAACTTGTCAAAACAACCGGTGCTATTAAACTATCCATACCTAATGAGTAAAACCTATTAAGATCTGCTTGTATAGATAGTCCTGAATATAAAATGTGGGATAAATCATCCCATAAAATATCTTGAGCCTTTTTAAATTTATATAAAATAGTCGATTTTTGTTTTTTATATTCAAACAATTCTAAAGTTGTAAAATCCCCAAGAACATCATCAATATCATTATGAATAGGTTCTCTATTGAACAAAGTTAAATTTATTAAAAAATGTTTATTTATACTGTATTTGGCTAAAACATCTCCATAAAGAGTTAGAAAAGGTACTGTGGGAGATATTTTATTTATACGAATCTTATCTTTTATAACACTCCAGATTTCTTTAGTTATAGTTTTAGTTCTTCTAGCAAATGTATTGTCATTTACTTTACTTGGAAGAATCTCTGTTTTTAGCTCTGGACCTAATGGTAATTCTGGTATTCTATCTTGCCAGTATTTTTTATCATTTTTATATCTTTTAGATTTTTTAAGCTTATCAAAAGCATATATATAATCTCTAAATGTAATTCCAATTGGTTTAAGTTTACTCTCAAGATTATTATAAAGAATTGTTAGTTCTTGCATAAAAAATCTCATGCTATGAGCATCCATTATTAAAGCATCAAAACTAAAATGTAGAATATAACTTTGTGATAATCGAGTTACTCTATACTCAAATAAAGGATAGGTATTTACATTAAATATCTGATTTTCCATAAAATGACGCCATTCTAAAAGCTTTGTTTGCTGATCAGATATGCTTAAGTTACTTAAGTCTTGATATTTAATTTTATAGTCAGGTACTTCTTTTAAAAAGCATTGTGATCCCTTCTCTAAAGAAAAAACACATCGTAAAGCATGATGTTTTGCTATCAAAATATTCAAAGCCTGATTAAGTTTATTAATATCTAAATAATCAAAACTATCTTCTCTATATACATGTGTAGAAACACCTCCTAATTCAAAAATATCAGATCTACCAACTAGATATGCTTGTTGCACATCTGTTAAAGGGAAGTCATTATAGAGGTTATCCTCATCATGTGAAGCTAGTTCGAGAAACTCCTTACCTTTTTTTATTTGTACATCAATTATTTTTGAGAATTCAGATAATGTACTATTTTTAAAAATTTCTTTAATTGGTATTGTGCAAGCAAGCTCTCTTTTTATATGAGCATTCATCATAATCGCTTTTATTGAATCTCCACCGAGATCAAAAAAATCATCATTACAACTAATTTCAGTTTTGATTGATAATATTTTTTGCCATATATTTGCTAATGATTTTTCTGTGGATGTATGAGGTTTAATATACTCTTTAGTTGATACTTCTATATTGATATTACTTAAGTCTTTTTTATTAATTTTGCCATTAACATTCAATGGCATTTCTTCTAGAAAAAGAATTTTCTCTGGAATCATATATTTAGGAATTCTTTTTGCTAAATTTTCCTTAATATCACTTACTGTTTGATCAATATTACTGGTATAAAATGCTACGAGATATTTCGCACCTGTCTTATCTGTTTTTACAAGCACAGCAGCTTGCTTAATTCCAGCTATTGAGATTAAACAAGCTTCTATTTCATTAATTTCTATACGATAGCCTCTAATTTTGACTTGGTCATCTGATCTTCCTATATAAATTAATTCACCATCTGACTGCCATCTAGCTATATCGCCTGTTTTATATAGTTTTTGGTTAATCTTATTAGTTGCAAATGGGTTATAAATAAATTTTTGACTATTTTCATCAGGTAAATTTAGATACCCATGAGCAAGTTGTGCACCAGATATACAAAGTTCTCCGTTTGCACCAATAGGTTGCAGTTCATGATATTTTGATAATAAATAAACCCAAGTATTGCCTAGAGGCCTACCTATAGGTATATTTTCATGCAATTGTTTAACTTCATATCTTGTCGTACATCCAGTATATTCAGTCGGTCCATAGCCATTTATTAGTCTATAAGGTCTATTCGTATATTTCTTTAACTTTTCCCCTGCTGTCCATAATAACCTTAGTGATTTGTTATCAATTAAGGACATAAAGTTTTCACATAATTGAGTGGGTAATAATGCTACTGTGATATTATTTTTCTCAAAATAATCATTTAAATCATATAATGAAAACCTTACTTCTTCCGGCACAATGTGACTTGTAGCACCTTTTAATATTGGTAATAATAATGACCACATTGAAACATCAAAGCCAAAACTTGAGTAAAAAGCAACCTTATCGTTTTCATTTATCCCATTAATGGTATTTTCGTAGTTAGCAAAATTCACTAGTGCTTGATGCTTTTGAATAACTCCCTTAGGATTACCTGTTGTACCTGATGTATAAAATAAAACAAATGGAGCTTCATCATTTACTTTAACGTTATCAAATTTTTCGTACTGTACAGCTAACTCATCAATACAAATTATATTTAAATCGATACTATTTTGAGTTACAAATTGCTTAGCGCTATCTACAGTAGAAATAATAGTTTTAGCACAACAGTCTTTTAGTATGTATTTAATTCTATCGATAGGATAATCTAAATCTATAGGCACATATGCCATACCATTCTTTAGAATAGCTAAAATAGAGGCCGTCATATAGACACTTCTTTCCATATAAATAGGAATAAAATTATCTTTATTTGTAAGCTGTTTAAGCTTATAAGCAATTATATCTGATAAAATATCTAACTCTCTATATGTCAAAGATTGAAGACTATCTACAACTGCTAAATTATTGGGAGATTTATTGACTTGAATATAAAAAAGATCAATAAAGTTAGTATTTTTAATTAACTCAAATGGTGTATATGATAACTTATTTAAAATAAGATCTTTCTCTATACTTGATATACAATTAATTTCTTTTATTTTTTTATTCTCATAACATTTAGATATATCATCCAGTATGGCTATAAAATTATTTAGCATTCTTTTTATAAGCTCATCACTAAATAGATTAATGTCATACTCAAAGTTAATAAACCAACCATCAGAATTAATATCTAAATAACATAGAATATCAAATTTAGATGTCTGATTATGAATATCTTTTATAGAGAGTAATTCTAAACTTGAGCTTTTACTTAGTCGAAATTGTGTTGCTCCTTCCCAAAAGGTAAACATTACATCTATTAGAGGATTTCTTCCTCCTTGTTGTTTTAAATTTAGTTTATTAATAATACTCTCAAATGGATATGGATTATCTAAGCTTTCTAATATAGTCTTATGAAGCTCTATTGCAAAATTAATGAATTGTTTATTGCCCTCTGGTCGTATTCTTACCGGAAGAGTTTCAACAAACATTCCTATCATATCTTGAGTCTCTTCTATTGATCTTCCTATACTCGGTATCCCAACAACAAAATCTTCTTGCATTGAATATTTTCTTATTAGCAGTGAAAATGCTGACATCAGTAATGAAAAGTTTGTTATACCTATATTGATAGCTATATTTGATAACTTAGATTGAATTTCTTCAGAAATCCTTGCACTTAATAAATTTCCTTTGTAATTTTTTTCTACTGGGCGAGTCTGCTCCGCAGGCAATTCAAGTATAGGAGCATCTTTGAGATTATTTAACCAATAATTTAAGTTATCGTGATTCTTCTTAAGAAACTTATCTTCAAAATATGCATAATCATTATATTCAAAACTTATATTTGGCAATTTATTATCAAAATAAAAATCCCAAATTTGTTTTAGAAATATTTGATGAGATTGACCATCAAAAATACTATGATGGATATTATAAGCGAATACAAACTCTTCTGGATTTATCTCAAATAAAGCAAAAATATATAATGGTCCTTGCTCTAATTCAAATTTTTTATTTATGGATTGTATTTGGCTATTTATTTGATCCTTTGATATTTTTAATTTTAAAAAGTTTAATTCATGAAATTCTGGAGTTATTAGTTCAAGCCTATCACTATCTAACTGAAAATAACTCCTTAATATATTGTTAGATTCTACTACTGTACTTAATACTTTTTCAAACCTTGCTACATCAAGACATCCTTTTATTTTAAATGCAGAAATAATATTATACGCCTTACCGGAAGAATCTATCTCAGATGAAAAAAATATTCTTTTTTGTGCATGTGTCGCAGAAAATTTCTGTTTTTGCGTAGCTTTTGTAAAATTTATGTTGCTAGATTCAGTAGTTTTTTCAAATATCCTCTTAACTAATTTTTTTATAGAATTATGTTGATAGATTTCCTTTATGGAAAGCTTTACTAAAAACCGCTTTTGGATATCAAACACTAGCTTTGTTAATGATAGCGAATTAAAGCCAATTTTTAAAAAGCTATCTTCAATATTATAAATATTAGTATCAAGAATTTTTTCACAAATTTTTAATAGACTATACTCTTGTTTTGTTAATTCATTAATGTCTAATTCTTGAAATGAAGATTTACTATTTAGAATTAATTTTAATCGTTCAGATAATGATATTCTATCTAGCTTACCATTTTTATTCTTAGGTAAACTACCCTCAATGAATATTTCCTTTGGCAACATATATTCAGGTAATTTTTTCTCTAAAAACTTTTCTAAACTATCTTTTATATTTTGATCAGATAGTTGCAGCACTATAAATAGAAAAAGCTTATCATCATAAAATACAACTGCACTTTCTTTAGTATAGTTGCTTTGTGCAACAATACTCTCTATCTCGCCTAACTCAATTCTGATACCATTGATTTTTACCTGATTATCAATTCTATCTATGATTAATAAATCACCATCTAGAGTTATTTTACCCAAGTCACCCGTAAAATAATAAACATCTTCAGGATTGTTTGGATCTAAAACCCTAAAATTCTTGTTATCATAATTTAAATAGCCAAAGCTCCTAAATGGAGTTTTAATTACAACTTCACCTACTTCATTCAAAGAACATTTTTTAGAATCATTAAAAATATAAACCTTTGTATCAGGGATTGGTTGTCCTACATCTATTATTTCTTGAGTAAAATTTTGATTATTTGAAATTTTCTTATAAAACTTGGCTAATGTTGTTTCACTAGGTCCATAGAAATTTATTATGTACGAGTGGTATCTCCATTTTATCTTTAATTTTTTTAATAAGGAATTTGTTAGTTTCTCGCCCGCACTAAATATATATTTTAAATTTTTTAATTCTTCTACTTGTGTAGTATCTAACCAAAAATTTAATACTGATGGAACAATATTAAACATAGTTATTTTATTTTCACTTATCCAGTTAACACTATTTTGAGACTCAAAAACATCAAAAGGCGATAACAATAAAGTTGCTCCTCCTAACAACGGAGTAAAAACAGATCGATAAATAACATCAAAAGTTATAGATGTAAATTGCCCACACCTATATGTTTCATCAATATTAAACTCTTGTTTTTGCCAGTTTATAAAATGTGAAAAACCTTGATGAGAGGATAGTATACCTTTAGGCTCTCCAGTTGATCCAGATGTAAATGTTATATAAGCAGGGATTTTATGCCAATTTTGTGGTTCATCTATGGTGATAATATTGGTACTATCTATAGTATCAATCTCGTCAAATGTAAGTTGCTTATAGTTAAAATTATTATTAATAGTATTAGAAATAATAAGTGAAGGATTTGTTGAAACTAGAATTTGTCTTTTTCTCTCATCATTTAATTCACTATCCAATAAAACCAAGGTATAACCTTTGAGCCATATTGCTATTGATGAAGCTATCACCTTAGCATCTAATTGGCTATGTAAAATAATAGTAGATTTTTCTGATAAACTATATTTTTCTATTAGAAGATAGGATTTATTTATTAGGTCTAATAGTTCCTTATTAGAATAACTATTATCTTTATCTACTACTGCAGCATATTCTCTTTTAGAGTTTAGTTTATTATAAATCTGTAATGGTAGAAAAGGAGTTTTTTTATTTAAAAAGCTTTCTCTATCTTGTATAAATATATCCGCTGAATTAGCTGATAAAGATATCTCTTTTAGCTTCATATCTAAGTTATAATTAGATACAACATAATTGAATTTATCTTTTAGGTCTTTTATTTCATCTGTAGATAAAACTATATTTGATAAAAAAAGTTTACTATCCTTAAACTCAAAACAAATATCTTTATAATTAAATGATTCACTTAATATAATTGGTTCATTGTAGTCTACAATAAAATTATCTGTTTTTAAAAAGTAATCTAAATAATTCGTAAATATTTTTTCATCATCATATTTGAATAATATTTTATGTGAATTTACTTCTATTACAGATCTTAAGTGTTTAGTTCTATATATAATAATTGCTAATATAATTTTACTTACTAAGCTATTCATATACATCCTTATTAAACTCGAGTTAATATTTTTATAATTACTTTAAAATGACATTAGTGCTTTTTGCTAAATTAAAAGTTTCTAAATACTTTTCTTTAGAGTTATCGAATATAATATATTCACAAACCCAATCTAACATAGAGTTCGTTTTATATTGATAGTTGTTTAACTTAGAATTAACTACATAATAATCAAAGTTATTATATTCAATCTCCGGAGAAATTATACTTGTTATAACTCCTGATTTCTGTACTAGGAAGTGTAGCCCCATCACATACTTATTAATAATCGCATTCTCAAAATAATAAGGTATCATATAATTCACTTCTATATGATGATTAAATATATTAATTCCAAAAGCCTTATCATACATTCTAGATATCCATGCACCTGCTGGTCTAACTCCTATTTCTACAAAGTAGAATTTATTATTTTTTTCTAAAAGTTCAACATGTATCATTCCATCAGGAATATCATAGCTATTAACTATAAGTTTAATAATTTTTAATAAATGCTGTTTTGTTTCTTTATTACAAATAATTTCGCTACCAATAAACTTTGATTTTTTTGTTGCCTTATCCATAGGCTCGAAATATTTGGCAGAATTTAAATATAATATTTTGTTGGATTGTACCAATGCATCACAATGAATCAGATTACCTTCAATATATTCTTCGCATATAATTGAGTCGTTAGTATTATCTAAATATGATTTCAACTCTAAAATAGAAACACATTTACGAACTCCAATACTACCAGCTAAATTTAAAGGCTTACATATAATCGGAAAGCTAATATTAGGTAGGTTTTGCTGTTTATTAAGCTTGTAAAAGAATGGGATTTTAAGTATTTCATTAGACATACATTTATTTTCTAATTCAATTTTCATAAGATATTTATCGCGAAATATATTTATATGATCAGGCTTAAATCCTACTAGATTATATTCTTTATTTAACTTAGCAACATCATCTAAAAACATTTCTTCATCAGAAATTATCCTTATTGAATCCCCCTCTTCTAATAGCTCCTCTATTATTAATTTAATTTCATCAAGTGAAAAAAATTTAACCTGTTCATTATAACTGACTAAATTTACAATTTTACTAATCTCTTGTATGTGAGGAGGAAGATATTTCCTAAATCCAATTTCATCAGATACAATAATTAAACATTTTCTTGAATTAACTTTTGGAAGTTGTAATTTATTAAAATCATATAAATGTACCCGTGTTGGACTAATAATAGCTAAAATAGTCTCTCGCTGTATTGTTTGCTTCATAATGCTCTAAGATCTCCTATTTTTAAAAACTTATTAAATAATCAGCTATTTCTTTTACGTATGGTTGTTCTAATGTTTGATCATGATCACATTCAACATAAAGAACATTTTCCGTTCTTAAATTAATTTTTAAACCACAATTATCTGTATCACAAATTAAATTTACTAGACTAGTATAATACTCATCTTCTACATTATAGGTAGAATACTTATTACATTTAATTAGTTTTAAGCTATTTTTAAAAGCTTCCGAATCTAAATTTGAAGGCTTATATAAAGCATGTCCAGGATATACTTTTTTTAATTTTTCATACTGCTCATTAGACTTAAAATCTAACCAATTAAAAAATATTGGGTCAACTAAAAATATATTCTCAGGACATTGATTATCAAAATATTTCATTAGATTATACATTTCATATGCAACCGTAGCACCAAAAGATAATCCATATATTGAATAATTAGATAAGTTAACTTTATATTTGTTTAAAAAATATATATAAAGCTTTGCTAACTCTTGTATAGAGTCAGGAGATAGAGTATTTCTTGAGTATTTTTGATAATTATTTAAAATAACGATATTGTATTTTTCCGTTAAGTATGGACAAATAGTATTAATATAAGCTTCTGCTCCGCTGCTTCCTGGGTGTATCATGACTAATGTAGGTTTATGAACTTTTGAACCATTTAAGAATATTACAGGTTCATAGTCAATATCGTAATAATAGTCACTACATGTCAGAATATTATTTTGATTATCAACAATACTCATACAATATTCTGATATTTTAGAAAGATGCTTTATGAATAATTCTTTAATACTATTATTTTCTAATTTAGAGGTTACGCGACACTTTAATTTTCTAGATATTATCATACAATCCAAATTTAAAAATGATTTTGATTGATTATCTATGATTGTTTGTCCTACACTTTCATCAACAAAAGACCATCCATTCTGATGATTATCAAATTGACCAAGGTAATTAAAGCTTACTTTTGGTAACTCATCTATAAATTTTATTTGTTTAGAATATGACTTGATTATACCAAAACCCACACCTTTATTTGGAACAAGTCTAAACCTATCTTTAATGATTGTTATAGTATCTCCAATTGAATTTCCAATATTTAATAAAAATGGGAACATTGATGTAAACCATCCAACAGTACGACTTAGGTCTACTCTTTCATCAATTACTTCTCTACCATGTCCTTCAAGAGTTACTCCATTTATGTCATGGTTTGTCAAATCTCGAAGCATATATGCTATTGTTGACAATAATAAGTCAACTATCTCTGTGTTATAAGCCTTATTAGCTTGGTATAGCAAACAACTAGTTTCTTTTTCACTGAACTCAAATTCTATAGTTTTTATTGTCTTATCAAAACTTAATAGATTATATGATTCATTTACATTGTTTAATTGCATTAACCAATAGTATTCTTCAAATGGTATAACTTGTTTTGCATATTCTTTACAAATATCTACCCACTGCCTATAACTCGTTGGTTTTTTAGGCGGATTATTTTCTAGATAAAAATCTCTCAAATCATCTATGATTATTCTCCAAGATACAGAGTCAATAATAAGATGGTGAAAAGCAAAAAATATACGAGCACTATTATCTTCATATCCATATAAATACCTCATACTCCATAGAGGACCCTCATAGATATTAAAACCACTCTGCCATTTAGTTAATATTTCTGATATTTCTGAAGGTGATAAACCTTCTACATTCAATGACATTAACTTATGGTTTTTACCTTGTGCTTGATATATTTGTCTTTGCTTATTTTTTGAAAAAAGAATACGTAAAACATCATGATGTGAACTTAACTTCTCAATTGCTAATTCTAGTCGCTGAATATCTAGTAAATCTGTTTTTATCATGAATGCCTGATTCCAATGCTCTGAATAGTCAAAGTTCTGATCAAAAAACCACTCTTGAATTGGTAATAAATCAAATTCACCTGATAAAATACCTTGCTCAGTAAGGTATTCTTGATGGAAGCTGTTCTGTTCCAAAAAGCTAGCAAGAGACTCAATTGTTCTATATTTAAAAATATCTCTAACACTACAATTATAGCCTATCTTCCTTAACTTTGATGAAACCTGAATGCTTAGGATAGAATCCCCACCTACTCTAAAGAAATCATCTTTAATACTAAAATGCTTAATTCCTAGTATTTCTTTCCATACATTATACATCTTATGTTCTAATTGAGTTGATGGAGCTATAATCGAAGAATTATTGTTAACATCATAAAGTGGAATTTTTTCAAGTCGCGATTTATTCAATTTACCATTCTTTGTTGTTGGTAAACTTTCAAGAAAAATAAAAAATTTAGGAATCATATACTCAGGAATATGTAAGGATAGTTTTTCTGAAATCTCGAGATTTGTATACTCAATATTAGAAACATAATATGCTACTAAAATATTCTGATCTCTCGTTTCCTGATTTTTTCTATCTATAAGTAATACAACAACTTGTAAAACTCCTGGGATTTTTAATATATTTTTTTCTATATCTTGAATTTCTACTCTATAGCCTCTAATTTTAATTTGCTTATCTCTTCTTCCTATATACTCTAAATTACCATCAAGATTCCAACGAACTAAGTCACCAGTTTGATATAAACGATTGCAAACTATATGTTTATCTTTTATGCTTAAAGTTATATTTTTATGGAAAGTTTTCATAGTTAAGGAAGTATTATTTATATATCCTCTCGCTAATCCTAATCCTCCTATATACAGTTCACCAATAATATTAATACCTACTGGTTTTAAATTTTTATCTAAGACATAAACTTGTCGATTATCAATAGGTTTACCTATAGGGACCGTACTGCACAGTTTATTATCACAATTATAAAATGTTGTAAATGTTGTTGACTCAGTTGGTCCGTAACCATTTATGACTTTCATAGGACGGTCATTGATAGAAATAATTTTTTCTATTAAAAGCTTGTTTAAAGCTTCTCCTCCAATTATTAAATATTCCAATCTTTTAAATACTGAGTTATTTTGAACAAATAAATTGTCAAAAATCATTTTTGTTAACCATAATACATTAATCTTATTTTTTTCAATGTACTTTTCTAACAGTACAGCATCACTTAATAATTCTTGTTTATTTTCTGGTATTATAAGTGTTGCCCCATTTAACAAACTACACCAAATTTCAAAAATAGCAGCATCAAATGTTACATCTGCAAATTGACCAATAACATGAGCAGATTGAATATTAATCTCTGTTTGGTTATTAGCTAATGCTATAATATTTTGGTGTTCTACCATAACTCCTTTAGGAGATCCTGTAGTACCAGATGTATAAATAATATATGCTAAACTATCTGCGCTAAAATTATTCTGATATTGATAATTACTCTTATTATCAATATTTTGATCATCTATATTTAATATATCAAAAGAAGTTATATTTTTATTTGTTTGAATAATTTCATTAGATGAAACAATTAAACATGCCTTAGAATCATTTAAAATATATTCTACTCTATCTTTTGGATCATTTATAGATAATGTTACATAAGCTGATCCTGTCATTAATATAGCTAGTTTAGCAATAATTAACTCAGCACTTGGTTTTAAAAATATAGCAATAACAGTATCCTTTTGTATAGATCGATTATATATTTTAAAATATGTATCATGTATTAAGTTAGCTAAATCTTCTGCTTGTTTTTTTAACGAAATATAACTTATTTGTTGATTTCCATATATCAAAGCTATTTTTTGATTTTGGATTTTAACTTGATCATTAAAAGTACTAATTACATCAGTCGATATACTTACTAAGTTCTGATTATCTTTTATACATAAAGTATCTTGATCAATATAGAAATTTAGCTCCGAAATAGGTTTATCAATATTTAAGACAATATTTTCTAGAAGTGATTCGAATCGTTGAAGTAGGATTTCAATACTTTGATATTTGAAAAGGCTAGTCGCATAGTTAACATTAAAGGCTATATCTTCTTGACTATCATCGATAAATATACTCAAATCAAACTTCGCTACTTTAAAGTATTTATATATATCTTGTTGCTCAAAGAGATTATTAGGCTTTTTAAGTTCCTCAGCATTTTGTAATCCAAAAGCAATTTGAAATATCGGATGTTGGCTAAAATTTTGAGGTGTATTTAAATCATTAACTAACTTTTCAAAAGGATAATCTTGATGTTTTTGTATTTCAAGTAATTTATTATATACACTTACTAAAAATGTTTTAAATGAAACATCTGGATCTAAAATATTTCTAATAGCTAGAGTATTTACAAAAAATCCTACAATATCTTCAACTCCATGATAATGTCTATTAGCTATAGGACTACCTAAAACTATATCTTGCTGATCAGTTTGCTTATATAGTAAAACATTAAAGGCACTTAGCATTAATGTATAAAATGTTACAGCTTGATTCTTAGCAAGATCACGAAGTTTATTTGATAATAATCTATTAATGGTAAAAGTAAAGTCTTTACCTTTATAATCAAAATTTTTAGGTCTAGTATAATCTAATAAAAGATTTGTTTGTTGATATCCTTTAAGCTCATCTATCCAAAAGTTTTTCTGATTTTTAAGCCTTTCTTTATTCCAGTACTGGTTTTGCCATGTTGCAAAATCAGTAAATTGAAGTTTAGAATTTTCTATAGCCGATCCTTTGCGCTCATTATAATAAAACTTAACTAAATCATCAAATATAATTTTTATTGACCATCCATCTATTGCTATATGATGTATATTTAAAATAATAAGAATATCATTAGATAGTTTTTGATTAATAACCCAAACTTTAAAAGGAGGCTCTTGTTCTAAGTTAAAGTTATAATTTACTATATCACAAATTAATTCGTCTAACTCATTATTATTAACATTATCTAATTCAACAATTGGTACGCCAACATTTTGGATTTCTTGATAATATTTACAATTATCTGACTGCTTTATTATCATTTGAAAAATTTGATGATAATTAAAAACTGATTCTATTGCTTTCTTAAATTTATTAACATTTGTTTTTTCATTCAGCTTAAGTAAGAATGGATGATTGTAAACAAATTTTTGATCTTCATACTGCTGAATAAACCATAATCTTTCTTGAGAGAATGATAAAGGCGCTGTTTTACGATTTAAAATAGGAATATTTATTTCATTATTACCAATAATATTATCAATAATATTTTGTATTGTTCTAAACAGAAAAATATCATTTAAACTAACTCGTTTACCCAATATTTCACTCATTTTATGTGATGCTTGAATCGCTAATATAGAATTTCCGCCACTTCTAAAGAAATCATTATTGATACTAATACTATTTAATTTAAGTAGTTGACACCAAATCTGACAAAGACCTGTTTCAAGCTCATTCCTTGGTTCAACATAGCTGATGTTATAGCTTGTATCTATCTCAGGTAAAGCTTTATAATTAACTTTTCCATTTGTTGTTAGAGGAATAGTCTCAACATGGATATACTTACTAGGAATCATATATTCAGGAAGTATATTTGATAAGTAAGATGCAATTTCATCACAAGGAATATATTCTTTGGCTATATAATATGCAACAATATAAGATGTGGTTCCTAGTTCTGAGGAATGTTTTTTTACTGTTACGACTACTTGATCTATATTTGTAATTTGTAATAGTTGATATTCAATTTCGCTTAATTCAATCCTATGACCATTTACTTTAACTTGAAAATCATTTCTTCCCAAATATTCGATTTCACCATTTTCTAACAATCGCACCATATCACCAGTTTTATACATTTTGGAAAAACCATTTTCAATATCTTTCTTATCAGCAAAAGGATTAGGTATAAATTTCTCAGATGTCAGCTGAGTATTACCAATATACCCCCTTGCAAGACAAGGACCACTAATAAATAGTTCTCCTGCTATTCCTTGAATACAAGGTTCTAAATTTCTATCTAATATAAATAGGCTCACATTAGGTAATGCCTTACCAATTGTAATTTTTTTTACTTTTTCTAAGTTCGCATATGTAGCCCAGATAGTTGCTTCTGTAGGACCATACATATTTAATATTCTTGCTGATGTCGTTCTATTGATTTGCTGCATCAAATGTATTGTCATAGGCTCTCCACCAACTAAAATTTTTTCTAAAGTCTTTATATTATTCTCTTCTTGAGAATTAAAAATTAGCTGTGCCAATGAGGGTGTACACTGTAAGTGTGTTACATTATGCTTTTTGATAAGTTCTAATGGTGTTATATCAGTATTCTCATTAGCAAATGCTAATTTACGTAGCGTATTTAAATACTTGAGATTATCTATTACAATATCTTCATCTATACCAAAATCAATAAGACAAGCAACCTCTGTAACACCTATACCTTTAAGCTTATCAATAAATTCAATCTTAGACTCTGGTGTTCCAAATAAACCATTTTCATAATAATATCTTTGAAAAGCAATTTCCAAAAGTTCATTTTTTTCTTCTTCATTAATATTATCTGAATCCTCATTTTTGATTTGTTTTAATAAATTAATTGAACTAGAAAGATACTGCTTAAATGGCTCCTTTACCTTTGATAATGAATACTCTTCATCATCTGAAATAAACGTATGTAACATAAGAGCAATTTTGAAATCTTTTTTATCATATCCTGAATATTCTAGTCCTTGGTAGTATAATTCTATTCTTTCACTTAATTGCTCTAAAGATTGTCCAAGTAGATGTGTTAATATGTGCGCACCTTGTTCTCCTGCTCTACGAAAAGACTCAGGGTTAAAAGCAACTGTTAACCATACTGGCAAATCTTTTTGTATTGGTCGAGGCAAGGTAGATATAAATAAAGATTCTCCATCAACTCCAGGAAACTCAACACTTTCTCCTCTCCATAATTTTTTAACAATCTCTATTTTATCTTCTAACACCTCCTTTCTATTATCAAAATTTTCTGGAGCTAATACAAAGTCATTTTTATTCCATCCTGTTGCAAATGATAATTCAACACGACCTTGAGATATATTATCAATTATAGCCCAATCTTCTGCTACTCTAATTGGATCATGTAAGGGAAGTACACAGCTTCCAGTACGTATCTTAATATTAGAAGTTATTGATGCCACAGCAGCACTAGTAATTGCTGGATTTGGATAAAGCCCTCCAAAGGTGCCAAAATGTCTTTCAGGAGTCCAAATGGCAGAAAAACTATTGTCATCGGCATATTTAGCTCCCGCTAGTAATAGTCTATACTTATTTATATCTTGATTATCACTATCAGCATTATGATTTCCAAAATAGAATAGACTAAAATCTATTCCCTTATTTTCATTTATAAGTTTATTATTTTTTCTACCATTTCTACCTATTAATGGAGCAATTATTAATTTAAACCCATTCACTAATGCACCAAAAATCTCTAGGATAGATATATCAAATGTTATATTAGTTACAGATAGCAATGTGCCTTTATTACCTAGTATATTTTCTATTCCAAATAAAAAATTAACTAGACTAGCATGTTCAATCATTACTCCTTTAGGTAAGCCTGTAGTACCAGATGTATAAATGATATAAGCAAGCTGATCACCAGAAATTTTAATATTTAAGTTTCGTGAATCCTGATAACTATAATGATGAAAATCAATATTTAAATAATCTTTTTTTTCTAAAAAGAAACTACTATTAACCGTATTGTCAATAACTACTAAGTCTATCTGGGCATCTTTTAGTATATGGTTTATTCTATCTTGAGGAAATGATGGATCCATTGGCACATATGCAGCACCAATTTTTAAGGTAGCTAGCATACTTATAACCATATCTATTCCTCGGTCTAAGCAAATACCAATTATTGGTTTACTATTACCTTTATAGTTATAAGTTTTATTTTCACAAAGTTTATCTAAAATAACTCTCGCAAGTTGATTTGATTTATAATTTAAGTCATAGTAAGTCAAGCTTTCTTCTTGATATACTATTGCTATTTTTTCAGAAGAATTTATAACTTGTTCTTCAAACATATCTACGATAGTTTTAGAAATAGGTTTATTTAGTAATGATGGGTTTAATAGTTTTATTGATTTCTTCTGACACTGACTTACTGATAAAAGTATATCTTTTAATGAACTGTATTCTTTTGAAACTACTTTCTGAAGAATATAATTAAAGTTTTCAAAAAAATCTTGTATCATACTTTCTGTATAAAAACGCTCACTAAATTCTATATGTGCAAATAGTTTTTTGCTAATTTGTGTAACTGTTATTGAAAGAGGATACTTAACTTTTAATGTTTTAAATTTATTTGTAATTGGTAGCTCATCATCGATACTGTTGGGAAGATTGTGCATTGTAAAGGCAAAATCTTGTAAAATAGTACGCTTATCTTCATCAACATGAGCTAAAACATCATCAAATGAAATAGATGATAACACTAAAATATCATTAAGATTTCTTTGGCTTAAAGAAAGAAAATTAGCAACGCTCATTTCTCTAATATTAGACTCAAATGAGAGCGGTAACGCATTTATAAAAGGCCCTACAGATTCCATTAGTTGAGGCACTCTTGTTGAGAGTGTGGTTGAAATAAAAATTCTATTTTTAGCGTATATTTTAGATAAAGTTAAAGCATAAGTAGAAATTAACAAGTTAAATTCAGTGATATTAAAATCTTTGCTAAACTCTTTAATACCTCTAATTAATTTATCATCAAACTCAAAAACCACCGATTTTCCAGATACTACATTTGCATTATTATCTAATTCTATTTTTATACTATCTTCTTCAAAAGCTAATGCTTGTCGAATTCTAGAATAATATTCAGATGGCTCACAATAAGACTTTTTAACTTGTTCATATAATACATAGTCGTAATAGTGTATATTATTATTTGATTGATCTTCTACCTCTGAAATATCTTCCTCTGATGTATATTCTTTTACTTTTTGCTTAATGATGCTTAAAGATAATACATCCTCAATAATATGATGATGCATAAAGCTAACATAAGTTTCATCTAATTTTTCACAATATCCTACTTTAAAGGAAATAAGTTGATTATTTAATAAATCTAACTTTTCTGTCTCGCATTTTTGCTTCCAGACCTCAATATCGTTAAACTGAATTTCTGAATAATCAATATTAAAACTCTTTATGGGGAAAAAAGATAACTCCATTGCATCGTTAATACAACTGCGAAGTATAGGAAAACTGGCTACAATATATTTAATAAAATGCTGTAATTGATGTAACTGCATTTTACCTTTAAAGGTAAACCATAATGGAACGTTATATGTTGAACTATCTTGAAGTTTTATTACATGAACAAAAATAGATCTCTGAAGGTCTGATAACTGATATTCAGATTCAGATAAGCATGTAAATAATTTTAATATTTCACTTTTATTCGACTCATTCAAACTCAACAAATGTTTAATTGTATCGCTACTTTGTTTAACCTCTTCGAGGAAGTTTTTTGACGCATCTCCTTTTAGACCTAAGCGATTATCTTTTAAAAAAATTTGTCCGCCAGATAACCTAATCTGATAAATTATTTTTGCTGCTTTTATTATATCCATAAAATATCCTCATCTTCACCTTCATCTATCATGCTGACTTCTTTAAAACTAAAATTCTCTACTATTTCAGCAATCGTAGGGTATTTAAATAGATCTGAAACTTGTATATTGACGTTATAGTTAGACTTCATTTCATTTATCAATTTAATGCTTGTAAAAGAATTACCCCCCAGTTTAAGAAAACTATCATGTATCCCAATCTGATCAAGTTCTAAAATATTACTCCATAATATACATAATTTTTCTTCGACATCATTACGAGGCTTAACATAAGAAGCATCTAAATTGATTGTTAAAGAAGGTAAAAGCTTGTAATCTACTTTTCCATTAGCAGTTAAAGGAATATGATCTAGCACAATATAATCATATGGTAACATATAATTAGGAAGAGAGTTTGATAGCTCTTTATTAACCAAATCTTTTAAACAAAGTTGACTAACTTTTGTTTCAGGAAGAATTTTTTGCCTTTCATCAATTTTACCAAAAGCTACTGTATAAATACCATTATCAATAGTTGTTCCAAGCATGCAACTACCGATATTATCTTCATACAAGCTTTCGCTAAGACACTGTGCAAAAATACATGATTCAACAAGAAGAGACATATTAGAGCTATTATCTTTTTTATCAGATGGTGCATCTATACTTAATAAAAGATTAGCAGATTCCATAACGTGAGTTTGATAGAAATCTCCACTTCGTGTGAAAATACTTTCTTCTTTTAGCTTAATAAGAGGAATACTATTTTCATCAACGTATGCATTTCTTGTTTTGTCGTGATCTAGTATCCTAAAATTAAACTTTGTTATTGATTGTGGAGTTTCTTCAACTGGAAATAATACTAATGAGCCTAAAAATATATTATCCTGTCTTTCATCTATGAATGAGTTTAACTCAACTTTATATGAAATCCCTAGTTTATTTAAATTTGGAATTAGTAACCCCAACATGTGTCCCATTTCAATATAAGTTAATTTAAGAGAAAAGTCGTTATATAAAGGCCTAATTGCAGGCATATGCGCCACAAAATGAAAAGCATTTTTATCTAAAAATTTATTTATTAATGATTTGTTTTCAACTCCGCATAAAGCTTTTTCTATAGGGTTATAATAATATTGTCCCGCTATAATATCTGCTATATTGCTCTCAATATTTATATAAGTTCTAACACTATAGGATGAGCCTCCAGATGGATATCTATATTTTGGAATTACTTTATCTTCTAACTTTAAGCCAGAAATTTTTGAAAGTAATTCTAATAGCTCTTGTTTGTTAATAGTATTTTTAGATCGAGAACATTGGTGACTAATATTTTTTTGCACTTCATCAATTTTATTTTCTATTTGATATTTATAAATTTTAGTATCTATAAAATTTCTGTAACTTTTGCGTAATCTAAAATCAGATTCAAGCAAATCAATATCCATAGAGTAAGTTATACCTAATTTATTATCTATACCAGATTGATTAATTCTATACTGAATTATCTGATTTTCATCGTGACTAATTTCTGATAAATGTTCTTTATTATCATTCTCTGATACTAAGTAACCAATTAAGTATGACTTATTGTTTGTTTCTTGAATTTTTACTAAAGCATTTTCAACTCCTGGTAACTTAGCTAACTTTGATGATATCTCATCCAACTCAACTCTATAACCATTTAATTTTACTTGACTATCCTTTCTTCCTTCAAAAACTATATAGCCATCTCTATGCCATTTACCAAGATCTCCCGTCTTATATAACCTTCCTAATTCTGGATGATTTATAAAGCTAGCAGCTGTTTTCTCCTGATCTTGCCAATAACCTACTGCTACCCCCTGACCTCCTATATAAATCTCCCCTATCACCCCTATAGGATTATGTTGACCTTGCTCATTAAGCACGTACATCCTCTGATTTGGCATAGCTTGTCCATATGGAATAAAATTCCAATTTGGATCTATATCGTTAACTTCATACCATATACTCCAGATACTTCCCTCTGTTGCTCCTCCTAAACTCATTACAGTTATATTAGGGCATACTTCTTTAATTTGTTTAGGAAGATTCAATGGTATCCAATCACCACTCATTAAAGTAACTTTCAATGAAGGTAATTGTTTATTACTATCTCTTACATAATCAACTAATAAACTCATTAATTGTGGTACTGTATCCCAGATAGTTACAGTATATTGTTCTATTAAATCATACCAATGACTTGGCTCCTTAGTTCTTTTCTGATCTGGAAATACTATTGTCCCTCCAGCTGCCAATAAACCAAAAATATCATATACCGATAAATCAAAGCTTAACTCTGATAACGCTAATACTTTATCTTGCTTATTAATATTAAATCTCTCATTAACTGCCAATATCGTATTTACAGCTCCTTTATGAGATATGGTTACTCCTTTAGGTTTACCTGTACTTCCTGAAGTAAATATTACATAGGCTATATCATCTAAGTCTAGTTTAGATAAGCTCTCTAGCTTAGTATCAGATTTATAGTTGATAATATCTTCAATAATTAACCAATTATATTTATCCTCTATATCACTACCCTTTATACAGCCATTAAACTCAGAGCTAGATAGTAGTACTGTATCTACATTACCCTCTGATAATACTTCATCACATCTACCCCTTGGCCAATCTACATGTAATGGTAAATATCCTGAACCGCTCTGCATTATCCCTAGTGTTACCACTACTTGTCTATGACTTTTCTCACTTAATACTCCTATTAATCTACCTACTTTACATAAACCATGATCATGTAAGTATAGACTAATAGAGTTTGCATAATCAGAAATAGTCTTATAACTATATTTACCCTCATAATCAATTACTGCTATAGAAGATAAATTACTTTCTAAACTGCTTGTAAATAACTCAACTAATGTAGCTTTTACTTCTGAACGAATATAACCATTCGCCGCTTCTATTATAGATCTATCTAATTCAGGTAAAATTAACTCTGGAAGTTTCTCTTCCCAATCTGATTCCGCTAAATATTCTATTAAATCACAGTAGGCTTTATGCATCGATGAAATTACCTCTGAATCAAATAGTTGCTCAACATAATACCAGTCAATAGAGATACCCTGTTTAGTTTCTCTAGCAATATTATCAATAATACATTGAGAAGTTTGTGCTGATTCAAAGCTTATTCCTTCAAATTTATTACCAAGGAAATTCTCTGGAAATAAATTATGTCCTATTGCACTTGTAAATACATAAGGAGCAATTAAGTCATTTGGAGATAATTTATTGTACTTTCTAATATCTCTTATTACTTCAACACCACTATAACTTTTATAATCAAGATCTTTCCATAGATCATTATGTATGTTTAATAAAGTATTTTTTAATTTATTCTTATCAGATAAAGAGAATCCAAAAAGTTCTAATGTTGTAAAATCACCAACAACTTTGTCTATATCTTTATGAAAATACTCTCGATTAAACAGAGTTAAATTTATTAAACAATCATTTTGACCAGAAAATCTAGATAAAATAAAACCGTAACAAAATAATAAGACACTTGTAGCGCTTATATTTAATTTTGTAGCTTTATCAGTCAATTTGGAAAAAATGTCTTTTGAAATTTCCCTATTAAGATTACTAAAACTAATTTTTTTAATATTATTAGGGTGATTTAATAATGGTAATTGAGGATATTTCGGTAAATTAGGTATTTTTCTAGCCCAATATTCTCTAGCATCACTGTAATACTTTGTTTGTTTAAACTCAAAATTAAAATTTATATAATCACTAAATGAAACTTCTATTTTAAGAAGTTCATGGTCATTGTAAAAACTATTTAAATCATTAAATATAATTGACAAACTATAAACATCGGTAATAATAGCATCAAAACTACAATGTAGAATATATTTATTAGAGCCATCTATACTATATTTAAAATCAAACAGAGGATATTTACCAATATCAAAAACTTGATGAGACATATTTTGTCTTATAACTTGTGTATTTTCTTTATTAAGATGAAAAACTGGCACATCAGCTATAACTGATTGAGTATTTTCATTAATATTTATTATTGTCCTTAATTGTTCATGCCTTCTAATAAGCTTATTTATTGCTAATTCAAGCTTCTGCACATTTATATCATCAAAACATAGTTCTATATAGACATGGGTTGATATATTACCTAAAGTTAGACCTTCCATTCTTCCAAATAAATATGCGTTTTGTACATCTGTAAGACTAAAAGATTTAACATCTATGTTTTTTTGTAGTTTAAAGTTGAAGGCTTTATTACTAAATTTTAGATTTTCTCTTACATGTTGAGATAATTCACCTAAGGTTCTATATTTAAATAAATCACTAGCTTTTAAAAATATTCCAAATTCATTATTTATAGAAGAGACTATTTTTGTCACTAATAATGAATTACCTCCAAGATTTAAAAAACTACTATGGCTATTTAAAGTTTCAGGCTTTATTGGTAAAGTTTTTAACCATAGATTTCCAATATATTTTTCAATATTATCATATGGGTTAAATTGAGTATAATTACTAAAGTTAGTAGTTGTATTTGATAATTTCTTTCTATCTAACTTACCATTTATTGTAAGAGGAAAACTCTCCAGTTCAACTAGTATACTCGGTACCATATACTCAGGTAATACATTTGATAATTCTTCTAGCAAACTCTCTTGTTTAAATTTACCTAATTCTTGCGGCACATAATAACCTACTAAATATTTAGATTTAGTTTCCTCATTCTCTTTTGCTAATACCGCTACTTGATTAATACCTTCTATCTTTAGTAATTGATTCTCTATCTCTCCTAACTCTATCCTATACCCACGAATCTTAACCTGAAAATCATTCCTACCTATATATTCTAAGTTACCATCAGGTAACCACCTTACTAAATCTCCCGTCTTATATAATCTCGTATAATCATTAGCTATATCTAACTCTGTCGCAAACGGATTAGATACAAATCTCTCCGCCGTCAAATCATCTCGGTTAAGATAACCTCTCGCTAACCCAGCACCTCCTATATATAATTCTCCTACCACTCCTAGCGGTACTGGATATCTATACTCATCTAATACATAAACTTTTCTATTATTAATCGGTTGCCCTATAGGACAACTTTCTATCTCTATTTCTTTTGTGATCTCATAAAATGTAGTAAATGTAGTAGACTCAGTCGGTCCATAACCATTGATAATTTTTTTAGGTTTGTTTCTTTGACTAACTAAACTATTAATTAAATTAACATCTAATGCTTCCCCTCCTATAATTAAATATCTTAGCTCAGCAAAAAGATCTTTATTTTGTATGTAAATAGAGTCAAATAACGTCTTTGTTAACCATAAAATAGAGACTTTATTTTGTCTCAAAAAATATCCTAATTCTTTACTGGATGATATTAAATGTCTTATATCTTTAGGAATTATCAATTTCGAACCCAATAGTAATGAACAGAAAATTTCAAATACTGAAGCATCAAATACTGGTGATGATAAAAAAGCAAAAACATCACTTTCACTTATATCTATATT
Organism: Francisella orientalis FNO12; assembly: GCF_001042525.2. Taxonomy (NCBI): domain Bacteria; kingdom Pseudomonadati; phylum Pseudomonadota; class Gammaproteobacteria; order Thiotrichales; family Francisellaceae; genus Francisella; species Francisella orientalis. Next base: position 851,771 of record NZ_CP011921.2, on the reverse strand, counting down.
TTTATTAAATACCAAACTATTAATACTAGAGTGCTCAATCATCACTCCCTTAGGCAACCCTGTAGTCCCTGACGTATATATCACATATGCCAAATCTGTAGCTTGGCTATATTGAGAAAGGTTTGTAGCTTTCTTACCTTGGTATACAGTTTGACTATTTTGCTCATTAATTGATATAAGTAGTATATCTGTTACTTCTTTAAATCTGTATTCTATGTGGTTTTGAGTAATGACTAGCTTAGCATTAGTATTAGATAATATATGTTTCAAACGATCTGCTGGATAATCAGGATCCATCGGTACATATACACCTCCTGATTTCATCACTCCAAGGATTCCTATCACCATATCTATCCCTCTTTCTAAACATAAAGGAATTAATGTATCTGGCTTAAGTTCTTGATTTGTAGCTCGTCTATATTGCTTTCTTATATATCTTGCTAACTGATTACTTCTTTCATTTAACTCTTTATAAGTAACTTCTTGATCTTCAAAAACTATAGCTATAGCATCAGGATTCTTAAGTACTTGCTCTTCAAACAATTCATAAACCGTCCTGTCTCTTGGATAGTCATTGTCTGTCTGATTCCAATTGTAAAATATTTGATTATATTCATCCTCTGAAAAGTTGACTTTAAACTCATCAACTAAATTTACCAAAGGATATGAATTCAATTCTAAACTTTCCTTAGACAATAATATTAAGATATCTAAGATTTTATCAATATTACTATCATCTGATAACTTAAAAACACTTTTAGATAAATTAATATAAATACCTTTGTCTAATACTAATAAAGAGCTTCCTACAGTATTAGATGAATTAGTTATCATATCTAGAAAATCTTTATATTCAAAATATATTGCGACATCTATCTTTTGATCATTTATAGATTCAAAAATTTTATGACCGAAATCTATAATCTCATTCTTTAACTCTTCATGATTTTGATAATTCTGACTAATAAATATATGTAACTCTTTCATAGTTTTTTTTAAATCCAATCTCTTTGTTGAAATCCTTTTAACGAATACTCATCTAATACTCTAGTCTTTTCTAATATGTTTAAAATATTTTTTAACATAGGATGTTCTTTAGTTAATTTAAATTCTCCATAAGTATCATCAATAGCCTCTTTTATTTCTTCTATTGATAGTCCTATTGATTTCAAAATCTGTTCATCAAAAGCAATTTGTACTTCTAAATCAAGATATAGTTCTATAAACTCTGCTAACACATTACCTATATGCTTTTTATATTCATTATTCAAATTCATCCACACATAAGAAAGTAATTTATAAAAAACTCCAGAATGACGGGTTTCATCTGTTAAATGATCTTTTATTATTTTTTGAAAATATGGATGTGTTTCTTCTTTATCAGTCATTGTTACTATTTCTTTAGTTAATGTATTTTCTGCTAAACAAACACATATAAATTCAAACACATTATGATACTTAGTATTTAACTTACTTTTTATATTACTAATCGCCTTTTCTATTTCTATTGTTTTCGGTAGTTCCAGAGGGGAAACTCCTGTTTCTTCCTTAATTTGTAATATGGCATCAAAGGCTACATATGCATGATATGCTTCATCTACCATTATCGTATATAAATTAATTTTTTGTTCATCATCAAAAGTAATACCATCTATTTTATCTGAGATAGCCTTCAGAATTACTTCATTAACAACTCTTGTTTCTATAGAAGCGATATCATTTGAGTATTTATATAATGATTGAATTAACAGAAACTCTCTTGCTTTTTCACCTTTTAATGAAATATACGGATGTATAGCCAAAGGTGCTCTTGATATTGGGTAATAGTACCCTGTTGCGGCTTTATCATATACTATTCTTGAACGGCTTCTAACTGTCGCTCTTCTTTCCCATTTTTCTTGCAACAAATTTATCATATTAAACCTCATAATCTATTTTTTATTTTTCTAATAATTGTATTAATTCTAATAAGTCTATGTTTTCTAAAATATTTCCATGATGTGCATCAACACTTATAACTTTAAGCTTTTGGGCATATAGCCCCACATTATTATCATCTAAAGATTTCATATAATTATAAAACTTGTCTTTTCCTTTATAATCAAATCAAGAATCCTCATTTAAAGCTTTGAATAAAGTTATATTCGAGTGTATCAATTTACCAGATATTTGTTGTTTTGATAACTCATTTTCTATTTCACTAACTTTAAGAAGTGTTTTTATATGAGAGTCAGTATACTTTAAACTTTTATAATATGTTAAAAGACTACACATAATATCATCATAATTTTCATTTCGGATTCTTAATAATTTATCATCATTAATTCTTGTATCAAAAAGATAAGCTCTTTACTTTGTCTAACATACTACTATTTGTAAGCAAATAGTCAACAAACAGATCAAGCTGAGAAGCAACAAAAATTAAATAATTAATTTTATACTTATAAACTTTATTAGATATTTCATAAAAGTCTATTAATTCCTTTTTTGAGAAAAGAACTAGTTTAGCCCCTGTTATTAAACCAATAAATAATTCTCTTAAAAAAGGATCAAAAATATAGTTAATCCTTGATCCTAAAACATTCTCTGGTTTTATATTAAATGTCTCAACTATACTTTGTAATTTTATTATCACCTGATAATTTGATATTAAAGCTCCCTTAGGCAATCCAGTTGCACCTGACGTATATATCACATATGCCAAATCTGTAGCTTGGCTATATTGAGAAAGGTTTGTAGCTTTCTTACCTTGGTATACAGTTTGACTATTTTGCTCATTAATTGATATAAGTAGTATATCTGTTACTTCTTTAAATCTGTATTCTATGTGGTTTTGAGTAATGACTAGCTTAGCATTAGTATTAGATAATATATGTTTCAAACGATCTGCTGGATAATCAGGATCCATCGGTACATATACACCTCCTGATTTCATCACTCCAAGGATTCCTATCACCATATCTATCCCTCTTTCTAAACATAAAGGAATTAATGTATCTGGCTTAAGTTCTTGATTTGTAGCTCGTCTATATTGCTTTCTTATATATCTTGCTAACTGATTACTTCTTTCATTTAACTCTTTATAAGTAACTTCTTGATCTTCAAAAACTATAGCTATAGCATCAGGATTCTTAAGTACTTGCTCTTCAAACAATTCATAAACCGTCCTGTCTCTTAGATAGTCATTATCCGTCTTATTCCAATCGTAAACTATTCTTTGATAATCCTCTTCTATTAATTTTTTATTCATAACTATTTATTTTTTATAAAAATTTTAAACTTGTTTTATAGTCAAATTTAATTTCATCAAAAATATTCAACACTAATGTTTCTTGAGATTTATGTGATTTTATCAAATCTAATGTACAAATATTTTTGATATCCATATATAAGCCAACACCAATGCTTTTAACTATAGATTCTTTTATATTAAATACTTCTAAAAAAAAATTTAATTTATCAATATCTGTTTCAAGCTGATCATAATAAATTATTTCTTTATCATGCATAATAACTTCTTTAAGTTCATTATGACTAATATTTTCATCTATATACTCAATATCAACACCAACTTTACATTTATCACTTACTGCTATTAATATATATTCTTTTGAGTAAGAAATACTAAAATCAATTCTTGTATTTTTTTTTAAAAATGGTTTGCCATATCTATTGATCTGTATAGTATAGTCATCAATATAATATTTACTCTTTAAATATGAATATAAAAAAGCTCTTGCTAAAAATCGCTTATTTCTATCAAAATCATTCTTATACTTTAGAATCTCTGAAATTTGTATTTCCGGTATATAAAACATGTTCTCTAAATCGAGATTATCATTAATGTTCAATAACAAAGCATCAGCATATTTAAAACTTTTCAGTTTAAAAATAAATTTAGAAAGCCTCATACAAATCATTCTTACTAATTTTCATCAAAAAAATAATTAGGTATATTATAAATAATATTCAAAGTATATATTATATTTCTTTTTCATAGTACAAAATTTCTAAATTTAATAATCCACTTCAAAAAAACAATGTTTTGATTATAAGCTGTGAAAATGCTATATGATTTCAATTTCATAGCTAATTTAAAAATAGGATCAGAAATACATAATATCTGATTTAATTCTGCTAAATCAGGTGAAGTACTAGTTTCTATGATTTCTTCATACAAGTCATTATAATAAATAGTATTCCACAAGATTTTTCTAGATTGGACTAGCAATGTAAATAAATCATCTTGATTATCTTTACAAAAAGCTAATCTATCAAGCAATTCAGATCTAGCATACTCTTTAACACTAGCAAAATCGTCTATTGCTAAATCTTTAACACTAGAATCCTGCTCTTCTATTTCATTTTCAATAGATTGTGTCTTGGCTAAATCTCTGTCTTCTTACTCTTGTCTCTGTTGCAATGCCAAAGCTTCTTGTTCTTGCTTTAGCCTTTTTTGCTCTTTTTGAGCTAATACTGTTTTCTGCTCTTGAACTCTTTTTTCATTCTCTAAAGTTTTCTTTGCATTAAGAAACCAATCATAAATTTGTAATAATGCTAAATTGTCATCATCTGTATGGTACTCATTAAACCAACTAATCAGATCTTGTTTAGCTTGATCTATTCGATCTAAATCTTTTAATTATAAATCTTGAGGATTTCTATCTCGATAATCTGCTATGAATTTCACCATCCATGTTATCAAGTTTATTCGAGATCTCTTCCTTTTCCCATACGGCATAATAGCATCTTTTTCTTGAGTCAGAATATTAGAAAATATGTATAGACCGGCAAGTAGTCCACCTACTTTATATTTCTGATATAGTGCTAATATTACATAAGTGATAATTTTAAGATGTTTACCTTGAGTAGTTAAAACACCTTACCATTTTCAATAATTAATTGCCAGTCAGGTGTTTCAGATACTACATTTTGTAACTTCTGTATTTCATTTTCAATAGCTTCAAATTCTTGACTATATTGAACTTCAGATATATCTAAAGACTCAATACTATTTGTAACATCGATTATATAATTTTCTAAAAAACCTAACATTTCTCTCTCTTAAAACTTACATTGTAAATTTTCTAAGCTTCCTAAGCTATTTATACTACCTTTACCTTTTGTAGAAATTTGATATGTCGCAAAACTCTTATTAAATTTAATAGTATAAGTATCATCTTTTTGATTGTATTCAAAATGCGATAAAAAGTTTATTAAACTCCAAGGTCCAGTATAAACATTTTTAACATCTTCTTTATTCTTATAATGCCATATTATCTGTACTGTACCATTAGTATCGTTATTTGTTGCTGGCCAGTAGAAATCTTGTTGATATTGAGGGCCATTGAAATAACCATGCTTCTTATTGTCATACATAATATCTATTCCAGATAAATCATTTGAAAGAAGTACAGGTGTTAAACCTACTGTCATATTCAATTTATCTTCAGCTGAATTATTATTATTTTTTGTTAATGCATTCAATTGAGAAATAACATTGATTTGCTTGAATAAATGTTTATCAAAAGGAAACTTCACACCATTAATTTCTTTGATGGTCAATAAACCGGATTTATCTTTTATAACAAATGGTAAAACATTATTATTTATATAATTCATCAAGTCACTAGATTTAGACATAAGCTCTTTATATTCACTTAGTCCTAGCTCATCTTTTGAGTTCGCAAAAGGATAATTTGATGCCAAATTACTTGAACAAAACTGTGAAAGCTTATTATTCCATAAATCTGTATCATAAATAGCGCCTGCATCAAACATACTATAAGTAAAACTACTTAAATAACTATCAACTAAAAATGTCATTGATGTAGGCAACTCTTTAACCATTTCTTTTAGTCCTATTAAAGAGTCCTGTTTATTTGTAGCTATCAATTCAGATACCACAAAAGCTTGCTCTTGATTTGTATTTGAATTACCACTCATTATCATGACTAATTTTTCGAGCAAACTAATCTTCTCATTCAACTGATCGACTCTATATCTATTGTTAACGAAGTTCACTAAAGATGCTATCATTTTCTTATCATTGCCATTTGTTGAAGAAACTACATCCAAAGTTAAATTAGTTTTTAACTGAGTGAATATTTGATCAAAAACAGATATATAGCTATTATTTCTACTATCATTATATTTTTGTTGAAATTTTGTCTTTCTAAATTTAATATTCTTTAACGCATGAACCTATACGGTTCATAATCATTCCAGTAAAGATCAAATATTTTTGATTTAGCTTTAGTTGCATCAAATTTAGTTTTATGATCTATTGAATCAAAAACCCACTAGTCTTTCTCAGCTATTTCTAATTCTTTTACTAAACTCTCTTTTGAATAATTTTGCCATCCATCTATAGTATAAATGTAATTAATACTTATAGATTTTTCAAATAAATTCACATACTGTAGACCACCTATTATTACTAGTCTATAATTTGCTTTTTGTTCTATATTTTTTTGTTTAAACTGCTCATATGCTCTATAAACATAAATATCGCCACCCAATACATTCTTCGCTTTCTCTATTAAAGAGTTATCTAATTTACTATGTAAAGAATCTGTTGGCAATAAAAGTAGATCATCTAAATAAACCTCTAAGGAATTTAGTGTCTCACTATCATTGCTGTATATTCTTTCAATAGCTATCTAAATTATCTTTTATAAATTTAGTATCCATGTGTTGTGTTTTATCAAACATTACATACATCATTGGCCAGGCATATAAAGTCTACATTTTCTGAGCTTTGTCAACTGTTTCATTGTCACCAATATTCGCAATATTACTTATTAAAGATTGGATATTGCTTTTAATTTCTTGCAACACATATGGTCTAAATACTTCTTTCAATTCAATATTATATTGCTCATTTAAAACTTTATCTATTGATGTAGGAAAACTAAAACCAAAATGGTGCCAGCTTGCAAATTTTGTATTTTTTAATTTCGCTAAATATGCTAACTTCTGATACGCTCCCAATAACTTGGACTATATAAAGGAGCTCCTATTATAGGTTGTAGAGTATTATTTGTATGTTTGACTTCCGCTAAATAATATGATGCTTGAGTATATCCTGTTATCCAAGACAAAACTAAACCAACAACTGTAACACCAGAGGCAGAATAAACATAATTTTTATGTTTTGATAAAAAATGAACCGTATTATCGATAAATGTCGCTTTTCTACCCTCTTTCAATATAACATCTTTCATTATATTTTTTTAAAAATAGACATCAGATCTAGCTTTATCAAAATGATGTATTTTATTTGTACTAATGGCAGTAAAATAAACACCTCTAAAATATAAACTCTTAGTGTAGTTATTTTCATAAATAGCATCAGCTAATACAGAATTTAATTTTTCGCATAGATAAGAAAAATATCTAACAAAATAAAAGGCTCTATTATTATCTATATTTGAATTCTTTTTCCTAATACTAGAGAAAACCTTTTCATTGATATTATTGATTATATTATTAAATTGATCATCCAACCAATCAAGTGGTTCTGAAACATTTGAGGATGGTAATGTTACTCCTAAGATATTATTAGTAACATCAAAACTCTTTGGATCAAAATATTCTACAAACCCAGGTAATTTATCCATATTAGTTAAAAAAACATATATAGGAATATTTCTAATACCACTGTTATATATCTTTTTTAAAATATTTTTATACTTGTTAAAGTCTCTTTCTAACTCATTTGGAGTTTCGGTAATAAGACGCTCAGCATTTATATTTAGAATTAATCCATCTAAAGGCTTAAGACGGCGATTCCTTTTTAATCAGATCTATAACATTATCAAATAAGCTTGCTTCTTCGACTCTATTCACTTCTGTTAACTTAAAGTTGATGTCTATGAAGGTTATATCTGGCGAACTATACCAATCAAAAGTAGGTTTATTTGATTTTGCACTAGTTTCACTATATTTTGAATTAAAATGAATATTACAATTTTTAACTATTGTGGTTTTTCCACTACCGGATAGTCCAAGTGTTAGAAACCATGGTGATCTATATAATCCTCGTCCCCTAAAAAATCTGATGTTCTTTGTCCGCAAATAAATAAGTTCTCTTAAAGCTTCTGAAAACTTAGACAGATAACCATTATATTCTTGATCTGCACTATTAAAATTAATCTTATAATCTTTATGCGCTTTAATTACATAAAAGGTAATAAAATACATACAAGTCAAAAATAATTTAACTACCTCGCTAGCAAAAAGATCATAGCTAGATAATTTAAAAAAAGGTAATAATATCCATATAATAATTAAAGTACTAATATGGCTTATTATCGTTTTTGAAACTAAATTTCGCTTCATTTATTTACCTCACGAGAGTTATCAATGTTATCAAACACATGTAGCTTTTTAAAAGTATCAAAACTAAACTTATCATCCAAACTACTGGTTTTTAATATGTATTCCGCTAAAATATTTTTGTCATTATATATTTTAAATATATTAACGCCCTTCTAATCATTGTAGCTAATACTTCCTTTTTCCAAAAATTTAAATAGTCTCCATTCTCCATCAAAATTTATCATATTTGTCTCATTCTCTTTTGATGTATAGCTTATAGTTACAGGAGATTTATTAATATTAGTAGTTGGCCACTCAATAATAAAACCTTCCTGAGGTCCATTAGCATAACTATATGATTTATTCGCATAATTTATAGTTAGTACCGATAAGTCTTTAGCTAAAAATTCTGGCGTCAAAAATAATTTAAAGCCTATCCCATCATTAGAAAAGAACCTATTTTCTATCATATTAAACGAATTAATCATTTCTAAAAAGTTCTTATCATATGCAAATGGCTCACCATAATACTTTTTCCAAACATACCCACTAGAATTAGAACTCTTCTCAATAAGTGATGACATATTTTCTCTTATGAATTTTTGCATAACACCATCTTTTTTAAAAAATTCAATGAAAGATTTTGTTGAACTTTCTTTGCGTGACTCTAGTCTTATTGGATATCTATCTTTTAAATAGCTATCATAATAACTTAATGGCCATTTCTGCCAACGCATATTTATTTCTTTCATTGCCATATCATTGAGAACTCAAGTCGTAATATTTACGAGTTAGGATGTCCATTTTTTTACAGGTTGTGGAGCATTATTTCACATCTCCCATAAACTTGACAGGTTTTTGAATATAGCTGAGTCCTTTTTATTTTGTACTAATAAAAATGCATCTAAATCAGGTTAGCTAGATAACGATATAACCACAAGAAAATTTTCGAATATCGCCCAATTTACTTGCTATCATAGATATAGTTCCAGAGCCTTTAGATGAATCGCCTTCACTAGCTTAAGACTTTTTATATTCTGCAAGTGACTTAATGAGTCCTCTATAACTTGAGGTTACTATATTTCTATTATTACTACTTAGTCCAACTTTACTAGATATATCTTCTACACTTATAAAATTAGTATTTTGTGTAATCTTTTTAAGCACTAATATGATCGAATTATTTTCTACAGTTAAACTATTTAGGATCTTTATAAGTGTACTAATACTCGTAGTTCTTTGGATATTAATATCATCTAATGCTTTATTCCATACTTCTAAATAATCATTCCAATACAAAATATCCATATTAGATTTTAAAGAAACTAGAGATAATTTATCAAGACTATCTTCTTCTGATAAAACCCACATACTTTTCGCAGCTTGTTTTAAGTATTCAACCTGATTTTTGAGATAAATATTATAGTAGCCTTTTTTGGTGTAAAGAGCTGGCAATTTGACCACTTTATTATCAAATACTAAGCTTGCATTTAAGTCTCCAGAATCTCCTAACAAAATATACTCTTCACTATCTATTAATGCTTTATCTTTTAACATTTGATATGCTAAAACATAGGTTGAGCTTGATCTTAAGATATTTCTAGCCTCAAATAATAAAGACTTATTTAATTTAATAGTATCTGGAAAGCTAGAAATAATAATAGCTTTTATAATTCTTCCTTATCAGAAAGATCCTGAGCCGATATTTTCTGTTTTTTCCACATAGCATGAATATTTCTAGTAAAAAAAGCTTCATTAAAATGCTCTTTATTTACTAATATTAAATATGTAGCTAACCACATATTTAAATGCTCAATTTGTTTTGAATTAGCAGTATTATCTTTAGGTATCTCTTTGATTGCTTGTCTAAGTTGCTTCTCTATATCACTCTGTAAATCTGGTAAAAACTTAATTTGTACAAGTCTTTGATATATTTTAAATATATCCGTAATAAGAGCCTTATTGTAATATAGTCCATATAATGAAAGATCATGTTCATAATTTATTTGTTTAGCAAATTCAATTGCGGCATTATTAGCACCTATATTAGAATGTAAAGCTTTGTTATATTTAGAATCTAGACTATTAAATAAATTTATGTAAGATAAAGAACTTTTAATCCAAACAAACGACAATATAAAACCGCATGATAGTAAAGCTGCAGATTTACTATAGTCTCTATACTTTAACTTTTTAATATAAGTAGTATTTTCACCAAAATTATAGACTTCTTTTAAGATAATTTTTTAAAATAGATTATCTAAGAAATATACTCTTTGATCCATTGATTTTTTTGCTTTATTTAGGCTTTGCATTCGCATAAAATCAAAGCATATATCAGAGTTTTTATAACTAACAAAATAAAAACCTCTGACTAATATTTGCTCTTGTATCTTATTATCAAAAAATCTATCTAGACTAGATTCTATAGTATCTAAGCAAAAAAGTACTTGTTTAGAGAAAGTGATAATATTAATTACTTTCTCCGTAGATTGTGTATTATCACATTTAACAATAATATTTTCATTCAGACTATCAAAAAATTCTTGGAATTTTTCTCTTATTCGTCTAAAGCTAATTGATTCACTCTCAGCTAGAGTAATTTCGAATGGATCATATTTGAACTTATCTGAAGCTACAGAAAAATAATCTTCAAATCCATATATAACTTCCATACCTGTAAAAGCAACATATACAGGTATTTAAATATAGAATTTTTTATTTATTTTTTCTAAATATTTTCTTAGCTCAAAAATTTCTGTTTGGATTTTCTTTTGATATGAGGATATAGCATCTTTTGATTCAAAAATCTTATCTAAACTAATAGCATAAATAATACAATTAATAGGATAGTGCTTATCCATTGCATAAATATGTTGAAATAGTCCATAAAAGTTTTTGAGATTAAACAACGCTATTAGTGCTTTATCTACAGATATATTCCACGATAACTCTGAACTATTAAATTTATCTACAACTGATATAGAGTCATTTGTAATACTACTCTTAGAAGTATGCCTCATAAGAGCTTCTATACATTCCTTATTATCTCCAAGAATAGTATATACCGGAGTATTAATCTTACTTATTTTTTTCTTTTCTTTAGTAATAAAGATAGTTTTTTTTAACTCTTCTCTTACCCTATAACTTGTTAAATTAAGAGCTTTAGTTTTTTTATTCTTTCTTTTTCAAGAAATACAACGAAAGATGAAAAGCTTAATAGATTTTTCTTATGTAATACATATATTAATATAACTACTATAAGAAGTAGTGTTGTGAACAGCTTAGCATTTGTGGATTTTAAAATGGAAAATCCGAATAATGAAACACCAGGTATAAATAGCCAAATCAATAATAAAATAACACAAAACACAACAAGAAATAAGAACTATCGAGTTCTTATAAACTTACTCAAAGCTAAAGGAATTTTTCTAAAAAGATTAGTCATATAGATCTATCTCCAAATACCTTGTTATTCGTTGACTATATCTTTAGAAACAGTCGCGACAAGTGGTGATGATTCATATGATGATATAAGCTGATTTTTAGTATTATCAATATCTTTCAAAACAGGTTGTTCTGCTTGATTTATAAAAAATGAAAGACCTATATATAACTAAAAGTATAGCTAAAATAACTCCAAAAAATATAGAAAAAGTATGCTTATATTTTATAGGGGCTTTAGGCTCATAATCTGTCTGCCAGTGTTTTGCGATAGAGGCATCATCATGTAAATCTCTATATTGACATATAACATCATATGATTCTCTTTTAAGCCTATCTAACATAAGCTTTCCATTTGTTTTACTAGAAAACTGTCCTTTAAATCCAAGACATAAACATATATAAATAAGCTCAAACACTTCTATATATTCAGAAATATTATCTAAGCAAAATAGTCTAATTTTAAAGAATGTTTCTCCACCCCATGACTCATTAAAATTACTACCTAACATAGATTGCTGAGACCAATGTATATTTTGCCCATATTCTGTAGCTAAAATTGCCTCATCAATAAATGCACATAAAATATACTTAGCACTTTTAAGAAGATTATCACCTATACCATCTTGCTGACACCTAATAGTAAACTTAGTCAACCCATCTGATAAAATCATTTTTAATTTATCAACACTAAAGTCTATAGAATGATTAATCACTTGATAATGTGTAGCAAAGATCTCACTAGCATGTCTCATAAGGTTATTTGAACCAAACATGTACTCCTGTTTCGAGACCTTTTGAAATAAACTCTCACTAGTTATTTCTCTAACTTGCTCTTGTTTTACTTCTCCAAAATTACGCTGCGTTACTTCATCATCATTATTGGTATACATAATAATACTTACCTCTTAGTTGCCCATAGTTGTATATCAATTTGCGAAAATTTTCTTGTTAGATATATAGACATAATCTTTGATTCATATATAGATTTCCAAAAATCTGAATTTTTGTCTAGCTCAAAATAAACATAGTCAGACATAAATGGTATTTGTTTTGGTGAAGAAGCCATTGATACTACTTTAATACCCGATAACTGTTTTGATACAACATTTGATATCTGACTTTTTGATGCTATTTTAATAATTTTCGGGAATGTAAGAGCAAGCTAATCTTTTGGCATTTCAGTTTTACATGCTATAACAAAACTCCACTCTGAAATATTTGTTAAATCAATACTCTCCACATTTGCAATATACAACGCATATTTCTCAAAATAACTAAGAGGAATTCTAATAGATCTCTCCTCAAAAACACATGCAACTGCTTTTTTTAAGTCTTCAGATAATGTAGAGAAAATTTCTGTAAGATTTTCATGTTTATATTTAATATATTCATTATATCCTTTATCTTCATGAGTAAAGGTTCGTAACTCTGAACTAAATTGTAGTAAAACTTTAAAAAGTTCTTCTGGATGCACCCTACTGCTATTATAAATATGCTCTACAATAGGAATATATCTATTTAATAGTTGTACAAACAACATTTCAATAAGACCTGCTGTCCCATATTCATCGACATTCTTAAAACGTTGCATAATCTGTTTTTTCTTTGCTGTGCTAACATAAAAACATTTTTTAAAATACTTTATAAGTCTATTACTGGCAAAAATATTTAGTAATGGTGGAATATAAGCCTTATCCAGCAATACCGTTTTATTAGAACTAACTGAACTTATTTAGCTACTGGTAATAAAATGAATTTTTGAAAATTAGAAGTATCTATAATTAAATACATATTTAATTTTAGTACAGATAACTCTATTGATTTTTCAGCGCCCATCATTGCATCACTTACAGTCTGCTTTGACATATAGTATCGCTCTGTAGTCGCACTTAGTTTAGTTTCAGAAAATAGACGTGCATTTTTGGGAATAGGTGATATTGCTAAATATACGGTTTTATTAATACAAGTTTCATCAAGTTGTAATGAGATTTCATCACCATCAACATCTGGTATATTTATTATTGTACCATCAGGTAAAATAGCCTCACATTTCGTAATTGAAATAATTCCTTGTTCTAGTTTAGCTTCATCTACTTCAATATTTTTAAGACCGTAACAGTGTCTACCACCTCTAACCAACTCTTGCTGAGCCGATTCAAAAAGAGTATCTTGTAATTGAAAGTGCTGCTGAGAAACGGTCAGTCCAGAGAACCATTCTACTCTTTTCATATATAAAACTATCCTAACTTTATTCTTTTAGTTTAACCCCATAGCTTGTTAACTTAAGCTTATAATTTTTTGGTAACCAATGACATTCTACTAGTACTTTCTAAATAGCTTTTCATTTTCTCATCTGATGATTGCTCATAAGTATCTAATAAGGATTCATAACATCCTCTACGACTTAGCTTTTGTTTTGTGTCTTTAGCAACTATTTTTCATCTAACTCAAATTGAGCCCTAGCTAATTGATAATAATAAAACTTCTCTAATGTGTAATGCTCATCCACACTAGCTTCAAATATCAAAACATCTCCAGTTGGATACTCCAAATCATGATTATGTATAGACAATAGATACTCGAATCAGCATATACTAACCATTTATCATCTTTATAATCTATCTGATAGGGTTTTGCTAATGTCTGCTTCTTGATATCACTTATTTTAAGTCTACCTAATCTCAACTTATCTATCTTTTTATCATGCTTTATACTAACTGTCCTACTCCACAATAATAACCCTTCTTTTATTTGATTATCTTTATCTGTAGGGTATTTATTATGATTATCTCCCTCTAAGACATATTTATTATTTTTGATAACTACTTTCGCTGTCTGTGATAATAGTATCTCACTATCTACATATTCCTCTATAGTAACCAAATCAAACACTCCATAATCTTCATCTATTTCATGCTAATATGATTTATATGCTATAGCTATCTCATTATCATAGTCAATATCTGTTATCACATCTGGTTTATACGGTAGTCTTGCTTGTTTCTCTGATATCTGTTTGAAATTATATCTACCTGCCATTAGTAAACCCATATAGAGCAAACTAGCTTGATATGTCTTGCCTATATCCAACCATCTATTTATATTGCTCTCTGATAAGCTCTATAAATACTTAACTCCATTATCTACTGCATCTTGATTTGCAAACTTATAGCCTGCCTTATATCCCAAGCCTTTTACTTTAGAGTCCAAATCCGAGTTTATAGCTCCCCAATTTATTAATGATGTATTACTATCTAATTTAGCCTTACTAAAATCTAGTGCTACTATATTTGGATTACTAACTACTGATTGATCTAACATACACATACTAGCTCTTACAAAGCTTATATGGATATAATCTCTACTTGATAATAATACTTGTTCTAAATCTGGACTTGTATCAAATCTATTTGCTACTTGGCGTTTACCATAGTTATATTTATATACTGAGTTTGTCTTTGATTTATTCAAATACTTTTGTTGTGAGTTAAATACTTCTCTAACCAAATTTGTAGGTACAAAATATAGCTTTGATAACTTAGGGCTATATATAACCTCACATATATAATAAACATCATCTGCAACATCATCTAGATGTTTGTATTCCGCTTGTTTGGTTTGATAATTCTGTAGCTTAAATGATGACTTACTGATATCAGCATTCATCATTAGCTTCTCACTTACATTATATTTAACATCTTCTGCTTTGACATGCTTAAATGGTGCTTTCTCTGTATGCTTTTTTGCATTCATGCCAAAACTAGCGCCTTTAACATCTAACTTCTCTGCTGAGATCTTGGCTTGATTTGATATTAATATTCTTAGTAGCTATGATAGTATGTTTACCAGAGCTAGTCTCTGTAAGTTTATTAGTACTAATAGTCGTACTATCTGCTATTATATTTTCTGTTTTATTAGCTGTCTTTGTTACTATTTTTTCTTTTTTGATTTCACTTTTAAAATCTTTTGAATGATAAGATTCTTTGGCTGTCTTTGACTGTTAGGTTAGCTTAGTATCATCTTCATAGGTTGTTGTAATATTACCCTTACTAGTCTCTCGAACTTCGTTTGATGATAGTAGTTTCTTCTTTTGAGATCCTGCATAGTCCTCTTGAACTATACTATTATCATTAACTACATTCTTTTGGACTTTGTCACTTTTATACTCTGATACACTACTTTAGCTCTTCGCTCCTGATTCATCCTTATCATCCCAATCAGCTGGGCGATTATCATATATTTTGGCCATAACTAAGTTTACATTTTTTAAAAGAATCTAACAAAAATGATAACTAAAAATAACATCAAGAGCTAGTGTTATTTTTTCAACTTTAATTCAAAATTAACTATGGTTATCAAATACACATAATCGATATCAAATTTGAAAAATCAAAACCTAATAAATTTTTCACTTCATCACTTTTTAGCAATGCTACTAAGCCTGCTTTAGTATTATCATATTTGAATATTTTTTCTATCGTAGCGTCATTTTCAGTCAGCTGAACTTTCAAAAAATCTTTTTCTAAAAAAATTTTGCACCCTTCTTTTAAACTCAGGTGATGTGCTAGACCATATTCTTATGCTTTTAATTGATTATCATTTAATGTCATATTTACAAACTCTCATCTTCTTTGATCCAACTTTGCATAGCTGTAATAAGCTCAGCAAAAATATCTGCCATTAGCAATAAATCAACTTCATGACCAACATTATCTTCTTTATTTAGATCTTTTATACCATCTAAGAATTTGATACTTTTGAACTGTAGCTTAGTATTTGCTGTCATAGCAAGCTGCTCTTTCCAAGTTATAGCTAGCTCTGTAATGTACCCTCCACTATCAATAAATGATTTGATATTATCATTCAACATCGAACTACCTTGACATGAGATATTTGCCATACTATCTCCTATAGCACTTGTTAGCTTACATTTTTCTGCTATTTCAATATCTACTGGATAAGTATCTTCGACAAGCCATTCTGTTAGAATATCTGTCTCTTCTTTGATGACAGGCTCAAACCTTGCTTCACATCTATGTAATAGATCTAAAACTTCTGTAATCTGCTTTTCTAAAACACTATCAATTATTAGATAATTATTAGTCAGATCCAAATAGCCATGAACCTTTCTAAACTTACTAAATGCTAGAGGTAGTAGCTTTTGCTCCATATCTTCTTTTATTTGTGTTTTTTCTTTTTTACTTACATATCTAGCAAGCTCTAACTCTTGAATATATTCTTGTGCTTGTTGGTTGATAACTTGAGCAGGAAGAATCTTTTCTTCAGTAAGTAAACAAAATACAGCTAAATGATTAAACTTAAAAAGGCATTGTTCATCTTTTATAAATGGATTTGTAAAACCTCTCGAAGACTTCTGAGAATTACTACAAGGAATAAATGCGAGCTTATTCATCGAATCTTCAAAAATATCTATATTAATATCAGTAATTTTGAATGCAGTAAGATTTTTAAAAAACATAAAAAACGATTAAATATAATAAAATAGTCTCAAAATAATAAAACATCTAATCATAAAGTAAAACTATTAAACTACAAATTTAAGAGTTTATATGATTTAACTATCTCAAAACTCATGACTGTTGTTGTAGTATCTGCTGGGAGATATTTGATTATGGCTATTTTGTCAAAGATGATTTTTTTAGAAAATTGATATTCCAAAAGCTTGTCATGATTAGTAGCACCATACACTAAGCTAACATGAGGATCTAAATTATACTCACTTTCTATATCTAATTTTCTTACTCTAGCAAAAAGATTATCTAGCTGTATAGTTTTTGATAACTTGAGATAATAATTCATAAAATAAGAATCTCTACCTATAGCTATACTATCAATATCTAATGAGATATTCTCATAATCAAGCTGGCTTGCCCAATACCCAAAATCTTCAACAATATTTTTAGCAAAGCTAAATAATGTTAAATGAGGTATAAATGATGGTTGCCTAGCAATATAAGAATTATAGTTGATACATCTAGCTAGAACTAAGAGATATTTCTGTGCTGGTATTAGCCAAATACTATATTTATGAGATGACACAATTATTAACTCATTCTAACAAAAATTGTAATATTTGTTATAATAGCAAATCTTTAATTATATTAATTATGAATTTCTAGGAATAAATATGTCACAAATAGTTGTTTGCGCAATGTACAAATTTGTAACACTTGAAGATTATGAAGCTATGCGCCAGCCTCTGCTTGATACTATGATAAAAAATAATGTCAAAGGTACACTACTTCTCGCTAATGAAGGTATTAATGGTACAGTAGCAGGATCTCGTGAAGGTGTAGATACTTTATTAGCATATCTAAAATCTGACTCTAGACTAGCTGATATTGACTACAAAGAGTCTTATCATCAAGAAATGCCTTTCTATCGTTCAAAAGTAAAACTTAAAAAAGAGATTGTAACTCTTGGTGTCGAAGAGATTGATCCAAATAAAGTCTGTGGAAAGTATGTAGAGCCTAAAGATTGGAATGCTCTCATATCAGATCCAGAAACTATACTTGTAGATACTCGTAATGATTATGAGATCGAAATAGGTACATTCAAAAATGCTATCAATCCAAGTACAGAGACTTTTAGAGAGTTTCCGGAATATGTCGACAAAAACTTAGACCCTAAAAAGCACAAAAAAGTAGCCATGTTTTGTACTGGCGGTATTAGATGTGAAAAATCTACATCTTTAATGAAAGCTAAAGGTTTTGATGAGGTTTATCACCTAAAAGGTGGTATCTTAAAATATCTAGAAGAAGTACCAAAAGAAGAATCCATGTGGGAAGGTGAATGTTTTGTATTTGACTCAAGAGTAGCTGTAAATCATGATCTTGAGAAAGGTAGCTATGATCAATGCTTTGCTTGTCGTATGCCTATCACCGAAGAGGACAAAAAACGCCTAGAGTATGTCAAAGGTATAAGCTGTCATCATTGTTATGATAAAGTTACAGAAGAGCAAAAAGCACGCTTTGCAGAACGTGAAAAACAATCTCAACTAGCTGCTGAAAGAGGATTTTCACATGTTGGTGATGATGCCAAAAAACTAGCAAATTTAAATAAACAACGAAAACAACAAGCAAAAGAAATAGCTCGTAAAAAAGCAAAAAGTAAAATTTGACTTCTTATACTAAACAATCAAAATTCAAATCATTTTTTTACAAGCAATTTTATACTCCTACTGTTAAAATAACATATACTTAAATATTTCTTTTAAGATATAAATTCTCAACATAAAAGGCTATAACTTCTTATGCAAGAAAAAATCACACAATTTGAGAACTTTTTAACTCAACTACAACAAAAAATCACATCTACTCTTGAGCAATCTGAGACTAGCTCGGCTAAATTCATTAGTGATAAATGGCAAAAGCCAGATACTCCTGAACAAAAACTCAAAGGCTATGGTAATTCTATGATTATAGAGGGTGGTGAAATCTTTGAAAAAGGCGTCGTTGCATTCTCTAGAGTTCACGGAGATGCTTTACCACCATCAGCTACAGTAATGAAACAAGAACTTGCTGGTAAATCATTTATTGCGACGGGTGTTTCACTAGTTATTCATCCTCGCAATCCTTTTGTGCCAACATCTCATGCTAACTTTAGAATCTTTGTTGCTGGTGCAGATACAGATAATCATATATGGTGGTTTGGTGGTGGTTTTGATTTGACTCCATATTACCCTTTTGAGGAAGATGCTATTCATTGGCACCAAACTGCAAAAAATATTTGCGATAAACATGATGCTAGCTACTATCCTAGTTTCAAAAAATGGTGTGATGAATACTTTTATCTCAAACATCGTGATGAATGTAGAGGCGTTGGAGGGTTATTTTTTGATGATTTAAATGACAAATCTTTTGATGAATGTTTCAAATTTGTGACTGATTGTGCAAATTCATACTTAGATGCTTATATACCAATAGTAGAAAAAAGAAAAAATATCGAATATTCACAAAAGCATAAAGATTTTCAACTTTACCGTCGTGGTAGATATGTCGAATTTAATCTAGTCTTCGATAGAGGTACTATATTTGGCCTTCAAAGTGGTGGACGCACAGAATCAATACTATCATCAATGCCACCTATGGCTACTTGGAAGTATAATTGGCAACCTGAGCCTGGTTCTGAAGAAGAAAAAGTATATGAATATATAAAGCCGAGAGATTGGATTAAATAGTGTTTACAACTAAAAACATATCATTTATGTAAAAATAATTATGTTACAATAAGCTCAAATTATTAGAGGTTTGTTTAGATTATGAAAATTAATTTTTGTGCGGGCCCTGCTGTTGTGCCTACATCTATAATAAAACAGTTACAACAAATGATGGTTGATTATAAAAATACAGGCGTATCTTTATTATCTATTTCACATCGTGATAAAGTTTTTGATGAAGTACATGCCTCTATTCAAAAAAATCTGAGAAGTTTACTTAACATTCCGGATAACTACCCTGTGCTTCTAATGCAAGCCGGTGCTACGGCACAATTTGCTGCTATACCTATGAATTTAGCGGATAAGTATGATAGAGCATTATATGTATGTAGTGGGCAATGGTCAGAAAAAGCTGCTCAAGAAGCTGCTAAATTTACGTCTGTAGATGCTGTGAAATATGATGATAATATTGCTCAAAGTTTCCAAGCTTACACATACGACTATATATATTACACAGATAATGAGACAGTAGATGGTTTTCAGATTAACAAACTTGCCAAATCTTGCAACACTGAGATAGTCTGCGATATGTCCTCAAGCTTTCTATCAAAGCCTATCAATATTAGTGATTACGGTTTGATATATGCTGGTGCGCAGAAAAATGCTGGTATACCTGGTTTGACTATAGTTATAGTCAAAGATTCTTTAATCAACGCCAAGGATAATATTCCAGTGGTATTTGACTATCTAGTTACCAAAAAATCAAATTCCGTTTACAACACTCCTTCTGTTATCTCATGGGTTACTTTC
This sequence comes from Francisella orientalis FNO12, assembly GCF_001042525.2. Lineage (NCBI taxonomy): Bacteria > Pseudomonadati > Pseudomonadota > Gammaproteobacteria > Thiotrichales > Francisellaceae > Francisella > Francisella orientalis. Next base: position 831,013 of record NZ_CP011921.2, on the reverse strand, counting down.
GAGTTGACACTAGAATATTTAATTAACAAATTTGAAAATTTGAAAAATGTAGAAACTTTTAGTAACCAAAAAGCAAATCTACTCTACTCAGCTATTGATAATTCAAAAATTTTCAAAAATGATATCAAGCTAGAATATCGTTCTAACATGAATGTCATATTCCATTTATCAAATGAGGAACTAACTGATAAATTTCTAAGTGAAGCTAGTAAAGCTGGTTTTTATGGCTTAAAAGGACATCGAAGTGTCGGTGGCTGTAGAGCTAGTCTTTATAATGCTGTTAGTCTAGAAGATGTTGAAAAATTAGTACAATTTATGCAAGGCTTTGAGAATGAACAACTCTAAGATAATAACTGTAGATGGACTAAGTGGTGTCGGTAAAGGAACATTATCAAAAAAATTAGCAAAGTACTTTGACTATAAGCTTTTGGATAGTGGCGCAATATATAGAATAGCGGCATTACACTGCTATAATGCTGGTGCTAATCTAGATAGTGAAAATGATGTTTGTAGTAAGCTTGAATCACTAGACATATCGTTTAAAGTCAAAAATGATTCTATAATAGTCCTTCTAAATAATGCTAATGTGACTAAAGCTATCCGTACCGAACAAACTGGTATGCTAGCATCAAAAACTTCTGCATATCCAAAAGTACGCCAAATGTTACATGATAAAATGCTCTCTTTTGCAACTGACGCTGGACTTGTAGCAGATGGTAGAGATATGGGTACAGTTGTTTTCCCTGATGCTAAATACAAATTCTTCTTAGATGCTAGCTCAGAAGTTAGAGCCCAAAGAAGATATGATGAGTTACTAACAAAAGGTGAAAACCCTGATTTTGCTAAAATCAAAAATGATATCGAGCAAAGAGATTTACAAGACAGAAATAGAAAAGTAGCTCCTTTGAAGCCTGCTGCTGATGCTATTTTAGTTGATACCAGCAACCTATCTATCGAAGAAGTTTTCCAAAAAGTTTTAAATCATATTAACAATCTTTAATTTCGCCACACCAACAACATAAAATATCACAACCATTAGCTCCTGAAACAACGGAGTGTTGTGAGTTAATAGGATTGATAAAAAAATCACCCTTGCTGAACTCTCCACTTTCATCACACATAGAACCCTCTATAACATATACCCATTCAACATCTGGATGACTATGTTGGCTTAATTTTGCATTTGGCTCTAATCTAATAAAATCTATTTGAAAGTTTCTTGAATCATCTTTAGCTAATAACTTTTTAGAAATTCCTGGCTTAAATACTTCAAGGTTGATATCTTTTAAATTTATTTTCATTTTTCTAACTCCACTCAAGCTACACTGCTAATAATTCTACTTTATCATAGATAAAAATAACTTTATATACTTTATCATAGATAAAAATAACTTTATATACTTTATCATAGATAAAAATAACTTTATAATTACACGATTAAAAAAGATTTTAACTAATTAAATCAATGTCTGAAATTAACTCTCTAAATAAAAAGTTAAATAAAATAATTATTGAAACAAATGGTTTATCAATATTTAACTCTCTTGAATTACTAAGTTATGGGAATCTAGATGAACATGAATCGCAATGCCTTCAAGATTTCATAAAAAAACTCAAATTATTTAATAATGATGAGCTAGATATAGAAGACTTACTAAATCACCCAATTGGTATAGCATTTTATGGCTTTTTAAAGAGTTTCCCACTTAAATATCATGAAGAACATATTCACCTAACAGGCTCTCTCTCAGCAGAGTTTATTTACCCACGCCTCAAGAAACTTTTAGATGGTAAAAATGGTAATATCTATAGCCAAAAAATAGTAAATATCTATGGCGAAAATGCACTACCAATAAACTCTGTAGAAGATGTTGAAAAACTTATAGTTTTAAAAGATGGTGAAAAATTCTCAAGATATCTAGATCTTTTATATCTTGCAAAAATTATTCTCAATACAAAACAAGATCATATAGATGCTGCTTATCACATGGCTAGTGAACTATATCATAAATATAATGTTGGAAGTATTAGGCTTAAATTCACACTATCACGCTCTACAAGTGATGAAAAAGAAGCAATTTTAAATGAGGATTTAGCAACAGAAGAGGATGTAGTTCTTGGACTTTATGAAGGCTTTGAAAAATTCAAAAAAGAATATCCAGATTTTGGTTATGTGCTTTCTCCATCATTTAGAAAAGAAGCTAATTTTTTTGATGCTACAAAGTTTAAAATAAAAAAAGAAAGTTTTGAATACCAAGTAAACTGTCTAATCGATATATTAGAAAAGTATCCATTTCTACAGAATGTAATGAAAGATATAGATACTGTTGGTGATGAAAAAAATATCTACAAAAAAGCCCATTTTGAAACATTAAAACAAGGAATTAGAAAACTGCAATATTATGGTTTTAAAATTCGCTCGCACCACGGAGAGACTTTCTATACACTAAAAAAAGGCGTTCAAGCAGTTGATAATGCTCTAAATATTTGGAATATTGATACGCTAGAGCATGGCCTATCAATAGGTATCAATCCAAACTATTACTTTCAAAGATTACTACAAAAGGTTTTAAAACTTAATCAAAACTCTCAGCCCCTTGATAACAAATCTATGGAATATCGAGAGATACAAGAAATTCATTGGAATGAAAATAACTCCTCAATTAGAGATAAAATTATAAATGGAGTAAAACTAAATTCTGATGAAATTTTAGAATTTACAAAAATAAAATTCCATACAGCTATTGAAATAGAAAGATATCAACATGATGTTCTAAATAGAATTATCAGTAAAAATATTGGCGTTGTTGGTCTTCCTTCTTCTAATCTCAAATTAACTACAGCTATTCCAGACTACAAAGACCACCCTTTCAGCTGGTGGGAGAAAAAAGGTATCAAACTAGGTATCGGTACGGATAACTACATTACTTTAGATACTAACTATATTAGAGAAATGCTGATTATTTTATTTTCTGATGCACATAGTCTAAAAATTACTAAATTGCTAATGGTGGCTTGTAAAGAAAATAGACGAGCTTACATTAGTAGCCTACTATGGAAAATGAATAAGAAATAATTTAAATAAGATACTGTATTATTAGTAATAATCTACTAAATTTTATCGTTTGTAATTAATTTATAGCTAGTGCTATTCCAAGAACTATATTATTAGAGTAATTAATATTACACTCTAAGAAATGGCTTCCTACACTATATTTTCTACTTATTGTTTGTTCTACAGAGAGCTTAGCTAACTTGAGTACTTTACGATATGCCTCTAATTTTAGGTCGTAATTTTCTAAATCATGATTATGGGCAATAGATTTTTCTAATACTTCTAGCTCTTTATAAACATTTATTAACTCGTTTTGCTTTCTGACTAATCCAACACTATCCCACATTAACCGACGTATATAAGTTATTTGTTTTGTATAATCATAATTAGATTCAACTAATTTTAACTGTTGATTGTCTTCTAGATAAGTATCTTTTATATTTATTGAAATATGTTTACTCGCTGCAAGTGCATACACAATACACTCTAATAGTGAATTGCTCGCAAGCCTATTTGCTCCGTGAAGACCAGTACAAGAAACCTCACCAACCGCATAAAGTCCATCGATATTTGTTTGAGAATATTTATCTACACCAATCCCCCCACAACTATAGTGTGCTGCTGGAGATATTGGGATTCTATCATTTGTAGGATCAATATTATTATCTAATAACTTCTGATATATGTACGGAAAATTTTCTTGCCATTGACTAGAACTCAAGTGGGTAGCATTTAGATAAATATCTCTTCCAGCTTGCATATTTATGTATATTTGTCGTGCAACAATATCTCTAGGGGCTAGATCTTGTCTTTCATGGACTGACTTCATTATTCGTAAGCCCTTCTCAGTTTCTAGTACTGCTCCACTACCACGAATAGCCTCTGATATTAATACAGGATCTCCATTTCGAGCAAAAAAACACGTTGGATGAAATTGTGTAAATTCTAAATTCTCAAGCTCACAACCAATATCATAAGCCATTATCATAGAGCTTCCAGTGCCGGCAGTTGCGTTAGTTACATATTTATATAGTCCTGAAGCACCTCCCGATGCTAATATTACTTTCTTTGAAATAAACTTAGTCACATTATGATTTACGTTATGAGTATATAAACCTATACATTTATTATCTTTTTTTATTAATTCAATAACATTATGTTCGGCATATATAGTGATATTTTTTAATCTATCAAGATTTTCGTACAACTTAGTAATAACAGCTCGACCAGTATAGTCTTTGATATGCAAAATTCTTGCTAAAGAGTGTCCTCCCTCTAAATGTAAACTATATTCACCATCTGATTTTCTATCAAACTCTACGCCATGCTCTTCTAACCACGAAATTGCAGAATTAGATTCTGTCACTACTTTTGTAATACTATCAAGATTTGCAATCTTACCACTAGCTATATATGTATCGTTTACATGTGATTGTATAGTATCTTCTTGAGAAACTATTGCTGCGATTCCACCTTGAGCATACGAGCTTGCGCTATGGCTTAATTTTTGATCAAAAATCAAAGCCACATTTAATCCATGCTCAGCTAACTCAATAGTAGCTACTATACCAGCTAATCCTCCGCCAACTACAACTACATTATGCTTTTTAGTAATCATTGTTATAATTGAACCTGCATAGATAAATCTATCGCTGTAATATGTTTAGTAATTGCTCCTACAGATATAAAATCCACACCCGTTTTAGCTATTTCGACTATAGAGTTACTATCTATATTACCTGATACTTCAAGCGCTACCTTATCTTTAGCAATTTTGACTGCTTTATTTATATCCTCAATTGAGAAATTATCTAGCATAATGATATTAGCACAAGCTTGAATCGCTTGATTTAGCTCTTCAAGATTAGTCACCTCAACTTCTATGGTTTTTGTAGGTTGTAAACGAGCAGCTTTTGAAACAGCTTTTGCAATGCCGCCAGCTGAACGGATGTGATTCTCTTTTATCAAATATGCATCAAATAAACCTATGCGATGATTAAATCCTCCGCCACATTTAACAGCATATTTTTGAGCCATACGAAAGCATGGAATAGTTTTACGCGTATCAAGAAGCTTTGTCTTATAATCAGCAATCAATTTAACTAAATTATTCGTTGCCGTAGCTGTAGCGGAGAGCATCTGAATAAAATTAAGTATTGCTCTCTCTACCGTTAAAATACTCCTAGCATTACCTCTAAGCTCAAAAATCTTCGCATCAGCAGATATTTTGTCTGCATCATCATAAAACCATATTATCTGGATATTTTTATCTACTTGATTTATGACTTCATTAGCAAACTCTTTACCACATAAGACCATATCTTCACGTGTAATACAAAATGCTGTCGTATCTACATCTTCGGCAAGCTGAGCAGTAATATCACCATCTGCAATATCTTCGACTAAAGATGCTGCTACTAATTTTTTAATAACATTCTCTGGAACACTAGTAATCTGATTAGTATTTAACATTATTTCAGACATAACACTTCCTTAGAAATTTATCATTCTTTTTAGAGGAATAAGAGCTTTTTGGCGCACTGTTTCTTCTACAAATATCTCATTATCTTGATTAATCAAACAATCTTTTAGATTCTTAAGTTGATTTAACTTCATCCATGGACATTTTGCACAGGATTGACATGTTGCACCACGACCTGCTGTAGGTGCTGGAATAAATTGTTTATGTGGTGATAACTGTTTCATCTTATAAAACACACCTGTATCAGTTGCTATGATAAACTTATAATTATCCATCTCTTTACTTGCAGCTATTAATTGAGAAGTTGATCCTACTGTATCGGCTCTTTTTATTATCTCAGCAGGTGACTCAGGATGTACCAAAACCGCAGCATCAGGATACTCAAGCATAAGATCATCAAGCGCTTGTGCTTTAAACTCCTCATGTACTATACAGCTACCATCATATAGTAGCATATCAGCATCAGTTTGTTTTATGATCCAATCTCCTAAAAATCTATCAGGCCCCCAAAGTAGTTTTTTACCTTGTTTATGCAGATGTGAACATATTTCCAAAGCATTTGATGATGTCACCGTCCAATCAGCTAGAGCTTTAATCTCTGCAGATGTATTAACATATACAACAACTTCTCTATCAGGATTAGCTTCTATAAACTTTTTAAACTCATCATTACTACAGCTTAAATCTAGCGAGCACTCCGCCTCTAAAGTTGGCATAAGAATTTTTTTCTTAGGACTTAGGATCTTAGCAGAATCTCCCATAAATCTAACACCCGCAACCACGAGAGTATCGCATTCACTTTCAAGCCCAAACTTTGCCATAGCAAGCGAATCTCCGACAAAACCATCAGTTTTTTCTGCTAATTCTTGTATTTCTGAATCAACATAATAATGTGCTACTAAGCAAGCATTATGCTGTTTCAATAACTCTTGTATTTCATGCATATATTGTTGCTTTTCAGTATCTTTTATTTTCAAACTAGATAATTCTTGTCTAGCTTGTGATATTTTGTCTTTTATAAGTTTTTGATTTAACATCCAAATGTCTCCTTAGTTATTAGCTTTGGATATTTATCTTCGAAATATTTACATAGTTGCTCTAATGATTGACTAAAATCATCATTTACGAGTTGATAATCATATTCATCTGCATGAGAGATTTCAGACTCAGCCTGACTCATTCGATAGTCTATAATCTCTTTAGAATCTGTATTTCTAGCTTCTAAACGCTTTCTCAACTCATCCATAGATGGAGGTAAAATAAATATACTCTTTGCCTTGCCTTGATATATAGATCTTGTTTGTTGGGCACCTTGCCAATCAATCTCAAGAATTATATTTTTGCCTTGCGCAAGTAATTTATCTATTTCAGATTTAGATGTACCATAGTAATTTTTGAAAACTTTTGCATATTCGATAAAACCATTAGCATCTAACATCTTTTCAAACTCTATAATTGAAACAAAATGATACTCTTTACCATTAGTTTCTCCTACTCGAGGATCTCTAGTTGTATGTGATGTTACAACAGCAAAATTTTCTTTGCCAATTTCAGTTTCTAAAAAAGCTTTTAATAGGGAGCTTTTACCGGCACCAGAAGGCGCAGAAACTATAAAAATATAGTTACTCATTTATAGAGAAAATTATTGTATAGATAGTTCGATGAATTATACAACTTTAGAGAGGTAAATAGAATAATACACAAGAAATTATTTATTTGAGAATATAAGAAGTTAATATTATTGAGCTGTAAGATTTAATTTTTTGCCCGCAACCCAAACATTTCTCAGATGACTTATAACCTTTGGAGATAAGTTAGCTGGTAAATCTACTAATGTATGATCTTTTTGGATAGATATATTACAGATATGCTTACTATCAATATTTCCTTCATTAGCTATAGCACCGACTATATTTCTTGGCTGAACATCGTTATCACGACCAACTTCAAGCTTATATGTAGTCAAATCAATATTTACAGCTCTACGAGGTTTTCTATCAGACCTATCTGATCTCTCAAATTTATCAGATCTATCAGAACGACTATTTCTATCATTACGATCGCCTCTATGCTCAAATCTATCATTTCTGCGTCCATCTCTAGAGTTGCCTCTTAAATTTCTATCTCTTTGAGGTCTATCATCTCTAGCTTGTATTTCTCTCGGGAAGAATGATTTCTTACCTTGAGCTAATAATGTAAGTACAGCTAAAAGTTCTTCTGAGTCTGAGTCTAACTCTAGCTCATCACGTATACTTGTAATAATCTCTTTATAATTATCTAGAGATTTATTTTTATCTAATGCCGAAGCTACTCGAGTTTTGAAATGATCTATTCTGCTTTGTGCTAAATCTTTTGCACTTGGCATAAATACTTCTTGCATTGGAGAGCCTGTAAATCTCTCTAAAATACGCAGAAATCTCATTTCTTTCAAAGGAACTAGAGAAATTGAAGTACCCTCACGTCCAGCCCTACCTGTACGACCGATTCTATGTACATACGTATCAGAATCATTAGGCATATCATAGTTAATTACATGACTAATACGCTCAAGATCTATACCTCTAGCAACAACATCTGTAGCTACTAAAACATCAGATTTAGCGCTTCTAAATTGGTCAACTATATATTCACGTTGAGATTGTTGCATATCTCCATTAATAGCCGCTACTCTATAACCAAGGGCTTTTAGATTATCAGCTACTTCAATAGTGCTTGTCTTAGTTTTAACAAAGATAATAACACCATCAGTTTCTTCAACTTCAAGCAATCTATCTAACGCATCTATCTTTCTAAAACCTTTAATCACTATGAACTTTTGTGTCACAGTATTTGCAGTTTTTGTTTTTGCTTTTACTTGTATCTTACAAGGATTTCTTAGATATTCTTGAATAATATCTGCTATATCAGTAGGAATAGTCGCTGAGAAAAGTAATCTTTGACACTCATCTGATACATGACTTAGAACATATCTAACGTCATCAATAAAGCCCATTCTCAGCATCTCATCAGCTTCATCTAATACTAATGCTCTTAGATTATCCAGCTGTAATGTACCTTTTTCGATATGATCCATTACACGACCAGTCGTACCAACTACAACTTTTATACCTTGCTTAAGTGCTCTTATTTGAGAACCATATTCTTGACCACCATAGATACATACAACATTTAGGTTCGGTATATTTTTAGCAAAAGCTTCAAATTGCTCTGCTACTTGTATAGCTAACTCTCTTGTCGGAGCTAGTACCAGAACTTGTGGAGCTCTATCTCTAGATTCTAAATCCATATTGTTTATTAAAGGTAATGCGAAAGCCGCTGTTTTACCTGTACCCGTTTGCGCTTGACCAAGCACATCTCTACCCGATAAGATATATGGAATAGCATACTGTTGAATTGGTGTTGGATTTTCATATCCTAATTTTATAACAGTATCTATAATATCTTGGTTCAGCCCAAGCTGACTAAAATCTTTTTTAGTTTCAGAATTCATTTTTATCCGTAAATTTTTATATGAGAAATTTATTTAATAATTTGAAAATTATGAGAAATTTAAAATTATCCGCGAGATGTAATTTCTAATAAATGATAACCAAATTGAGTTTGAACAGGACCATGAACTTTGTGAAGTTCATCGTTGAATACAACTTTATCGAACTCAGGAACCATCTGACCTTGTGAGAAAGTACCTAAATCACCGCCTCTAGCTCCAGATGGACATAGAGAATGTTTTTTAGCTGCTTCTTCAAAAGTTATTTTACCTTCAGATATATCTTTTTTAATTTGTTGACACTCAGACTCTGATTGTACTAATAAATGTCTAGCTGAAGCTTTCATAATTATAGTTCCTTATCTTTTTGATTTAACTATCAGTAATTACAAAGCTAAGAATACATTATTTGATAAAAATATACAACTTTATTAAAAAGCACTAGTGTCCTAAATCACGTAGTTTTTTACCTGAAGTAAGATTATCTTCAATCTTCTCTAAGCTAGTACCTTTTGTTTCAGGGACAAACATTTTTAAGAAGAATATAGAAGCTAAACAGAAGGCAGCATAAACCAAGAAAATAATAACATCACCAAATGCTACTTTAGTCATAATAACATTTGAATTAGCAATCACAACTCCTGCAAACGTCCAGTTAACAACAGTTGTAACAGTCATGCCTATTTCTCTAGTTTTAATAGGGAAAATCTCAGAACAAAGAGTCCATGAAACAGGCCCCCATGAGCAGGCAAAACCAAAAATATATACCAAACAAGATATAAGTAATACATACTTAATAAAATCAGCTGGATCTTGAGTATGTTTAATGAAATAGAAACAAACTGCAGAAACTATTAGTGATGACATCATTACAACAGCACCAACAGTTAAAAGTTTTTTTCTACCCCATTTTTCAACCCATTTGATAGCCGGGAATGTAGATAAGAAATTAACTAAATATACTGCTAATGCCGCTACTAATATATTAAGTCCAACATCTGATAGAAAATGTGGTGCATAATAAATCATCATATTAATACCAACTAACTGCTGGAACATTTGAATGATTACACCAACAATCAGTATTTTCCAAAAGTATTTCTTAGCTAAACTTTCTACTACAGAGCCATAATCTGTATTAAGAACTTTTTTAGTTTCTGCTATTTCAGCATCAATCTCATGAGCAGCTCTTAGTTTAGTCAGAACTTTATGAGCTTCTTGGTCTCTACTTTTGGATAATAGCCATCTTGGACTTTTTGGTAAAAAGAAACATCCAACAAACATCAAAAATGCAAAAACAGTAATAACACTAAACATCATAGATAATGAAATTTTTTCATGACCTAACCACATTACGATAATTATGTTAGTCAGAGAAATCAATAATATACCAAAAGTAATCATTAACTGGAATAATGTTGAGATCGAACCTCTTATCTTTGTAGGGGCAGTTTCAGCAAGATATAATGGCGTTGCAAAAGATGCTAAACCAACACCAAAACCAAGTAGAAATCTACAAAATGTTAGTATGTTTATTGGAGGCAAAAATGATGAAACCAAAGCGCCAACAAGAAAAGCAAATCCTGCAATCATTAGCGTGTTTTTTCTACCAAAAAATTTAGTAAAAAAACCACTACAAATAGTACCTAATATGCCTCCAGTTGCTAATATAGCATTAAAGCTACCAGCAGCCTTTGCATCCAAACCATAAAGTCTGTTAAGAGTATCACCCGCATTACCGATAAAACCCTGGTCTAAACCAAATAGCAAACCTCCCAATGCAGCTATTGTTGCTATTAGATAGACTATCTTTTTATATTCCTGATGAGCATCCATATTTCAACCTCTCTAGTTACTCAATAATTTATAAAATTAACTACCAATCTTAGCTAGACGCTTGCCAACTCTTAGATTATTTTCAATTTCTTCCAATGAAACATCTTTTGTCTCTGGTACAAAAAACTTCACAAATAGTAAGCAAACTATACAAGATATAGCAAATCCAAAAATAAACAATAAACAAAAAATTAAAGCAGTCCATTGTAGTGTTTGAGATAAAACCATTGGTTGACCATATGCAAAGTGCGCTTTAAATATAAACCCTACTACTAGGCATGATGTAATAAGTAGACTTAAACCAAAGTATAAAATAGGCTTACGTCCAAACTTATCGACATACTTAATCGCTAAGAACGTAGTCAACATATTAAGCAAACCAATTACTATTGTAGATGTTGAAGGGTTAGTAAATCCTGCTAACTTAAAAATATCAGTTGAGTAATACATAAAAGCATTCATCCCTGTAAATTGTTGAAATGCTTGTAGAGCAATACCTAGCAATACTACTTTTATAAAAAACTTTTGCTTTAGTAGAGAAAAAATACTAATACCTGTATCAGTTGTTTGTCTAATTTCTTCATGCTCTTCTAGAGCTCTAGCTTCACTTGATCTTATCTTCTTCAGAACTAATGCAGCTTCTTCATTATTACCTTTTAATACTAACCATCTAGGGCTTCTTGGTAACGTCAAGCACCCAAAAAAAATTATCACAGATGGAACTGCTAATACCGTTAATATTATTCTCCATGAACCAGTACTTTCTAATGCAGAGTTTGTCAAGAAAACCAAAAATAAACCAATAGTAATCATTAACAGATACAAAGCTATAAGTGCTCTCCTAAACTCTTTAGGTACTATCTCAGATAGATATAATGGAGCTATAAATGAAGCTATACCTACTGCTATACCTAAAATAAATCTTGATGAAATAAATACTTCATAATTAGGTGCTAAAATACACACTATTGTAAATATAGAAAATATAGCTGCTGTAATTAACAAAACTTTTCTACGACCATAATACTTTGATAAAAAGCCACTACACAACGCTCCACATGCAGCACCCAATAATAACACACTAGATACATGTCCACTTTCAGTCACACTTAAATCAAATGTTTGGGATATGAAATGTAATGAACCATTTACATAGCCAATATCCATACCAAAAAGTAAACCAGCAAGTGCTGCTATTATAGCCACACGAATGACTACAAAATTTATTTTTTTCATTCTGCATACAAACTTCCTACATTAATTTTTACTAAATATTCCAATTACTCATGATATACTATACTCAAAATACAAAACAACATTTTTTTAATTATAAATGAAGATTTCAGCTACAATCTCACAACTAAAATCCTCCCATCGTCGTAAAAGTATTTTGACTAACGAATGGGTATTAGTATCACCTCACAGATTAAATAGACCTTGGCAAGGTCAATCAGAAGAAACACAAAAAAATACATTACCTGAGTATGATGATAAGTGCTATCTTTGTCCAACTAATACTCGAGCAAATGGAGAAATAAATCCTGACTTCAAAGAAACTTTTGTATTTGAAAATGATTTCTCAGCACTTTCTAAAGAAAAAATAGACCCTAAACTTGAGATAAATGATGATTTATTCCAATTAAGTGGTGCTACAGGTATTGCTAAGGTTGTTTGTTTTTCTGCTAAACATAATCTGACAATGGCGTCAATGCAAGAAGAAGATATAACTAAAGTTGTAGATTTATGGGCAACTGAAGTCAATGAACTCAGCAAAAAATATCAGTGGGTACAAGTTTTTGAAAATAAAGGTTCAATTATGGGTTGCTCAAATCCTCATCCTCATGGACAAATTTGGGCTTGTGATTTCTTACCTACAGAAGCTCAAAAAGAGTATAAGCCGCAACAACAATATTTTGAGAAAAACAAATCTAGTATGCTAATAGATTATGCAAATAGAGAAATAAAGGAAAAAGATCGAATTGCTTATCAAAATGATGACTGGTTAATTGTTGTACCATTTTGGGCAACATGGCCATATGAGACATTGTTGTTGCCAAAATTCAAATGTGCTCATATTAATCATCTGGATAATTTGCAAAGAAAATCACTTGCTAATGCTCTAAAAGTACTATTAGTAAAATATGACAAGCTGTTTGATACTTCCTTCCCATATTCGATGGGTTGCATGGTTCAATAAATGCTACAGAGTCTGATTACTGGCAGCTTCATGCACATTTCTATCCGCCATTATTGCGTTCAGCAACAGTTAAAAAATTTATGGTTGGCTTTGAAATGCTTGGAGAATCACAAAGGGATATCGCTCCAGAGCTAGCAGCACAAGTTTTAAGAGAGCTATAATTATGATGGACTGTATCAAAGATAATTTAATCAATCATTTCGTTAAACTTTATGGTAAAAACCCTCAAGTTTTTTTCTCTCCTGCCAAAGTAAATTTAATTGGAGAACATACTGATTACAATAATGGTTATGTAATGCCATTTGCTATCAACAAAGGTACTTTTATATCTATCTCAACAAGAAGTGATGATACTGTAAACGTCTATAGTGAAAATCTTGATGAATCAACTTCTTTTAATATCAGTGAAGTACAGCAAGAAGTATCAAATACATGGCAAAATTATATAAAAGGCGTTATAAATATAATTAAACTAGATTTTTATAATGATATAAAAGGAGCAGATATTTATATTTTTAGTGATTTACCTTTTGGGGCAGGTCTTTCATCATCTGCTTCGTTAAATACTGCGTTAGCTTATGCTTATAATGAGATTTATGAACTAAACATTTCTAAACTTGAGCTTGCAAAAATTACTCAAAAAGTTGAGCATGAATATATTGGTACAAAGTGTGGAATTATGGATCAGATGGCTTGTTTATTTTCAAAACAAAATGCTGCAACAATGATTGATTGTAATGATAATCATTGTGACAACATACCTTTTGAGCTTGATAACCTATCGGTGCTAATTTGTGATACAAATATTAAACATAATCTAGCAGACTCTGCTTATAATAACCGCCGTCAAGTTTGTGAAGATATCGCTAAATTTAATAATATAAAATCCCTGCGTGAGCTAAATATAGAAAAATTAGAGCATACTAAAGCTAATTTTAACAACAAAGACTATAAACTGGCATTACATGTTTACACAGAAAATCAAAGAGTAGTAAATGCTACTAATGCAATGATAAGTAAAGATTGGGCTAATTTAGGTAAACTAATGTATCAATCTCACAACTCTTTAAAAAATGATTATAAAGTTAGTTGTAATGAACTTGATTACTTAGTCGAGCTATCTCAAAGTTTTGCTGGAGTTTATGGAGCTAGAATGACGGGTGGCGGTTTTGGAGGCTCAACCATACACCTCCTGCCGACTAACCTTTTGAAGGATTACATAGAATACTTAGAAAAAAACTATTCTAAAAAGTTTAATATAAAGCCAACTTTTTATATTTCAAAAGCTTGTAAAGGTACACATACAATTTCTTAATAAAGATCTCTAACATTATTTAGAACCTATAAATAATTATACTAAGATGCTATTCTTTTAAAGAGAAAATACATCTTACCATACTATAAATAATGCTACAAAAACTCTGGCTACTAACAATTTGTATCCTTTTAGCTTTGATTATGCTAGTGCTATTATTTGATTCAGAATCTCTTAAAGATGAAGATATATTAAATCAAAAAGAAATACTACAATGTCTTTAATTTTGATGATATAAATAGTAAAGATTTCAAACCAGCACCATTTATTGGAGTTAGCGGTGGCTGGGGACATGCCACTTCAGGTCCTTCAGCTGGAATTATATTTACAGCTGTTGGTTATAGATTTACTGAATCTTTTGGAGCTGATTTTGCCTATGCTGGAGCTATTTCAAATCTATATTCTGCTACTCAAGTTAATAGCAATTACATGGGTATTTTAAAATATTTTTATAGAATAAATAATTATTTAACTTTTAGCCCAGGAGTTGGTGCCGGACTAAGTTATAACAGTATATTAAATATAAAAAATGCCAATAACGCCCCCGAAGAATACCTTCAAAGTAATAATGATAAGACAGGTTTTGTAATTTTCCCATTTAGTCTAGGAGTTCCTATAAAATCTATTGATAATCTTAGTATGGATATTAACTATATTTATGTTAGAAACTTTAATAAAACATCTGTAAATATTGTAACAACTGACTTAATATACTCATTTTTATAAATTATAATTAAATATGATAATTTTATGTTTTAGCTAACTTCTCAACCTCTTGATAATACTTTGAATCTTTAACAAGTATATAACCTGTATCACTATTAGAGTCTGTAAGATAAACGTGTTCAAATATGTTTGATTTTGTAAGTGGCTCATTTTTTGCATTAGCAATCCCTAAGTAATAATTATAGATAACTCCCCTAGGATGTTCTTTCGATATATAAACTTTAGTTTTTGATCCACCTTTATCTTTCATCTTTTGAGAACTTAAAGAAGTTACATGAATATACATTCCTTCTATATTGTCACTATTTGTCAAATAACGTAGATAAGAATCTAGGTTGTAACTAAATTCTATAGCTTTTATTATACTTTTAGGATTTTCAGGCTGATTGTAAATATCTATAACAATATTTTCAATCTTAATCTGACCTTTATATTTATCAAACAACTCTTTTGCACTTAGGTTCCAATTATTATTCTGATTAAATATTTTATAAGCATGCTCATTCTTGTATGATAATCTCTCAACATCATGACCTTCTGACGAGTTATAACTTATACTTATACGAAAGCTTATAGTATCTAAATCGTAGTAGTTTTTTATAAAGTTATTCTCTATGAACTTATTAATCTTAGGCTTCAATATATTCTCGCCACAATTATCACTATTCACGTTGTACTTCCCATCTATACTAGGTACAGTTGGATTAGCATTTATCAGATTATTATCAAGTTGATTAGCCACAAACACAGTACATTCATTTACTTTTTTATTGGATAGCCAACCAGTACCAACATACTCTCCTAGAACTACTGATAACCCTCGATCATATGTTCTTTCAACTTTATATTGTCTATAGTATTTTTTCTCAGCATAGTTTTGAGCCATATCTTTAATTTGCCCACCAGTAGTTAGAGCAAAACTATAGCAAAAATGTATCGGAAGAAATAAAATTGAAACTGTTATTAATATCTTGTTTAATTTCATAGAAATTCAAGCTCATTTAAAATAAAATTTGTTTGATAATCATTATAACTAATTAATAGTTTAAATGTTAATTAGAATAGATAATATATATGGTGATTAGTAAAGATCAATTTATTTAGAATATACTTTTAACTTTTTCTAATAACTTGTTTTTTTCTTGTTCAGTATATGATTTAGACTGAATATTACCCCACACAGGAGCTGGCCATACAGGATCATTTTCGAAACGTCCTACTACATGAATATGCATTTGCTTAACCACATTACCTATAGTAGCTACATTTAACTTATCTACTTTATATTCGTTAACTATAAAGTTAGATATTTTATTAATAATCTTATTGATATTATATTGCTGTGAATCATCAAGCTGATACCACTCTGTTCTATCTGTAAATGGTACAACTATAAACCAAGGCACCATAGAATTATTCATTAGCAAAATTTTACAATCTAAGTGTTCACAAATTTCAAAAGTATCTGCCTCTAAACGAGAATCTAGTTTAAACATTAAATAGTTTCCTTACTTTTTCTAAATCTTGAAGCGTATCAACACCTACAGGAGTTGGTTTAGCTGATTGTTCAACAGCAATTTTATAACCATTATATAACACTCTTAGTTGTTCAAGAGCTTCATATTTTTCAATTGGTGATATTGCAAGCTCTGCATAGTGCTTCAAAAAGCCAACTCTATAGGTATATATACCTATATGCCTAAAAAATTCAGATATACTAACTTGATGATTCTCTGAGAAACCTCTTTCAAAAGGGATTGAGGCTCTACTAAAATATAAAGCATAGTTATTTTTATCAAAAACAACTTTGACATTATTTGGGTTATATATGTCTTCAGCTTCAGTAATTCTCTCACACAATGTTGAAACAACTGCTTCTGGCTTTTCAATTAATAATTGTGCTGCTTGCTCAATATTCTCAATAGGAATCAAAGGTTCATCACCTTGTACATTAACAACAATATCCTCATCAGCAAAACCCAACTTAGTAACTGCCTCAGCTATCCTATCTGTACCTGATTCATGATCCTCTCTTGTTAAGATTACTTTTGCACCAAAATTTTCTGCAACTTCTTTTATTTCTTCTAAGTCTGTAGCTATGATTATGCTTTTAAATTTTGATTTAGCTACCTGCTCATACACTCTTTGAATCATTGGCTTACCTGCAATATCTGCAAGCATCTTGCCAGGTAGGCGTGTTGATTTAAGCCTAGCAGGGATTACAACATGAATATTAGCCATATTTTTTTACCTCTTCTAGCGTTAGTTTTTTAGCTTCCTCAACTAACATTACTGGAATATTCTCACGAATTGGATAAGCTAATTTGTCAGCCTTACAAATTAAAAGCTGATTTTCTTTGTCATAATATAAACTCGAGTTACAAACTGGACAAACCAACACATTTAAAACTGAATGATCCACTATTTCACCTCTATTATAAATTCATATTTATCTACTACTTGTTCTGCTTTGACAAGTATATAATCATTTACTTTACACCATGCTGGAATATCATGCATAGTCCCAGGATCTGTACAAACTACTTTTAGTTGCTCCCCTGACTGCATAGCTTTCAAAGCATTTTGTGTTTTGATAACTGGCATTGGGCAAAGAAGTCTTTCTAAATTTAATTGTTGCATTATATATACCACTCTTTTTTAATCTCATCAGCAGGCATTGGCTTAACTACAACTTCCTTACTAGTACCATCAAGATAGTTAAACACCATTGTTACGCTTTCAGCATTTTTACCCTGTGTAAATCTACCTAAAATTTGTGCTGTAAAATCTTCATCAGCTTTTTCAAAATCACCATCAATAAGGATTAAAGGGCCTTGATGAGATGAGCCGTACACATGAGTAAACTGATTTTTATAGCCATTTAAATAATTATTCTCACCTTCTTCACGACCTATTATAAGTTTATATTCAGGTTTATAACGAATATGTCTACCTACTTTAAGAAGCATAATATCATCAAATTCATACTCTTTTGAATTACGCGCTTGCCATAAATCAACTAGTTTATCAGAGTATTGTTTATCAGTAAGAAAGCAACATCCTCCAGCAGGTGAAGCATAATCTTCTATCCCCCATTCACGCGCTATTCTCATTTGATCTTTTCTGCCTCTACCTGTTATTCCCATTAGCTTAGATCTATCAACCCAGCCTTCTCTTTCTGGTTTTGTTTCTGGTAAGTTTTTAGCACTCAAAGGTCTAAGTAATAAATCATCTACTCCTGATTGTTTTTGAACAACTGGCATTGTACTTTTACGCTGTGACATTGGTCTTTGACCTATTACTTCACCTGTAATTATAAAATCAAAGCCATTTTCCTTTGCCCATTCTTTTGCTTTACGAACCATAAAAATCTTACAATCAAGACATGGATTCATATTAGCTCCATAGCCATATTTAGGGTTCAGTAAGACATCTTTGTACTCTTCAATCACATCGATAATATGTAACTTAATTCCTAACTGCTCAGCAACATATAGTGAATTATTACGTTTTTGTTTTTCTTTATCTTGCTTACGAATTGCATGAGTATGTCCCTCAACACAAAAACCAGTAAAAAAATTTATACCTTCTACATGTATACCCTGCTCTAACATCATCTTGGTTGCAAGCATTGAATCAAGACCACCAGAGATTAGTGATACTGCTTTAATTCGTTTCTTTTCCATTATTATTTTGTCTAATTAAATCAAATATTAAATATTTGTAATAATTCTAACATATCGACATTTTATAACTATAGTTTTGTAAGATTTGTATTTTTATTTAGACTGTTTAAATTTCTGATTATAAGACTGGGCTGCATAATACCCAACTATTGATCCAAGCATTGATCCAGCAATTAAATCACTAGCAAAGTGAAAGTATTGTAGCAATTGTGTAATCACAACTAAAAATGCCAACAATGCCCAAAGCC
Source organism: Francisella orientalis FNO12 (assembly GCF_001042525.2). NCBI lineage: Bacteria > Pseudomonadati > Pseudomonadota > Gammaproteobacteria > Thiotrichales > Francisellaceae > Francisella > Francisella orientalis. The sequence goes on along the minus strand of NZ_CP011921.2, from coordinate 811,981 downwards.
ATCTATACTTTGGAAATAAAATCCACATACTTACACTAAATGAAAATATAAATGTAGCGTGACCAGATGGAAAAGAATTATTTATATTATCAAATGTAAACCAATTGAATCCATATAAATCATTTCTAATCAAAGAAGGATTGTTCTTAAAAGTTTCCGTCCAATATCTACCAAAAATCCCCTTTAGAATATTTTTGATAAATTGTCCAATTATAATTGCATTAGCTACTAGCAAAAATTTTGTGTCAGTATCTACTACTTTTTTGAGTATAAGCTTAATTAAATAGTATATATAAAATACAAATACTAAGACTGTTATAAGTAAAATAATATCATCTGAGAAAAACTTCATAATCGTATATTGTCGAGAGTTATGTTCATATAAAAACCAAACAATTTGTCTATCAACAAAGAAGTAACAGAAGAATATTGAAAATATTCCTAAAATAACTAGTAGCAAACTTTTTTTATTCATTTTTTTTTAATTTGATAGTTTTTAAAATGCGAATATTTTACGTCATTATGTTGCTGATGTTTAGTATTTTTTTAATGAAAACATTCCCAAATCTCTTGAGCTAATTTTTTACTGATTCCTTTAACCTTTGCAATCTCATCAACAGAAGCTCTAGATAGTTCTTGCCAGCCGCCAAAATACATTATCAAAGCTTTACGGCGTTTTGGTCCAACTCCTTCTATTTCTTCAATAATTGATGATTGTCTATTGACACTTACTTTTTTACGCTGACCTTTAATCGCATGATCATGAGCAGAGTCCCTAACTTGTCGTAATAATAAAAATCCTGGATTGTGCTCATCTAATGTATATTCGGTATCATCAAAACCTTTGTAGATTTTTTCTTTACCACTTATGCGCTCAACACCTTTACCTAAACTTACAAGTTGGACTTTATCTTGAATCCCATATTTTCTAAAAACGGCTTCTGCTTGATGAATCTGTCCTTTACCACCATCTATTATCATAACATCAGGGAGGTTATTAGCTTCTAGTCCTGAACTAACTCGACGCGATACTGCTTGATGAATTGCTGCATAATCATCACTCGCTTTGATATCTTTGATATTGTATCTGCGATGAGATTTGCGATCCTCACCCTCATCTGTATATACAACACACGATGCTATAGTTGCCTCACCTTGGAAATGTGAAATATCAAAACACTCAATACGCTTAATATCTTTTTCTAACTCAAGAAATTCTTTGAGTGATTCTAAGCGTTTTTGATACTGAGATTTTGAGCTTGTATAGATATTTAATTTTTGTCGTGCATTTACCTCCGCTAATTTCAACCACTTGAGATTATCAGCAGCCGGTACAACTATCCAATTTATTGATTGACCAATTTTTTGAGAGATACTATTCATAAGATCAGTAATATCAGCAAACTCAACTTTTGATAGGATTATATTTTTTGGCCAAATATTTAGAATCTCATCACCTAAATAAAAATGAGATAAAAAAGCATGCATAATTGAGGTTTTATCCTGCCCTTTAGCATGAATACTCCAATGTCTATCTGCGATAACATCACCATTTTGAATTTGTAATAAAGCTATGCTTACATAGCTATCTTGCATATATATACCAATTACATCAAATGTTTTATCTTCTTGAATATCAACTATTTGCTGCTGTTGTAGCTTGCGTAATATCACTAATTGATCGAGATAAACTTGTGCTTTCTCATATTCCATATCCTCAGAAGCTTGATACATCTTTGCTGAGATTTCTTCTAAAACAGTGCTAAATTTACCCGCTAAGAATTTCTTTAGAATTGCTAATTGTTCATCGTATTGCTGTTGAGAAACCAAACCCACACAAGGTGCAAAACAACGCTTAATTTGATATTGCAAGCATGGTCTAACTCTAGACTTATAGTACGAGTTTTCACATTGACGGATCGGAAAGATTTTTTGTATAATGTTTAATGTATTTTTAACTGATGATATCGACACATAAGGTCCAAAGCATTGCCCTTTTTTATATGCTGATTTGCCACGATAAAAAGATACCCTAGGGAATTTATCACGAGAAATTATTAGATATGGGTAACTTTTATCATCTTTAAATAAAATATTATATTTAGGACGGTGTTGCTTAATGAGATTATTCTCTAGTAGATATGCTTCATAGTCGCTAGGGGTAATAGTTATCTCTATTCGAGCAATCTGCTCTACCATCATCAGAGTTTTACTATCTTTCGCACCCTTTGAAAAATAACTATTTACACGATTTTTGAGATTTTTTGCTTTACCAACATAGATTATTTCTCCATGCTTATCAAGCATACGATAAACACCGGAATGTGTAGTTAAGTTTGCCAAGAAACTTTTTAAATCAAAATCTTTAGAATTATCTGCAATCATCTAATTTTATTAAACAATAAATCTGTGAAAATGATAACATATACCTAGTTTAATCTACTACTTATTAATAAATACAAACTAATGTATGAAATATGTCCTTTTATAACTGATAGAATATGGGTTATTGAATATCCAGTTAAGTATTCAGGGATAAAATTTAGTTCTATAACTACACTAATAAAGCTAAATGATAATTCCATACTGATACATTCTCCATGCAAGATTGATAATAGCTTAAAAGATAAGATTTTAAAGATTGGTAACGTTAGCTGTATAATAGCTCCTGGAAACTTCCATCACTTGCATGTAAATCAGCACAAGGTGCTTTTCCTAAAGCTAGAACTTATATCTGTCAAGGTGTAAATAAAAAAACAGCCTAATCTAAAATATGATGAGATACTTACAGATAAGTCTATCTTAGAAGAATTACTACAGCAACCCATTCTGGGTAATAAAATTATGAACGAGATTGCTTTTCTTCATAAAGACACCAAAACTCTAATATTAGTTGATATTATTGAAAACATAGGTAGTAATACAAAAATATAGTCTGGGGTATAAAGATATGGGGCTAATTCTTAGAATGTGGAACAAAGCTAAACCAGCTCCAGAATACCAAATCGGCTGGAATGATAAAGAACTTGCTGCTCAATCTTTACAAAAAATTATAGATTGGGGTTTTGATAAAATTATCCTAGCTCATGGAAACTTAATCACTCAAAATGCTAAACAAATAGCTACCCAAGCATGGCGTAAACCTCTTAACAAATTAAAAAATGATAATAGATACAGATAAAAAATTAGAGAATATTGTACAAACTCTCAAAAATACTAAAGAAATAGCTGTAGATACAGAATTTTACTGGATGCGAACTATAAAAAGATTTTTTAATTGTGAAGTAAATAATATTTTTGATACTCAGCTGACCGCTTCATTTTTAGGTACTCAATCACAGATATCTCTCAAGGCTCTACTCAAAGATATACTAGATATCGAAATGGAGAAAGAGTCACAGTTCTCAGATTGGCGTAAAAGGCCGCTTTCTCAAAAGCAGTTTGACTATGCCCTAAAAGATGTTGAGCATCTTATTGAAGTCAAACATCATCTTGAAGAAAAACTTAATCAAACTGATTATAAACGGTACTTCTATGAAGAACTATTAGAAATACAAAAAACAGAATTTAACACTGTTGAGAACATTGATAATAAAATTGGTAATATTCAAAAGTTTAATGAAAAAACACAAAAAAATGCCATATTAGTAGCTCAATAGCGCGAATCTATCGCTCAACAAAAAAATATTCTAGTTAGATTTATTTTTGATAATAAAATTCTTTATGCTATAGCCCATAAAAATCCTAAGTCTTTAAACTCATTTGATTCTGAAGATCTAAAAAAAACTTAAACCTTGGATAAAAAAAAGTGTCATAACAGCTCTTAACTCTAAACATAACCTAGAGCATATAAACTTAGAGCAAAAATCTGGTGCTAAAATATCCACCGAGATAAATGACAAAATAACTAATTTTTTTGATATTGAAACAAGAAGCTTAAAATTTGATGCTTCCTTAATAGCATCAAGAAAAGATATTCGCTCAGTAGCATATAATCTTAGTATCGACCCTAACTACTCGAGTAATAAGCTATTGGTTGGAGATATGAAATAGTTGGTAAAAAATTAAAAGAGTATATACTTGATACCATAAAAAATATATAACATATTCTCTGCTATCTATTTATGAAAAATATAACTCGAGATTCTAAATTATTTCCTATAGTATTAGCGTTGTTTGCAGCCCTTACGCCACTAGCTGTCAACACTTACGCTCCTGCTATTCCACTGATAGCTAGCGACTTTGGTGTTAGCGATAGTACAGTTCTTACAACATTTGCAACATATTTTATTGGTTTTTCATTTGGTATGCTTTTTTGGGGGGCTATCTCTGATAAATATGGACGCAAAAAAGTTATTATCATCGGTAGTGTAATTTATATCATAAGTACGGTACTATGTTCATATAGTTACAACTTCAAAATGCTTGAAATAATGCGCTTAATACAAGGTCTATCTGACTCAGTAGGAGCTGTAATAGCCTTCTCAATTGCTCGTGACTGCTACAAAGGAGCCAAACTTACGAATCTTGTGACATCAATAATTATAATATTGTTAATAGCTCCCATAGTAGCTCCAATAATAGGTACTATTCTTACAAATTTAACTCACACTTGGCAAAGTACCTTTCACTTCTTAACCATATATGGTGTAGTTATGCTTCTATGTGCTTTTTTAATCGAAGAAACTCTAGAGCATAAAGATAGAAAATCTAGCCTAATAAAATTAATCCCTAGCTATTTTCAACATCTAAGCAATTCTCGCTTTATGCTTGCTACAATTGCAAGCAGCACTATTTTTGCTGCTCTTTTCATCTATATTTCATCATCAGCTTTAATATATTTAGGTAATTATGCAACAGGATCTTTATGGTACTGTATATATTATGGTTTATGCTGTATTGCCGCTATATTTGCAAACTATTTGATAAAAAGACACTCGAGTAAAGTTCAGCAACTCAAATTTTTATATTACAGTGTCGCCCTTATAACTATTAGCTGTATTGTTTCGATCATCTTTAATAGTCTAAATCTTGATAATGCCTTTTTTTATACATTAATAATGTTTGTTTTATGCGGTAATGTGGCCTTTAGCTCAACTCTTATTTATTCATTTGCAATTGACCAAATTGATCATAGTTTTGGCACAGCCAATTCGATTGTAAACTTTATCAAAAATATGATTGCTGCAAGTGGTAGTTATTTTATAAGTTTTTATCATGGCAGAGACTTAGTGATAGCATCACCAATTGCACAATTTATCTTCACATTAGCTACAGTTATACTGCTTTTTGGGATATACAAACTAAACAAAAAAGTAATCAATAGCTAGCTAAATCTCTACAGAGTAAGCCTTTTCTAGCAAGTACTCTTTCTTGACTACTTATAAGGCTTTCTCATTAGTTGACTCAAGCACTACTTCTGGAGCTACTCCATTTTGATATGCTTCTAGCCACCTCAACGCACATAGGCACCATTTATCTCCAGCTTTAAGCCCAGGAAAATCAAATAAAAGATTAGGCGTAGATAAGTCATTGCCTCTTGATGCTATATATTCCAAAAATTCTTGGGTCATAATGGCACAGACAACATGTAAGCCATGATCATGATTATCAGTGCGACAAAAACCATCTCTATAAACCCCTGTCTTAGGCTCTAAACAACATGGTTTCAATATGCCACCTAAGACATTTTTCTGTCCTGACATAAGTTCCCTAAAAAAGATTAATTATCTAAACATAATAAAACAGAAAAATAATGAAATAAATATTTTAAGATTAAAGTTTTGAAATATCAGCAACACCAATAAACATTTTATGAATAGTTACAAGTAATGCAATTCGATTATCTCTGACACTGACATCATCATCCATAACCATCACATTTTCAAAAAACTCTGCGATAACCTTATCTAAACAAGTCAAAAGTTCTAAAGCATAGTCATATTCTCTATTACCTAGATATTTATCTAGATCAGCGCTTATTTCTTCTATACTATAAGCAAGTGCTAATTCATACTCATTGCCTACTGTCTTAGCTATCTCAATATTATAAGAGTACTTTATATCTTCAGATGCGTTCTTACTAAGAATATTAGCAACACGCTTATTTGATGCTATAAGACTCTGTGCCTTATCTGAAGATATAAAACTAGTTACCGCTATTATTCTAGCAGCAAAATCTTTGATTGAATCATATTTAGTATTAATTACTGATTCAAAGATATTGACAGCAACACCTTCATCTTTGTATAGATTTTTTAGTCTGTCTAGACAGAATGATACAACTTCTGCTTTTATATCAGAGCTAAACTCTATGCTATTCACTTCTTTATAGCTATCTAATGCAATTTCAATAACCTTTTCTAAAGCTATATCAATATTTGTATCTCTTAGAATACGCAGAATACCGATTGCAGATCTTCTTAGAGCAAATGGATCTTTATTTCCTGTTGGTTTTTGACCAATTCCAAATATCCCAACTAAAGTATCTAACTTTTCTGTTAGTGCAACACAAGCTGCGATATCAGTCCTTGGTAACTCTGCACCAGAGTATTTTGGCCAATACTGCTGTTCTATAGCATCAGCAACGATATCTGTTTCACCATGCGCTTTTGCATAATACTTACCTATTATCCCTTGTAAATCAGTAAACTCAAATACCATATCAGATATCAAATCAGCCTTAGCTAATAAACCAGCTCTATAAGCTTGTTGACTATCTACATTATTTAAATCCGCTACTTTGTGTGCTGTATTAGCAATTCTTTGAGCTTTTTGATACATATTTCCAAGTTTATTTTGGAATGTAACATTCTCTAATCTAGGTAATAACTGTTCTAAAGATTTCTTCAGATCTGTATCATAGAAAAATGCCGCATCAGCTAATCTTGCGTTCATAACTTTTTGATTACCAGATGTTACAAGCTCAGGCTTCTTACTCTCAATATTTGAGATTGTAATGAAATTTGCAACCAAATTATTATCACAATCTAATAAGGCAAAACACTTTTGATGCTCTTCCATTGAAGATATCAAAGCCTCTTGTTGAACTCTTAAGAAGTCTTTATTAAAGCTACATAGCATAGCATTTGGATATTCTACAATAGCGCAAACCTCTTCTACAAGATCGTCATCTAAAACTACTTTATAGTTATTTTCTTTAGCTATTTTTTTGGCTTGTTCAATTAGCATTTGCTTACGCTGCTCCCAATCGACAAGAACTCTAGCTTCAGCTAATAACTTCTCATATCCAGAAATCTCATTGATAGATATTGCATCAGGATGATGAAATCTATGCCCATAAGTAATATTAGAAGCTTTATGTCCTAAAATCTCAATATCAACAATCTCATTACCATATAATGCTAATACCCAATGCGCAGGTCTTACAAATTCAACAACTGAATCACCCCAACGCATCATTTTTGGAATTGGGAGTTGCTTAAGTGCTTTTGTAATAATTTCTTGCAACAAGGAAGTTGTTGGTTGTCCAGATTGTGTAGTTTTATAAAAAAGTTTGTCGCCTTTTGAAGTTTCGATTCTATCTAATTGATCAAGCTCAACACCACAAGAGTTTGCGAAACCTATAGCTACCTTTGTTGGCTCACCATCTTTATAAGCAATACTAATTAGTGGACCCTGCTTCTCAACTACTATATCTTCTTGAGACTCTACTAAGTCTTTAATTATAAAAGATAATCTTCTTGGTGAAGCAAACCACTTAGCACCACCAAAACTAACCTTTGCATCTTTTAATTGAGTCTCTACACTATTTAACAAAGACTCTGCTAAGCTGCGCAACGCTTTTGGAGGTAGCTCTTCTGTACCTAATTCAAATAAAAAATCTTTTGTAACTTTGTTCATTTACAAACCTTATAGATAAATGCTTATTTTATTAATACTCTCAAAGATGCTGAAAAGTATAATTGTTATGTATATTGCGCTATATTATAACTTAATAAGTAAAAGAATTTAACTAAACATCTATGTTTATCGATACACATTGTCACTTAGATTTTGCTATTTTTGATAAAACACGAGATACAATATTACAAAATAGTGATGAGTTAGGTATCACTCACTTTATAAACCCTGCTACTCAAAGAAATAATTGGGATAATCTGGTTCAACTTAATCAACAATATAATAACGTTGCTTTTTGTTTTGGTTTACATCCAGTATTTATAGACAATCATAGTCCGTCTGATTTGGATAATTTAGAAATATATACTCAGAAGTATTCAGCCAAAATTATTGGAGAGATTGGTCTAGATAAAAGATTTAATAATTTTAATAAACAGATAGAGTTTTTCTCAGCGCAAATAGCTATTGCTAAAAATCTCAATAAACAAGTAATTATTCATGTTGTAAAATCTCATAATGAGGTATTACGAATCATTAAAGATTTAAAATTTATTAATGGTGGAATTATTCATGCTTTTAATGCAAGCGATACTATCGCACAACAGTATATAGATCTTGGCTTTAGATTAGGCATTGGAGGAATTATCTCTCACCCACAGTCAAAACTTAAACAAACTCTACAAAAAATCAACCCGAAAAATATTGTTTTAGAAACAGACTCACCTGACATGAGACTTTATGATAGTTCTAAAGATATTAATACCCCGGAGAATATACCTACAATTTTTGAATTGCTTAACGATATTTATCAACTAAATCCTGATATACTAAAACAACAAATTTATAATACTAGCTTAGAATTTATCTAAAAAATGTATATAGCCAACTTACGCTTACAAAACTTTAGAAATATTCCTTTTAAGAGTTTTGATTTTAAAAATAGTATAAATTTTATAGTTGGTAAAAATGGTTCTGGCAAAACATCTATTCTTGAATCAATATATTTTCTGTCGCATAGTAGATCATTTCGCAGCTCACAGCTTAATCGTATAATTAACCATGATAGTGATGAATTTATAGTCTATACAAAAGCTTATAACCCTGATGAAATAGTCATCTCACTATCACGTAAAAAAAATAGTAATAATATTTCAAAATTAAATAGCGAAATTCAAAAAAATCATACTGAAATAGCGCGAGTTTTGCCTATCCAATTAATGAATCCTGAAAGTTTCAATATCATAAACTCTGGTGCTCAACAAAGATGTAAAGTACTTGATTGGGGCGCTTTTTATTTTGATAAAACCTTCTTAAAAATATGGCAACAAACTAAATTTCTTATCAAACAAAGAAACTCCGCTCTTAAGCAAATCTACCCAAAAGCTTATATCAACGGGATAGATAAAAAATTATGCGAGTTTGCTGATATTCTAGATTACAAAAGACATGCTTATTTTACAAAATTAAAACCTAAAATATATGAAGTTCTGTCACAATTTAATCCAGATTTAAAACTTGATATAGATTACTTCCGTGGTTGGAACTCACACAAAAGTCTAGCGCGGGTTTTAGAAGAATCATTTGAGTCTGATAATAGATACAATGTCACTAATCATGGTCCTCATAAAGCCGATATAGTTCTGACTATAAATCATAAACCAATACAAGATATCTTCTCACGTGGACAACAGAAGCTACTGATTTGTGCAATCAAATTAGCGCAAGGAGAGATTCATAACTTAGAAAATGAAAATAAATGTATTTATCTAATAGATGATATAACATCTGAACTTGATAATACTCATACAAAAACTCTTTTTAGCTATCTTAAAAATCTAAAATCACAAGTTTTTATTACGACAACAGAAAAAAATAAAATTAACGACTTTCTTGATTTAGATAGTCATATCATCGAAATATAGGATATAAGATAATGCTTAGAATAATACTCTCACTATTTTACCCATATTAGTTTTTGCCAATAATCCAATATGTGATGGCAATACCTATGAAATTAATCAATGCCTCAAGACACAAATACAAATGTATGATAAAAAAACTAGACTCCCTCAAAGGCTCTAAATATCAAAGATTTTAAAAAATACCGTGATAATATCTGCTCAAAGATTAGCTCTACATATAGTGGAGGAACTTATGAGTCTATTAAATACGGAACTGTATAATCTCTCTTGATAGATGGTTTTTAGAAGAAGTAAAGATGTAAAATTTCCTGAAACTTTATGGAGCAGTACATAACTTATTCCAAAAACCGGCAGTGTCTTCATCCTTAGCATAATTATCACACATTGCAGAACCTTGGCCTACGCCTGCAATGAAGTCACCTTTTTCACTAACAAAACTTTCAAGAATAGATACAACCTTAGGATTAGTTTGATTTCCTAATCTCTCCGACCCATTTCTCTGAATATATACATAATCACTATCAGGCTCATTTATTATGTCATATTTATTACCATCACTAAGTGTAGTCTTTAAAGTGACTCTTTGATTATCTCCTCGGAAAGCTACTAGAAGATTACTATTATCTCCCGTTAAGCACCCTTTTTCACCATTCGGAAGAACTGAGCCTGTTGCAGCTCTTGGACTTGAATATGAAATACCCCAAACACCTCCTGTCGTTGTAGTTTCTGTCATAGGTGGATTAGATGGGGCTGAGTCATTTGAAGATGGCGTATCTTCATTATTATTTGTGGATATATCTCCATTATTAGAAACACCAGGAACCATACTACTAGGGAGATTCCCAGATGTTTTATTTATCTCAAAAGTTACAGCATCTAATAATGAAATGCCCAAAAAAGCTCTTGCTAAAATAATTGCTATTTTTTTTAAAATCACTATTTTTTTCTCCTAATTAAAAATTCATGTACTCTACTATAGATAGATCATATTGATAATACGGATCTGTAATATCAGGTATTAAAGTTGGTTCAACATAAACTTTGATATTTGCATTCTGGTCATCTATTCTTTCTCAATTTTAACAATATTGTCTTTGTTTAGTATAACAGGATCCCAAAGCTTGGAGTCCTCATCAGGAAATTTTCCAGCTTCATATATATAATGAGTAATCTCATTAATATAACTTCGAGCAGCAACATCTGCACCAGAAAGTTTTGCTCTAACTTGATAGTTTGAATACATTGGTATTGCTACTGCAGCTATAATAGCAATTATCGCAATAACAATTATTAACTCTATTAGAGAAAAACTTCTATTATTCATATGCTCCCATATAGATAAATAAAAACTCACTAAGAATAACTATTATCAATTTAGAAATATATAGAAAAAAATAATGGCACCCATTAAAAGTTAATTAGTGAAATCATACTTATACAAATAATATACTCTAGAAATCTTTATTCATTAGTCTAATCTGATAATATATATCATTAGTCTTATTATTAATTGATACAGTAATTTACAACTATGCTTAAGAAAATTATGGGCTTAATGATTCTAGCTCTTATACTTGTAGGTTGTAAAGATACCTATAAAAATAATCAATGGAACAAATTTCATAGAGATTCATCAACCAGTTCTGATATTCACTCAAAACTTGTTGAAGTTCATAATCGTGAGAGCATAGGATTCACATATTCACCTTATGGAGCAGATTTCAGAAATAGACTTAATTAGAAGATGATCTTGTTTGACAATATTGATTGGTTTGATTTTCAGAACAATAATTATTAATTTGTTCACGTACGGTTTCTTTTGAACAAAACCAACTGCTTCCACAAGGCTTATTTGTTATATCACTATCTTCTGAATCTTGCGTCTCCAAAAAAGCTGCTATTGATTTCTCAAACTCATCAATGACATTAAAGTTGGGAGGATCATAAGGTGAAAAGTCAGTATTAGTATATCTATCAATAATATCTCCTACATTACTAGAGTACCCTGCACTATTTTCTGGAAGACTAGTATAAGTCCCTAATCGACTACTAGAATCAATAAATATTCCAAAAACATTTGGATCTTCATAATAACCAGCGTTAGCATCTCCTTCACCCGAAACAATATACGTAACACCGTTTCTAGATCCCACATAGACGTCATTTGAATACTTTCTACAAATAGGGAGAAAATCACCACTCTCTCCACACTTGTAAAACCCTAGCATACTAGTTATATTTCCAAAAGTAGGTGTATCATAAAAATAATCTAAATTAGTATCTTGTTCAGATGATGATTCATTAGAATCAACTCCAGTGACTAAATTACTAGGTATATTACCAGCAGCCTTATTTATATAAAGAATCGCTGCATTTGACAAAGATATATTCAAAAAAAAATTCCAATAGTAACTTATTAGTGTTTTAGTAAACATGTCACTTCTCCTAATATTACTAAGGTTAAATTATATTGATAGTAAGGCTGCTCTATATTAGGTAATATATCTTGATCAATATATACCTTCATAACAGCATTTTGTGAATCTATTCGTTCTATACATACCTTAATAACATTATCTCTATTAAGTTCTCTACAACCCCATAATTCAGAAGCTTCATCAAGAAATATCTTTTTCCCAAAGGTATAATCTGTGACTTGATTAAGATAGATGTTTGCTATTGCATCTGTTACCGAAATTTTAGCTCTAGTCTTATAATTTGAATATATAGGTATAGCTATAGCAGCTACAATAGCAACAACGGCTATCATAACCATTAACTCCAATAACGAAAATCCAGCTTTTGTGCGCATCCAAATGATATATAGAACTATTTCGAAACTGATAATAGCAATTTTTTAATTTGAAACATGGGAATAATTGACAGTCCTTGTTAAATTTTAATTGATCTAAACTAGACTAAGTGTTGGAATTAAATATATTATGTCAATTTAAGCGTTAATAAAATATGCTAAAGTCTATGCTCGTTTACTAACCGCTACATTTGTCATATACACACCTAAGAATACTACTCCACCCAAAAGCAATGATAAGATAGAAATTGTTTCTCCATATAATACAAAACCAATCAAAATAACTAAAAATGGCATAGTATTTTGAAAAACAGCTGTCTTATAAACTCCTATTTCCTCAAGTGCTCTTAGATACCACAGATAAGCTAATACGGTTGCAAATGCCGCTATATATAGCATACTAATCCAAAACTTAATATCTGTATGAGCAAGTTCTGAAAAGTCTGATTTAAACAAACTCACTACAGCAAACATTATCATTCCAACTATAGCTCCATAAGTGTTAATCGTAATCATATTAACACCAGCTCTTACACAACATTTGCCAAATATCGCATAAGCCGAGAAACATAGGACAGCTAAGATACTTAATATTTCTCCTAGATTCATATTAATGCCCGTTGAACATTCCATAAAAGAATTACTAGAAAACATGACAACACCAATAGTACCTAGCAATGCAACCAATATACCAATCTTTGCTTGCTGATTGACTTTCATCTGAAACATATAACTAGATAAAATAGTTATCAAACATGGACTAAATGAAAATATAATAACAACAATATTTCCAGATATCAGTTTCTCTGCCCATAAGAATGCTATGTTATATAGAAATACCCCAAAGAATCCAACAGCTATAACATAAAGCCATTGCCTAAGATTTAAGCGTGGAAATAACGTTTTGGTAAAAAAATAATGAACAACAAGAAAAATAAGAGATGCCATAGCATAACGAATTAAGCCAACTAAATATATATCTACATACTCTAATGGAAGCGGAGCTATATGATACAAACTAGCCCAAAATACTAAGGCTAAGAATATTTTTACATACCCTTGCAGTAAAGAAGAATTCATGAGTTTTAGACTATCTGTTTTTTTATCAGATATTCTACTATACTCGGATCTGAAAGTGTAGATGTGTCACCTAAATTATCAAAATCATTTGCAGCTATTTTTCTCAATATTCTTCTCATAATTTTACCAGAACGAGTTTTTGGTAAATCTGGAGTAAACTGAATCACATCTGGACTCGCGACTGGACCAATTTCTTGTCTAATATAAGATACTAATGTTTTTCTGATACTATCAAGATATTCATCTCCAGCACCTTTGCCATCATGACCATCTTTTAGTATGCAATAAACATAAATCGCTTCACCTTTGATATCATGAGGCATACCAACTACAGCTGATTCTACAACACTAGAATGAGTATTCAATACAGATTCTATTTCAGCAGTTGCTATTCTATGGCCTGATACATTAATAACATCATCCATACGACCTTCTATCCAGATATAACCATCTTCATCTCTTCTAGCTGCATCACCTGAGAAATAGAAACCTTTGAAACTACTAAAATATGTTTGAATATATCTATCATGGTCACCATAAATAGTTCTAGCCATACCAGGAGTCGCAGTTCTAATACATAGAGCTCCTTTACCAACTCCTTCAATCTCTTTACCATCCGTATCTAATAAAGCTACATCAACTCCAAAGAAAGGTTTAGATGCCGATCCTGGTTTTAGTTTATGAGCACCTGGTAATGGCAGAATCATATGTCCACCAGTCTCTGTTTGCCACCAAGTATCAACAAGAGGTGCTTGATTATTTGCACCCTTCTCTACAAACCAGTTCCATACTTCTGGATTAATAGGTTCTCCAACAGATCCTAATACTATTAATGAAGTTCTATCTGAATCTTTAAGGTATTGATCGCCGGCTTTAATTAATAATCTAATCAAAGTTGGTGCTGTATATAGAGATTTCACATTATGTCTATCAACTTCTTTCCACATTCTAGAAGCATCTGGATATGTTGGAACACCTTCAAAGATTAAGGAGGTACAACCATTAGCAAGCGGACCATAAACAGCATAACTATGCCCAGTAATCCAGCCAATATCAGCTGTACACCAATATACATCATCATCTTTTAGATCAAAAGCTAATTTATGAGTCATACTTGCGTAAACAAGATAACCTCCTGAAGTATGAACAAGGCCTTTTGGAGTACCAGTTGAGCCTGAAGTATATAACATAAATAATGGAGTTTCTACATCAAAAAATTCTATCTTATGTTCATCAGAGACCTTAGCACACTCTTTCTCATAACAAAGATCTATATCGTTCCAAACCATATCCTTTGTTTTAGTTCTGCTCACAACTAATACATTCCTAACAAAGTCTAAACCAGAGATTGCTCTATCCACACTCTTTTTAAGAGGTATTCTCTTACCTGATCTGATACTCTCATCTGCTGTAATTACAAATTTACTATTTGCATTTATAATTCTCTGCTTAAGTGCCTCTGCAGAAAAGCCTCCAAATACAACTGAGTGCATAGCTCCTATACGTGCACAAGCAAGCATCGCATATATTGCTTCTGGTATCATTGGCATATATATAGTTACAACATCACCTCTTTTGACACTATTTGCCTCAAGTATATTAGCCATTTCACATACTCTGTGATAGAGATCTCTATACGTAATATTCTTAGTGTGATATGGATCATCAGCTTGCCATACAAAAGCGACCTTGTTTGCCTTGTCTATTAAATGCCTGTCAACACAGTTATAACAAACATTTAGCTCACCACCTTTGAACCATTGAATATCTACAGGATCAAAGCTACTTGCGAAAGCCTTATCAAAAGGTTTATGCCAGCTAATATAATTAGCCTGCTTCGACCAAAATGCCTCTGGATTTTCTATTGATTCTTTATACATGGCTTCATATTGCTCAGCATTAACATTAGCTTGAGCTATAAACTCTTCTGAAACTTGAAAATTTGAATATGACATATCTATTGATTTTAAAACGCAATTAAAATCATACTAGCATATTTACTAGAATTTTTGACTATGTTTATACTATCAATATTTAACAATATTTATCAAATATTGATAAATGATTATCGACTTTGAAGATATTCTTTGAATTTACTACCTAACTCTTTGTGCTGTAGAGCTATTTCATAGTTAGCGATTAAAAAGCCTAATTTACTACCACAGTCATAACGAGTACCTTTAAATTCATAAGACAGAATTTTCTCTTCTTGATCGAGTAGTTTAGCGATTGCATCAGTTAATTGAATCTCTCCACCTGCACCTTCTGAAGTTGACTCTAAACATCTGAAAATTTTGTTAGGCAATAGATATCTACCCACAACTGCATTAGTCGATGAGGCTTTTTCTGGAGCTGGTTTCTCAACTATAGCTTTGATGAGATTCTCACCATCTTTGGCTACGATACCATAAGAACTAGTTTCATCTTTTTTGACTTGCTGAGTAGCTATACATCCTCTGATATCAGTACCTTCTACAGCTTTCACCATTTGCTTAAGGGTACCAGTACCACAATCATGATTATAGATTAAATCATCCGGCAATATCACTGCAAAATCCTCGATTCCAACAAGAGGTTTTGCACATAGCACAGCATGTCCTAGCCCTAAAGCTTCTGGCTGACGAACAAAGAAAAAGCTTACATCTTTCGGAATTATGTTTTTAACTAAATCTAATAGTTCATACTTTTGCTTTTTCTCTAACGAATACTCTAATTCAAAATTTCTATCAAAATGATCTTCCAGAGATTTTTTGTTAGAACTTGTAACAAAAATAATTTCTTTACAGCCGGCTTCAATAGCTTCCTCAACAGCATATTGAATCAATGGTTTGTCTACAACAGTTAACATCTCTTTAGGACATGATTTGGTTGCTGGCAAAAATCTAGTTCCCCAACCAGCAACTGGAAAAACTACTTTTTTGATTTTCATTTAATCTCCTTGGTATCAGCTATCAGCTAAATGACAATATAAGCTTACATTAGTATTATAACCATTTACAGAGAGGTTGCTCAACATTTTAGACAATCTTTTTAGATCATTTGATCTTTTGACATATAGATCTACCAAGATTTCATTTTCAAAATAATATATAGACATTTTTTTATCTAAAATATTACTTTCGGCAATATTATTTTGAGCAAATATCGCTTTTATCTCAGATAATATCTCTATGCGAGAAGGTTCAAAATTTTCAAGCTTAATAACGCCGTTTTCATAATTTGTAACATCTACATGCACTGTAATATCCTTGATATTTTCGATATTATGATAAATATTACTTATAACAATCTCAGCGATATAATGTCCCTCAGAAGCTGTACTATACTTATCAACTAAAATATGAACATCTAGTACAATTTTACCAGCCATTTTTCTAGTTCTCAAAAAATGAAAATCTTGCACTCCTTCCGAATTAGTAATTATTTCTTTGATACTTTTACGTGTTTCAGCATCAACACCTTCATCGATAAGCTCAGCAACAGCAGAGTAACCCCACTTGACACCCATCTTAACGATCATATAGCAGACTACTAAGGCAGCGATAGCATCCATCCATGGGAAACCTAAAAAAGCGCCAATTAGACCAACTAATACAACTACTGAAGACCACATATCTGAACGACTATGCCAAGCATTCGCTCTTAGCATATCAGAATCAATTTTATTTGCAGCTCTCATAGTGTACTGATAAATAAACTCATTACCTAATATAGAGAAAATTGCTGCATATACAGTAAATCTATCTGGCGTTTCATACTCACCTACAATTAATGTAGCTAATGAGTGATAAACAATCATAAAACCTATAGATATAAGCAGACCAGAAAGCACTAATGTTGCTAATGTTTCCATTCTCTCATGTCCATAAGGATGATTATGATCCTCACCCTTATTAGCATACTTAGCAGCAAATAAAACCATAGCATCACTCAAAAGATCTGAAAATGAGTGAATTCCATCAGCAAATAACGCTGGCGATCGTCCTATGATTCCAATAAATGTCTTTGAAATAGCAAGTAATATATTTATAAACATACCTACTAGAGTAACTTTTTTGGTGATTTGATATCTAGTATCTGACATTTTCAAGCCTCTTTTATTAGATTAACTAAACAAATTTTAAGCAAGATAATAATGTGATGTATCAAGAATGTCTATTATAAATATAAAAATTATGACTAATCTTTAGTCATTACAAGTTTAAATAACAATATATGTGCAAAGATAGAAAAAATTATTGTTCCTATCCACCATGCTATAGGATAGTCCAAACTATGTACTGTTACATAATAAGCTGCAAATATAGATATTACAAACTGTAAGCTAGCCATTACTAATCCAGAATTCTAGCTCTTGCGTTTAATACCTTCTGAAATATGTGTTAAACAATTTATAATACTAAAAATTATAATCAATAATCCAAAACCAAGATTAATAAAGCTCAAAGTACCAAAAACTGCAAATGCTAACTACACCATAAGTATATTTATCCAAAATATCTTAATATCTGTAAGCTTCTCCTAACCTCGTGGCAGTCCCATAACAGTACGATTCATAAAATCTTTAAAACCGCCTGGTACATAGTGCTCTTCTGTCTGATGAAACAAATACATTGGAATGTTAATTAATCCCCAAAAATGTGGATCATATACAGAAAAATTAGCAAATAATAATACCGTAAAAAATATATCTGCCCATGGAGCTACTTTTGCCCAATTTTGATTTTTTGCTAAAAAACATATCGTCATCTAACCTTTAAATATAAGCTATACTATCGATAATATATTATCTTTTGTAAAAGTTACCATATAAATCTTCAAATATCTTAGCATTTTTGTCAAAAATAACCTTGCAATGCAAACAAATAATTGTATAATATACTCCATCAGTTCGGAGAAATGGCTGAGTGGTCGAAAGCGGCGGTCTTGAAAACCGTTGACTGTAACAGGTCCGGGGGTTCGAATCCCTCTTTCTCCGCCATATTAAAAGCTCACAGCAATGTGGGATTTTTTTATGTCCAAAGATCTTTATACTCATTATTTTTGTTTTGTATTGATCTAAGAATAAAAAAAACAGCTATTTGATTATCAACTTCAAAGGTTGTGATGGCTTTATAACTTGAACTAATAAGAATAAGATCTTCTTGCTTCTTTCTTAGCTCTACTTATAGCTGCTTTTTTAGCCATTTTTCTCTTCTGTGTTGGTTTTACGTAATGCTGTCTATCTCTAAGCTCTTGTTTGATACCCGCTTTTTCACAAGCTCTTTTGAAATTTCTTAGACTAATATCAAAAGGTTTTTTAGGGTCAACTATTATTCTGGGCATATTATCCTCTCTTAATTTTAGAATATTAAGAACTATTAGAGTTCTTTTAAGGTTAAAAATTATTATTAGCAAAATAGAAATGAAGTATCTAAAGAAGATTTAGAGGCTTTATTTTATTTATTCCCTACTAATAGTAATACAAAGCATCTACTAAAGATACATATTATAGAGACATATCTTAAATATAACTAAGATTATGCTCTTATTTCAGAGTATAATGATCATCTATTTAATAATATTGACTTAGAATGATTGATCCCAAAAGTACATTTATTAGTTTTGAAAATAATAAAATGTTAGAAATTATTTTTAATGATATAACTAATTTAGTTAAGAAAATAAGAAAATCAAAAAAAATAAGCATCGCTCAAGCTGCAGAGATGAGTATATTAAATACTGAAATTATGGAGCAGTTTATTAATTTGATAAACCATATGACAGATAGAGATTTTGATGACAATAAAGAATCATCGATGATAGAAAGTTGTTTAGATTTTCAAGATCTATGCCTATATCTAAAAGATATCGACAAATATGAAGAAGATTTTGATTTAACTAAAATACCGAGTTTTCACTAAAAAACTTTCAATTAGTGATTTGTTACTATATCATTAACAACAGTTATTTATATTGTAACTTTAATTTGACTACTACGAAACTAATAATCAGAAGTTTATTTCCAATATTCTATCCTTTATAAGTAAATCGTTAAAGTTTAAAACTAAGCCCAATGTGATTTAACTTATATAAAACAATAAAACAAAAGGAAATAAAACAATGAGACAAGGAACAGTTAAATTTTTTAATACATCTAAAGGATTTGGATTCATAGAGCCTCAAGATGGTGGTAAAGATGTATTCGTTCATATTAGTGCAGTTGAAAATGCTGGTTTAAGCTCTTTACGTGAAGGCGAAAAAGTAAGCTTTGAACTTGAAGAAAACAGAGGAAAAATGGCTGCTATTAATATCAAATCTATCTAATACCATTATCCTTATGATTTATAATTATAAGGATATTCTTTTTCTCTCTTTTGGAATGAGATTATCTTTTTATTCCTAACTAAGCCCTCTTTTATATCTGTGGCTTCTGATAATATTTTGCTCTTTGCTTTATTCTCTTTAACCAAAGTAATAGTCGATAAATAATCATTTATTACTTTGGATATAGATCGAGTAGCACTATCCCAAAGATAGTTTGATGCCTGATTGACTCCATAATAATCTATAGTCCCTACTTTAAACATAGGATTATTAAACGCAGTTACTTTAGCAAAAAAGAATCCCATACTTTCATTACAACTAAGATCTATAACCAAACATTTAGGACTTATCTTCTCAAGATCTTTTTCTTTTATAAACATAGTTGGTTTTATTAGATCTTGAGAGATTCCATTGACTATAATATCTGATTTATTAAGTAGTTCGACAAACTTCTTGCTATCAGATATATTTTTGGGTGATGTAATATATTTACATCCCTTGATTACATTCGGTAATGTTGCGATACTATAGCGTGTACATACGGTTATATCTTTATACTCTCTAGATAATAAAGCATGTATAGCTCCTCGACTTACTGATCCAAAGCCTATTACTAATATTTTCTTTTGATTACCATATCTACCATCAATACCTTTTAAACCAAGAGCATGTAACACAGCACCATAGCCTGCTAACTCATTTACCTCATGAAATACATTTTTCTTTATTTTTTCCTCATTATCACAGGAAATCATAGATTCAAAAGAAATAAGTGTTAACTTTTTATCAATAGCTAATTGTGCTATCTCCTTATCTCTAACACAATTTGTCCAGCCCCAGATTGTACCACCCTCTTTAATTTGAGCTAGATCTTTTGATGATGGAGCTAGCAATATTATATTGCCAATATTTTCCAATATTTCTTGGCGAGAAACTACTCCAGCTGTTAAGCTAGCAATTTTTTCATCAGAAATACCAAAAAATTCTCCATAACCAGCTTCAAACACGAGACTATTTCTAATATCTCTAGGTATTTTTAATAGCAGTTCTGGATTTATTGGTAGTCTTTGTTCATTTTGATCGCTTGAAGTCGCTATAACTCCATATAGTTGCTTACTCATATATAGTACCTTTTATATTTATCAACACTATAAGACCTGTAGAAATATTTCTTCGTATCAGTGTTAAAAGTTCGACAGATCAAAAAAAGCTGATAATTAAAGGTCTAGCTAATAATGAATTTTATAGAATTATTACCTAACATAATTCCACATACATACAGTTATATACTATAAAATCGCTATATAGATAAAAATAGGATGGTCAGTTTTGTTATAAGTATATAGATTCGAACTTATTATAACTTACAAATAAGGATAAAAATTTATCTAAAAATCTAAAGACAAGAATAATCGATTTATTTGTTTTTATAAGATTTTAAAACATTAACACTTCTTTTAATTAACTATGAAAAGATAGCCATTTCTTCGATGGATATCCTGGAATTTCTTTGGTCAATATAGGTACCATAAATCCTGATGAAATTTCTGAAAGCTTTTTCATAATATCTTTAGCAGTATCAACATTATAGTGTTTAGTCCCTGAGACAGTATCTAGTAAGTGTATATAGTACGGAATCACTTTAGCATTTATAAGCTTTGTACTCAAAGCATATAATACATTAGCATCATCATTTATATCTTTAAGTAATGTACTTTGATTTAGGATAATTATGCCATGCTTGTGTATTTCTTTTAAAATTTCACTAATACTATCATCTAACTCATTAGGATGATTCACATGTATCACTAATACAGTATCAAGCCTATGCTCTGAAAGAATTTTCAAAAGTTTAGTAGTCATTCGCTCTGGTAATACTATAGGTATTCTTGAATGAATCCTAAGCCTTTTAATATGAGATATTTGCTGGATATTTTCTACAAAAAATTCTAATATCTCATTGTTATTTAAAAGAGGATCTCCTCCACTTAATATAACTTCCTCGATACTTTGATCATTTGCTATATATTCAAATGCTTTTAACCAATCTTTTCTACCGGGAATATTTTCTCTATAATCAAACTCTTTGCGAAAACAATAGCGACAATGCACAGCACAGCTTGTTTGTGATATCAGCAAAACTCTACCATGATATTTGTGTAATAGTCCTGGCACTTTATTATAATTTTTTTCATCAAGTGGATCACTACTATAGGCTTGATCTATTACCTCTTCATCTACAGTTGGAAAAACTTGTTTAAGCAATGGATCATTAATATTACCTTTTTGCATCCTATCAGCAAATGATCTAGGTACTATCATTTTAAATTTCTTGGTTATATTTAATGAAACCTTGGCTTCTTCGCTATCTATTTCCAAAAACTCTAATAATTCTAAAGGTGAGTAGAAAGATTCTTTAAGGGCTTTTTTCCAGTCATTAGTAGACATCTATTTATATTTAAACTAAGATTTTTTGATCTTCGAATTCTCTCATATAACTATAGATTGTCAATTTGTTTATACTAGAAGATCTGTTCGATCAGTCTATTCAGAATGTTTTACACCTATATCTGCCAAAATTTTAGATTTAACTTTCAAAAGCTCTTTGATATAAAAATCTTTGTTTTCTGCATAACGATATTGAGGTATAAGAATAGAAATACCAAGACTACCTAAAAATGTATTTACAGCTACTGCCGTACTGACTATACCCTCTATTGTTTTACCATAATCATATTCAACACCATCTTCTCTAATCTTAGCAAGCTTATCAAATAGTTCCTTATTATTAGCAACCTCTTCACCAAAGATATCAATGATTTCTTCATCTGAATATAGTGCTAATAAAGCCCTGCCAGAGGCTGTATAATAAATTGGTTTTTCAAGTACACCTATTCTTGGAATTACTTGTAGCTCTCTATTTGCTATGAAACGGTGCATTATAATAAGATCTGTATTATTAGATTGTGTCAGGACAACTGTTTCGCGTATTTTTTCACTAAGCTTTCTTAATGAATTTTGTGTCAAAGAAACAATATCTGCATAAGATGATGAAGCTAACTTAAAAATACCAGATCCAAGTAAAATCTTACCAACACCTTCACTTCTTGTAAATCCTTCAGCTTCAAGGGCAGCAACTATCCTTTGGACTGTAGATCGTGGCAAATCAACTTTCTTTGCTATATTCCCCAAGCTCATCCCACCAGGCTCATCACTAATACTTTGTAGTACATTGATAGCTCTACTAATCACTTGGATTTTTTTTTCATTACTCATAAAAAGTTAATAATTTCAAAGGTTTAACAATATTTTGACTAATAATAACTTTTTTATATGAAATTACCAAAACATTATTGTGTCATTTAACGATACAGTGTATCATATAATTGTTTTCAGAAAAGTTACATAAATATTTATCCCCACAAACAACATTTAAAAAAAGTCTCATCCAGATAAGGAGCTTTATATGCCTGTAATTACTTTTGATGGTTTACTAATCTCTCCAATAATATTATTTTTGGCTATTGCAGCAATATTGACTATCACTACAAATCTAGCAATACCAAAAATCATACACGACTATATAGATCTTAAATTGTCTTGGTTTAACCTTGCATTATTTATTTGTTATTTAGGCTTAAGCATGCTGCTAATAGGAAACTAAAATGCCAAATAAAAAAACCAAAACCACTATAAGTGTTATTATAATTTGCGTGGCATTATTTTCTCTATATTCAATCTGGAGATATTATTTATATTCACCGTGGACAAGAGATGGTCGAATTAGAGCCAACATTATCACTATTGCACCAGATGTTTCTGGGTTTGTAACCAAAATATATGTATCTGATAACCAAAGAGTAAAAAAAGGACAATTAATCTTCACTATAGATAGAGATAGATATGCAGCAACTCTAGATGAAAAAGAAGCTGAGCTTAAGCATGCTATAATGCTATGGGAGCTAGCTGATCGCCAATATCAACGTAGAGAACAACTTGGCAAAGATGGTTCAATAAGCCTTGATACACTTGATGAATATCATATGCAAGTGAAACTAAAAAAAGCCGATCTTGAAAAAGCAAAAGCTGAAGCTAGACTTGCAAAGATTAATCTAGACAGAACAAGTGTCTATGCCCCAGCTGACGGCACTATAAACAATATTGAGCTACGACAAGGAAACTATGTTGTAGCAGCAAAACCAGTAATGTCTTTAGTTGAAGCTAATTCTTTCTATGTAACTGGATATTTTGAAGAAACCAAACGACCTAACATTAAAATTGGCGATAAAGCAAGTATTGAATTAATGAGTGGTGGAGAGCTACTACATGGACATGTAATAAGTATCGGTAAAGCAGTAGCTGATAACAATACAGATGTAAACAGTCAACTATTACCTAAAGTACAGCAGACCTACGATTGGGTGAGATTATCTAAGCGAATACCTGTTGATATAGCTCTAGATGTGATACCTAAAAGTGTCAACTTAATATCCGGTATTAACGCAACGGTAACAATACAATGATACAAAAGATATTAGATGAGCTACCAACAATTATAAATAAAGAAAATGCCATCTATACAATTAAGGCCTGTATATCTTTGACTATGGCTCTCTATATCTCTATGAGTCTAAACTTAGATAAGCCAATGTGGGCTATGATTTCTACACTATTTTTACAAACTCGTCCAGAAACTGGTTTTATTATTGAAAAAGCTCTTTTATTAATAGTTGTATCTTTTATTGGAGTGTTTGTTGGCTTTTTGATAGTTACATTTTTTTTGCCTTTTCCTATATTAGCGCTGATAGCTCTATGTACACTTATATCTATATCGATATTCTTCTCTGCCAATATGTCTCACCCAAACTTTATCTATGCTTTAGCTCTAGCAAATGTTACTTGCATAATTATTGTTTTTTACTCTATCGCCAATCCTATGCTCACTACTGAAGAGACTATTTTTCATACTGGATTCTCTCGCGTAACTGAAATATCTATTGGCTGTATTTGCTCATGTTTTGTAAATTACTATATATTCCCAGTTAAAGTTCAAAAAACATTGAAAAATGACTCTCATAAAGTACTTAACCTTACTACTGCATATATACAAGAAATGTTTTCCACACAGGATTTTATAAATAATCAAAAGTATAATTTAAAAGTTGAAGGAATTCTTAATAGCCTTGTAGCTCTTGATAATGACTTAAGTGCTGCAAAATATGAAAACCTAGATAAGAGTAGTTATCTTATATTTTCAAATGCTGTAGTCGAGCTAATAGAAGCCGTACACTCATTAAGAAAAAGTTTAGCCAAAACAAAAAATAATCCTACCTTACAAAATCACTTAAAAACAATCGCTAGTAGTTTAAATAATATTGATAGTTTAAATGATAATCTTAAAATCATCACCGACAATCAAAAATTAACTAAAGTCATAACAAAACTTATCAATCTAATATCTAGTTATAAAAACTTAGAACCTGTAAGTAATGAAAATAATATCGCATATAGCTTCATAAGATACACCAATCCAATTGTCACACTAATCGCTACGGCTAGGACTATAAGCCTACTCTTAATTATGTACTATATATGGGTTAGTACAGACGGTAACTCAAGCTTGCTGATGATGATTATTTTGCCTTGTGTATTATCGCAACTTTTTATATCAGCTCCTAGTCCTACTGATGCAATTGGAAAAAACATCATAGGTATAATAATATCTATACCAATAAGCATCTTTATAACTTTAAATTTACTCTCACAAGCTGTCGGGTATTTTGAGATATTAATTTTAATTTTATTAATCGTCTTATTTATTCCTATAGTCACGCTTAACGTCCCCAAATTGCAAATGTATAGTCTTGGATTTTATTTAGGGTTTGTATCTATGGTTCAGCCAAGTAATAATATGAGTTTTGAAATCACTTCATCATTTACTATAGCTATGAGCTCAATTATTGGATGCACTGGTCTTTGGTTAGCATTTAAACTATTTCCACTTACTCCTTATACTCTAAGTAGAAAAGTTGCTATTAAATCTATAATCAAAGATACACAAAAACTCAAAAAGCATGAAATTTCAAAAGAATATTATCAAGCAAGCTTAATCAAAAAGATTCTTAGTGTATATAGAAATAGAAAAGATGATCAATCATCAGAAAAGGATATTGAGTTTGCTTTACAAAGTCTTACAAAATGTTACTAATTCATATTAACTATCTGAAGATTTTATACAGATAAATTACACTTATAGCCACTATACTTACGGATATTTATTACACCTGTATCAAATATTAGATACTGGCCTTTGATGCCTATAAGCTTTGTATCAATTATCGGATCTTTATCTAAGTTAAATGATTTGATTTTTGTAGGATACTCAAGCACAGGGTAATTTATAGTTTGAATATTACCCTCTACAGCTTCTACACTATTATCACTATATTTAGCTTTAATTTGAGATATTTTTTCACTAGATTTTTCAATCAGTTCGTCTCTTAAACTCGCAAAATCAACTCCAGAATCTGGTTCTCCTTGAAGCATTTTTCGCCAGTTGGTTTTATCTGAGATATGCTCTTTAGTAGCGACTTCAACTAAGCCTGATATTAATCTAGTCTCTGCAGCAAAGATCGGTATCGCTTGACTTGCACCTTGATCTATCCAACGTGATGGAATATTTTTAAGCTTTGTAATGCCTACCTTAATATCACCTGTATTTGATAGATATACAATGTGGGTTTTCATACAGTTTTCTTCGCCCCAATTAGAATCTCTACATGTCCCTGCTGCAAAATGACATAATTCAGGCTTAACGATACAAATATCACACTCTGGTAGCTTTCTCATACACATAAAGCAGTAGCCTTGAGAATAGCTTTTTTTAGTTTTAATGCCACAAGATACGCAGTTTATTTCATTTAGAAATTCAATTTTTAAATTCTTTCCGATCAAATCATTTATACAGATACCATCTAACTCATAACAAGCATTATTATCGCTATCTAATAATGTTTTCATTTTATGTAAATTTATAGTTTTATTCATCGATACTTTTTTATAGTCTTAAGTTGTCTTTTAGGATAGCAGACTTTAAAACTAGTTAAAATGCTAGTTATTATTAGATATAATCAAATTAGTCAAATTAACTGTCTTCTGATATGAGTGTAAGATTAGATAAATGGTTATGGGCTGCTAGAT
The DNA here is from genome assembly GCF_001042525.2 of Francisella orientalis FNO12. Taxonomy (NCBI): domain Bacteria; kingdom Pseudomonadati; phylum Pseudomonadota; class Gammaproteobacteria; order Thiotrichales; family Francisellaceae; genus Francisella; species Francisella orientalis. The sequence goes on along the minus strand of NZ_CP011921.2, from coordinate 784,798 downwards.
TCTACAAAACTAGAGCTCTTGCAAAAAAAGCTATCGAAGGTGGCAAAGTACACTTTCAAGGACAAAAAACAAAAGTTAGCAAAACTGTAAATATTGGTGATGAATATCAAATTCAACAGTCATATATTAAAAAAACAATAATTGTTGAAGCTCTCGATGAAGTTAGAAAATCAGCTACTGAAGCTCAAAAACTCTATACAGAAACACAACAAAGTATCAAAAAAAGAGAAAAAGAAACAATCATTAGAAAAACTGCTAACTTATTAAGTCCAGAAAAGCCTACAAAAAAACAGCGTAGGCAGATAATTGATTTTAAAAGGAATGATTAGTCAGCAGCTAGACATAATTAAATCAAACAGTTAATACTATAGACGAGGAGTTCTTATCCAATAAATCAAATGCAGAGGCATTAAGTTCTGGAAAGTAAAACCTTTATCACCAGCAAATCCACAGTAAGTCACACTTCTTGCTATCACCACATCATCTGATAATGAATTAGCGATTGCTAATATATACTTTTGATTCCCTGCTTTTTGTGTACCACATGTTTGATAAACTGCTAATTTACCTATTTTACTAATATCCTATTCCATTAATAAAATTAAATTGAAGATTGTGAATTATAATATTCTACATAAGAAAATCTTATGGTTTAATCATAGTTATATTTGAATTAATTTTCATATCTAAGTTCTCAACAAATTTCAATTATAAATCATAATTTGGAAAATGACCTTTCTTATAAATTAAAATAGTACGTTCAAAAGTCATTACTACTTCATTGCGTTGATTCACTCCACTAGTTAGTACTGTTACTATACCTTGAGTAGGCCTTGATTTGGATTCACGCTTACTAAGGATTTTTGACTCGGCATAAAGCGTATCTCCTTCAAAAACTGGTTTAATAAGCTTAACTTTATCCCAGCCCAAGTTAGCTACTACACGTTTACTAACAGTATTAACCGTCATACCTGTAACGATAGCCAAGGTCAAAGTACTATCAACCAACGGCTCTTTCCATTCTGTACTACCACTATAATGAGCATCAAAATGTAATGGGGCCGTGTTCATGGTTAACAAAGTCATCCAGATGTTATCATTACGTGTTATTGTCCTACCAGGACGGTGTTCTATAACCATACCTATATCAAAATCTTCATAGTAAAAACCAAAATCCTCTCTGTAATGGTTGTCTCCGAGCTCTTGGTACAATTTTACTTGCATAACTATCTCCTTAAGTTAATTCCTCATACAAACTTACAATAGTTTGTGATTTTTTATAAACTGGTATATCAATCATTTTTCCTTTATATTGACAAACTTCACCTTTAGAATTTTCGAATGTTTCAACTATTTTTTTTGCCTCAAAATATGCTGTATCACTTGGCTTGAACTTATAGTTTATTACTGTGACCTGCTTGGGATGTATAGCTGCCTTTCCTGTAAAACCAATATTTTGAGCATATATTAGGCTATTTACTAATCCCTTGTCATCATTAAAATCAAAGAAAGGTGAGTCATAGCATGCTAGTTTTTTTATAGCAGCAGCTTGAACTAACCGCATTCTTGCTAACATCAAGTCTTCTGCTTTACCTTCACTACCAATATCTAAAGCATAGTCTGCTGCTCCAAACATAAGTGCCGATATATTTTTGCTAGCATGTACAATTTGATTAACAACAGAAATACCTTCAGCTGTTTCAATTAACGCAATCAATGGTAAATTTGGATAATTTGATAGTATCTCACTTATCAGATTTAGCTCTACCGCAGACTCTGTCTTAGGACACAATAATGCATCTATATGTATGTTACTTTGCGCCAAAGCTAACATATCTGCTAACCCTTCTATAGTACTAATATGATTTATTCTAATAACATGAATCAAATTTTTAATCGTGCAATCTTTTAAATAGTTTATTACCTGATCCCTAGCAAATAATTTATCCTTTGAAGCAACTGAATCTTCAAGATCAAATATCACTCCGCTAGCGTTCGCAGTATGAGCCTTTGCAAAAAGTTCAACCTTATTACCTGGTGTAAACAATAATGATGGTTTTTGTTTAAAATTCATAACATTCTCCACTAAATACAATTAATTTCTTTTGCCTTTCGCATTAACTCCTCTCGAAAATCTGGATGAGCTATACTAATTAATGCTTTAGTCCGTTCAGAAGTAGACAGTCCTGCTAATTTACAGTGACCATACTCAGTTACAATATAATCAATATCTAGCCTTGTATCTGTTGTCATTGAAGTTAATCGAGGAACTATCCTAGATAACTTACCTCCAGTAGCTGTTGAACTATTAGCTAAAATAGAGATCCCTCCTTCAGATAGATGAGCACCACGAATAAAATCAAGTTACCCCCGCTCTAGAAAATTGATGACCAATATACTCTGAGTTTACTTGTCCAAAAAAATCAATTTCAACAAAAGAATTTATCGAGACCATATTTGGATTTTTCCCAATAATTTCTGGCTTATTTACATATGATACAGGCATGCAAGCCATAGAAAGGTTGTCATCGATAAAATCATAAACACTACGGTCTCCAATAGCAAAAGTAAAAACACTCACATGACGATTGATTCTCTTTTTGCTATTAGTAACCACACCGTTTTTTATCAAATCAATCAACCTAGATGTTATTACCTCAGTGTGTATACCTAAGTCCTTATCATTTACTATATGTTCTGCCACAGCATTAGGGACTCTACCAATGCCAATTTGAATAGTCGCTCCATCACAAATCATCGGAGCAATAATTTGACCAATTTTATGATCAACTTCTGTTAATGGATGTGATTTTTCTTCTAATAATGGTACTGTATTTTCAATAATAGCATCTACTTCTGAAATATGGAGCAGGCTTTCGCCTGCTGTACGCGGCATATTTTCATTAACCTCTACAATTAATTTTTTGGCATGACGCGAAAGCTCTATTGCATAATCACCATTAGTACCAAAGTTGAAATAACCATGTTTATCCATAGGTGCAACAGTGACTAAAAAAGTATCGAGATCAATCAATTTACTAATTGTTTCAGGATAACGAGAAAAAGAAATAGGAACAAAATTGATAAGTTTTTTCCCTTTTTTAAAACCAGCAACTACTAACTTCGCCTCCTCTTTAGTTAGCATTGAAGAGTAAGGGTGTACCACATCAAGTAAATCTTCTTGGAACAAGGTTTCCAGTGCTTTTCCACCAGAGCGCATATAGTAAACCCTCAAATCTTTAATATTTCCGTGTCTAGCACGCTTCGCAACTGCTTCTATCAACGCAGGAGGAGTTGCTACTCTCATCCCGATAGAAATTGAGCCAACTTCAGGTATTAGTAAAACAGCCTCTTCGGCACTCATCAGTTTCTCTTTATACAGACCTTCAATATTCATGATTATCCTCATATTATCTATTTTCTTTAAACTTCTTCTATTTAAAAGCTTAAAAAGTCAGTCCTCACTACACTAGTGTGTGTAAATTTAAATAAAACGTCAACCAACAATTTAGCAAAAAGTTAACAATAAACTATTATTTGTTATCCTAACAATTTATTTAGATTTAGATGCTGGATTATATTTGAGTGCATTATATTAGTTTAGATAAGTACATATATCAACTCATAACTAATTAATCATTAAATTATTAAAAATCAGCCCATTCCTATAACGATTATCTTTATATTGATAATGATGTGTACTTAGAAAACTTTGGTTTTGAGTTAAAAGTACCTATCAAAAAAGTACTTTATTTCTTTACAAAATTCTTTGCCTTCTGGAATATCTGGACTAGCTAAATATTGACTATGAGACATCGCTTCAAAAACATGTAATTGCGCATCAACTCCACAACTTCTAAGTTTTCTATGAGTTTTTATGGTAGCACTTAATAGCATATCTCTTGTACCAGTGGCTAATATGCTTGGTGGAAAATTACTAATAAGGAGATATCCTAATATTTTTAACATCTAATCCATCAGCATACATTTTAGCTATTTTACCCATATATTCATCATACGAAACTAATACATTATCAACCCACTCATTAACATTAACTGAGTCTGTATCACGAGATAGATCTGCTGCTGGACTACCCAAGAACAAAACAGCTGGTTTAACAAGATTTTCTTCTTTAGCCCTATGAATGAATGCCATAATCAAAACAGCTCCGGCAGAACTACCTGCCATAGCAATATTACTAGCATCTTTGTCTTTTGTGATATTTTTCCATACACTCACGAGATCATTCAAACCATGTGGATAAGGATAGTCTGGAAGCTGTCTATAATCTACACACAAAACTTCACATCCAAAAGTAGATGCAAGAAGTACTGATTCTAATGTTGATGCAACTCCTGGATAATTTATATATCCTCCATCATGAACTCCAATAATCAGGATATCTTTATAATCCTTATTAATGACTGCTGGCTTAACTTTATAACAATTAACACCAGCTATACTCATGTTCTCAATAGATATATTATTCTGCTTAGCTAGATTCAATGAAATTTTAGCAATTTCATCATTATGTTAAACACTATTATCTCTAGGTTGAGCATCTATAGTTTTTCTGAGCTCTTCACTTATATCTGCAGGTGTATTTAGATATTTTTCGGGTATATACTTAAGTTTTGACGCTAAACTTTTTGAATAATAAGATCTTAAATATTGTTCTTTATTTGCATAAAAATAAAAAATTACACCCACTGGTTTTACTATTATAGTTAAATACGATTAATTACTAAATTTTTCTATCATCTTAAGCACAACATAAATTATTGCACTGATTATTACTGATATAAAACATACTTTAATAGCTATAGGAAATAGATGAATAAAAACAGTAATAATAGTTACTATGATTAAAACCCCTACAAATATTGATAAAAATTTATCCATTTTAAACAACCCCTTATTTTATAATAACTTTTGCAAATTTACGTTTACCAACTTGGAAAACATTTTCTGTACCTTTACCAAAAATAGCTTTGTTATCATCAGTCTTTTCACCATCAATTTTAACAGCTCCCTGCTTAATCATACGGATAGCTTCTGACGTACTCGCTACCAATCCTGCCTCTTTTAACAAGTTTGCTATTGGCAACTCTTGATTTAATTCTACAACATTTATGTCATCAGGTATCTGATTTTTTTGGAATCTTTGGATAAAATCCTGATGAGCACTTTCAGCATCTTCTTTAGAGTGAAATCTCTCAATTAGCTCTTTTGCCAACTCTATTTTAATGTCACGTGGGTTAGTACCATTAACAACATCCTGCTTTAAGTTAGCTATAGTATCTAAGGATTTAAAACTAAGTAACTCGTAATATCTCCACATCAGTTCATCTGAAATTGACATCACCTTACCAAACATATCATTAGGAGTCTCTTCAATACCTATATAGTTTTGGCTAGATTTTGACATCTTTTTGACACCATCTAAACCTTCAAGAAGTGGCATCGTTATGATAACTTGTGGTTCCTGACCTTGTTGTTTTTGTAGCTCTCTACCCATCAACAAGTTAAATTTCTGATCCGTGCCACCAAGCTCGATATCAGTATTCATAGCTACAGAATCATAGCCTTGTACTAATGGATATAAAAACTCATGTATTGAGATAGACTGACCTCCTTTGTATCTTTTTGAGAAATCATCTCTTTCAAGCATTCTAGCGACTGTTGATTTAGATGCTAGTTTAATCATATCACTCGCAGACATTTTATCAAACCAATCGCCATTACGACGAATGACTGTTTTTTCTTTATCTAAGATTTTAAAAACTTGTTTAGTATATGTTTCAGCATTTGCAGCAACTTCTTCTGCAGTCAATGGAGGTCTTGTCGCATTTTTACCAGTAGGATCGCCTATCTGAGCTGTGAAATCACCTATCAAAAAGTGAATTTCATGTCCTAAGTCTTGTAATTGTTTTAATTTGTTAATAACAACTGTATGACCAAGATGGATATCAGGAGCTGTTGGATCACAGCCAAATTTGACTACTAAAGGTCTATTTTTTTCTAGTTTTTTAACTAATTCTTCTTCGATTAGGACTTCATCAGCCCCTCTTTTGATTATTTCTAAAGTCTGTTGTATAGTCGACATTATATTTTGTATATAAAAATTTCTTTCAATAAAGCAAAATTATAGCACAAAACTCTTTTATAGAACCAATAAAACCTTATACTTACTACAAAGTAAAAACATTTAATATCCTATGCATATATATATATCACAAAGTAATGATATTTATTTCAATTTAGCTTTTGAAAACTGGTTGTTTCTAAAAAAACTTCATCATGAAAAGATTTTATTTTTATGGCAAAACTCTCCATGTGTTGTTATTGGTAGAGCTCAAAACCCATGGCTTGAGTGTAACCTTGAAGCAATGAATAACGATAATATACCAATGGTTCGCCGCCAAAGTGGTGGCGGAACTGTTTATCATGACTATGGTAATCTTAACTACACTATCATTAGTACAAAAAAAGAGCATGACATCAAAGCAAACCTTGACCTAGTATGCAATACTATCAAAAAACTAGGTATAGATGTATATGCCAATGAAAGAAATGATATTGTTGTTGATCATAATGGTCATACCTACAAAGTATCAGGCTGCGCTTTTCGAGAGAAAAAAGATCGTGCTTTCCATCATGGTACACTGCTCATCAATGCTAATACAAAAAAACTCTATGACTACCTTCATCAACCAATAGATAAATCTTTAGATACAAAAGGAGTGAAATCTCATCGCTCAAAAGTAATCAATCTATATGAAATAAAACATGATATACGAACTCAAGATCTCACGAGATCTTTTATTAAAGGCTTCAGAAGTATTGATTTAAGCCTAATAAATGAAGAAACACCATTAGGAAATAGAGAGCTTATAGACAAAGAAATAGAAACATTAAAAGAATGGAAATGGCGCTTTGGAAAAACTCTACCATTTACTAAAACATACACAAAAGGTAGTGAAGAAATCAAAATCAAGATTGATGCTGGTATTGTTACAGAGATTAATAATGTTTATAAAAATACAAATTTAGCTGATAGAAATATCCGTTTTGAAAATAACTATAATTTTGATTTTTTTAAGAAAATTCTTACAGAATAAATTTTATTTAGAGTTTGTTGAGAAGAATGTTGCAACACTAATTGCAAAAATAAAAGGCAAAATAAAAGCATCAACAACTGTCACAACAATATTTTGAATAGACATCTCTAATGAACTCGTCTCTAAGCCAAAATTTTTCAATAAATATATTAACCCAAAAGTTACTAATGGTTTAATTATCATAAGAGCTAATATTGTGATAGATATTCTAAACATGTAAAAAAAGTTACTTCTTATTATACTAAAGTTATTAGATATAGACTCAAAAACACCCTTTTGTGCTAGTAATACAGCAGGCATAACTGTCAAGAAAAATATTATTCCTAGAAAAATACCTATATATTGTAGAAACATCGTAAATAATGTCATAGCAATCATCGAAAGCAAAAATGCTCCTAGAAACACGAATATCCTTTTTGAAAATATCTGTAGAGCTATTTTTAACGCATCTGATACTTTTATTTCATGCTTAACCACAATACCTTGCAATATTATTATCATTGCATAAACAAATATAGTAGCTACGACAATCAACAAAAATATACTCGCTAGTATATTTCCTGATGGTAATTGTGAAATATCAGCTTCGTTACCACTTTGAATATAATCTGCCATGCCGTGATTCATTAGATATACAAAACAAAACTCAGATATAAATGACAGCATAAAAGCTAATACAAAAGTTATTTTAAAAGCTCTCTTGTATATATTTGTAGCTATTGAAATCGTTTCTCTAAAATTTAAATTATTCATCATAATGCTCTAGTAAAAAATAAAACAAGCTAAAATATAACATAAAATTTACTATTTTTGTCTCAGAAAAACCAATAAGCTCTTTAAATCTGAAAAAAATATAATAAATCGCTTGTAAAACTTTATATCAATACCATTTAAGTAATATTACATAGATTATTTTAACAAACCTAATAAAGGATTTGATTATGGAAGCAATGAAAGGAACTACCATCCTATGCGTTAGAAAAGGTGATAAAGTAGTAATCGGTGGCGATGGTCAAGCTACACTAGGATATACAATAGCAAAAGAAAATATCATAAAAGTTAGAAAATTAAATGGTGGTAAAGTTCTCACAGGTTTTGCAGGCTCTACTGCAGATGCATTTACACTATTCGAAAAATTTGAACAAAAATTAGAATTTTATCAAGGTAATCTTGAAAGAGCTGCTGTTGAAATGGTACGTGAATGGCGTTTAGATAGAATGCTGAGTAAGTTAGAAGCTATGATTATAGTCGCAGATGAGAAACTATCTCTTCTAATATCGGGAGCTGGAGATGTTATGGCTGCTGATAAGAACGATATTATTTCTATTGGTTCTGGATCAACTTATGCTCGATCTGCAGCAACAGCACTTGTAGAAAACACAGATCTCTCTGCTGAAGAAATAGTTAGAAAAAGTCTTACAATAGCTGCAGACACTTGTATATACACAAATCATAATTTCACTATAGAAAGTTTAGACAACAAAAAAGGATAGTTATACGATGACTCAAGTAATGACTCCAAAAACAATAGTACATGAATTAGAAAGACATATTATAGGTCAAAATGATGCTAAAAAAGCAGTTGCTATCGCTCTACGTAATAGATGGCGTAGAATGCGGCTTGATGACGAGATGCGTCAAGAAGTAACTCCTAAAAACATCCTAATGATAGGACCTACTGGTGTAGGTAAAACAGAGATTGCTCGTAGACTAGCAAAATTAGCAGATGCGCCTTTTATCAAAGTTGAAGCCACTAAATTTACAGAGGTTGGTTATGTAGGTAAAGATGTTGAGTCTATAATCCGCGATCTAGTAGAAACTGCTGTTAAAATGAAGCGTGAAGAAGCTAAGCAAAAAGTTACAGAAAAAGCTGCTGTATTAGCAGAGGACAGAATATTAGATGTTCTTATACCTCCTGCTAGAGCTTCTGAGTCAAAAGTAGGATTTGCGAATGAGCCTTCTGAAGATGCTCACTCTAAAAAAGAAAAAGAAAATAAAACTCGTGAGATTTTTAGAAAAAAAATCCAAAATGGCGAGTTAAATGATAAAGAGATCGAGATCGAGGTATCTGTAGCCCCTAAAAGTATAGGTGTAATGGGTCATCCAAGCATGGAAGATATGACAAATCAGCTTCAAGATCTGTTCTCTAGTTTAAGTAGCGATAAGAAAAAAACAAAGAAAATGAGAATCAAAGATGCTATTAAACTGGTCAAAGATGAAGAAGCTGCAAAACTTATCAATGAAGAAGATATTAAGGCTAGAGCTCTTGAGTCTGTTGAGCAAAATGGTATCGTATTCTTAGATGAAATTGATAAAGTCTGTAAAAAATCTGGAACTTCAGGTGCTGATGTATCTAGAGAAGGTGTTCAGCGTGACTTACTACCATTAGTAGAAGGCTCTACTGTCTCGACTAAATACGGTATGATAAAGACTGATCATATCCTGTTTATAGCATCAGGTGCATTCCATGTTGCTAAACCATCTGACTTAATCCCAGAGCTTCAAGGTAGATTACCAATTAGAGTAGAACTAAAATCTCTTGAGATAGAAGACTTTGTTAGAATACTAAAAGAGCCTGATTGTTCTATACTTAAGCAATATATTGCCTTAATGAAAACTGAGAGTGTAGAACTAAGCTTTGAAGAAGATGCTATCAGAAAGATTGCTGAAATTTCTTTTCAAGTAAACGAAGAAGTTGAAAATATAGGTGCTAGAAGACTTCATACTGTTATGGAAAGACTTCTAGAAGAAATTTCTTTTGATGCTCCAGACTTAGAAAATAAATCTATAAATATAACCATAAATTACATAGATGAAAAACTAAGTGGATTAGTCAAAAATAAAAATTTAAGTCAGTATATTCTATAATCCTTTATCAAATTTGCTATTTTAGCTACTCTTTAGAAAAAAACATCTATAAAATAAATTTTATTATCTACGTTGACTCTAATAATTTAATGGGTGTTACTCTAATTAAAAAAGCCTCTAGACTACTATTTAATAACACAGCTATTTTCAACAGTAAGTTTTGCTGTTCTTTACTCAACATTAGTTTTATTTATAACTCAAGCTTTAGGATTCACAGTTACAAAAGTAAGTGCTGTAATAGGTGTTTTTGTTGCATTTAACTATGGTTTACATATTTTAGGTGGATATATTGGTGGTCTATTAATTAGCTATCGAGTTTTATTTTTAATAGGTATGGTCTTACAGATAATCGCTTGTATATTTTTATCGTTCCCAAGCACCGAATATCTATATATAGCTCTAGCTCTATTTCTAACAGGATGCGGTCTAAATGTCCCATGTATTAACATGATGTTAACTCAGCAATTTGAAAATGATGATACTTCTCGCGAAACTGCGTTCTTTTGGAACTATGCTGGAATGAATGTCGGTTTTTATTGGCTTTACGGTAGCAGGTATATATCAAGCTGAACATAGTTATAACATACTTTTTCTTATTACTACTATTACAAACATAATCGCTTTTTTACTTGTAATTACTAGCTGGAAAACTGTAGCGGATAGAACTACCCCTCTTGTCAGAAAAATTAAAAACTCTGGAACAAAAATCTTATACAAAAATAGTATATAGTGATTCTAATTTTCATGACTATAGCCATTTATAGTTGTAGCTTTACAATATCATCTTAATACAAACTATATTGCACTAGCTATCGGAATTGCTCTGTTAGCAATGTTTATCCCTATAGCAAGATCACAAGATACGAAAGAACAAAAAGAAAAAGTATATGCTTATATTATTTAGCAACTTTCGGATTAGTATTTTGGTCTGCTTATCAGCTTGCACCGATGGCTCTAACGGTATTTACAGAAGCTAATGTTGACAAGTATATTTTTAGCTTCATAATTCAGACTCAATGGTTTCAAAATGTAAATACTGTAGTAATAGCCGTGGGCGGTGTATTATTACCTAGCCTTCTTATAATTATTCGTCGAAAATTTATATTCTCATTCCCTATGCAGTTTTGTTTTAGCATCCTATTTATAGGAATTGGCTTTTAAATGCTAGTGATAGGAATTTTCTCAGCGAACAAATTTGGACAAACTGCTGCTATATGGTTAATTTTAAGTTATATATTTCAGTCCATAGGAGAGCTTTTAATCTCCCCAACAGGATATGCCATAATTGGTAAGCTTACCAGTCCTCGACTACAAGGCTTAATGATGGGATCTTGAATGGTTGTTACAGGAAGTGCATCTGGAGTTATAGCAAGTTTACTATCAATATTAGTTGCTTCACCAGATATCAATGCTACACCACTGGAAACAAATCATAATTATCTAACTCTATTTGCGGGCTTAGCTATCATTGCTGGTATAGCAGCATTTATCATGTATGTACTAATACCTAGAATTAGAAGACTTGCTCACATATAGTTATATATTCGCTGTATTTTCAACAAACCATACATTATAATCTAATTATCCTTTTAGTTATTTTAATATCATCAATCTGTGACTATTAAAGAAAAGTACTCTAAATATATCCCTCTTTTTATATCTGTAACAATGACTCTAAATGGTTTTATTACCATTTTAGCAGTTGCTGCACCAGTAATTAACAAAATATTCTCTGTCAATTTAGATGCAAATATTCCTTCAGATCTATACGATTTCGGTATGAAGTACAATACCAGATTAGGAATATTTTTACCCTTGATCTTAGGGTATTTGATGATAATCATAGCCCGTGGTATTTATAATCGTAAAAGAACTTTTTGGTTTTTAGCTGTTATCTTTATTAGCTTGTCAATTATTGGAGATTATGTCCAAGATAAACATATATCTTATGATGTTGCATTTTTCACTCATGTTTTAGAAATTTTATTACTCATATATTTTAGAAAAACATTTGATAAGAAAAACTCTAATAGAATAACTTTCTACCAGTTCGTATTACTCATTTCATTTTTCTTAGCAATTGGATATAGTGTTACTGGACTATACTATCTAAAAGATGAATTTGATGGCATTAAGAATATTTCTGACGCGCTATATTTCACAATAGTCACATTTAGTACAGTTGGATATGGAGACATACACCCTCTAACAGAAGAAGCCAAGCTTTTCACTGTATCTATTATGATTATGGGGATAGGATTATTTGCAACTATTATAACGGTAATGGCTGGTAGTGTTATTAATAGAATCACAGAAAAGTTTAAACAAAAAGATGGAGCTGCTTTAATGAAAGACCATATTGTAATTTGTGGATATACAGAAATTACTAAGTGCTTAATAAAAGATTATTTTAAATCACATATTGATAATATTATTGTTATTGAAAAAAATTATTATCAGAAATTTATTAATACTGATGTAGAACAAGAAAAACATTTTATAGATGCAGAGTCATATGATTATGATGCACTTAAAAAAGCCAGTATAACTAAAGCTAAAAGTATATTTATACTTAATGAAAAAGATTCAGATAATATTTTAACACTTCTTTCAATCAAAGAAGTTTTAAAAACATCAGAACAACCAACAGATAATATAAAAATATCCATCAAACTTGACAAAGATGAAAGCATTAATATTGCAAATAATATCGGTGTAGATCAAATAGTATCTCCAACTAAGAAAATTGCTGAAATGCTAATAAAATATGAATAATTTCATCAAAAATAATTAACATAGCCTTAGACTATGTTATTATTTCGAAAATATGTGTACCAATTTTTCCAAAAAATATATTGTGGAGTAAAACCATGGAATATAATTACGACATTATCATTATAGGTAGTGGTCCTGGTGGCGAAGGTGCTGCCATGAAAGCGACTAGAAATGGTCAAAAAGTAGCAATCATCGAAAATGATGCCATTGGTGGAAGTTGTAATAACTGGGGAACAATTCCGAGTAAGACTCTTAGACAACTATCACGTGAAGTTTGGTATAACAAAAAAAACTTTGATTTCCCTGATATGCTAGATAATGCATTTGAAGTAGTTCTAAAACAAAGAGAAATTAAAAAAAACCGTTTTGCCAATAATGAAATTGACGTATTTTATGGTTTTGCAAGTTTCTTAGATAAAAATAAAATTAAAATTTCACGTAAAAATGGTTCTACAGAGATCATAACGGCTAAAAAGTTTATACTAGCGACAGGATCTCGCCCTTATCAGCCTGATGATATAGACTTTACTCACCCTAGAATTTTAGATAGTGACAAGCTTCTTGAACTAAAAGATAAAAATATTAGATCAATAACTATATATGGTGCTGGTGTAATTGGCTGTGAGTATGCATCTATATTGGGCACTCTCGATATTCAAGTAAATCTTATCAATACTAGAGACAAATTGATGTCATTCCTTGATGATGAGATTATAGAAACTTTAACAAACCACTTTACTGTTAACCAAAAAATCAACCTAATGCATAACGAAACTTATAAAAGTATCAAAGCCAAAGGCGATAAAGTAATTACAACATTGAATTCAGGTCGAATTATAGAGTCTGACTATGTGCTATTCGCTCTTGGGCGTGCCTGTAATACTAACGGTCTAAATCTTGATAAGATTGGAGTTAAATATAGTCCGCAAAGAGGTCTTGTGAATGTAAATGATAACTACCAAACTACTCAGCCTAACATCTATGCTGTTGGCGATGTTATTGGTTTCCCTTCGCTTGCATCATCTGCTTTTAACCAAGGTAGATTTGCTGCTACACATATTATTGATGGATCATGTAATGATAAGTTAGTTGAAGATATCCCAACTGGCATTTATACAAGACCTGAAATAAGCTGTATTGGTAAAACCGAAGAACAGTTAACGGCAGAAAATATTCCTTATGAAAGTGGTAGAGCTTATTTCAAAGATCTTGCTCGTGCACAGATTTCAGGAAGTGAAACTGGTATGCTAAAAATACTATTCCATAAAGAAACTTTTGAAATCCTAGGTATTCACTGCTTTGGTCATAGAGTATCTGAAATTATCCATATTGGTCAAGCAATTAAATCTATGCCAGGCAAACACAACACGATCAGATATTTCTTGAACACTACATTTAACTACCCTACTATGGCAGAAGCGTACCGTATTGCTGCTATTGATGGTGTTAATAAGCTTAAACCAAAAAATAAACAATGTGTGCCTGAACATAAATAAATATGTACTACGATATATATATAATTTTTCTATTTATATTTCTTTTTGGCGCAGCTGTTGGTAGTTTTCTAAACGTTATAATATATAGAGTACCTAATAAAATATTTGCTGATGAGAAAATCATATCTCGAGAAATACTTGAACTACCCAAGCAAGAATCTAGTCAGAATTTTAGCCTAACAGCGCCCTCAAGATGTCCAAAATGTAAAAATAAACTCAAATATCGTCATAATATACCTATTTTAGGTTGGTTTATTCTAAAAGATAAATGTTATTTTTGTAAAGAAAGTATCTCTTTTGAATACCCTTTAATAGAGTTTATTACTGCTGTAGTATTTATAACTATATTTTATATATTTAGATTTACTATTCAGGCAGTAGCTATGGCTGGTCTAAGCACATTTTTTATTCCTTTATTTTTTATAGATGCAAAATATCAGATACTTCCAGATTCACTTACTCTACCATTAGTATGGATAGGTATTATTCTTAACTACTATAATGTATTTAGTACACTAGATCAGTCAGTTTGGGGAGCAATTATCGGATATCTATCACTATGGAGTGTATTTTGGATATACAAAATTCTCACTGGCAAAGAAGGATTGGGCTACGGAGATTTTAAGCTATTAGCTGCAATTGGTGCATGGTTTGGATATACTGTGCTTCTTTATACAATATTTGCTAGCTGCATATTTGGAATTTTAATTGCTATAGGTATAAATCTTATTGCAAAACGTACAAATGTAATACCTTTTGGTCCAGCTATTATTTTAGCAACATTTTTTTACCTACTAACTAAAGATAATCTTTATATATGGTATAATCACGTTATGTTTATTCAATATTAGTCATGTTAAATGCAAAAGAAATCTTTCGCAGTCCTTTCGATATTTATATTATTTTTATTGGTTATTATATACTTTTTTAGTACTGCAAATCTTAGTAAATCATCTTTTAATAATCAACAAGGTCTATATCTTGTTAAACAAGCGTTTCCACAATATAAAGTAATAAAAACTTTTGATACAGGTATACATCTACAAGCTTACATCCTTGAAGATAAAAAGGATACAACTAAACGAACAGTAACTTTCACGAGCGAAGATGGTGATGTCATCGTTAATGGGGAGCTTTTAGCATGGGATAGAAATCAAAACAAGCTAACAAGTCTAAATCAGATATATGCTAATTACTTTACATCATCTCCACAAGCAAGTGATCTTTATTTAGATATAAAGAAATATGCTACATATATTCAACAAGGTAGCAACGATGCTCCACATAAGTTTTATGCAATCATTGATCCTAACTGTCGTTACTGTGCAAGCCTATTTGATGCCTCTCAGCCTTCTATCAAATCTGGTGATTTAGCAGTCCGTTGGATTCCTATAGGTAGTTTACAAAATAGTCCTGATGTTGTTAGAAGTATTTTCAACTCAAAAGATCCTCTTCAAGCTTTGATAGAATATCACAATACTAAAAAGTACGATGAAAGCTTAACAAAACCGAATGAAAAAGCCGAAAACAATATGAGATTATCTTCGGATATAAGTGGCTTCCCAACTATTATATACAAAACTCCAGAAGGTGCTCTTAAAATATCAGGTGGAAATAAACTTCCACTTACTGAAGCAAAAATTGCTGAGAAAGATAATATCAAAAAAGTTAACGAATTCTTACTACTAACATCAAATAGTTTCTAACTCTATATATGAATAAAATAATAATTTTAATACTGACTATATTTATCTCAAGCATTGGTTTCTCTGCTAGTACTGCAAACATTGAAATATCTAACCGTTTACATAATTTAGAAAAACAATGCGGTGGTAAAATAGGTGTCTACACGATTAATAGAAATTATAATAGTAATTTTTCGCATAACCAAAGCTTCTATTTCCCAATTTGTAGTACTTACAAATTTCTTGTTGTTGGTGCTATACTCAAGCAGAGTATGACTGATAACAACTTGCTCAATGAAGAAGTAAAAATCTCAGCAAATCAAATTATTGGCTACTCGCCAGTGACAAAAAAACATCTAAATCAAACAATGACAGTGAGTGAGCTTAGCAAAGCAGCAATTCAAAGTGATAATACTGCGACAAACCTATTGATAGAAAAGCTAGGTGGTTTAAATAATCTTAATACATTTATACTCTCATTACATGATCATGCAACAAAAATAGCCGGTTTAGAACCTGTAGCTAATCAAGTTAGTCTTACAACTAACCAAAATAAAACTACTCCCAAAATAATGGCTAAAGATATTAATAAACTTGCTTTTAGTAATAGTATTCTTAACAAAAAGCATCGACTATTATTTAAGAAATGGCTTTTAGAGAGTGACTCTGGCAATAATCGTATAGCTGCAGAAATTCCTGATGAATGGGAAATTGGTAATAAAACTGGTACTTGTGCTTATGGGTCCACAAATGATGTTGCTATTATCTGGCCTGATGATGATAAAGCTATAATTATGGCTATTTTTTATACTCAATCACAAAAAGATGCTAAACCAAATAATAAAATCATAAGAGAAGTAACTAAAATACTTTTGGATAAATTAGAACAACAAAACACGAACAAAGATGCCTAAAATAAAAATGATTGTTGGCCTAGGAAATATAGGCAAAGAATATGAAAATACACGCCATAATGTTGGTGAGTGGTTTATATCGAAGATTGCTAAAGACAATAATGAAAACTTTAGTCTAAATTCTAAACTTAATTACAATATTGCTAAAGTAAATATCAATTACAATAACATAATATTGGTATTTCCAACAACATTTATGAACAATAGTGGCTTAGCTGTTAGCAAAGTTGCTAATTTCTATAAAATTGAGCCTGAAGAAATACTAGTAGTACATGATGAGCTAGATATAGATTCTGGAGAAATTCGTCTAAAAAAAGGTGGTGGACACGGTGGTCATAATGGCTTAAGAAGTATCCATCAACACCTTGGGACAAATGATTATTTACGCCTAAAAATTGGTATCGGACATCCTGGACATAAATCAAAAGTATCAAATTATGTACTATCAAATCCTTCTGTAGCTCAGAAAAATGATATAGATAATGCTATTGATAATGGTATATGTGTTTTAGATGATATAATAAACTACAAATTAGAGCCTGCAATGCAGAGGCTTCATACAAAATAATATTATAAGGAATAAAATAATGAGATTTAAATGTGGTATCGTAGGTTTACCAAATGTTGGTAAATCAACTCTATTTAATGCTCTTACAGAAGCTGGTATTGAAGTAGCTAACTACCCTTTTTGTACGATTGATCCAAATGTAGGGATCGTTTCTGTTCCAGATCAAAGACTTAATGAGTTAGCAAAAATTGTTAAGCCAGAAAGAATACTTCCTACAACTATAGAGTTTGTTGACATTGCTGGTCTTGTTGCAGGTGCAAGCAAAGGTGAAGGTCTTGGAAACAAATTCCTAGCAAATATTCGTGAAACAGATGCTATTGCACATGTCGTCAGATGTTTTGAGGATGATAATATTATTCATGTAAGTGGAAAGGTTGATCCTATTGAAGATATTAACACTATCAATATGGAACTAATATTAGCTGACATTGAATCTTGTGATAAAGCAGTTCAAAGATTCGCTAAAATGAAAAAATCTGGTGATAAAGAAGCTTTAGCTAAAGCAGATTTTTATACCAAACTAAAAGAGCATTTAGAATCAGAAAAACCAGCTAGAACATTTCAGCTAACAGATGATGAAGCTAAGTGGCTTAAGCAAACTCCTCTACTAACTAGCAAACCTGTATTGTATATTGCAAATATTACTGAAGATGGTTTTGAAAATAATCCATTATTAGATAAGGTTATAGAGTATGCTAAAGCTGCAAATTCAAATGTTGTTCCTGTTTGTGCTGCTATGGAGCAAGAAATCTCTCAGCTTGAGCCAGATGAGAAGCTAGAATTTTTAGCTGATATGGGACTTACTGAGACTGGTCTTGATAGAGTTATCAAAGCTGGTTACGCTCTTTTGAATCTTCATACATACCTAACTGCAGGTGTTAAAGAAGTCCGAGCTTGGACAATCCCTGTAGGTGCTACAGCACCCCGAGCCGCCGGTGTAATTCACACTGACTTTGAGAGAGGATTTATCCGAGCTGAAGTCATCTCGTATGATGATTATATTCAGTATAATGGCGAAAAAGGTGCAAAAGAAGCCGGAAAAGCTCGTCTTGAAGGAAAAGAATATATCATGAAAGATGGTGATGTAGTAAACTTCAGATTTAATGTATAGCCAAATCTAAAATGTCCAAGAATATAATTTATAACTGTCTAATTTGGTTATCAGTGATTAGTATAGCTGGTTGTAATACTTCTTTTACCTATCCAAATTATGAACCTAGTGGAACATACTATAATCCAGACTATGACAAAGATGATCTGATTCATGGTTACTTTCAGCAAAGTGTTGAACAGATGGAAACTAGTCCATATACATATCAAGGTCAGTACTATGAAGAAACTGGCCTTACTCAACCAAGTCCTTTTATGCAGAATATAAACTGGAATAGAATGAACGTTTAATAACAAAAGTCTATTTTATATTTCTGTACTAATAGTAGTTAATTTTATAGAAACTATTTTGTTATCTCTAATATTCGTTATTTCAAGTAAGATATTATTATACTTTATACAACAAGGTCCCTGTGGTAAGTTCTCAATTTCTTCTATTATAAGGCCTGACAAAGTTTTAGCATCTCCACTTTCAAACTCTATCCCTATGTGACGATTTATTTCTCTTAGCGTTGCACCGCCACCTATTAGATAACTATTTTCATCAAGTTTGCGAATATTATTATTCATATCAAATCTATCAGAGAATTCTCCAACAATTTCTTCCATAATATCTTCTATTGTCACTGTGCCATAGACATCACCATATTCATCAACCACAATAGCAAATCGTTTACTTTTGTATTGAAAATTAACCAACTGAGTCTGTAAAGAAACTGTCTCTGGTATGAAATACGCTTCATAAGCAATTTTACGTAAACTTGCTTTTGTTATTTGTGATCTCTTAGTTGATATAAGTAAATTTGTTATCTCTTTAAGCTTTATAACTCCAATAACATTATTAACTCCATTCTCACATAAAATAATATTCAAAGATCTCATTTTTGCTATTCTAGCTAAAATCTTATCTACAGAATTATTAAGATCTATATATTCTATTTTATTAAAATGAGTCATAACTTCTTGAACTAAAACTTTATCAAGCTCTAAGACACCTATTAACATATTTTTATTTTTAGCACCAAGTTTTGCATTTGACTCATTTACAACAGTCTGTATTTCTTCCTTATCTAAAGACTCATTATTTACAGGCTCAATCTTTATACCAAAAATTTTTAAAGTTATTTTTGAAACCATACTAAGAAAAACTACTGCAGGATATAGCAATATCATTATTACTTTTAGAGGTAATGAAAATGGAAAAGCTAATCTTTGTGGATAGACTGCTGCAAAAGACTTTGGAATTATCTCTCCAAATACTAAAACTAAAATTGTGACAACTATTGTTGCTATCAATAAACCAATATCACCAAAATGATCTTCTGAATATGATGAAATGACTGTACCGGCAAATATATTTGCAAACGTATTACCTATAAGTATCGCAACCAATAGTCTCTCGGGATTACAAACTAAAGATAAACTTCTTTTTGCTGCTCGATGATTTTTTTTTGCTAAATGTTTAAGTTTATATTTATTCAAAGTCATCATAGCTGTTTCTGAGCTTGAAAAAAAAGCTGAAATGCCAATAAGAATAAATAAAATAATAACTACAGTATAAGTACTCATTTAATAAATAATAATGAAGATAATGCGAAATCTTATTTTAACATAAGAACTTTGATAATAAAAAAATATAATCAGAAATGATTTATTGAGAGAGGTATTACACTCTCATGAAGTCAGCGTGAACAAGCTTAACTTTATACGGATGTCTTTGTAGTGCTTTGATGATTACTTTTTCTTCTTGACCATCAATCTCTAAAGTGATCTCACTTGAGAAGAATGCTTTGTCTTCTGTAGAGTGTAAAACTTTATCGTGATCTAATACTATAGATACTGCTTCCTTGTCACCACCATATATAACAGCTGGGATTTTACCAGCTCTTCTTAGACGGCGGCTCGCACCAGATCCTGAATCTTCTCTTTTAACTGCTTTCAAAATAAAATTTGTCATTGTTAAATTTCCTTTATTTTTGTTTAAACTGAATTTATTAATCTATGCGACCCTAGATTAACCGTGCTATTATAGTCAGCTATAACTATAAATTCAAGGTATTAATCAACTAAACCATCTATTCTAAAGATATCACTCACAGATTCTTCGCCATTAGTCTTCTCTACAATTTGTGCAAGTAAGGGAGCTAAGGTAATAACTTTAATTTTATTACAAGCTTCAGCATGTGGTTTTAGAGGAATAGAGTCTGTAACTATAAACTCTTCAATAGCTGAATTTTCGATATTTTTGATAGCATCACCAGATAATAGAGGATGTACACAAAACGCAGAAACTTTAGCTGCCCCACCCTTTTCAACTAGAGCTTTTGCTGCTTGACACATTGTCCCACCAGTATCCATGATATCATCAACTAATATACAATGCTTACCTTCAACATCACCAATTATATTCATAACTTCCGCTACATTTGGTCTAGGTCTTCTTTTGTCTACAACGGCAATCTCAACACCCAAATTCTTGGCTACAGATCTAGCTCTCACTACTCCACCCATATCCGGAGAAACAATTTTTATATTCTCATATTTTTCAATATTTTTACGCACATGCTCTAAAAATATCTTTGTTGCAAATGCATTATCAAATGGAATGTCGAAGAAACCCTGAATCTGTTCAGCATGAATATCAACTGATAAAATTCTATCTAAACCAACCGCCTGAAGGATATTTGCAACAACTTTTGCAGATATTGGCACCCTTGCTGATTTTGATCGTCTATCTTGTCTAGCATATCCAAAATATGGTAGAACTGCAGTTACTCTTTCAGCTGATGATCTTTTTAAAGCATCAATTAGAAGTATCAACTCCATCAAGTTATCAGATGGTGGACATGTAGACTGAATGACAAAAACATCCTTACCACGAACATTTTCATTCAATACAACATGTATCTCACCATCTTTAAACCTATCAACAGTAGCATTACCAAGAGTTGCTCCTAATTCCTTTGCTACTTCACAAGCAAGCTTTTTAGAAGCATTACCACTAAAAATCATCAAATCTTCAGACATACCTATACAACCTTTTAAAATTCACACACCTTACGCTCATCAATTTTAATGTTTTTTAGAAACTTTAAAAGCCTAAAAATAAGTTTTTATCTATTATTTTTAGTATTTGCTGTATATTACCCTGTCTTTTGAATTAAGATTTTGTCTTTGTTATACTACCTGTACCTTTTAAAATCAAATAGTTCCTAAATCTATATTAACTTTATGAAATTCAAAATTTTTGATAATACCTTTCAAGCTGGAGAAATGGCAACTTTGGCAATGCCATTACCAAGCCAATACTCATGTGCACCAATGTATTTACCTATTAAAATTCTCAACGGTGTAAAAGAAGGTCTATGTATTCTAATTTTTGGCATGGTTAGTGGTGATGAGTTTAATGGTATTGAAATCATCAACTCTATACTAGAAAAAACAAACCCAAAAGATTACATGGAACAATAATTGCTATTCCTGTATTAAATGTTTTTGGTCTAGTACACGCCATAAAACATAGTCAAACACTCGAACAAGCTTTCCCTGGTGATGAATCTGGTTCATACATCCATCGCTATACATATAGAATAACTCAAGAGATAATCAAAAAAACTGATTATTCCGTACAAATTAAAACAGGCGCATTAAATCATGAAATATTACCTCAAGTGTATTTCAATGCTGAAGATGAAGAATCTATCAAAATGGCTAGAGCCTTTCAAGCTCCTGTTATTACTGCTGTAAATATGAGTCGATCAAGTATACGTAAGATTCACCAAGACTTAGATATACCATTCATCTGCGATGAAGCAGGTGAAGCTAATAAATTTGATGAAGAGGCTATAAATGTTGGTGTAGCAGGTATTCAAAATGTAATGCGCAAAATTGATATATTAAAAAGATCAAGATTTTGTTCAATAGGTTAAACCTCTTATCTTAGAAGACACTGAATGGACAATATCAGATAAACCTGGAATCTTAAGAACAGAAATTGAGCTTGGTACAAGGGTCAAAGAAGGTGAGAGAATAGGTAAACTAATAGATCCATTCGGCAACGATGATAGTGTTAATCTAAGATCTCCGATTGATGGAATTATCTTAGGCATTAACAACTACCCTATGATTAAAGAAGGTGACTTAGTATTCAAAGTATCACCTTTTCAAGATGATGAAAAAGCAGAAGCAAAAATAGAAAATTGGGAAAAATAACAAAAGAAATTTTTAGTGATGAATAATAGATTATCTTTTTTGGTAATCACTATATGGCTGACTTGTGCTGTATTTTTTATGTACGAGTTTTTATTAAGAACTATCTTAGGCACATTCAAGCATTAGATAATATCTGATCTTGATTTGAGCATACTAACTTTTAGTATTCTTAGCTCTACCGCTTATTAGCTTACATATGGAATCATGCAAATTCCAGTAGGTATTATTACTGACAAACTTGGCCTAAAAAAAGCTCTAACTTTAGCCATATTAGTATGTGTATTAGGAGTTGGATTATTTGGTCTATCAAATAGTTTTGCTGCAGCTCTAGTATATAAAATTATGATAGGTTTCGGTGCTTCTTTTGGCTTTTTATGTTTATTAATTGCTGTATATGACTGGCTACCACACAAACATATTGGTTTATTTATCGGTCTTTCACAGTTTATTGGTGTTCTCGGACCAATGCTTGCGCAGGTCCTCTAGAGTCTTTGTCGCAAGCTGGTGGTATAGACTGGCGCTATGTATTTATTATATTAGCAATAATAGGTGTTGTTCTAGCTGGAATAACTATAGTTATAGTAAAAAACAATGATCAATCTAGTGAATCAGGTAAAAATAGATTTATTATTCTAAATACCCCAACATCAATAATGAAAGAGATTCAAAGTATATTTTCCAATAAAAAAATTTGGTTAATTGCAGTTTTCTCAGCTACTACTTACTTAGCAATAGAATATCTTTATGAAAATGCTACTAAAAGCTTCTTATCCTTAAATGGCTTTGATGCTAAATTCCGTTCTTATTTGATTACCTTAGCATGGTTAGGGTATGGTATTGGCTGTCCTAGTCTTGGTGCAATATCTGATCGCATAAAAAGAAGAAAGCCCGTTATGATTTTTGCTATCTGTTTAACTTTTGTTTCATTAGCTACAATTATTTTCTTTCCAATAAATCAAGCAATATTATATTTATCATTTATTTGCTTAGGCTTAGGAGCTAGTGGACAAAGTATTGGATTTGCCATTATCTCTGAGCAATCTAGTTCTGGATGTAGAGCAGCAGCATTAGGGGTTAATAACTTTCTTATTATGCTATCAGTAGGAGTTGGTTCACCGATTATTAATGAGGTTTTTGATTTATTTTCTAATCAAGGCAAAAATCCATCTATAACAAGCTATCAAACTAGTTTAAGTTTATTGTTGGTATTTACTGCCTTAGGGTGTGTTAATAAGTATATTTTTTTATCAAAGAAACATTCTGTAGATCCAAAAAAGAAGTGATTTTTGTAGATGTGAAATAAAGTATTTTTTAAAACTTACTTAACTTATCTAAACTAATCTCACGCATTCTATATTTTTCTATGACTAATGAGAATATTATTAAAGTACTTATAAATAAAGGTACTATTAAATATAAAAAGCTCTATCAAAAACATTCATATCTACTCGACCAGTCAATGGACCTCTATTTAGATATACACTAATATAGCTGATTAAATATTGAAATATCGCTCAACCATATTAACAATAGCTAATGCGGTAGCTTTAATTTGTGCCGGAAGTATCTCTTCTACTACTGAAAATGCCAAAAGCATACTCGAAACCGAAAATCCTATTATAAAAAATATAATATATAAGTAACTAACTGTAATAGAACTTGCAAACATAATTACAGATGAAAATGCTAATAAAGTAATTAAATTACAGATTAGCATCCATATTCTCTTTTCACCAAATAGACTAACAATAAAACCATGTGATGGTCCCCCAACTGCTATACCTACGAATATCATTACACTTATTTGTGCTGCTGTGTGTTGTGATAGATCATAAGCTTGCTCTAAAAATAAAACATCATAAAGCTCTGAAAACGAATTAACAACAATGCCAACCATTAATCCTGCATAAATTGCTAATAACCATAACTTCTTATTTAGAAGCAATTTTAAACTTTGACCAAAGCTCAAATACTTAAAATTATTAGTAGGATTTTTAATATTTATCGATGATTTCAAAAAAATAATAATTATTAAACTCCAAAAAATACCAAAATAACCTATTAAGGCTAAAGCTGATTGTCAACCATGAAGGATCACTAAATGATTTAGTAATACTTGACCAAATATTCCTCCAAGTACTCCTATCGT
This sequence comes from Francisella orientalis FNO12, assembly GCF_001042525.2. Taxonomy (NCBI): domain Bacteria; kingdom Pseudomonadati; phylum Pseudomonadota; class Gammaproteobacteria; order Thiotrichales; family Francisellaceae; genus Francisella; species Francisella orientalis. Next base: position 759,899 of record NZ_CP011921.2, on the reverse strand, counting down.
ATTAGTCAGTCCTACAGCGATAGGAAATACCCTCTCGGGTAAAATATCAGCAGCCACTTTTAGCGTTCCTATAAAAGCTACCGCTGAACCTACAGCAATCAAAACCCTACCTATTAGCATTGTATCTAAGCTTGGATCATATACAAATAGTAAAATCCCAAAACTCATAACTAAACACAATATTGATAACATTACCTAGAGCCAAACCTATCTAGCATCATACTAGCTGGAACTTGGGATATTGCATAAATAGGAAAATATATACTCATTACATAAGCTATATCCTCTATGCCTACTCCCGTATCCATAGATATTGGTTTGATTAAAACACTTGGTGCAGTATGTTGAAAATAGTCTAAACCATAGAAGATCGTAGCCACGATCCAGATACCCCACCCTATTAATAGACTATATCTCTGAGTCCTCATCAGTCAATACATATTAGTAGCTAACCATATTTATAGGATATAGAAAAAACCTTTTTTTACGATCAAATATCATTAAGTTTAGGTCTAATTACTTTGATTTTGTAAATAGTAATATTATAAATATTCGAATGAGGTGTATTTATATATATTTTGCAACCAAAATAATTATAAATTTTATGCTTATTTTAAATTCAAAAATTTATAAATAAACCATATACTTTATTTATAAATTTAATATCTTTGGGATACTTCTATGACAACATATAACGAACTAATATTTAATAGCGTTTCTACTCTTGTTATCTCAGTAATTATTGTCATTATAGCTATCTTGTCATTTCACATACTGAAAAAAAGAAAAACAACGATAAAACAAATTAATAAGTTAAAATCTCGAATAATATATATCAGCATAATAATCTTTTTTTAATAATAATAAAAATATGGCTTGGTGGGATTACTAACTTATTTACAATGTTGCGCTTAGTAGCTGCCGGTTTAATAATAGTAAATAAAGAAACTGTAATGAATCTTGTTGGCTGGATCATTATCAATTGGAGAAGCTTATTTTCTGAAGGAGATTATATCCAGATTTAAGGACAATATGGTTATATTACGGAAGTAAAGTTATTTTATTTAGAATGTATGAAACAACTGAACATGGACATAGAAAGACAACTGGAAAGCTTCTAAAATTCGCAAACTCAATAGTTATCACTAGCATTATCTCGACATTTACTAGCGATGAAAATATTATGTTACATAAAGTTCCTTTCCTGCTAAATACAGAACAAAATGTGCTAAAAATAAGAGATAATTTAGACTCTAAAATTAGAAAATAATTGCAAATAAATACTCATTCGATGAAGACTTCTCAAAAGTAGTATTCTTAGTAAGAATAAACTCAAACAATGTGGAGTATATAATTTTGCCTCAAATGTTGAGATAAAAACTGTAGCAGACAAAGAAAATATCGTAAATTTACAGGCTTATTTTTATTGTTATATAGATGATAAAAAAGAAATAGAACAGCAATATATTCAAGAGCTAATCAAAGAAGTTAAAGCTAAGCTTTCTTCCTAATAAACTTTTTGATATATAAATTAATAGTACTAATCCATAATGGACTAAACAATAATGACAATGATATCAATGTTATACAATATTGATACATAGTATCTGATAGAATTCCTGAAACATATCCCATAGAAATCAATACAAAACTGAATTCTCCAATTTGAGATAACATTGCGCCACCTATCAATGCTTCATCAGTTCTTTGACGTAATGCCTTAAAAATAAGTGCATTTATTGTCGTATTTAAGACATAGGTTAGTAGTAACAATGAGATGAATAAAGATATATGATTCCAAAATAGATTAAGATCAATCAACATACCTATAGAAATAAAAAAGAGCGCCATAAAAATTGTTTTGACAGTAGAAAGGCTGTGGCCAACCCACTCTGTTTCTTCGACAGTAGATACAATCATTCCCCCAATAAAGGCCCCTAATGCTGAGGATAGCTCTAAAGACTCAGTTAGCCCAGCCATACCAAAACAGATAACTAAAGCGGCAAAAACTCTCATTTCCTCATCTTTGCCTAATACAGATATAAATGGTATTTTTATATTTTTCTTTACGGCCATAATAGCAGCAATTGATATAACTAAAATACCTCCTACAACCTGTATCAATATCTGACTAACTGATGGCTCTTCTCCACCAATAATTCTTATAATAATAAGCATTGGTACTACTGCTAAATCTTGAATTAAAAGTACACCAAGTACATTTTGACCTAAACGTGTCTTCATACTGCCATTATCATTCAATAATTTAAGTACAACCGCTGTACTACTTAGACTAATCACAGCACCAAATAGCAATATCTTAGCTATACTCCAATCTAAAACATAACCAATCATAGATACAATAAAGCTAGTTACTAGCATCTGTAGCATTGTACCTATAGTAGGAACCTTCCAGTTTTCAGCAAACTTTCTAGGTGATACTTCCATGCCTGCAAAGAATAATAACAGTATTACACCAATTTCTCCTAACCTAGCTAAATTCTCATGGTCTCGAATTAGTTTTAGCCCATAAGGGCCTAACAAAATACCAGTTAAAAGATAAGCAACCACATATGGCTGTTTTAGTTTTTTGAGAACAATAGTGACAATTAACACACCTAGCATCACTACGACAAAAAGAGGGAAAAGAGGCTCGCTATGCATACTCAAAAATTCTATGATATATTATGATAATGATACTTTATAAACCCAATAAATTACACAACAATAATTAATTTTTTCTAAATTAGTCATTTAAAATAAATAGCTATCTTGTTTTATATTCTTATATTACAACTCTAAATTTTCCAAATAAGATTCTTTTGAAAAAATTACTTTACAAACTCATTATTATGAAATAAAATACGCGAAATTAGATACATATATTTTATTTCATATTTAAGAGAGGAGAAAAATATGACTAAACAAGATATTAGATAATGCACTAGCTAAGCGGGAGGATGGTCTTCTGAAGATTTCTAGAACTTATAGAGAAGGAGGAGACTATAAGAATCTAGCTCACAATTTTATCAAAAATATGAGCCTATTATAATAGTGAGGTTCTTTTCAAACCTACTCTTACTTCCAAGCAAATGTTTAGAGGTGGCTTAGATGGTGCAATATCTTATTTTGTGGCTGGCAATAACAAATATCCTGAAGATAACGGTTTTGCAATTGGCCCATGGGCAGAATTAGAGTTTGAAAACACTGGTTATATTATCGAAGATAATATAGGTATTGTCATGAGTAACAAGCACTTGACCCAAACTGATGGTACAACAAACTGATGGTACAAAAGTAATAACTAACTATATATGGGATTCAAGCCAAATGCCAAAGGTGAAATGCAAATCGTGCTACATTATTCATCTTTATCGTATTCTCCAGTATAATTAACTAATAAATAATACAAAGTATAGATAATGGCTACTAAAAAACCTCAAAGTTGGACTTTTCTAACAAATCATTCACATGTGTTATGTCTCATTAATAGTAACCTAAACATAACTATTAGAGATATGGCTACCAAGGTTGAGACCACTGAAAGAGCAGTCCTAAATTACTCAGTGACCTGACCGAGACAGCCTATTTAACAGTGAAAAAAGTAGGTAGAAATAACCATTACAGTATTAATAAAGACAAAAACCTTCGCCATCCTATCGAAAATCATTGTACTATTGATGATTTTCTGAAGCCTTTATCAAAAAAAACTTCTTAATATTATTTAACGTCGCTTATACTACTTGGAAAATATCTTTGCAAAATGTAATGCAAAATTCCCATTAGAGCATGAGCATAAATATATATCTCAACGGGATCAACAAGTGTTTTATGCATAGATTTTAAACTATCAATATATGATGACTGATAATTCCAAGCCGTAAACCAAAAAAATCCTGTAACCCAAGCCAAAGTCAAAGCTAATAAACCTAAACCTCGGACTATGGCAGCAATGCTACCACTACGAGCATTAGGTAATTTAAATTTTCTCAACTCTAATATATCTTCTCTTAGCACTGAGAAATCACCATACAAATATGGAAAATAGTATCTTAAACCTCTTTTGTCTAATGACATAATAAGCAATAGTACACTTAAAACTGCTAACCCTAATCCACTAAGCATATGAATATATGCCCATGCATTAAGTCCATATTTAGTATGCACAAAATTACTATTTATAATCTGAAATAAAACAGCAATACCTACTACAATATGTAAAATACGATAATTTTTGTCTTGTGATTGTCCTAAATATTCCCAAAACGACTTTATAAAAGAATATGTTTTGTTGCAAAGATTCATATTTTACTCATTATCACCCATAGCATTTTCAACTAAATTATTATCAAGCTCTTTTTTAGGTTTTATATTTGATATTACTTTTAACTTTTCAACTTGACCGATTAAATTTCCACGACCTGTTTTTAGTTTACTAAAAGCATTCTCATAAGACTTATTAGCATCATTTATAGATTTACCAACTTTTTCTAGATCATCTACAAAGCCGACAAATTTCTTATATAGCTCTTCAGCCCTACTATAGATATCTGTAATACTCTGAGCTTGCTTCTCATAACGCCAAGTATTCTCAACTGCTCGTAATGCTACTAGTAAAGTTGTAGGACTAACTAAGATTATCTTTTGCTTAAATGCTTCATCATAAAGATTAGTATCATTATCAAGAGCTAAAAGCAAAGCGCCCTCTACTGGTATAAACATAAATATAAAATCTAATGAATTTATACCTTTTAAATTCTCATAGCTTTTATTTGCAAGACCTTTTATATGCTCACGAATAGATCTTATATGAGCTTTTAGATGAGCTTGTTTTTGCTCTTCATCTGCCGCCATATAATCATTGTATGCAAATAGTGAAGTTTTAGCATCTATGATAATATCTCTACTATCAGGTAATTTGACAACCACATCAGGACGATATGCTTTGCCTTCATCATCTACAGTATGTTTTTCTCTGAAATATTCAAAGCCTTCGCGAAGACCTGATTTCTCAAGGACATTCTCAAGCACCATCTCACCCCAGATACCTTGCTGCTTGGTACTACTTCTAAGAGCATTTGTGAGATTATGAGCCTCAGCAGTCATTTTTTGGTTTAACTCTTTAAGAGTTTTTAACTCATTTTGTAAAGCTCCTCTAGCGGTAGACTCTTTATCATAAACATCTTCTACTTTCTGCTTAAAATCTTTAAGCTGCTCACGTACAGGATTTAGAACACTATTTAAGCTTTCTTGATTACGCTCATTAAGCTTTTTTGAATTATCTTCAAAGATTTTACTGGCTAAATTCTCAAACTCAGTTTTTAGTTTAGCCTCACTATTTTGTAATAACTCTAACTTATCTTTCATAGCGGCATTTTGTTCTTTAAGCTGAGTTTCAAGCATTGATACGTGAGACCTATAGTTTTTTATTTCTTCGATATAGCGATAAGACTTTTCTCTCTCTTCTTCAAGCTCTTGTTTAAGCTCATCTACACGAAGATTATTATCTTGTTTTAACTCTAAATTCTTTTGCTTCTCTTGATCTAAAAGTGTATCAAAAGTTAATTCTTTACTACGCAAAGATAATAATTCTTGCTGTACTGAATTTTTATAATCTTCAAATTGAGTCTGAATATACTTTGTTTCTATAGATTTTTTATTAAGTATAAAAAACAGCACTATGCCACAAATGACTAATAGCACTATCAATGCTATAGCTAATATCATTTTAAAAATTCCTTAGATTATTTATTTTTTGATCTTATAGACCCTTGAAGAGCCTTGCGAATTGCTTCTGCAGCTGTTTTTGATTCTCCAATAGTACCACGAATCATTTTTTCTGCATCTTTTTGTTTATAGCCAAGAACTAAAAGTGCATCTACTGACTCACTAAAGATTGATTTTGAAATAACCGCTGGTGTTTGAGCTTGTTGAGAATTATTAGTATTTACAGATACTGAAGCATCAGATGACTGACTATAAATCTCATTTGCCATTTTTAATAATTTATCATAAATCTCAACAACTAAACGCTCAGCTGTTTTTTTGCCAATACCCGGTACAGTAGCTAACAACCCATAATCTTTATTCTCGATACAATGTAAAAGTGTTGTCGAATCCATACCTGATAATATTGCAATAGCTGTCCTAGCACCTATTCCACTTACTTTTATTAATTCTTGAAAGACTTTTTTATCAACCTTTGTTTTAAAACCATATAATTGCTGGGCATCTTCACGAACAACAAAATGTGTATACAAACTAATTTGACTGTTAATTTCACCTAATGAGTAAAATGTAGTCATTGGAACAAAAACTTCATAACCTAAGCCATTAACATCTATAAGCAAAGCTGTAGGATCTTTTTCAATTAAAGTACCTTTAATAAAACTAATCATCACCTATATCCTAGCACTTTTGAATTGTAGCTAGTTTCAAGCTAACCATGAGCGCAACTAAAAATGCAACTGGAAGAATCATAAGTGCAACAGAAATATCTAAATCAAAACTATTCACTAAAATTCCAACAATAAGAGGAACAACAAATCCAGAAAGCATAACAACAGTATTATTTATACCAAAAAATATAGACTTTGGCTTTTCTGCTCTATAATTAGCAATTACTGTAAATGATAATGTTTGACCAGCAGCAGCACAACCTATCAAAAATAATATTATCATACTCATTGTATGGCTCAAATCCATGAATAATAACGCACAAACACAAACAAAACCTAATAAAGACACAACAAACAACATATTAACTTTATTTTTAAATTTATCATATAAAAATCCAAAAAATGGACTACCGATACCTAAACCTAACCATAAAAAAGCTACAGAATATGATGCTTGTGTTGCAGTAAAGCCCTTAGTCTCTAATAAACTCACACCCCATATCGCCCCTAAAGTAGGTATAGAGCAATAAATAAAGAAAGCATAAAAATATATAGTAATTAAATTCTTATTTAAAAGGTTGCCTTTAATTTCACTATTTACTTCTTGTTTACTCAGAGTTTCCGCAGCTTTAGCACCCTCTTTAACAAATATTAATATTAAAGCTGCTAAAAAAATTCCTACAATAGCAGATATTAATATTACTAATCTCCAGCTATCTAAATAGCTAACAAAAAATAATAATGGTCCACCAGCTAAGATTGAACCGAGAGTCCCTAATATCTGAGTAGATCCTGATAAAATCCCCATATACCTTACAGGGAACCACTGAGTTGAAATTATTAGCAATCCCAAGAAACCAAATGCAGCACCAATCCCCATCAAACATCTAGCAAAAATCGCGACATATATACTTGACGTTAAAGAAAATAATAAAGCTCCTAAGGCACAAGCAATAGTTGCAAAAAATAGTGATTTTTTTATACCGTATTTATCAAATATAAAACCCACAGGAACTTGTAACGCTGAATAACAAAGATAAAAAGCTCCACCAAATAATGAGAAGCTAAATGCTGTCGCTTGAAAACTATCGACAATCTCTTGGTGTAATGAATTTGGCAATACTCTTAAGAAAAACTCATAAAAGAAAAATGTTGCGCCAATAAGCCAAACTGTACAAGCTTGAAGATAATATCTAGTTCCCATAACTTGATAAGCGAAATTTTTATGTTAAAACTATTATAGATTTACATTTAGCTTTAGACAAACAGTTTTACTAGATTTATCTAATTCTTTTTTGAGATACTCGACTTGCTCCAGCAATTCTAGCTAAAGACTTACTACTATGATAATGACATATTGCTATAGCTAAAGCATCTGCGGCATCTTCAGGCGGCTTTTTGCTTAAGCCTAGTATTGATTGTACCATATGTTGAACTTGAGACTTAGCAGCTCCACCGGTCCCTACTACGGCTTGCTTGATTTGTTTGGCTGAATACTCTGATACTTCAAGACTATTAATAGCAAGTGTACACATCGCTACTCCTCGAGCTTGTCCAAGCTTAAGCGCTGCACCGGGATTCTGGAACATAAAGATCTGTTCTATAGCTGATTCAGTAGGAGCATAAGTATTTACAACTTCTGTAATACCATCAGCTATTTGCTTAAGTCTTCTAGCTGTACCCGTTTCTGTAATCCTGATACAACCACTTGCTACATAATATACCTTATTATCTTGAATCTTTATGACTCCAAAGCCTGTAATTCTAGAACCAGGGTCTATTCCTAAGATTACCATTTATACACTTTTTAAATTAAATAGACTTATAAAAATTTTATTATAGATAATTTTCAATAGATAGAGGCTTTTGAATATTACACATAATATTCAAATCAACAAGTCGCAATCCGACATTACATAAAAAATATGAAAAAACTATCCTAGTTGCTCCATTAACTCTTGCGTGAAGTTAACATTAGAATATACATTCTGTACATCATAAAGATCTTCTAATCTATCAATCAAATTCATAACCTTCTCAGCAATTTCGATATCAAGCTCAGCTTTTGTTTCTGCATCAAAAGTTACTTCAGCATTATCAGAGTTAAATCCTTTTACGATCAATGCCTCTTGCACATCAGAAAAATCATGAGGTGTTGTGAAGACATCTATACTACCGTCTTCATGAGTAATAATATCTTCTGCGCCAGCTTCAAGAGCTACTTCCATAAGAACATCCTCATCAAAACCTGGAGCAAATGAAATAATACCTTTTTTAGTAAACATATAAGCAACCGAACCATCAGTACCTAAGTTACCACCACTTTTTGTAAAGGCATGACGAACTTCTCCTACAGTACGATTACGATTATCAGTCATACAATCTACTATTATAGCAACTCCGCCCGGTCCATAACCTTCATAGCGAACTTCTTCAACATTAGCACTATCATCACCACCTGCACCTTTAAGGATAGCTCTCTCAACAGTATCTTTACTCATGTTATTAGCAAAAGCCGTTGCTATGGCTGCTCTCAAACGTGGATTTGCATCTTTATCTCCACCCCCTAGCCTTGCAGCAACAGTTATTTCTCTAATAAGCTTTGTAAAGATTTTTCCTCTTTTAGCATCTTCTCTAGCTTTTTTATGCTTAATATTAGCCCATTTACTATGACCTGCCATTTTTACACCTACTTTATTTATATATAACTAACTACTTTTTCTACTAATTTATCAATACCCTGAGATACTTCTAAAATATTTTTAGCACACATATATGCTGGAGTTGACACAACTTTTACAGATTCATCAACGCATATATTAGTCGCATCCATCAGAATAGCTTCTGCACCTTTTTTCTCTAGGATAGCTGATGTATTCTCATCTGTACCAACGGTTGCTTTTGTACCCTCTGGATAAACCAAAGGAATCATCAATGGTGCGATACATATATACCCAGCAGGTTTATCTGCCAAATAAAAAGCTCGTGCGAAAGTCAACACATCTTGATTCATCTGATAACTTTCGTCACCAACAAATGCAAAATCCATAATATTTTTGGCAGCTCCAAAACCACCCGGAAAAATGATTGCATCATACTCATCACTGTCTGCATCAGCTATATCGATAACATTACCTCTAGTGATACGTGCAGATTCTTCTAAAATATTGCGAGGAGATGCTTTGCTATCAACACCTTGATGAAGATGATTGATAACATGTTTTTGGTTTTTATTAAGTGCAACTCCTTGCCATTCTACACCTTGCTTTTCTAATGCTAGTATTGTTAAAACAGTCTCTTGTATCTCTGAACCCTCTAGATAACCACATCCAGATAATACTACAGCTATTTTTGCCATTTTAAATTCACCTTTATGTTTTATTATTTTATAAATCTAGATTATTTCTTTTGAAAACTCTATCTGCTCTATAGCTTGATCTAACCATAGGGCCAGATGCTACTTCTAAAAATCCTTTTTCAAGTCCAATTCTACGATATTCTTCAAATTGCTGTGGTGTAACAAATCTTTCTACACTCAGATGATGTTTAGTAGGCTGCATATACTGACCAAGAGTTATTATACCTACACCTACACTACGTGCATCATCCATAGTCTTATATATTTCTTCATCAGTCTCACCAAGGCCTACCATAATACTAGTTTTAGTCAGAATATTAGGAGATTTTTGTTTAACATATCTCAAAAACTCCAGTGTCTGCCAATATCCAGCTCTTGAATCACGCACAGGATGTGTCAAACGCTCTACAGTCTCAATATTCTGAGCTATTACATCAACTTTTGTATTAATAATTTTATCAACATTTTCTTTAATTCCAGCAAAATCAGGAGTCAATGCCTCAACCTTTATGTTCTCATCAAGATTTTTGATAGCAGTAATTGTAGCTGCATAATGTCCTGCTCCACCATCTTCTAAATCATCACGATCTACAGATGTTAGCACGACATATTCAAGATTCATAAGCTTGACACTTTCGGCTGTATTTTGAGGTTCTTCTTTATCTAACCATCCTTTTGGATTACCGGTGTCTACTGAGCAAAATTTGCAAGCTCTAGTGCACACAGCGCCCATCAACATAATCGTAGCTGTTCCATGAGACCAACACTCGTTAATATTTGGACACTTTGCTTCTTCACAAACTGTAGAGAGTCGATTTTTTTTAGTTATTGATTTAACTTTCAAATATTCTTTTGAATCTTGTTTTTTTACTTTTAACCATTCTGGTTTGCGTATATGTACAGAGTTTTCTTTTTTGTTTCTAATACCATCTTTGACAGCATGAAAACCATGGTCTGTAGTGTACTTTTTACCACTTTCAACTTTTACCTTTATATTAGATATTTCTTTCATACAATTATTAGAGCATTTGCTTGATCTATAATTTTTACTACATTATAAAAGATAAACTCCTATTTATAAATATTTACTTTCAGATTATATGTTTTATAGAAATCATTACTTACAATCATATAGAAAAAATCGACTTATATAATTTGCAGATGATTCCAAAAACATTTAAACTTTAACAGAACGATAAAAAAATAAGGAAAATACTATGCTATCACAAAAATTACTTAACGCTTTAAATGATCAATTTAATTATGAATTAGAGTCTGCTAATCTTTATCTAGCTATGGCTGGTTACACGTCAGATATTGGTTTAGGTGGCTTCACTAATTGGTTTATGGCTCAGTATGAAGAAGAACTTTTCCATGCAAAAAAAATAATGAAATTTATCTATGATAAAAATGGTCGTATTGAGGTTAAATCTGTTGCTGCACCACAAAATAACTTTGATTCATTACTTGAAGCTTTTGAAGCGACTCTTGAGCATGAACAAGAAGTTACTACTAGATTTTATAACCTAATGGATATAGCACTAGAAGAAAGAGAACATGCTACTAAGAGTTTCCTACAATGGTTTATAGATGAGCAAGTTGAAGAGGAAGCTACTGTCGGTGACATGATCAATAAGATCAAAATTGTTAAAGATAGTGGCTTATATTTGCTAGATCAAGAAGCTGCTAAAAGAAGCTTTAATGCTCCTAATTTAGGTTAATACTTTATACAAATTCTATATTTTTTCTTCTCATAAATCTTATCAAACAATATGCGAGTATAAGCACAAACACTCCTACAAACATAACACTAACAACTTGGTTTAATAATCCTGTAATAGAATTTGCCATAGATGAAGATATATACCATGCACCCATTGCAAAACCTATTGTTTTACTATCACAGTATATTCCTATCATACTCAGTCCAATTGCACTTACAAACAACTCTGATATCGAGATTAATACATACGATAAGGTAGTATAATTACCACTAATTACACCATCATTTGCTACAGAGAATCCATAATACATTATAAATAACCCCATAGCAGCCAACAAAACTCCAACAGCAAACTGGTAAGGTATATAAAATCTTGGTAAAAGTGGATATATCTTATAAGTAACATACCACCAAATATTATCAAAACTGGATTAACCATCTGATAGCTCGCAGGATTTACACTAAACCCGAACATCAAAAGATCTGTGTTATTCTTTGCAGCCATGACAAGAGTAGATTCCATTTAATTATAGATAACAAAAAATACTACTACTACGACTATTAATATCAAACCAACTATTTGCTTAATACGTACATCATCTTTTAAGAAAAATATTGTCCTAAATAAAAATAGTAATAAACAGAACATGCTTATGCCTGCCACAACAACATTTGCATAATCTGGATAGCGATAACAAATTACTGTAAAAACATATACTATAGCCAGATATCCTAAAACAACTTTTTTAGCCATATTTGTCATTGGCTTTTTATCAATTTCGTCAACGACATTGTCATAAATTTTATATCTAATAAGAAAAGTTTGCTATCACTATTAACTTACCAATAAAAACCACACTTAATACTGCTAAAGCACCAAATTGGTATCCAATTAATGAAGGAGCTACTAAATAAGCTAGTAAACTACCCAAGTTAATAGATATATAAAACATTGCCATGCCACTTTTTGCATGCACAGGATCTTTGCTATAAATTTTTGATACCATAGCTGATGCTGTTCCTAACTGCAAAGAGCCACATACAGGAACCAAAGCAAATACAAAAATAAAAAACTCATTACTGAAATGCACCATAAAGCCACTTAAAAATACAGCTAAGTATGCAAAAGCAAGTAACAAACTCCCCAAAAATATAGATCTTCTCAAACCAAGATATCTATCTGCAATATATCCACCAAACATAATGATTGCATAATTCATCGCCTTATAAATACCTTGAAATGAATAAGCATGGCTTTCTGAGAAACCAATACCATAATCTAGTACTGTTTTTGTTAGGTATAAAATTAAAATAGCATTAAAACTATAGGTAGCAAATTGCCCCAGAATGTAATTGTAGCAATTGTAAAGCTTTGCTTTGTTTTTAGATCTTTAAACATAGGTATTCCGAAAGAAAATAAGCTTTATACTAATGTCTTTTATAAAAAAATAAAAATAAAAATTTGGCATTTTTTTACTTCCTATTATTTCCTAACATAATCTCTGACTAGCTAAACAAGTTTACCTCTTTCTAAGAGATGCTATAATATCTAAAAGTTTTATAATATCAAAAAACTATGAAAATATATCTTTACCATCACTGCCCGTATTGTATAAAAGTTAGACTAGTGGCGGATCTAAGCAAATTAGACTATGAGATGATAATCTTAGCAAATGATGATGAGAAATCTCATATAGACAGAATTGGTTCTAAGCAGGTTCCTTTCTTAGAGAAAGATGGCGGAACATTTATAAAAGAAAGTGACGAAATCTGTAAGTTTATAGCAAAAACTCAAAATTTTGAGATAGCAGAATCAACGATTGATGGCTCTGTTAAAGACTATGTCACTAAATTAGCAGAACATTATCGTAGAATAGTATATCCTCGTATTCCTCATCATCCTCGTAATGAATGTGATTTCTCAACACAAAGTGCTAAAGATTATTTTATAAATAAAAAATCTCAATATATTGGTGATTTTGATACTCTGCTTAGAAATCCTCCCTACGACTCAATTATAGCGATAAATAAAATTCTTAGAGAAATAGCTCCCTTTGTTAAAACTCCTTTCATCAATGGTGATAACTTCTCTTGGGATGATATAAATATTTTTCCAGTATTTTTCATACTTACTATGGCTAGGGATTTGCTTGAGATTCCTGATAATATTAACCGTTACATAAAAAATATCGAAACCAAAACAAATATAGAACTATATTAAGATGATTATATCCATAGAAGCAATTGATAAAATACTACCTCAGACACAATGCCAGAAATGTACTTATGATGACTGTTATAGTTATGCTAAAGCTATTACAAATGGCGAAAATCACAACAAGTGTATAACTGGTGGAGAAAAGACTTTAAAAGAGTTATCAAAACTTTTAAATAAACCTGAAATACCACTAGATAGCTCACTTGGAGAATACAAACCTCGTGCTGTAGCAAAGATTGATGAGTCGATGTGTATTGGTTGTGAAAAATGCTTACTTGCGTGCCCAGTGGATGCTATTGTAGGCTCAAAAAAACTCATGCACACTATAATTAAATCAGAATGTACTGGTTGTGAACTTTGTATTGAACCATGTCCGATGGATTGTATATCTCTAGTTAAATTGGCTGCTGATATGCAACCAATAAATCTAAATCAGAGTGAATATATTCAGCAAAAAAATCATTGCCGAGACAGATATGAGTATCACAAACATAGAGTAAGCCAAAAAAAAGCTAAGCAAAGAGCTGTTTATAAGAATATTGCTACTGCTCAAGAAATAGATAAAAAATCTTATATTGCAGCTTCATTAGCAAAATATAAAAATAGAAAAAAGTCTACACCAAATAATGAATAGACAGAAGAGAATCCAAATTTTTGAAACTTGGAAAAAAAATAACCCTAATCCAACAACTGAGCTTGAGTATAGTTCTAACTTTGAACTATTGATTGCAGTTATTCTATCGGCTCAAGCCACTGATGTCAGTGTGAATAAGGCTACTCAAATTTTATATAAAATTGCCAATACTCCTGAAACAATATATGTCCTTGGAGAACAAAAGTTAGCCCAATATATTAAATCTATTGGGTTATATGAAACTAAAGCAAAAAATGTGATCGCAACGTGTAAAGATTTAATCGAAAAATTTGATAGCCAAGTGCCTGATAACTTCGATGACCTAATATCTCTAGCAGGTGTTGGTAGAAAAACTGCAAATGTAGTTCTTAACACTGTATTTAATCAACCAACTATGGCTGTTGATACTCATATTTTTAGACTTGCTAATCGTATACCATTAGCAAAAGGTAAAAATGTCAATGAAGTTGAAAAAAAACTCTTACGTGTAATTCCTAAAGAGTATCTTCAAGATGCACATCACTGGATAATACTACATGGTAGATATATATGCACAGCTCAAAAACCTAAATGTCGTAATTGTATAATTTTTCAGTACTGTGAATTTAAGGATAAGGAAAAATATTTATGATTTTCTCTCATGATAGATATCAACTTCGCAAGCTTTTTATAGATAGCTGGAATAAGTTTCTAAATAAACAATCGCTAACAGCTATTGAGGAGCAAATATCTAGAATTATAGAGCTACATCCTGAATACCATAAGCAAATTACTATTGAAAACATTGATAAAGATTATTCGCCTGAGATGGGACAAATAAATCCTTTTTTGCATATTAGCCTTCATTTAGCAATTATTGAACAAGTACAAACTAATCGCCCTATCGGGATAAATACCATGTATCCGCAACTACTTAGTAAATATAATAATGATGAGCATAAAGTACATCATCTTATGATAGACTATCTAGCAGAGGAAATGTGGCTATCACAGAAATATAACACTCTACCAGATGAGCAAAATTATTTAACAAAATTACAAGAGTTAGTGCTTAGATAATGAGAAATGTTAAAAAAATATCTAAAGTAAATATTCATTTTAAGCAACCTAAAGGCCTACATATTATAGCTTTTATAACATTTTGCTTATGCTTATGTATTGGACCTTTTATGACTATTTTAAATAGTTACGGTGATATTGATTTATTTTATAATAGAAATGATTATCTCTTTGTAATCTTTTTTGCTGGAATTTTTGGTTGTATCAGTAATTATCTTTTCGGTTCAACCAAATCAATAGTTCATGGACTACAACTCATAACTATCGCTATGATTCTGTCATTTATACACAATATTGTACTATTTAGTTGCTCTGTATTATGGATTGGTGTAGCAATAGTTATTGTTAATCTTCTATTTAATTTAAGTGCTTTTTATCTAAAAACAGATTTACGTAGAATGTATGGCTTTATAGGTGTCTACTCTAGTGCTTTACTTGGCATTGCGATAGGTATTATCACTTATATTACAATCTTCAAAGACATGTATAGTTTCAAGATATTCTACCTATTTATAACAATATTTTTACTGGTATTTTTCCTAAAAAATAGTTACAAACTTAACACTTCTTTAACAAATCAAACAGAACGAATCGATATTAGCTTTTATGGGGTATTATTAATTTTCTTTATTTTTTCATTTATATTATTTTATTTGCTACAAAATCTTAATGTCTTTAGTAGCCTAAACTTGGTTATCTTACCAATATCTTTGATTTATCTGCATATTCTCACTATTTCAAATAATAAAGAAAGTGGTATAAATCTTCTAAAATATGTATATTTCAGTTTAGGTCTTCTTGCAGTGAATAAAATCTTTTATCTTAGTTTCCTTAGATATGAAAATGTTGTGAATCCAAAATATCTTAATTCACCTTTAAGCACATCATTATTTCTACTAGCTGGATATTTTATATGTATAATCATATATTTCGGATGGAGATTTAAACTAATAACCTTACACATAGAATCAATTACGAAATCCCATCTTATAAAAACTATGTTATACATAGAAACTTTTAGAGTTTTTATTTTAATGATAGCTATTTTTACCAACAATACTCTTTTTTGCAATTTAGCTTTGATTGTTGGCACAATATTATCTTTAGTTTTAAATATTTTTATTGTCCCTATATATTTTTCACTAGGTAAAATACTTGCTGGTGGTAAAAATGAAGTTATCACAACTAGCCTACTATATCTAATATTTTCTTCTTTGATATTTGTGTCTTTCCTATATGATATTTCTATTACTTTATAAATAATTTTCTTGTAATTTTAGCTTCGCACCCATATTTAAGAATATACAATTATGCTATAATCGTAGCTGATTAAATTTTATTCATATATAAAACATTTAAAAAAGGAGAAAAAATGAATAACTTTGAAAACAATACTCGTGTAATAGATTCTCTATCACAAGAGTCTGCTCTAAGAGCTAACAGAGTTCTTAGAAATACATACTGGTTACTGTCAATGACACTACTATTTAGTGCTTTGATGGCATTCGTTGCTATGAGTTCAGGTGCTGCAGTATTAAACCCTATACTGATGCTTGTAGTTTATATTGGTCTATTGTTTGGTATCAATGCTACTAAAAACTCTCCTATGGGAATAGTTTTAACGTTTGCATTGACTGGGCTATTAGGCTATTCACTAGGTCCAATTCTAAATTTATATATTCATCAGTTCTCAAATGGTGCTGAGCTTATAATGATGGCTTTTGGTACTACAGGTCTAATTTTCTTAGGTCTATCTGCGGTTGCTATGAGCCCTGCTAAAAACTTTAATAGGGTTGGAACATTCTGTGCTATAGGCGCTATTGTTGCAATAGTTGCTCTAGTGCTTAATATCTTCTTACAGATACCAGCTTTAGGTTTCGTGATCTCATTAGTGTTTGCTTTTATCTCTGGTGGATTTATCTTATGGCAAACAAATGCTATCGTAAGAGGTGAAGAAACTAACTATATCTTAGCAACTGTTAACATATATGTTTCTCTATTTAATATCTTCGTAACTCTATTACAAATCTTTGGTGCTGTAGCTGGCGATAGAGACTAATTTATATTATTATTTATTCTAATAATTTCTAATCTACTAAATTTTAATGCTCAACAATCAAATATCTGCAAAAGATACTATTGTGTCTAATGCTTATAGTTCTTCTTTTAGCATTTTGTTTAACGAATATCTTAAACAAAATTGCGACTTTAATCTAATAGTTGCTGAAGACTCTCAACAAGCATATAGAGTTTATGATGAATTAAAGTATCTAAATAAAGACTCAAAAATAGAAGTATTCTATTTTCCTAACTTAGAAATACTACCTTATGATAGATTTTCTGCAGCAATAGACATTATCTCAAGAAGACAAGAAATATTGCATAAACTTACACAGAATCCTAAAAACACTCTAGTAATAACAAGTATTTCAAATACATTAAGAAAACTTCCTCCTGCCAAGTTTATCAAAGAACATAGTTTCATACTTAAGACAGGCGATAGCTTAGACATAACTAAACAAAAAGTATTACTAACCGAAGCTGGATATACTTTAGTAAACAATGTTTTTGAAAAAGGTGAATTTAGTATCCGTGGTAGTATTATCGATATTTTTCCAGTTGGATCAAAAGTAGCTTTTAGAATTGATCTTTTTGATGATGAAGTTGATACAATCAAAGAGTTAGATATAGAAACTCAACGCTCTGGCAAAGAAATAAAATCTATAAATATTATGCCTTCACATGAGCTGATTTATAATTCACAAAATACTTCTTTAGCATTAGAAAAACTCAAAATACTATGTGGAGATCAAACACAGAACTCAACTATTGCAACATATATAAAAAATAATGAATACTTTAGTGGTATTGAGTTCTATTTACCATTATTTTACTCTGAACTTATTAGTCTATTTGACTACTTACCAAAGTCTGCAAATATCCATCTTATTGATAATATTAGCAACTCAATTGAAGCATTCTCAGAAGAGGTTAAATATAGATATAATGAGTTAAAACATGATATTGATAGACCTGTTTTACCATATCAAGAACTTTTTTATTCACAAAAAGAAGTCAAAGATCTGTATGAAAAACATCAACATATCAAATGGTACCAACAACCAAAATCTAAGTCTAAAACTTTAAATATAGATCATCTAGAAAAAATCTCAGCAAACTATAAATTAGCTAATCCTTTTAGGGATTTACAAAAATTAATAGATAGCTCTAATTTTGATAAAGTTATATTTTCAACTGATTCGAATGGACGTGGTGAGATACTTTTAGAGCATTTGAATAAGTTACAGTTAAATATAATAATTGCAAAAAGTTTTGACGATGCTCTTAAAATAAAAGATAAATTTTGCTTAATTATCTCACCTTTTCAAGAAGGTGTAATAATTGATAAGAAAATCATATTAATTACTGAATCAGATCTTTTTCCTGAGCATATTCAAAATTCTTCTAAAATATCAGAATATGATCATCACCCTACTATTGACCTTAAAGATCTGACAGATCTAAAACACGGAATACATGTAGTCCATATTGATCATGGTATTGGCAGATACGAAGGCTTAGAAAGTATTGAATTAAATGGTAAAAAAGATGAGTTTATACTTCTAAGATATGCAAATGATGCAAAAATTTATGTGCCAATCACTTCATTAAATCTAATTTCTATTTATAACTCTTCTATTACTGAAAAAATAACATTAAATAAACTTAGTTCAGATAAATGGAAAAAGCAAAAAGAAAAGACTATCAAAAAGATTATCGATGTTGCTGCAAATCTCTTAGAGATATATGCAAAAAGAGAGATGCGACAAGGATTCAGCAATTCTTTAGATGAAGAAGAATATCTACGATTCTGTGCAGATTTTCCATATGAAGAGACTCCTGATCAACTCTTAGCGATAAACGATGTCTTTAAAGATATGATATCTGCTAAGCCAATGGACAGACTTATTTGTGGTGATGTTGGTTTTGGAAAAACAGAAATTGCGATGCGAGCAGCATTTCTAGCAACTCAAAATCAAAAACAAGTAGCAATTTTAGTACCTACAACTATTTTAGCTCAACAACACTACAATAGTTTTAAAGACAGGTTTGCTAATACTGATGTAAATATAGAGGTTATAACTCGTTCAAAAACAGCAAAAGCACAAGAAGAGCTCTTTGATAATCTCAAAAAAGGTACAGTTGATATAATAATTGGTACACATAAGCTTATATCCTCAAAAATCTACTTTAATAACTTAGGCTTATTAATTATTGATGAAGAGCATCGCTTCGGTGTCGCGCAAAAAGAAAAATTAAAAGCCCTTAAAGCTGAAATAGATATTCTGACAATGTCAGCAACTCCTATTCCACGTAGTTTAAGCATGGCATTCTCAGCACTTCGTGATCTATCAATTATTGCATCTCCCCCTGCTAAACGTTTATCTGTAAAAACATTTGTTAAGGAATATGATAATAATATAATCCGTGAAGCTGTAAGTCGTGAAACCATTCGTGGTGGACAAATTTTCTATCTTTATAATAAGATTGACACTATTCAAAAGAAAAAAGAAATTCTCCAAGAACTATTCCCTCGGTTGAGAATAGCTATTGCTCATGGTCAGATGAGTGAAAAAGAAATTCAAAAGATAATGTTTGACTTTAAACATAATAAATATCATATATTACTTTGTACCACAATTATTGAAACTGGTATTGATATTCCAAATGCTAATACTTTAATTATCGAAGATGCTAATAATCTAGGTTTAGCACAACTACATCAATTAAGAGGTAGAGTTGGACGCTCCCACCATCAAGCTTACGCATATATGCTAATTCCTAGTGAAAGTAGTATTACAAAAGATGCTATAAAAAGATTAGAGGCAATTGGTAGCACTGATTCACTTGGAGGTGGCTTTACACTAGCAAACCATGATTTAGAAATTCGTGGAGCTGGAGAGATTCTTGGACAAGAACAAAGTGGTAATATTGATGGTATAGGTCTAAATCTATATATGGATCTCTTAGATAAAACGATTGCTAATCTTAAAGCTGGAAAGGAGCTGAATATTGAAGATGTCATTAACTTAACAGTTTGTGAAGTTGAACTTAATATTCCAACACTAATTCCTGACTACTATATTAGTGATGTAAATACTAGGTTAAACATTTATAAACGAATTTCAAAAGCCGATCATAAAGAATTAGTAAATATAAAAATTGAACTTATTGATCGTTTTGGTAGGCTACCTGTTGAAGTGTTATATCTTTTAAAAGTTGCTCACATAAAAATTGATGCTATAAGTTTAGGTATTGGACAAATAAAGATGTTTGCTACATCTGGTAAGATTAACTTTGCTAATATATCTAAATTCGAGCCTCAAAAGCTAATAAAGCTAATTCAAGCTCAACCTACTGACTTTAGAATCACAAAAGAACAAGATTTACTTATTACAAAAAGCACAAAAACTCCTGAACAAAGAATAGTGTTTATAGAGAGTTTTTTGAAAAACATAGCCTAATAATCAAAGGATTATACCTATTACAAATTCACAGTAAATTTATATAGATAGATATTAGAGATAATAGTTTTATGATTTAATTATTTATTAGGACGAAGAGATCTAACTGTTTTACCAGCTTGCCATACTTCTTTTTGGCTAAGTTCTTCAAGCTCTTTTTCTAGATCTTTACAGTAATCAGCATGACTGTTTTTATCAATAGTACGTTGTGCTTCATTACCATTTTTTACTTCATTATATAGCTCGGCAAACACACCTTTAGTAGAATCTCTAAATTTAGGAGCCCAATCTAAAGCACTGCTTTGAGCTGTAGTAGAACAGTTTGCAAACATCCAGTCCATACCATTTTCAGCAACTAAAGGCACTAAGCTTTGTGTTAACTCTTCAACCGTTTCATTGAAAGCTTCACTTGGAGAGTGTCCATTTGCACGTAAGACTTCATATTGAGCTTCAATAATTCCAGCAAGAGCACCCATAAGAACACCTCTCTCACCAGTTAAATCACTATAAACTTCTTTTTCAAAAGTAGTTTCAAATAAATAACCAGAACCTACACCTATACCATAAGCTAAAGTTCTTTTTTCAGCATTACCTGTAGCATCTTGATAGATTGCGATGCTTGAGTTGATACCTTTCTTAGCCAAGAATAATCTTCTAACACTAGTACCAGAACCTTTTGGTGCTACTAAAGCAACACCAACATCTGCTGGTGGAATAATGCTAGTTTTCTCATTGTAAGTCACACCAAAACCATGAGAGAACATTAATAAATCACCTGACTTAAGGTTCTCTTTAATAGTATTCCAAGAAACAATCTGACCAGCATCTGATAATAAGTTAACAACAATTGTACCTTTAGCAGTAGCTTCAGCAATGTTAAATAAAGATTTACCAGCAACCCAACCATCTTCGATAGCTTTATCCCATGATTTAGAGTTTTCTCTTTGCCCAATTATTACATTAAAACCATTATCTCTTAAATTAAGAGCTTGTGCCGGTCCCTTGTACTCCATAACCAATAATTGCGATAGTCTCGTCTTTTAGAGTTTCTAAAGCTTTCTCTAAAGTAAATTCTTGTTGTGTTACAACTGTTTCTTCTACACTACCAAATTTCATTTTTGCCATTTATTATATTCTCCTAAGTTTTAATATTAAGCTACTTTTCTTTGACTAACTGTTTTTACGTTTTGAGGAATTTCACTTATTACAGTTCCTTGCATAGGTAAACAGTTTGTAATATTAATATCTATTACTTCAATCACATTTGCCAGTTTTTTTACGATTTTTTCTATCTTATCTTGCGTACTATGTACTACAAGATTGAAATGAGAAATACCTTTATTTGCTGTCTCAAATACTGTTAACTGTTCTATATTTACACGATTACGTGATAAAACAGAAGAAATTCTTTGTAACACACAAAGAGTATTTTCCGTATTCATTGTTATAAAATATATATTTTCACTCATAGCTCTACTCCTCTCTACCTAGCTTTGTGTTACTAATCGATTCTCCAGCTGGAACCATAGGAAAAACATTTTCCTGGTTTTCTACCATTACCTCAAGCAAATAAGAACTGTCTGAATTAAGAAATCTTTCTATAGCATCTTTTAGATCTTTTAGATCTTTTCTTTCTTTTACTCTTTCAGCTTGTATTCCATATGCTTCTGCTACTTTCACAAAGTCTGGTGATGATATTTTTGTATAAGAGTATCTACTCTCAAAAAATAACTCCTGCCACTGACGAACCATACCTAAGAATGAATTATTCAAAATTAGAATTTTTACATTAATTCCTTCTTGATTAAGCACTGCTAGTTCTTGTATATTCATCTGAAAACCGCCATCACCTATTACAGCAACTACAGTTCTACTATCCTTAACGCCCATCTTTGCTCCAATTGCTGATGGTAAAGCAAACCCCATAGTTCCTAAACCGCCAGAACTAATATGAGAATTAGTCTCTAAAAACTGATAGTATCTAGCAGCAATCATTTGATGTTGACCAACATCTGAAACTATTACAGCACGTCCTTCTGTAGCTTTAGATAAAAGACTTATTACTTCAGCCATTTTCAATTCACCCTCAGTCGGCATAGTTTCATCTTTTATTACTGCGTTTATTTCTTTTTGATGCTCAGATGCAAACTCCTTATGCCATTCATTATGAGAATTATTAGCTATATATGGTAATAAACAATTTAGTGCCTCTTTCGCATCAGCATTGATACCAATATCAGCTTTAACATTTTTATTAATTTCAGAAGGGTCAATTTCTATATGGATAATTTTCGCATTTGGTAAATAATGATTCAAATCACCAGTTACTCTATCATCAAATCTCATACCTACAGCAATTACTACATCAGCTTCATTATAAAGAACATTTGCTGCATAATTACCATGCATACCTAGCATACCTTTATACAGCTCATGATTATAAGGAAATGCTGACAAACCTAATAAAGTACTCACAACAGGTATATTTGCCTTCTCAGCCAACTTTAATACTGCTTCTTCTGCTCTAGAAAGCATAACTCCATGACCTGTAATTAAAATAGGCTTTTTAGCAGTATTGATATATTCTGATGCTTTTAGGATATCGTCCATATTTATTGTCGGCTTGTGTAACCATTTACCTAGCTTATTGCCAACAGCTTCTTTGTACTCCATCATACCGACTTGAGCATCTTTTGTAATATCAATAAGCACAGCACCTGGTCTGCCATTTGATGCTATTTAAAATGCTTTTTTGAATATCTTTGGTATTTCATTAGGATCAGTTATTTGATAGTTCCATTTTGTTGCTGCTACAGACATACCTATAATATCCGCTTCTTGGAATGCATCTGTACCCAATAATGGACTAAAAACTTGGCCTGTAATACAAACAAGAGGAACAGAATCAATCTGAGCATCAGCAATTCCAGTAATAAGATTTGTTGCTCCTGGACCTGAAGTCGCTATTGCTACGCCGACTTTTTCAGTAGCTCTAGCATAGTCTACAGCAGCATGCACAGCACCTTGTTCATGTCTAACTAAAATGTGATAAACTTTATCCCTTGACTCATGCAAGGCATCGTATGTAGGCATAATAGCACCACCAGGATACCCAAATACACAATCAACACCCTGAGCTTCCAATGATTTCACGATGGCTTGAGAGCCTGTTATTTTCATACTTAAGCACTCTCCTTTATTCAATATTTTTAACACTTAACAACATTTAGAAATACTATTAGTTTCCTAAATGTTAAATCATTATAGACATAGACTTGAAATTTTTAAATAGAAAAAGTATATTCAGTAGTTTTCTACAAATT
The DNA here is from genome assembly GCF_001042525.2 of Francisella orientalis FNO12. Lineage (NCBI taxonomy): Bacteria > Pseudomonadati > Pseudomonadota > Gammaproteobacteria > Thiotrichales > Francisellaceae > Francisella > Francisella orientalis. Next base: position 735,661 of record NZ_CP011921.2, on the reverse strand, counting down.
TTTAATCTAAATCTGTAACACAACCAGTCGAAGCTGATGAAACTGTTTTTATATATTTCTTGAGAGTCCCTCTACTTGCCTTTTGTGTAGGCGCTTGCCACTTAGCTCTTCTTTGAACTATCTCTTGGTCTGATATATCAACATTTATAACGTTATTAATTACATCAATAGTAATTTTATCGCTATTTTCTAGTAATGCTAACATACCACCCTCATATGCTTCTGGAGCAATATGCCCAACAATAAACCCATGCGAACCACCCGAAAAACGACCATCTGTGATTAAAGCGACATCTTGACCTAAGCCGGCACCCATTATGAATGATGTTGGTTTAAGCATCTCTGGCATACCAGGACCACCCTTAGGACCTTCATAACGAATAACTATTACATCACCTTTTTTAACTTTTCCTTCTTCTACTGCAGCAACCATTTCTTCTTCCGAATCAAAAACATTCGCAGCTCCTTCAAAAACTTAGCCTTCCTTACCTGTAATCTTAGCTACAGATCCTTCAGGTGCGACATTGCCTTTTAAAATTTGTAAATGACCAGTTTTTTTAATAGGATTATCTAGCTTGTGTATGATTGTATTATCTTCTGGAAGATCAGCAACATTCTCAAGATTTTCTGCTAAAGTCTTACCGGTTACAGTCAAACAATCACCATGCAACATACCAGCTTTTAATAGCATTTTCATCACTGCTGGAGTCCCACCTATAGCATGCAAATTAGCCATTACATATTTACCACTAGGTTTAAAGTCTGTTAATACTGGTGTTTTATTAGCTATTTCTTGGAAATCATCAATATTTAAATCAACATCTACTGAACTTGCCATAGCCAACAGATGAAGCACTGTATTAGTAGAGCCTCCCATTACAGTGATAAGGACCATAGCATTTTCAAAAGCTTTGCGAGTCATAATATCTCTTGGCTTAATATCAAGTTCTAATAAGTTTCTAATTGTCTCTCCGGCTTTGTCACACTCTTGTACTTTCTCAATAGAAGTTGCTGGCGTTAATGAGCTAAATGGCAAACTCATACCTAAAGCTTCTATAGCACATGCCATAGTATTTGCAGTATACATACCACCACATGCTCCTGCTCCTGGACATGCTTTTTTGATTGTCTCTTGACGTTCCTGTTCTGAGATCTGACCAGATAAACATGCTCCATAACTCTGAAATGCTGTAACGATATCAATTGGCTTACCACGCATAACGCCTGCTTGGATAGTACCTCCATAGATCACAAATCCTGGTCTATTAAGTCTACCTAAAGCCATCATACATCCAGGCATATTCTTATCGCAACCAGGTATAGATACTAATCCATCATACCAATGTGCAGACATTACAGTCTCAATCGAATCTGCGATAAGGTCTCTAGACTGTAGAGAATAACTCATGCCATCAGTACCCATAGAAATACCTTCACTAACCCCAATAGTATTAAACCTCATACCTTTGAGGTTCTCTTTTTCAACACTATTTTTGACAAACTGTGCAAGCTGGTTTAGATGCATATTACAAGTATTTCCCTCATACCATACACTAGCAATACCTATTTGTGGCTTGTGCATATCATTATCATTCATAGCTGTGCCATACAACATTGCTTGTGATGCACCTTGGGATTTATCTTCTGTTAGTCTTTTACTATATTTGTTTAATACTTTTGTCATAATTTTTACCTTTCAAAAAAATCTTATGCATACGCGATATTATATGCATCTATAAATGCTTCAACAGAAGCTTGAATTATATCTGGAGAAACTGCTTTACCAATACTTTTAATACCTTCTTTTTCTAAACTCATCTCTACATAAACAACAGCATCAGCACCTTGTCCACGTATTTTCACTTTATAGTCAGTTAGCTATAGCTAATATCACTAGGACATGCTCTACACAAAGCATTTAAAACGGCATCTACTGGCCCAACACCTGAACTTGATGCAAAATATAATTGATCTGCGACTTTGACAGTAACTTCAACTACAGATTTTTGATCTAGTTCTACATTTACTTTAAATGACTTAACATCTAATATATCTTTACTGATAGCATCTGCCATCTCAGTAGCATCTTGGATAATATCTTGTATATCTGATACATTAATTGATTTACCCTTAACTAAGAATCTCTCAATTAGCTCTCTAACCTTAGTTAAGAAGTTCTCATCATAATTTGCTCCAAATAACTTACCAAGAGTTTTTTTAACTTCTTCAAGAGTTGGTACTTCATCAAATATCACCTCATTTTGCTCTATGAATAACATCGTCTTATTATCAAAGAAATGACTATTATAAAGTCTGTCAAAATCAGCCTCTGCTGGATATATAATTGATGGCTGAATAGCAGATTTTAGCACTACTGCAGGATCTTTTAGACCTTCTCCAGATAGTACACATACTACTGTGCTTCCTTTTTGAAGCTTACCTTCTTCATATTTTTTGAGTAAATGTGCAATAGTTGACGCTGATGCTAATTCCACAAATAATCCTTCTTTAGTCGACAATAGATATTGTGCTTCTAACATCTTCATATCTATGGCCGCGGTAGATTCTCAACCTGTGCTATATATAGCAGCTATAGCTTTATCACCATCAATAGGATACGGCACAGCTATTGCTGTTGCTATTGTATTAGCTGTTTTTAGAGGTTGATTCTATTTTGATTCTTTTGATATGCTCTAGCTAAGGTATCTGCCTCAGTAGACTGAACACCAGTAAGCTTAGGCAAAGAATTGATAAATCCTAACTCTTTATACTCACAAAAACCTTTATAATAAGCAGTCATGTTTGTACCACAACCTATAGGTATTGTAACCTCATCTGGCACTTGGAATAATAACTGATCAATAAGTTCAAATGCCGCTGTCTTTTGACCTTCAACTCTAAATGCATAATCCCCAGCCAAGAAAAAATCTTTTGATTTTGCAATATCATAAGCTAATTTTGCAGCCTCATTAGAACTACCTTTAACTTGAACTATTTTACCACCATAGGACATTACCTGAGCTAATTTAGAAGTCGCGACACCTTCTGGCACAATAATAAAACAAGGCATCTTTGCAGCCGCTGCATAACAAGCACTTGAAGCAGCCATATTACCTGTAGATGCTAGCACTATCCCTTTAGCACCAAGCTCTTTTGCAACTGTTATATCAACTGCAGATCCTCTATCTTTGAATGAGCCAGTAGGATTTTTACCTTCGACTTTAAAATATAGATTAATTCCTAACTCTTTACCAATAATTTTACTCTTAAGCAATGGTGTAGCTGCCTCTCTTAAAGATACAAAGCTTGATGGATCTTTTATCGACATAAATGGTATATATTTAGATAAACATGGTGATGCTTGAGTGAAATAATCTTTGTTGATTTTCTTACTAATTTCATCAATATTCATCTGGATCTCCCAAGGCTCATTCTCCCCAGCAAACACAAAACTATCTAAAGAAACTTCTTCTTTGGTGTAAAAGTTTAATATTTTATATATTCTTTAGAATTACCTCATATATTTATAAAAGATTTTAGATCTACTTTATACTAAAGTATTTTAACTTAGAATTGAATATTCTATATAGGCTATTTTAATTATATTATGTAACTATTGCTAAACTATGTATGATAAGAATATTTTGGATATTACTGATACCATATATCAAGTCTTTCTTTTAACTTATCTAAGCCCATTTTACTTAATGAAGAAAATAACTGATATGAAATTTTATCTGTACGGATAAAAGTTTTTAAAAAACTTTCTATCATTTTATTCGCTTGCGCTCTTTCTTTATTGTTAAGCTTATCTGCTTTTGTTAAAAGAATATGTAAATTTAAATCAAAAGATATCGCCATTTCAATCATCAAAGAATCAAACTCTTTTAATTCATGTCGAGAATCTACTAAAAGCACAATTCCTTCCAGACATTTACGAGATGTCAAATAGTTCTCCATCTCACTTTGCCATTGTTTTTTGATGGCTTCAGAAACTTTTGCATAACCATAACCTGGTAAATCAACTAAACGCTTATTATCTCCCAAATCAAATAAGTTAATTAATTGAGTTCTACCAGGAGTTTTACTTACCCTAGCAAGACCTTTTTGGTCTGTAAGAGCATTAAGCGCACTCGACTTACCCGCATTTGAACGTCCAGCAAAGGCAACTTCTACTCCTGTATCTTCAGGAAGTTGAGAAACTTTTGCTGCACTCATTATATATTTTGCTTTAGTGTAGTTCATAATTTATACTCTAATTTTATTTTTTCGAAAAGACCATGACATGCTGTATCTATCATCAAAAAGACCTTTTCAAAATTACTTTCATAATATGGATCTGGTACATCAGTTAGTTCGATCGTAGGAGCATACTGCAACATCCTTGATACTTTTGAAAAGTTTGCCTTTGGAAACATTTCTCTCATAGTATCAATATTTTCTTGATCCATCGCAACAATATAATCATACTCTACAAAATCAGGCTCTTCTAATTGCTGAGAAACTTGATCTGAAAGATCACAATCATATTTTTTAGCCATTTCTACAGAACGTAAATCAGCCCCATGCCCCTCATGTCCCCACATACGTGAACTTGTACCACAAGATGCAACATGTATATGATTTTCTAAGCCATTTTGTTTGACAATATCTCTAAAAACTCCATGAGCTGTTGGTGATCTACAAATATTACCTTTGCATACAAAAAGCACTTTCACTTTAGTCATTTTTATTTTGCTTCCTTCATATCTTCAGCAAGCTTACTATCTGGCTCTAATTTAAAACCCTGGAAAAACTTACTATCTGGTTTTAGCATAAATACAACTTCATTTTTACCATTAAAGCTTTCTTTATAAGAGTTCATACTCTTTAAGAATTCATATAATGGAACAGATTTTGAGTAAGCTTCTGTGAAAATTTTAGCAGCTTTTGCATCAGCTTCCGCTCTTATAATCTTAGATTCTTTCTCAGCCTCGGCCATTGTTACAGTAACTTTAGCATCTGCTGCTGCATTAATTTTTTCAGCTAACTGTTTACCTTCTGCTCTAATTGATGCAGCAACTTTCTGACGTGAAGATCTCATTCTTTGATAAATAGAGTCTGTAACAGTATCTGGTAGATCAATCTGCTTAACTCTTATATCTATGACATCAACACCAATTTGTTTAGCTTGCTTTTGGACACTATTTGTCAAAGCAATCATTAACTTATCACGATTATTATTAATTAAGCTTTGAATATCATTATTACCAACCTCAGCTCTTAAAGAAGATTCTAAGAATTGTTTCAATAGAGTTTCCGCTCGTTCTACACTTCCACTTGTACTAGTATAGAATGTTGAAATATTGTTATTACTTATCTTCCAAACTACATACGCGTTAATCAAAACATCCTTTTGCTCTTTAGTCACAACACAAGCTGAATCTGCTTCTAATACTCTATTACGCATATCATAAGTTTTAACTGTATCAACAAATGGAATCTTGACATGTAAGCCTGGCTCATACTCAACTGCTTTACCATTTTTATCTTTTACTAGTTCACCTAGTCTTAAGATAACTGCCTCTGATCCTTGCTTAACAATAAATTTAGTACTTAACACCACAACAGATATAACTATTACAAGTACTAAGAATATTTTTAGAATTTTACTCATCTTAGCTACCTCCTTGAATGTTTGGTAATAATGCTTGCTTTTGAGCATTATCTAAACCATAAAAAATATTTTTTGCACCATCACCATCTATCAAGAAGATCTTATTGTGCTGTAGTACATTAGAGATAGTATTAAAGTACATTTGGTTCATGACTATATCAGGAGATTTTTTATATATTGGCAATAACTGTTCAAACTGAGCAACTTCACCTTGTGCTTCTAAAACAACTTTTTGCTTATAAGCATTTGCTTGGTCAACAATTCTTTGAGCTTTACCTTGAGCAACTGGTACAACTCTGTTAGCATAAGCTTCAGCTTCATTTTGCTCCCTCTCACGATCTTCACGAGCTTTGATTACATCATCAAATGCACTCTTAACAGCTTCTGGAGCCTGAGCTGGCTGCATAATCACTTCACTTATATATATACCAGTATTATAAGACTGCAATAGTGCCTCCATCTCTTTACGAACTTGTTGTGTAATTACAGCTCTATTAGTAGTCAATATCTGCTCTAGTTTATTTTCACCAACAACCTGTCTAACCGAACTTTCTAGAGCTTGTTGTAATAACTGTGTTGTATTAACATTTGCAAATAAGTATTTTTCTAGGTCTACAATACGGTATTGAACTGTAAAAGAGATATGAACAATATTTTCTTCTGATGTAAGCATATCACGCTTTAACGATGTAGTTTTAAGCTCTTGGACATTTTCCTTATATACCTTATCAATACCAATAGGATGCCAATGTAGACCAGGTTCTACCATTTTAGAAAATTTACCCAATCTAAGTACAGCAGCTTGTTCAGCTGGTTGCACTACATAAAAACCAAAACCAACCCAAGCTACAATCAATAGTGCTATAACTATAGATGCAATTTTAGCCACAGGAGGTTTATCAAACATTGGTTTATTTTTATTAGCATTTTTTGAATAAATACTCTCATTATCATCATCGTTCTTTTTTGACTTTTTGCCAAAGAACTTTTTAATCATTTCTTCTAAATCTGGTGGTCCTTTCTCAGAGTTTTTACTCCAAAACCACTTCTGTTTTAGCCTTTTTATCATAAGTAATAATTCCTATAATTTTTAATTCAAAATAATGTTGAATATTTTTTACCATAACTATTATATATAAATTTTCCTATATTTTTTGCACTATCTACAAATAAATGCTAAATGCATAGTAAAGCTGTATTGAATAACTATCAATATAACTCTAAAATCTATATTAGAGACAGATTTCCTAGGAATATGAAAATGAAAAAAATTGCAATAAATGGTACTGGTATAGCAGGTACGACCTTAGCATGGTGGTTAAGAAAATATGGATTTCAGCCTACTCTTTTTGAAAAAGCTCTAGAATTTAGAACTGGTGGATATTTAGTGGACTTTTGGGGTCCTGCTTGTGAAATAATGAAAAAAATAGGGCTTCTTGAGCAACTTAAAGCAAAGTCATATCAAATTAAAAATATTCACTGTTTTGATGAAAATGGTAGAAGATCTTCTAAAATAAACGTTTCTTCATTAATTACTGATAATTATGATGACTTCCTAAGTATCAAGAGTGGAGACTATCGCAGAAACTATTTATAAAGCGTGTAAAGGTATAGATGTTAGATTTGGTACATCTATCAAAAAATAGATGAAAAAGATAAAGTTATAACTGCTCATCTTAGTGATGGAACTAAAGAAGACTTTGATTTAGTTATAGGTGCTGATGGCTTAAATTCTCATATACGTAGCATCACTTTTAATAAATCAAAATATCAAGAATATGACTTAGATAAATATGTCGCGGCTCTTTCTCTCAAAAATTACAATAATTATGAGAAATATACCTATGCTCTAAGTGTGGATGAAAAACAACAAGTAGCTAGAGTGTGTCTAGACCAGGATGAAACTTTAATTATGTTTACATTAGATGCTGACCTTGTAAAACAATTCCCAGTAACTTTAGAACAAAAAAAGAGTTACTACAAAAATCTTTCAGTGATTTTGGCTTGGAAACTCCCGATATTCTTAATAAGTTAGATAGTGTAGAAGAAATTTATTTTGATAAAGTCAGTCAAATACGCATGGATACTTGGCATAAAGGCAGAGTTGCTCTTGTTGGAGACTCTGCTGCTTGCCCATCTATATTAATGGGGCTTGGAAGTATATTTGCAATCGTTGAGGCTTATGTATTAGCTGGTGAACTTCATAAAGCAAAAGGTGATCATAATATCGCTTTTGATAAGTGGCAACATAGACTAAAAGATATAATAGCTAGAAAACAAAAAGTCGGGATTACTAACTTATCTGTGGCTGCTTCAGATGAAATAGTTAAAAAATATTTATCTACTATTACGATTAAAATATTATCAACTCCTGTTATCTCTAGATTCATTGGTGCTGGAATATTTAAGGATCCAATTGTAGTTCCTGAGTATAAATAAGATTGAAACTATTTAACAAAGAACTCTTCTAAATCTAAATCAAATTCTCTTTTAAATCTTTCAAAATCATCTTCTGAAATCTTTATTTTAAGCAGATAGTTGCCATCTTCAGAAATATCTTCAGCATCAACAGCTCCAAGCTCATACATCATAGCTCTAACTTTTGAATATGTAGGTGGTAATTCTAAAGTTTCACTAACCCATGATTTATTAAAAAATGTAGCCAACGCATGATAAAACTCTTCAATACCATCCCCAGTCTGAGCAGACAGATACACTCTGCCAACCACACTTGAGTCTGAATCATCCATAGGAACGAATCCAGCAGAAGCATTCTCAATTTTATCGATTTTATTATATACACAGATCATCTCTTTATCTACAATACCTATTTCTTTTAGAACTTTTTCTACTTGCTCAATATAACTTTTATAATCCTCATCTGCATAATCTATCACATGAACTAGAAGGTCTGACTCTATAGCTTCTTCTAAAGTTGCATGGAATGCTTCTACTAAATCATGAGGTAAGTTCTTAATAAATCCTACTGTATCTGAAAAAATAACTTCACCTAGTTTAGGTACAATTACTTTACGCAAAGTAGGATCAAGTGTTGCAAAGAGCTGATCTTTAGCTAAAACATCTGCTTTTGTTATTTTGTTAAATAGCGTTGATTTACCAGCATTGGTATAACCAACAAATGATATTGTCGGAATATTATTTTTCTTTCGTGACGATCTACTTAAATCACGATGATGTTTTACTTTTTCCAACTTCTGAGTAATTTGTTTAATTCTTTGCCTAATTAAACGTCTATCGATCTCAAGCTGTGTTTCACCTGGTCCACCACGTACACCAATACCTCCCTTTTGTCTTTCTAAATGCGTCCAACCTTTGACTAGACGTGTTGACTGATAGTTTAGTTGCGCTAATTCAACTTGAAGTTTACCTTCATGAGTTTTTGCTCGAAGTGAGAATATTTCAAGAATTAGTCTCGTTCTATCCATAATCTTACACTCAAGAAATTTCTCAATATTTCTCTCTTGAGATGGGCTTAATGGATGATTAAACACAACAAGATCAGCTTCTAACTCATCACGTTTATTTTTGATCATCTCCATTTTACCCATACCACAAAAATATTTGATATCAGGTTCTGGATGATTGAAATCTAAACTTTCCAACACAACTTTATTTGCTGCTAAAACCAAACCTTCAAGTTCAGTTAAATCAGCATTTAGTTCACGGCAATATTTAAAATTTATATTTACAAGCAAGCATTTACTACCTGCTTCATAAGATTCGAAAAATTCCATTTACATTACTCCGAATGGAATTATTAAAGAAAAAAGAATAGAGATTATTATTCGTCTATGTTTTCTTGATTTTCTTGAACTTCAAGCTCATCAGAATGAATATCATCTACATTCTCATCTTGATCATCGTTTGCATTTTGATGATACGGATTAAAAGAGCTATAAACCATTCTAACACTCTTAGCTGGTACTATAGTAGAAATAGCATGCTTATAAACCATTTGGTTTACAGTATTTCTAAGTACGATACAGAATTGGTCAAAAGCTTCTACTTGACCTTGTAGTTTGATCCCATTTACTAGATATACAGATACGCTAACTTTTTCTTTTCTTAAAGCGTTTAAGAACGGGTCTTGTAAAGATGATATTCTTGACATTGTCTCACTTCCTTTTAATTATTTTGTTATAGTTATTATTTTATCAAGTTTAACAATTAAACTTCGCGATATATTCTAACAATATTTATATCTATCAGCAAATTTTATTTATAGTCAAAATATTCTAAAATCTGTTGTTCTTTATTTTGGTTTTCAACCTCAACTAAATTAATCTCACCTTGCCAATTACGAATCCATGTAAGTTGACGCTTTGCAAGTTGGCGAGTGACTACAATTCCTTTTTTAACAAACTCCTCATAGCTAATATCTCCATCTAAATATTCCCATGCCTGACGATAACCAGTACTTCTGATGGCTGTAGTTTCTTTAGTAAGCTTAGGATTTTTGCGTAAGCTTTGAACTTCATCTAGAAATCCTCGATCAAGCATCTGTTTAAATCTCAATTCAATATTATTGTGCAGAATTGACCTGTCATTAGGCACCAAAGCACATGGTTTTAATTGCTCTTCTAACCTACCAACTTTAGATGTCTTAACAAGTTCAGAATATTTTTTACCAGTTATCATAATTACTTCTAAAGCACGAAATATTCTTTGCTGATCATTGGGGTTAATTTTCTTAGTAGATTCTTGATCCATTTTATTTAACTGCTGATGAAGATACTGTAAACCTTTTGCTTTTCTTTCTAATTCTAAAGTTTGTCTTATCTCTGGTTGAGATTCAGGCAAAGATGATAAACCTTCTATCAAACCTTTGAAATAAAGCATCGTCCCGCCTACGAGCAAAACCTCTTTTCCTCTACTCCAAATCTCTTTTTTAATCTTATTAACATTTGTTATAAAATCAGCAACCGAGAAACTTTCTGTCGGCTCAATTATATCTATTAAATGATGTTTAATACCGCCTTGCTCATCCAAAGTTGGCTTAGCTGTACCAATGTTCATGCCTTTATAGACAAGTGATGAATCAACACTGATTATTTCAGCATTAATTTTATTTGCAATAGATATTGATAAAGAAGTTTTACCAGATGCTGTTGGCCCAGCAAGACCATAGATTATTTTATTCATTTAGATATTTTTGTAATTAACTTTAACCGGAACTTCTTGCTTAACTACTTGTAAATAGAAGTTTAACTCTTCTTCCTTAACCGCATTTAATACCTGACTAGGTAACTTAGCATTTTTACTATCAAGAGGTGCAACCTTAATAACTTTATATATGTATATATTACCATTATCTGCTTGATAGCTATGATACTGGTTATTAGTATTAAACATTACATAATCATTAAATTCTTTACTAAATGACTTCGAGTTACTATCAATAGTTGCTCGTTTGAAACTGATACTTACTTTTTTATCACTAACCAAGCCATCAAGTAATTTTTGCGATTTTTCTATAGCTAATTGTTGGGATTTTTGTGCAACAAAAGCTTTAGATACTTTATCTTTAACATCTGCTAGTTTTTGTTGACTTGCTTGCTGAGATTTATCTACTTGATATACTAGAGGCTCATCGTCAGCTACTGAAATACTTCCATACTTATCAGTATTTGCAAAAAACTGAGCATTAGTAAGCGCGGATATTGTTGATTCATCATTATTTACAATACTAGCTGTTTTAGCCTTACCTAAAGTCCTTTCTAATTCGGCAAATTTCACGCTGCCAATATTTTGAGTATAGCTATTAAACTGCTCTAAAGCTCTTATATTTTGAATTATTTTTTGAATCGATGCTTTGGTATTATCATCAAAATCTTTGAATAATTCTCTGTGAGTTTCATAATACTCTTGTAACTCATCGTTATTGATATTATTTTTACTTATAAAGTCTTCTTTATTAATTATGAAATAACTAATATTTTTCTGAGCCGGATTTATATAATCATTTTTATGAGCATTATAATAACTTTCTAAATCTTGCTGACTAGGCTTAACCTGGGATTGAAAATCTACTGGAGATATTTTTAAATATTCTATTTTCTTATTAACCAAATAAATACTTGCTAACAGTTTCTTCTCATAGTCAGTTGTAATTACTGTATCAGCTATAGCTTTAGGAATCATTGTTGCTTGAATATTTTGACTTAGAATCTGTTCTAGTCTATCCATACCTCGAATATATTCAACAACCTGCTTTAGTTTATCTGCAGAAAATTTACCATCTTTATCAAAGAACATTAGATTTGTAAATATAGCGGATTGTAAAGCCAACTTAGACACAACAATATTATGGCGTTGTGCATCTGTAAGAATCAAATATTGATTTATCATCTGATCTAAAACAGCTCTCTTTTGTGATTCAGTTGTAGCATTTTGAGCATACTGCTGAAACTGTTGCAGACCTATCTCATTATCGCCTACTTTAGCTACATAAGATCTACTTGAGCCAATATTTGTGAAAAAAAATGTCATACCAGATATGACAAATATAAAACTTATAGAAATAATGATAATCCATGTGAATGGACCTTTGAGCCTATCATTGAAAGACTGTAACATTTTATCAACCTTAAATAATTACTGCTTTATTAAACTATAGATATTATAGATAAAAAAAAGGCATACCGTTAAGCATGCCTTTCAAAAAATCACTTTTTTTGCAATTTTTTTATTATTTTACAGCGTCTTTAAGACCTTTACCTGCTTTAAAGCTTGGAACTTTAGAGGCTGCGATCTTAATCATCTCACCTGTTTTAGGATTTCTACCTTCTCTAGCACTTCTTTCTTTTACTTGAAAAGTTCCAAAACCTACTAGAGTAACGCTATCGCCGTTTTTTAAAGCTTTAGTTACAGCAGCAATAGTAGCATCTAGAGTGTTGCTCGCAACTTCTTTAGTAACATCTGCTTCTTTAGCTATAGCACTTACTAATTCACTCTTATTCATGTCTTAAACTCCTTTATTTATACATAATCGACAAGTGTCACTTAAGTTTATAACACTAAAAATGTAGTGTTTCAATACTTTAACATCAAAAAACTCTCTCTAAAACCTCTTTTATGTTGTTTACAGGTGTAATTTCGAGTTTTTCTAGTATTTCTTTATCAACATCAGCTAAGTTTTTTACATTCTGTTTAGGAATCAAAACCTCTTTAATTCCCCCTCTTAATGCAGCTAAAAGTTTCTCTTTAAGACCTCCTATAGCTAAGACATCTCCACGTAAAGTAACCTCTCCAGTCATTGCAATATCATTTCTAACAGGCTTGTTTGTATATACAGAGACTAAAGCTGTAGTCATTGCTATACCAGCACTTGGACCATCCTTTGGTGTAGCACCTTCAGGAACGTGTATGTGTATATCTTTTTTCTCATAGAAATCATCTTCTAACTTATAGTCTTTTGATATCGAACGTACAACACTAAAAGCAGCATCAATAGATTCTTTCATCACATCACCAAGACTGCCGGTATATTTGACTTTGCCTTTACCAGGCATTACCAGAGCTTCTATAGTTAATAGCTCCCCACCAACAGATGTCCATGCTAAACCTGTGACTTGACCAACCTTAGGTTTAGCATTTTTGATACCATAATCAAACTGGTACACACCAAGATAATCCTCAAGGTTTTTCTGAGTAATCGAAACTTTGCCATGCTCAGGATCTTTAAGAAGATTTTTAACAGCCTTACGACACACTCCGTCTATTTTTTGCTGTAAATTTCTTACACCAGCTTCTCTTGTATAGTATCGAATAATATCAAGCGTTGCTTTAGGTGTGAAATTAATCTCATTTTTTGTTAAGCCATTATTTTCTAATGCTTTTGGTACTAGATATTGTTTAGCAATCGCTTGCTTTTCAATTTCCGTGTAACCTGATAAATGGATAATTTCTAATCTATCGCGTAATGCAGGATCTATATCAAGCGAGTTTGCTGTAGCAACGAACATTACTTTAGATAAATCATAATCAATTTCTAAATAGTGATCATTAAATGTACTATTTTGTTCTGGATCAAGTACTTCTAATAACGCTGCTGATGGATCCCCTCTAAAATCTGAAGAAATCTTATCTATCTCATCAAGTAAGAAAAGAGGATTCTCAGTTTTGGATTTGATTATCTTTTGGATAATTTGACCAGGCATAGAACCGATATACGTACGACGATGACCTCTAATCTCTGATTCATCACGTACACCACCTAAAGCCATACGCACATACTCACGCCCCGTTGCTCTAGCAATAGACTGTCCGATAGATGTCTTACCAACTCCCGGAGGTCCTACTAAACAAAGAATAGGAGCTTTTGTATTTGTATCTCTTTTAATCTGAACAGCTAAATGCTCAAGTATTCTTTCTTTAACCTTCTTGATACCATAATGATCTTTCTCTAGAACTTTTTCAGCTAAATTAATATCTTTTTTAACCTTCGCTCTTTTACCCCATGGTAACGAAAGTATAGTCTCAATATAGTTTCTAGATACAGCAGATTCAGATGAAGAAGGAGGCATTGTTTTAAGCTTCTTAAGCTCTTTTAAGCACTTCTCTTTAGCTTCTTTTGACATCTTAGTAGCTTCTATTCTACTCTTAAGCGCCGTTACTTCTGACTCTTCATCAGCTTCGCCAAGTTCTTTGTAAATAGCTTTTACTTGTTCATTTAGATAATATTCACGTTGATTTTTATCTACTTGAGACTTAACTCTATCTTTAATCTTAACCTCTAATTCAAGAATTTCTAACTCTTCATACAAACAAGATAAAAGTAATAGCGCTTTATTTTTGATATCTGTAGCTTCTAGAATCTTTTGTTTTTTGGCAATCTCAGTATTTAGAATAGTTGAGATCTCGTATATAAACTTATGAGGCTCTTCTGTATTTATAAGCGTAGCTAAAGACTCTTTTGATACTTTGCCACTGATATCAACAAATTTTTTAAGTGAATCAGTTATTGATAACAAAATCGCTTTTAGTTCTTTATCAATCTGACTTGGATCATAATTATCATCAATATGAAGACTATCTAAATTTGCATAGATACAACCATCAATACTTTCATACTTAGCGACTAATCTCTTAGCTATACCTTCAACTATGATTTTTAAACTACCATCAGGAAGTTTCATAATTTGAACAACTTTAGCTAAAGTACCAATATCATAGATATTATCTACAACATCACCAGAGCTAGAACCATTCTTTTGCGTAGCTAATAAAATACAATTATTATAACTATTAGATGCCTGCTTGACAGCTTCTATGGACTTCTTACGACCTACATTTAGAGGTAAAGTCATCGAAGGATATATAACCACATCTCTTAAAGGAATAACAGGAACGACATTTAGGACTTCTGACATAAACTTACATTCTCCTGTAGATTTTTTAGATTATCTCTTTTAATTGTTTTTGCTGTTGTGCTTTTGTTACAAGAATTGGCTCTTCTTGCGCTAATATGACTTTATCATTGATGATTACTTTATCAATATCATCCAATGATGGCACATGGAACATCACTTCAAGAAGCACGTTTTCAAGAATTGTTCTTAAACCTCTAGCACCTGTCTTTTTAGCTATTGCTTTTTTAGCTATCTGAATAAGAGATTCATCACTAAATTCAATAGCTACATCATCAAACTTAAACAGCTTCACATATTGTTTGATTAAAGCATTTTTAGGTTCTGTAAGAATTTTGACCAAATCTTCTTCTTTAAGCTCATTAAGAACTGTAACAATTGGCAAACGCCCAATAAGCTCAGGAATAAGACCGAATCTAGTCAAATCTTCACTCTCTACTTTCCGCATTAATTTTTCAGTATTTAAGCTATTTTTTTGCTGGATAACATCGGCATTAAATCCAATACTAACTTTATCCATTCTATGTTTAACAACTTTTTCGATACCAGCAAAAGCCCCACCACAAATAAATAATATATCTGAGGTATCAACCTGAATCATATCTTGATTAGGATGTTTTCTACCGCCTTTAGGAGGCACAGATGACACTGTACCTTCTATAAGCTTTAGAAGTGCTTGTTGAACACCTTCACCTGATACATCACGAGTTATCGATGCACTTTCGGACTTACGTGCGATCTTATCTATCTCATCAATATAGATAATACCTTTTTGAGCTTTAGCAACATCAAAATCAGCATTTTGTAACAAGCGAACAATGACATTTTCAACATCATCACCAACATAACCAGCTTCTGTAAGAGTAGTCGCATCCGCTATAGCAAAAGGAACATTCAAAAGCTTTGCTAATGTTTGAGCAAATAATGTTTTACCAGAACCTGTAGGACCTATCAATAGTACATTACTTTTCTTAAGCTCTGTATCATCCTTTGTAGTATTTGAAGTAATTCTTTTGTAGTGATTATATACAGCGACTGATAGTACTTTTTTAGCATTATCTTGACCAATAATATAATTATCTAGATATTTTTTGATTTCAATTGGCTTAGATAACTTCTCAAATGATACATCTTCTGCAGAAGTCCCCGTCGCACTATGGATTTTATCTGCACATTTACTTACACATTTATTACAGATATTACCGTCTCTACCAGAAATAATATTTTTGACTTCTTGTTGTGATTTACCACAAAAAGAACAGTATAGAATTTTAGCCATCTTATTAAATTAGACTTCCTTTAATTATTTAATAATTGCTTCACGAGACTCAATTACATGATCGATAAGACCATATTCTTTTGCTTCATCAGCCATCATAAAATTATCTCTATCAGTATCTCTCACGATAGTTTCTAAATCCTGCCCAGTATGATGAGCTAGAACTTTATTTAATCTATCTTTGATACGCAGAATATTTTTTGCATGAATTTCTATATCAGAAGCTTGACCTCTGAAACCACCTAGTGGTTGGTGAATCATGATTTGTGAACTTGGTAAGCTATATCTTTTACTTTTTGCACCACCTGCTAATAGTAGTGATCCCATACTTGCAGCCAAACCGATACAAATAGTATTCACATCTGGTTTGATAAACTGCATAGTATCGTACACGCCCATACCAGCTGTAACCATACCACCTGGAGAATTAATATAGAAATATATATCTTTATCAGGATCCTCTGACTCCAAAAAAAGCAGCTGTGCAATCACTAGATTAGCTGAATGATCATTTACCTCACCATTTAAAAAAACTATACGCTCTTTTAATAGTCTTGAATAAATATCAAAAGCTCTCTCACCACCAGCTGTTTTCTCAATGACAGTAGGAACTAAGTTATTAGTTATCATTTATAACCTCTCTTTATAAGCTAGTTTAGAAACCAGCTTGTTGAGCTTGTATATTTTCTTTAATAACTTCGAAGAAATCTTCTTGTTTTTCAGTTACTTGAGCTTGAGACAATACCCACTCAGTTAACTTATTTTCAATAACTAAAGCTTTTAAGTTAGAAATCTCTTTTTCATTCTTTTTGATTTGCTCTTTAGTTTTTTCTGGCTCTTCATAAGCTTGAACTAATTCATCTAATAAGCTCTCAACTTCAGCATCTTTAGCCTTGAATTCTTGAGACTTCATTACGCTGTCTAGAACTAAACTAGTGTCAACTTTTTGCTTAGCATTAGCTTCAAACAGGTTATCAGGTAATTGATTAACATCAAAGTTTTGACCACCTCCCATTTGTCTAACTAAGTTTTGCTTAGCAGCATCAATTTCTCTTTTGATTAGAGCTTTTGGAGTTTCAAACTCAGCGATTTCTCTTAAACCTTTGAATACTTGGTCTTTTACTTTTCTTTGTAAGATGAACTTAAGCTCGCGTTGCATATTTTTTTTGATTTCATTTTCAAAAGTATCTACACCACCTTTAACACCAAACTTCTTAACAAACTCATCATCAACTTCTGGTAATTGAGCTCCTTGAATCTTCTTAATAGTGATATCAAAAGTAGCTTCTTTGCCGGCTAAATCTTTGTTTTGATACTCTTCTGGAAAAGTAACAGTGATAGTTTTTTGCTCATCTTTGTTCATGCCAATGATACCATCTTCAAAACCTGGGATCATTTGACCAGAACCAATCACTAATTCCTGATCATTAGCTGAGCCACCTTCGAACACTTCGCCATCTCTCTTACCAACAAAGTCAATCACTACCTTATCATCTTTTTGAACAGCTCTTTCTACTTCTGCGAATGTAGCTAACTGCTTTCTAAGATTTTCAATCATTTGCTTAACTTCTTTGTCAGTTAGCTCAACAACTGGCTTTTGAACTTCAATTTTTTCAAAACCAGTTACTTCGAATTCTGGAAAAAGTTCAAGATTAGCAACAAACTTAAGAGGCTCACGTTTTTTATTTTCTTTTAATTCTACTTCGATACCAGCAACAGCTAATTTCTCGTCTTGAATAGCTTTTGAGTATTTTTGAGGAATCAAGTCAGAGATTACTTCCATACGGATTTGCTCACCATACTTCTTCTCAACCATACCTGCAGGTACTTTACCAGGTCTGAAACCATCCATCTTGATAGTTTTTGCTGTTTTGTTAATTTCTTTTGTAACGATACTATCAACTTCATTAGCTGGTACTTCGATCAATAGTGAACAATGGATACCTTCTTTCTTCTCTACAGTAACTTGCATCATTAAGTTTTCCTTTTATTTATTTAACGATTTTCTAGTAGCAAATTTTAACTATCATCTATTAGATTGTCTATATGTTTATTATTAAATATATGACAAGCCAAAGCATTTGTTGTAAAATCTAGCTATTTTCTACAAATTTAAGCGACTTATGGTAACTGTAATTATAAGTATTTGTTTATTAATATCACCTTTTATAATAGCCTTTTTACACTCTAGCATTATATATAGTAAACATCATGAAAATATCTATGCTAACTACTTTATTGTTTTCAATATAAGTCCATATGCTTGTATCAACAGTTTTACATATTTAGTAGATGGGGATAGTATTAGTAAATTTCAAGGATGGATTTATACTCCTGCTGTTTTTCAGATAGGAATTTTTGAATTAGCCATCTTTTTATTCTCAATTCTAGCACTATTTAAAAATAGAGAATTCAAAGCAGCTTGTTTAATATTCTTTGCTATTTATACATTATTAGATGCTCTTACGCTATTTAGTGGTCAGATTTATAGCCAATACATTGAAGCTGTGTTCTTTATTAATATTACAACAGCTATAATAGCCTATATTTTGTATAAAATACTTTCAATCTCATTTTATTAGTTTATCTATCTCAGCAGTATTTCGTTTGATTTACAACTACCCCGACCTGCTTCGCAGCCCACCCCTTCGACACTCGAAGGGGAATAACTCAAATTTTAGCTAAAAACCAATTCCCATTCAAAATATTTAAGGAGTGGCAGTCGCTATATGACGAGGTAGTATTTTTATAGGAGCAAACCCTCATTTTTAAATTAGGGTCGAAATTGATTGATCCTAAGATATTAATTTTTAATTTATAAGATTTCTCTAATTGTAATAAAGCTTTTACCTGTTTGATGAGCATGCTTTTTTTTCTTATGCAATAAATCCCTAAAGTCTATCTTATTATCCAATACATAATATAAATCTTCCCCACTCATAAGAATTATATTTTGATTATTAGCCTTTTTAATTGCATTTTCAGTAAACCCTTCAATAGATAGTAATATACCCAATGTATTTTCTAATTTAGACTCGACTTTACTTATAAAATAGAATAACACTGTCATGATTAACAGGGGTTTTATAAAATTTAGTTTCTAATAAAAACTCTTGAGATTCAAAACAAAATACACCATCAATCTGTTCCCCTTCACGCTTATATGATGCTCTAGGATCTAAATCAAATAGTTTATTAATATCAAATAATATCTTTTCTAATGTATAACCTCTTTTTTGTGGCTCTTGAGAAAGAGAGTTTGTATAAACCTGCTTTATTCTATTTAATTCTTCTATGAAAAATTTCTTACTATTTAGCCTTAATTGATAATTTTCTTTAGCTTTTTTCTATTTTCTTCAGAAATTTTATATTCAAAGAAACTCTGAGACTTTGCTTTTAATAGCTCTATATTTCTTTTAACTTCTATAATTTATTCTTGCCTTTCATTCCTTTCTAACTCAGAAAAATCACTCCCATCACACAAACACTCTATAATACATAAAATTTCATCAAAATATTTCTTTTGGTTATTAGTCACAATATATCAATATATCAATATATAGAGATACTATTTCTCTTTTAGTTGGTGAAATAAAATATTTGTATCATTGGTTACACTTCTTATAAACTCCTCTAGACTCTTTTTGAACCAAAAAACATTGCTCAAAGCATTTTTTATTATTCTAATAACTTCTAGTGAAAATTTTTTGCTACTTATATCACCCACCTATAAATCTCCCTTTGCAACTGCAAATAGCCTTCTTTTAATTGTTCCATGCCACCAAAATCATTAGCAAGTTCCGAAACTATCCCAAATTGAAGGGGTAATCCAACCACTATCTTTAATAACTTTCGGGGTTATTAGTTTTGCTTTAGTATCCGCTTCAGAATATGATATTCAAAAGATTTTTAATCACATATATTTTATATAATATGATTAATAATAAGATTTTTCTATAAGAAAGAAGAATTACAATGAACAAGATTGAGTTTGACAATATCTAGACTTAATGGCTTCAATAGCTTCAGCATAAGTAGCATCCATCTCTTCTCTAGAGCCTACACCACCACCAATTTCAAATAATTTACCATCACTCACACCATAGATAGCTGCATGAATAGTGAATTTCAAACCTTTTGCCCAAGCATTCTTAACAACTGTAGTTTTACAAAGATTTAAAGCTTGGTGAATTGCGTTTAACTCACACATCATATCAACTTTTTTCTTCATATATTCTTCTTCATTACCTTTATAGCAAGCTAGAGCTTCTTCAATAAATTCTTTACTCTGTTCTTTAACTTCATGGATAGATGTTAACCAGTTATCAATCAAACCATAGCTCTTATCTTTAACAACAGTCTCAACACCACCACATGCATAGTGACCACATACTATGATTTTTTTGACTTTTAAAACCTCTACCGCGTACTGCAACACCGACAAACAATTTAAATCTGTAAGTGAAACAACATTTGCAACATTACGATGTACAAAAACATCACCAGAAACCAAACCACAAACTTGGTTAGCAGGTACACGACTATCAGAACAACCTATCCAAAAATATTCTGGAGATTGGCCTTTTGATAAAGTTTCAAAAAACTCAGGATTAGTTTTTTTGATTTGTTCAGCCCATGCTCTGTTGCCTTTTATTAATTCAGAAATATTGCTCATTATTAGTCCCCCCCCTTACTTATAAGTGAATTTTTTTCATGTATTAATATACTATATTAACATCATAAAATAAACAAGTTTTTATGAACGCTATAGCAACGTTACTTCACCATGCAAAGAAGTATCAAAAGCTCCCTTGATCTCTTGTAGAGAAATATTAGATTGACCTAACAAATAAAAAAGCTTAGCACATGCCGCTTCATCAGTCATATCATAACCTGAAATCACACCAACATCAATCAACCCTCTTGCAACTTTATATGTAGCCATTTTGACACCACCATACAAACACTGCGTACAATTAACTATAACAACACCCTTATTACTAGCCTTCTTGAGAGTCGCATAAATTTCTGGATCATTCATTATATTACCAGAACCATAAGTTTTGAGAATTAATCCCTGTAATGGTTGCTCAACAATAGCAGATAGCATATCACTATTCATACCAGGATAAACTTGTAATATTGCAACTTTAGGAATTGTAAATGTATCTAATTTTGGTATATTAAATGACTTTTGTCTTTGCCATAATCTTTTATGCTTGACTACGATATCTATACCAACTTTTGCTAGAGTAGGATAATTCGGTGATCCAAAAGCATCAAAATCTGTCGCTGATACTTTCGTAGTTCTATTACCACGCATTAACTTTTGATTAAAATAGACACAAACTTCTTTGATATCATCATTACATGCAAAAATTAGACTATTAAGGATATTTGATATAGCATCTGACCTAATTTTAGAGATTGGTATTTGCGAGCCTGTAACAATAACTGGCTTATCAATTTCACCCAAGATGAAAGATAATACCGATGCCGTATAAGCAAGAGTGTCTGTACCATGCAAAATCACAAAACCGTCATAACTAGCATAATTACTCAATATATCTTGTGCTAGCGAAATCCATCTTTTTGGATCAATGTTTGATGAATCAATAAGATCACTATACTCTTTAATCTCGAACTCTAGCATATCATAATGATAAAAATCTCTAATTCCAGCTATGGTTTTTGTTAGATAGCCCAGTTCAACATCATAGCCTTGTTCAGTACTAATCATCCCTATAGTACCACCAGTATATAAAACCAGAATTTTTTTATTAGAGTAATTATTCATATTTATTTTCCTGTCAATTCAGCGATTGCTTTATTTGCCAACTCATCAGCCTTTTCATTACCTTGATTACCACTATGACCCTTTACCCAGCTCCAAGTTACATTGTGCTTGACTGTCAAACTATCTAACTCTTGCCAAAGATATTTATTTTTGACTTCTTTTTTGGCTGCTGTCTTCCAATCATTAGCCTTCCAATTTGCTAACCACTGATTAATGCCATTTTGGAGATATTTAGAATCTGTATAGATCGTTATATCGCATTTTCTTTTCAGAGCTTGTAGAGTTTTGATTGCTGCCATTAGCTCCATTCGATTATTTGTTGTATCTTTTTCGGCACCATAAATCTCTTTATCAACACCGTTATAACTCAAGATAGCTCCCCAACCGCCCATACCTGGATTACCTTTACATGCTCCATCTGTATAAGCAATTACATTATTTTTCTTTGTGAAAATTCCCATATACTTCCTTAGCACAACCACCACTGTATATTTTAGCCACTTCTGACTTTGTAGGTTCTTTAATTAGCTCTCCGACACTAAGCGGATCAATGGAGAAGTAATTATCCTTTTTAAAAACCACTACAAAATATTTACTAAAAATTCTTTTGAACATATTTACTATAAAGTTACCAGTATAGTTTATGAACCTAACTCTCTTGCTAATAAAACCATTTGAGATAAATCTTGATAATAGACTATATAGGCTAATATTGCCTGAACAAGCGACAATAACCTCACCATCATCTGCTAGACAGAAATGAAGCTGATTGAATATTACTTTCATTAAAGCTGGACAATTTATAAAACTCTCATCCAATATGATAAGATCAAAAAACTTATGCTCAAAAGGCCAAGCCTCTACATCAAATACACACCCTAGCGGAGGCTCATTTTTTAGATAGCCGGAACAAGCCACGAGCTTTAGAACATTTATCTTATAAAAATAGTTTTGCTCCTTAGGTGTGATAATAAGAGCCTTCTTATACCATCTTTGACTTAAATATCTGGTGATAATACGCTCTTTATTTGTCATCACGAACCTACTAAGCTTCTCATTCTATCAAAATAGTTAGGACATGTTTTGCTAACCGCCCCTGCATTATTTATTACAACACCATCATATTTTAATCCTAACAATGCTAACGACATAGCGATACGATGATCATTATGACTATCAACTTCAGCTGGTTTAAATTTGCTTCTTGCCGGAGATATTAAGATACTATTTTGGGTTGTCTCAACATAGATGCCAAGTTTTGTAAGTCCTTCTGCTATAGCATCAACACGATCTGACTCCTGTCCTCTAGTATGACTAAGTCCTGAAATATGAGTATCAGAATTTGCAAAGCATGCAATAGCAGCAAGTGTCATAAAGGTATCAGAAAAATTACGCATATTAACTTCAATACCACTTAAACTATCTGTACCTACAACTTCTATACCATCATCAAAGTAATTAACCTGACATCCTATTTTCTCTAGCACTTCTAAAAATTTAATATCGCCTTGCTTAGATTTTTGCGTTACATTCATAACCTTAATAGCTGAGCCAGTAATAGCAGCAAACGCCCAAAAATACGATGCAGTCGAAACATCAGGCTCAACAACATATTTATCTGGAGAAACATAACTAGAGTTATTTACACTATAAATACTTCCATTAATATTTACATTTATACCAAACTCAGCCATTACTTTAGCTGTCATCTCTAAATATGGTTGCTTATGATCTGTGACAGAGTTTAGTTGCAAGCCATTAGTCATAAATGGAGCTGCCATAAGCAAACCTGATGCAAACTGAGAACTCTTAGCACCATCTACTTCGATATTACCACCATTTAATAACTTCGCTTCAATTGTAAGAGGCATAGCATGCTCTTTTTGATGATAGAATGCTGACATACCTAGCTTTTTAAGTGGTATTAACTGATCTGCTAAAGGTCTATCCATCATTCTTTGCTTTGCGTATACATAGTACTGACCTGTAGCTTGTACAGCTAACATAGGGATTATAAATCTTGTCAAAGTACCTGACTCATTACAAAATATTTTTGCATTTGAGTTTACAAATTTTCCACTACATCCTTGTATAACCAAAGCTTTAGATTCTTGACTATGCTCTAGTTGACAGCCTAGCTCTTTTAATGCACCAACACATGATAGTACATCAGCACTATTGGGTAAATTTGTAAATGTTGTTTGACCTTGTGCCATAGCGGCAATTATCAAAGATCTATTAGATATACTCTTTGAACCATCTAAATAAACTGAGGGTTTTATTTTTGATTTTACCTTAGGTATAAAATCTTTCATTAATCAAATAAATAAAAACAATATTGATAATTATATTAACATAAGTGCTACTATTTTTTTGAATAATTAATAGTCAAAAAAACTAAAAACCTAAGACCTATTTTTTATAGCTTTTCTAAGCTTAATGAGTGCTTCTTCTTCGATTTGACGCACTCTTTCGGCAGAAATATTATACTTAGCAGCTAGATCTTGTAGAGTTGCTTTTGTATCAAGCAAATAGCGCGACATAATAATATCTTTAGTACGTGTATCAAAACCACTTATCACATCTTTTACTATTGCTTTGAAATTATCATAATAATCTTGTTGAACTATTTGATGTTCTATATCTGAAGATTTATCTTCCAAATACAAACTTTGTTGATTAGACTGCCCACCCTCATCATCAGTATATGGTAAATCAAGACTTGCATCTCCTTGACACATTCTCTTTTCCATCTCGATAACTGTTTCTTCTTTGACACCTAGCTCTTCTACTAATTGCTTGATATCTTCTGAGCTTAACCAACCAATCTTATCTTTACTACTTCTAAGATTAAAAAATAACTTACGCTGAGCTTTTGTAGTAGCTACTTTAACAATCTTCCAATTTTTAAGGACATAATCATGCATTTCTGCTTTAATCCAATGTACTGCAAATGATACCAGTCTGACACCTTGATCTGGATCAAACTTACTCACAGCCTTCATTAGACCAATATTACCCTCTTGGATAAGATCTGCTATCGATAAGCCATAACCTGAAAAATTACGCGCAATTTTGGTAACAAAACGAAGATGCGATAAAACAAGTTGCTGAGCTGCATCTAAATCTTTTTGATATTTATATCGTCTAGCAAGTTCCAGCTCTTCTTCGACAGAAAGTATAGGTAATGAATTTACAAAGTTAAGATAAGAACTAAGGTTATTATCAGATACAACTGGTAATGATTTGCCTTTTGCAACTGGTAATAATTTTTTTGTGGTCATATAGCTCCCATAAGACAAGAATATACTATCGGTAGTAATATGCCTGCTTCAACTGATTAATTTGGGCTTGTTGTTGCTCTATAATTTTAGCAAATTCTTGCTGTTGTTGAGTCATCATCGCATATAATTGGGCAATTTTTTGATCTTGAATAACCATATATTCCTCTAATCTTTTAACTGCATTTTTCTTCCGCATTATTTTAGCAACCTTTTGTTGAGCTTGTTTTAACTGCTCTAAACTAATCCATCCAGTATCTCCATTGTCTTTATTAACAACTTCACACCAGTTATTTTGCTTACAGTAAAAAATATTATAGTTATCTTGATTATTTAAACCAATTTGTCCTTTAACTTCAGAAGACTGATCGTCTTTAGCATATATATCTACAAGCTTTTCTGACTGCTGTGAAACTTCCGCAGTTTTTGGAGTTTCTGCAGGTTCACTCTTTGACATTGCAAAGCCTGATGATAGTCCTAAAGATATAGCTAATGAAGCTAAAACTATTTTTTTCATTTATTAATCCTTTTTTAAATTTATCTCTTAAATTATACACTATTTAGCTATATAACTAACATTAATAAATATTAAAGTATTGGCATATCTTCTTTTGATACTTGCTTAGGAAGTAAAGATTCTCTGTTTAAACCTAGCGCTACAGCCACAACACCCGCAACATATACAGATGAGTATGTACCAACTACAATACCTAATATTAAAGCTAATGAGAAGTTATGCACTGAGCTACCACCAAATAGATAAAGCACAACCACAACCAACATCGTTAATCCAGAAGTTAAAATTGTTCTAGACAAGGTATCATTAATACTTTTATTAACTACTTCAGCTACATTAGCGTTACGCATTTTTCTAAAGTTTTCACGCACTCTATCATATATCACAACAGTATCATTTAGTGAGTAACCTATCACTGCTAATATTGCTGCTAAAACAGTCAAATCAAACTCTAATTGAAATGCTGCAAAGATACCTAGAATCACAATTGGGTCATGTATCAACGCAACACATGCACTAATACCGAACTTCATCTCAAATCTAGCACTGATGTATATCAAAATACATACCATTGCAATTATGATAGCCAAAACACCATTACTAGCTAACTCTTTACCTACTTGTGGACCTATATAATTGACACTCAAAACTTTAGCATCAAGAGAGTTCTCAACCTGTTGTTTAAGATACTGCTGGGCACTATCTAAACTACTAGTTTTTGAATTAACCTCATCTGGTGTAAATTTAATAAGATAGTTATTATTTTCGCCAAAAGTTGTAACTGTAGTATGTTCAAAACCAGCTTTTTCTAACTTTTCAGATATTGTTGCTGAGTTTTGTACACTAGTTGCTTGAATTTGTACCTGATAACCACCTGTAAAATCTAAACCTAGATTTAGTCCTTTTGTGAATATGAAAAATAATGACACAACAATCATTAAAACAGAGAAAGCTGTTGTATATTTTTTTATTCCTAAGAAGTCTATATTTATTTTTTGTTTAAAAAATTCCATTATAAATCCAACCTAAAATTATATACCTATAGAAATTTTTTCTAATTTCTTTCTCTTACCATACACAAAGTTTGTCATTGCTCTAGAGACAGTTACTGATGTAAACATAGATGTTACAATACCAATCATTAGAGTTATAGCAAAACCTTTGACTGCACCACTACCTATGAAGAACAAAATAATAGCAACAATCAAAGTTGTAATATTTGAATCGACAATAGTTGTAAATGCTTTTTCGTAGCCAATATGAATCGCGCTTTGACGTGGCATACCAGCTCTAATTTCTTCTCTGATTCTCTCAAATATAAGTACGTTACCGTCTATTGACATACCCAAGTTTAGTACAATACCTGCTATGCCTGGTAATGTAAGTGTAGCACCTGGTATGATTGACATCACAGCAACAATCAATACTAAGTTCATTACAAGAGCTATATTAGCTATAACACCAAAGACTCTATAATAAACTAAGATAAAGACTATAACAGCAATCAGAGCTACCACAATAGATAACATACCTTTTTCGATATTATCTTTACCTAAACTTGGACCAATTTGTGTTTCTTGTACTATATGTACTGGCACTTGTAGCGCACCTGCTTTAATCATCAGCGCAAGATTATTTGCTTCTTTTTGATTTAATCCTGTAATTTGGAACTGAGAGCCAAGAGCTGACTGAATTGTAGCAACGTTGATTAGCTTTTCAGTCTTATTTACTACATTTTTCTCTTTACCATCTTTATCTTTAACTTTTTCATAAGTTGTATTAACAAGCATTACACCCATTGGGTTACCAATATTATTGCCCGTTATTTGTCTAAAGTTGCTTGCTGCACTTCTATCGAGCTCAACCACAACAATCGGAGTACCCGTCTGATGATCGATAGAAGGACTTGCGCCAATAATATCAACTCCTCCTACTACAGGCGCTCCTCTTAAACTATAGTAACTTTGATAGCCTCTACCATTATCTAAAGCATAAACCTTATAACCCTGCTCTTCTGCAGCTAACCTATCCGTAACAGGACTAACCAAATAAAAACTAGCTGTGGATGTACCACCTAGAATTTGCTTAGCTTGAGTTGCATCTTGCATACCTGGTATTTCAATTACTACACGATTATCACCAGCCTGAGCCACAGATGCTTCTGCAACACCTAAAGCATTAATACGATTACGCATAACTGTCACAACTTGTGATATAGCATCTTGTCTAAGTTGTAAAATTTTTGCACTATTATAAGATATAAATGTCGTATTATCTTTTACACTGTAGATTATATTAGGATCTTGAGTTTTTCTAAATTCATTATTCAAATATTGTTTTAGCTGATCAACGCCTGCTGAGTTTGCTAAAGTAACGGAAATAAAACCATTATCTATATAGTCTTGTAGAACTTTTACTATCGATTTCTCTTCAGCTTTTGTAGAACTGACAATATTTATATTATTATCTTTCGCAGCACTAAGAATTGTATTTAAAGAATTATCTAACTGAGCATTAATCGCAGTATTTGTATCAGCTTCTAACATCAAATACATACCACCACGTAAATCTAATCCTAAATTCATAGGGTTAGCGCCTAGCGCAGATAACCAACTTGGAGAATTCGAAAGCATATTCATAGCTATAATATACTGATCTCCTAGACTTTCTTTGAGAGCTTTTTTAGCTTTTAGCTGCTCTTCTACATCTTTGAAGATAATCGCAACATTACTTTTATCATCCGATAGTTCAGCTCTTTGATATACAATTTTGTCAGCATTAAGAGTATCTTCAATACTTTTGATAAGTTGTGTACTTACATTACCATCTTTCTGAGAAATCTGTAAAGCTGGACTTTTACCAAACACATTTGGTAAGGCATAGAAAAGTGCTAGAGCTAATACAATCACTATCAAAAGATTCTTCCATAAAGGAAATTGATTTATAGGCAGGCCTCTGTTATTACTCATTGAAAATTCCTTTACTAAAAAGAAAAAAATTAAAAGACTTTATAGAAATTTAGCTTATTAAGCTTTAGTAGCACCTTTAGGTAGAATATTAGCTACTGCGTTTCTTTGAATTTTAACAACAACATTTTCTGCAATTTCTAAATCTACAGAAGACTCATCAATTTTAGCAATTTTCCCTATCATACCGCCGTTTGTGACAACTTCATCACCTTTTGAAAGCTCAGATAACATTTTACGTAGTTCTTTATTTTTTTTCTGTTGTGGTCTAATTAATAAGAACCAAAATATCGCAAAAAATACTACAAGCATTAAAATTGAACTTAGTGGACTACTAGCTGCTTGCTCAGCACCTTCTGCAAATGAAGTTGATGCAAATAATACAATTGCAGATAATGATAATAATAACTTTCTCATTTTTTCTCCCGAAAATTTTTAATTTTTAAACGTAGGAATTTTACATTAGTAGTAGTACTTAATCAATTAAAGACTAATAATAAGATTAGAATTAGAATTAGTATTTTATTAGAAAGTTGGATATTCTAATTTGTGGTTTTATACAATATTATAATTACTAAATTTTTTAATCGCTGTTGCTAATGAAGCTTTAGCCCAATTAAGTGACGTAATTAGAGATGGCAAATAATATCTTTGCTCATCAAAAACAATAACATTTATACTTTCAGGTAACAGCTCTACATTAACTAGCTGACCATCCGCTGTTATATAACCACAAGCTGTCATCTGTGCTAAAGCTCTTTTATATGCCAAGCAACCTTGTTAAAATATTTATCCTTATTAAATTTTTGTGAATATTTATCATATAAATTCATCATTGCTAAAGCTAACATACTATCAAAAAACCATAGTGCTTAAGAATCTTTAAACCTTCCTTTAGCTCTTTTGCAAATTATTCTACGCTGAAGGCGTCATCTGTTAAGCTTTCTTTTGCTGTACTATCATCTTCAAACCAAAAATTACCAGATTGATAACTATCACCTTTGTAACGTATCACTCCATAATTATGCACAAGACCTTCTACTAAAGCTAAACTTTTTTGATACTCAGCAAACTCTAGACCATCGCTAAAATATGGTGTGAAAATATGCAATATTGCAGCATCACTTTCACAGTAACAAATATCATCAGAATTATAAAGTGGCGACTCTCTACGCTAGCTATCTGAGTTTTAACTTTATCGATACCTAAGTTACTTAACTGTTGTAAATCTATCGATAGTTTAAGGTCTTTATTATCTAAAGTACTTTTCCATTGCTTAGCAGCATTCGCCACCAAAGAAATACTACTTGTATTTACCCTATCGATTTCCTCTCAAGCCCCTGCATCAGCATATTCGTAATATTTTATTAATTCTAAAAAGCCAAAAAACCGCTCTAAAAACAGTAATAATTCCGAATCATTCACATAGAATATCTGCTTTTGATAAGCATCATTTAAAGCTAATAAAAAAAGTCCATGCGCATCCATCTGTTTATGGTTCCATACTTGTGGCTCACCATTTACCATCACATCATCATAACAATCACTAGAGCTATCAAAACGAATATGAGGAACAGCCATTTTATCTGTTGCTAATTTTGGATTTGCAATAATTTCTTCAAAACGCTTCTGTTGCGCAGGCGAATTATAATATTCATAAGACTTATTAATCAGAATTTTAGCATCATTTTCTTTAAACCCACTAAAGTAATAATATACCCAAATTACATCACGCACCCATACAGCATCATAGTTTGTAGCATCATCATTAGTATCTCTTTCTGCTGCTTTAGGAAAACCTGTTTTAGTTAGATCTATATCAAAAGCATTATCATACTTATCCAGTATGATTTTTGCTTGAGCTGATGTAAGTTTATTTTCAAGGATAGGCTTCAAATTCTCGTTCATATAATTAATACTACCACCCTTTGGTATTTGTATATTTTTGTATACATATTTAGAGCTCTGAATAAATTTTTGTATCTAATCTATGTTAGACATAGAAATCCTCCACTATTTGACAACTTTCAAATTATGCACAATCACTACCAAAGTGGCCAACACCAATAACATTACGGGTCCGACCAACATTGCAGGCTCGCGCCCTAATAGGTTACAAAGCATACCTGATAAAGACGTCCCTAATGAAATACCTATTGCACCGACAGTTACTAAGAATGATGTTGCTCCACTTGATACATGAGGAAGCTTATCCATTGCATAACCAAGAACGGATGGATATATACATGAGTCACTAAGTCCTAATATAGCCATCAAAATTACAACAAAATTAATAATTGGATATATACAACCCATTTTATCAAGTAAATTTTTAACTACTAAAGTTGCTCCATCTTTACCTCCACCTGTATTACTAAACATCATATTTAGTGCATAAGCTCCTGAATTATATATTTCAGGATAAGCAGAATCTTTTAATATAAAATAATTTCTGGTAGTATTTAGATCTACATTTTCTCCCCTCAAAATTTTAGCACCATCAGATTGATAATTTGTATTATATTCTTGTGAAGATAGCTTTTGAACTATCTGCAAATACTTCAATCTTTTATCTAAACTTAGATGGCTATTCTCATAATTAAATTGGACAGCTGTAGCCGCTAAAAAAGGAGTAAGACGGTCCCTTTAGAGCCATAAATTGTTACTTTAATTCCATCCGGCACCCTTGTTTTATTGAAGCCTTCAAAAGCATGACTTAGAAACATCAATATGGATAATCCTCCTTATATACTTTCCCTAAAAAATTTATTGATAGCTATAAATAGGTTCACTTCAAGAGATCTGATATGTCATTTTCATAAAGAAAATAACAATTTTGAATTCCAGCAAAACTACTTTAAACAAAAAGAATATAACAGCAAAACTAAAAAATTATATTTAGGTGTAGAAATAAAGTTTTATGGATTGTAAGAAAAAGACTTATATAAAAATTTGAAAGAGTTTTAATTATCTATAATCATCAACTTTCAAATTTGTTGAATACCTAGACATTCTAGAACCTTGATGAAAAGTATTCACTTTTTCAACATTTTGTTTGTTATAGTAAGCCTGAAGATATAACAAATTCTCAGTATCATTGAACGAATACGAAAAGCTGAATAACGAAAATGAGATTATCGCTCCAACAAAGAAAGAAGTTATTTTATTCATATTATTTACTCTCTATATGAAATACAGTGTATTATATCATGGTACAGCAAAAAAGGGAGTAAGTTTAATTACCAAAACACTCTCCCTTTAATAAATTATCTACGCATACAATTCTAGCAATTTTATTTAGATTTGACAAACTTGCTTCATGCGTTTCTTGACTGCTAGCATTACAGGCATCTGCCACAACCATGACTCTATAGTCACGATCATGTAATTCCCTAGCAGT
The DNA here is from genome assembly GCF_001042525.2 of Francisella orientalis FNO12. Lineage (NCBI taxonomy): Bacteria > Pseudomonadati > Pseudomonadota > Gammaproteobacteria > Thiotrichales > Francisellaceae > Francisella > Francisella orientalis. The sequence goes on along the minus strand of NZ_CP011921.2, from coordinate 703,376 downwards.
AGACTCTACCACATAACTGGTTGATACTCCACAAATAATAACATCTTGAACATTATTTGCTCGCAAAACAACTTCAAGATTAGTACCATATAGTGCACTGACGCGATGTTTTGTTATTATGATATCATGCTCTTGAACATCCATACTTGGATGAAAATCTGTTGCCCAAGTACCTAACTGAAAAACACCATATTCCGGAACTTGCTTAAACATAGGAGAAACTTTTGAACACTCTTTATAATCTTTACTAAAACCAACCTTAACATGAGCAATCATAATATTATTTTCTCTTGCCCATGTAATTAATTGATTTGCTTTTTCCATAGTTTTATCATCTTTAACTCTCTTAGCGTTATGAGCTCCAAAAACGCCTTTCTCATCGACTATCTCATTTATAAAGTCTGCAACAATCACGATTTTATTTTTCATTTCTTTTCCTCTTATTATTTTCTTATTAAAGACAGTATGCTCGAAACACACACCATCAAAATTCCTATCATCTCCATATAACCTATAGAGCTATCATAAAACACAACTTCTAATAGTGCCGCAACTATTACTGAAAAATACATAGCTGGAGCTATTAGTGAAGGATCTTTAGTATACTTAAAGGCTTTTACTCTAAAAATCTGTGAACTAATACCAAATATAATTATAGCTACTGATACCCAAATGGATACAGGCTTCATTGACACCTCATTTAAGCTAGATATAGCAGATATGTTAAATGGCAACAATAACAATAAAAATATTCCTATATATGTATATATCCAAAGATTTATAATAAATACATCTTCTTTTTTGCTCGCATTGTATAAAACAACTTGAGATGCTGCATTTAAAACTCCCGCAAAAATAGCGCAAAGACTACATGTATTAACATTACCTTCTCTAACACCTAGTATAAGATAAATTCCCAAAAAGCTAATAATAATATAAATAAAATTAAAGTAACTAACACTCTGCTTATAAAACAAAAACCTAATAACTGGAATAAATAATAGACTAGTATTAAATAGTAAAATGGTAATTAATAATGAGCTATTACTTAAACTTATAAAGAAAAATATTTGTGCAAATAGACTAAACACCTCCCTAATAAATATTGAACACCAAGCGAAAGGAGCAACTCTTGAAAAGGAAGAAATACTTACAACCCATCACATAAAGTATGCCTCCACCAACAAATAAAACTAACATGGTTAAGTAGACCCCATCTATTTGTATTAGATACTTACGTGCAAATGAGCCAAGAGCTATAAAAGCTGCAGAACAGCTATTTATGACTCACTCTGCCGTGAGCCAATCTATAAAAAAATTAGAAAACCATCTTAATAAAAAACTATTTATCACGGATAAACGAAATCTAGTTATTACTGACTTAGCCAAAGAGTACTACACAATGATAGACCCTCTAATATCAGAAATTTACAATGAACAGTGGTTCTAAAAAAACAACGTGCTAAAAAATTATCGATAAACTGTATGACTACACTTTGTGCAAATTGGCTAATCCCAAAACTAGATAATTTAATAGATTCAATAGTAAATACAGAGATACAACTCGTCAGTCTAGGCAGAAAAGTAAATTTTGATTATGATGATATAGATATAAGCATAGAGTATGGTATTGACAGTGATTTTAGTAATAAAAACAAATTCAAACTAGCAGATGGTGAGCTAATACTAGTTTGCAATAATAAGCACTTTGGTAAAAGCCTCTCAGAAATAATATTAGAACAAAAGCTAATCTATGTTGATGATAAAATTCGCATTGATGATTATCAACTCTGGGCACAGCACAACAACATCTCAAAAAAGCCTAATAAAGACATCTTCTTTAAAAACTCTCTTCAAGCAATTCAGGCTTGCTTTTCAGGTATTGGTTTTTTTGTTACAGATAGACTTTTAATTCAAGAGCACATCAAAAATGGTTTCCTGTATGTACCACCTCAGCAAGAATACACAACCGGAAAGTCATATTATCTTTTAGCTAGAGATTCTGAAACAACTAATTTTTATATTATCAAAAAATTATTAAGCTCTTATTTTTGACTCTATGTTTATAATGCTACATAAAATTTTCTATAAAACTTAACCTTTATAATTCTCCAAAAACTCCTTCCTAAACTCTTCAAACTTACCCTCTTCTAGAGCTTGGCGAATATTTTTCATAAGATTTTGATAATAAGTTAGATTATGAATAGTATTTAATCTTGAACCTAATATCTCTTGAGTTTTGTCAAGATGATGCAAATAGCTACGGCTAAAATTCTTACAAGTATAACAATCACAATTTGAATCTAATGGAGAGGTGTCCTCTTTATGCTTAGCATTTCTGATACGAATAACTCCTTCAGATGTAAACATATGACTATTGCGAGCGTTTCGTGACGGCATTACACAATCAAACATATCAACACCACGATAAACAGCTTCTACTAAATCCTTTGGCGTACCAACACCCATCAGGTATCTTGGCTTATCTTCTGGCATCTGATGAGCTGTATGATCAAGTATTCTAATCATATCTTCTTTAGGCTCACCCACAGATAATCCACCTATTGCAAAACCATCGAAATCTATTTCTTTTAAAGCTTTTAGCGACTCATCACGTAAATGCTCATACATTCCACCCTGAATAATTCCAAATAATGCAGATGGATTATCTCCATGAGCATCTTTTGATCTTTTTGCCCAACGCATAGATAGTTCCATAGAGTCTTTTGCTTCTTTTTCAGTAGCTGGATATGGTGTGCACTCATCAAAACACATTACAATATCAGAGCCAAGATCTCTTTGGACTTGCATTGATATCTCAGGAGATAAAAAAACTTTTGAACCGTTTATCGGTGATTTAAATGTAACGCCTTCTTCTGTAAGTTTACGCATTTTACCCAAACTAAAGACTTGAAATCCCCCAGAGTCTGTAAGTATAGGTTTATCCCAACCGTTGAAATCATGTAAAGTACCATGTTTTTTGATAATTTCAGTACCTGGACGTAACCATAAATGAAACGTATTACCCAAGATAATATCGGCATCCATTTCTTTTAACTCAACTGGAGATAATGATTTAACAGCTCCATAAGTCCCTACTGGCATAAATGCAGGAGTTTGAATATCTCCTCTTGGGAAGCTTATTTTTCCTCTTCTAGCTTTGCCTTCTTTTTTGATCAAGTCGAACTTCATTACAGTCATAAAATTTAACCTTTTGAAACAGAAATTAATGAATAAGTTATTTTAAGCTTCTAATCCTATAACAAAGTTATAAAAATAGCTAGCGAAGATATTGTCTAGATAGTATTATCTCTTATAGTAACTCAAATAGTTTTAAAATCATCAAGGAAAACAATGAACTTTTTAAATTTTAGCATACTAGTGTTTGCTTATCTTTTAGGCTCAATTAATAGTGCAATTATTGTCTGTTATATATTTAGACTACCCTCTCCAAGAAGCGTTGGCTCTGGCAACCCAGGAACTACAAATGTTCTAAGAATAGGTGGGAAGGCTCCAGCGATCATCACCCTTGCTTTTGATATACTAAAAGGTCTAGTGCCTGTAGTTTTAGCTAAAGTATTAACTGGTAATGAATTTATAACTGCATGTACTGCATTATATGCAATTCTCGGTCATATATTCCCAATATTTTTTGGCTTCAAAGGTGGCAAAGGTGTTGCAACTTTAATAGGTACACTATTTGGATTTAGCTGGATTTTAGGTTTAATATTTGTCATTACTTGGCTATGTATTGCTGTAATTACTCGCTATTCATCTTTATCAGCATTAATAGCTACTGTTATAGCAAGTTTTTCAGTAATATTTACCTCAGATTTACAAGTGGTAACGCCATTTTTAATAATTGCAATAATCATACTTATTAAACACAGAGGAAATATTCAAAGATTAATCAATGGTCAAGAAAGTAAAATTGGTGATAAAGCAAAGGCTAAAAATGATTCAAATTTAAAATTTAAAAAAAGAGTACAGATCAAATAATACTAGCAATCTCGTGCTTGACAATATAAATCTTGATATTAAGCAAGGCGAGATATTTGGTATAATCGGTCATAGTGGTGCAGGCAAAAGCTCACTTTTAAGATGCTTAAATCTTCTAGAGCAACCTACTGATGGTTCAATATTTCATTGCTGATGAGAATATTACAAAGAAGAATCCAAAACAGCTTAGAGAATTTCGCAAAAAAGTTTCAATGATATTTCAGCATTTAATACAGATGAAGTTAAACAATTAGCTGAAAAACTTTATCCAAATGGTGCAGCAATACCTGCTTGGTAATTATTTCTTTCATTTATTAATTTATAATCATAATTTTATATGTTTTAATGTATTCAAACGGTAAAACTTACTATTCTAAAAATTGACAAGTATAAATAAGCAAATTGGTAGTATTTTCTTAATTATAGGTACCTCTTTGGGTGGAGGCATCTTAGCCATTCCTATGATTCTTTCAAGCTTTGGAGTTGTTATTGGTTGCATCATAATGTTTTTGATGTGGCTCTTAATGACATATTCAACATTAGCTGTTGCAGAAGCGTGCCTACATTTTGAAAGTGGTATTAGTTACCTAGGTCTTGCTCATAAGCTCTTTAAAAGACCTGGTATCATTCTGGTTTATATATGTGCTTTTGGAATACTTTACGGAATGCTAGCAGCATATATCTCAGCTATAGGCTCATCTTTTGAAAGTCTACTAGATATAAATTATATTATTATAGAGATTAGCTTTGTTATACTTTTTGGTGGATTTATATTAAAAGGTACAGGGCCTGCTGAATGGCTTAATAGAGTTTTTCTTACCATAAAGCTTATTATCATATTATTTACAATATTATTACTTTTCAAGACTATAAGTATCTCTAAGCTAGATATCTATAGTTTTGGCACTCTAAAAGAGGTTACAGTCACTTTACCAATACTTGCCACAACATTCTCAGCTCATATAATTGTTCCTAGCGTTGTCAACTATGTTGGACCACATCCAAAAGATATTAGAAGAATTATTATAGTTGCATCTCTAATAATATTGGTAATATATGTGTGCTGGATAGTATCAATATTGGGCAATATAGCTATTTATGGTGATAAAAATAGCTTTGCAGAAGTCTTAAAATCTCTTAGCTCCGAAGATAGTGTAACTCAGCTTATTTATATTCTTAAAGTTAATATTCAGTCTTCTCAAGTTATAACTTTAGTTTATACCTTTATTACAATTTCTGTGACAACTGCTTTTATAACTCTATCATTAGCATTAAAAGATCTAATACTTGATAGATTTAAAATGAACAACCTATCGACACTAAGCAAAAACATTCTTCTAAGCTTTCTACTTTTCATGTTACCTATAATCCTAAACTATTATTTTAAAAAGCTTTTTTTAATAGCACTATCTGTTGTTGGACTATTTTCTCTAATAATGCTTGTTTCATGTCCACTAAATATGGTTAGAATACTTCGTAACCGTAATTTTGAAATAATTTACAAATCGATGAAAAATAGCAAGCTTAACAACTTTGCTCTAGCTATTGCTATCATCATCGTCATATTCCAAGTTATTGATTATATTCTTTAAATATTCTCTTTAAGCAAAGAAAAATATAAAATATAAGTAGTTATTTGATCACAAAACTATAAGGTATATATATGCAACACACATCAGGTTTTTTAGATTTAGTAAACGATGCAAAAAGTAGAATTCAAGAATGTACAGTTGATGACATCAACGAAATGAATGAGACAGAAACTCTCGACGGCTTACTGATCGATACACGTGAAGAGTCAGAATTTGCAAATGGATACATCCCTAATGCGATTCATATTAGTAAAGGAATTATCGAAAGTGCTATCGAGTCAGCAGTTCCTAACAAAAATCAAAAAATGTATTTTTATTGTGGTGGTGGTTTTAGATCTGCTATCGTAGCTGATAAATTACGTGAAATGGGTTATAAAAATATAATTTCTGTTGATGGCGGTTGGAGAGCATGGAATGCTAAAGGCTATCCCACTAAGTCACCTAATCAAGCTAGACCTCATGAGTTCTTAAAGCTTGTGAGTAATGCTAAATCAGATATCAAAGAATGCTCTGTAACGGACTTATACGATAAGATAAACTCTAATGAGCTAGATGGTGTGATTTTTGATGTTAGAGAAGATTCTGAGTTCAATAGATTCCATATCCAAGGTGCTACCCATCTTAGCAAAGGACAAATAGAAGTTAAAATTGAAAATCTTATACCTAATAAAGACCAAAAAATATATCTATACTGTGACAGTGGCTTCAGATCTGCATTAGCAGCTAAAAGCATACAAAGTATGGGTTATACAAATGTTATATCTGTAGAAGGTGGAATCAATGCATGGTTAAACAATAACTTCCCTGTAACACAAGATTAGGAATTATATAATGTCATTTAGAATTGGCCATGGTTATGACGTACACAAGTTCACATCCTCAAAGAAAAATATTATTATTGGTGGAGTCGAGATTCCATATGAAATGGGACTAGAAGCTCATTCTGATGGTGATGTATTAATTCATGCTCTTTGTGATGCTATTTTAGGCGCATTAGGTCTTAGAGATATAGGTAAACATTTTCCAGATACTGATATGGAGTATAAAAATACTGATAGTACATTTTTCTTAGCCGAAATAAAAAAAATGCTTGATGATAAAGAATACTCTATAAGTAATATTGATTGTACTATCATTGCACAAGCACCTAAAATGCTTCCTCATATAGAAAAAATGAAAGCTCGCTTGGCAAGTGTGCTTGAAATACAAATTAATCAAATAAACATAAAGGCAACGACTACTGAACAGTTAGGATTTATAGGTAGGAAAGAAGGCATCGCGACACATGTTGTTTGTCTACTAAATAGATAGTTATTTATCAGCTAAATTTTCAAGGTACTTTGCAACCTCTTCTAACTCTGCCTGACAACAAAAAATACCTATATCACTATCTTCAAGCATATCTAATATATATTTAACTCCTATTAGCTCTCCATGTGAAATATAAGTTTTTGAGATATCAAAACCTTTGCTTTCTAAATCATCACGGATCAAAGTAGGCAACTCAAGAGGTTTAGCCCCTCTAAGATACTTTTCAGTTTCTTTAATAACCACAAAGTCTATACCATGTTTGATAATGATATCATTAATACCAGAGATTAAATATTTACGATCTCCTGTAGTTCCTATCATTAGATACTTCTTACCACCCTTATCATAAGCTTTTATCATATTTAATAAAGCTTCCATACCAGCCTCGTTATGGGCGTAGTCAAGAACAGCAACTTTATTATCAAATTCAAAGATATTTGCACGACCTCTGTTAACTTTAGGGTCACTCTTAAAACTTTTAAGAGCTGCTCTGATATCATCTAAGCTAATACCTAATTTAAAAGATAAAGCTATGGCAATCATAGCATTTTCAATATTATGCTTAGCAAAACCTTTAATTGTTAAGGGAGCATCTACTACTGAAAGAATTTGCTTTTTAGAAGTTTTATCAATCCATGTAAAAGTATCATTCTCTACTACACAAGCATAGTCCGCCTTTAATAAATAGTAATCCATATCGTGTTGATCAGGATTCTGCGTAACAACTATTTTAGCGCAACTTAATTTATCAAATTGCTGTTTCATATATGAATTATCTAAGTTAATTACAGCATGAGAATCTTTACCCATTGTTCGAAATACAATAGCTTTTGCTTCTGCTAGTTCTGCAACTGTTTCAATCCCATCTTCACCTAGATGATCTGCAGAAACATTCGTAACTGCTGCTGCATTTACATAAGTCTCTATCAAGCCTCTCTTTAGAAGACCTCCACGAGCAGACTCAAGCAAAGCAACTTCTACCTTTTTGTTTGTCAAAACAAATTGATGACCTATTGGACCAGAATAGTCTCCCTCATCTATCAACTCATCATTAACTTTAACCCAATCTGTAGATGTGTAACCAGTAAGCTTACCTGCCATACGACAGATATAATCAGTCAATCTAACTGTAGTGGTCTTACCATTAGTACCTGTTACAATTACAGCTGGAATATCATAAACTTTTGACCAATCAACATCTTCAATTTTATCGTTGTCTAGATCAAACTCATAACAACCTGTACCAGAACCAACAAAAGCTTTATTTTTATCTCTAAAAGCATTAAAACCTTTAGATTTAGCTAAATCATAAAGCTTCCTGTATGTAAGATTCTTATCTTCCTCTATTAGAGGCATAAGTTTTTGTTTTGCTTCTTCAAGAGTTTTAAAAGAGCCCTTCTCAAACCTTTCTCTCACAGAAAGCCAAATAAAGTCAATGACATCACATGTTGGCATAGTAATATCTACAGGTGCAATCATCGCATAACGAACACCATTATTAAAAAATTTATGTGTTAATTCTATATGCGTCCAACCAAGAGCTGGAAGTATCCTTTCTGCCTCTTGGTAGAAAAGTTTTGTCAATTCATCACGATGATCTATAAGCGGCACATCTAAGACTGTTCCAGTTTCTTTAAAAAACAGATTAGGTCCAACAAGTCTACGTGAATAACCTTCAAGAATCATACAAAGGCCCATTAAATAATAAAAACCAAACAATTAGTCATTATCTTCTTCATCGAAAATAACTCTAACACCACTTTCATCAGCTATAACCCCAGCTTTAATAACCTCAGAAATCTCTAACGATAAACTGGGATCCTGAGCTATTACTGAAGCGGAGAACATCTCCTTTTTCTCTTCCTTATGCTCTTTGTTATCATCTGTATTATCTTTATTAAAATAAATAATCTGTTTCCAAGTTCTCTTAAGCTTATCAGCAAATATAACAACTAGTTCTCCATCTTGTGCCATACCAAGAGCATGATCTACAGCTTTTTGCTCACTTTGAATAGTTTCAATTCTAGAAGCATCAACACCTGCATCAATCAATCCATCTCTAAGCATTCTAGGAATTTCACCATCTGCTCTTCCACGAGTATCATCATCACCTTTACATATAAAATAATCATAATAAGGCGCAGCTTTTTTTGCTATCTCATAAACATCTTGATCTCGTCTGTCACCAGGTGATGCTAACACGCATATTTTTTTACCAGAAAATTCAATATTATCAATCATTTGACTCACAAGTTTGATTGCTGCTGGGTTATGTCCATAATCCATCAATACTTTAAATGGATGTTCTTCAAACCAGTTCATACGCCCAGGTGCTTGATAGAATGATGTAACAAATGTTCTTAGACCATCTCTAATATCGTCTAAGCTCATACCCATACTATAGGATATAGCTATTGCAAACATAGCATTTTGAACATTGTGAATCGCTTTACCTTCCATAGTAGCAGGAATTAAGTGAGTCCATAAAACAGGCATATGAACATGATTATCAAAAATCGTAATCATATCTCCATTTACACCCTTTTCAATAATACAAGCCTTACCACCAGCACGTATATGTTGCTTAACTAAAGCATGCTCTGGATTCATCGTCACATATAGAATATATTTTGCAGTTACTTTAGCTGACATTTTAAGTACATTCGGATCATCAGCATTTAACACCGCCACATCTTTCGCAGCTTGAGGGACTATACTCTTAATTTTAGCCAAGTCCTCTAACGTATTAACTCCTTTAAGACCTAAATGATCAGAAGCAATATTCAAACATGCTCCTACATTACAGTAGTCATACCCCATACCACTTCTTAATAGTCCACCTCGAGCTGTCTCTAAGATTGCCATTTCTACTGACGGATCTTTTAAAACCATCTGTGCAGAAGTTGGACCTGTAGTATCCCCAGCAACTGTCAATTTACCATTGATATATACACCATCAGTAGTTGTTAAGCCTACTATTTTACCTGCGTTCTTCCACATATGTGCAACCATGCGCGAAGTTGTTGTCTTACCATTTGTTCCCGTAATAGCAGCTATTGGAATTCTAGCATTACCATACTCTTTAGGAATTAGCATATCAATAACTGCTCCGGCTACATCTCTTGGTTTACCTTCACTCGGAGCTACGTGCATTCTAAATCCTGGAGCCGCATTACACTCACAAATAGCACCACCAATATCATGATATGATTGAGAAATATCATCTATTAAGAAATCAACTCCTCCAACATCAAGTCCGATAGCCTTTATAGCTCTTTCAGCCATATCTTTATTATCTGGATGAACAATATCTGTTACATCAATAGCTGTTCCACCTGTTGAAAGATTAGCTGTAGATCTCAAATAGAATATCTCTCCTTCTTTAAGGACAGTATTTTCATCATATCCAGCTGCCTTCAATAAAGTCTTAGCTTGATAGTCTAATTCTAATTTTGTTAAAACCTTCTCATGCCCAACACCTCTACGTGGATCTTCGTTGACAATATCAACTAATTCTTTGGTATTGTGCTTTCCATCCCCCACAACATGTCCAGGTACTCTTTTTGCAACCGCAACAAGCTTACCATCAACCACCAACATTCTATGGTCAAAACCTGTAGCAAACTGCTCTACTAAAACATATCTAGATACTTTACTCGCTTCAACAAAAGCTTCTTTAATCTCTTGCATTGTTTTTAAGTTGATTGATATGCCACGACCATGATTACCATCTAGAGGCTTAACAACTAATGGAAAACCTAGAATTTTGGCAGCTCTTAAAGCACCCTTTTCTGTAGTTACCATCCTTTGCTTAGGCATTGGAAGCCCTAAACCTTCTAATATTGTATTAGTCTGATTTTTATCACATGATAAATCAACTGCAATACTCGTTGTTTTACCTGTTATTGTTGCTCGAATTCTTTGCTGATATTTACCATAACCAAATTGCACTAATGATTGATCATTTAGTCTAAGATATGGGATATCTCTTTTCTTAGCAGCTTCAATCAATGATGCTGTACTTGGCCCAAACTCTTTGCTTTGAGCAAATTTAATAAACCTAACTTTTTCATACTCAAAATCAAAATCTTCATTCTTATGCTCTACTTGGCTTTTAAGCTCTTCTGGCAATAAGGACACTAATAAATCTCTAGCTAATTCCATAGCTCTTAGACCAACATCTTTCTGCTTATATTCATAGACCATATTATAGTGACCTGCTTCGCCCGTCGATCTTGTGCGACCATAAGTTACATCACTACCAGCCATATCCTGAAGCTCAAGTATCGCATGCTCCCAAATATGACCCATCCAAGTTCCATCATCCTCTCTTAATCTACGGATAAAGCCGCCTTTTTCTCTATAAGAGCAACCATGCTCTTCTAATTCTGGTAAACTATCCACAAGTCGATTTATAAAATCCTCACCAATCTTTGCAGATGGCCAGTTTTCAAGCACGCCTAAATCAATTTCATGCTTTATAACAGGAAAGTTTGCATAGATATTAGGTCCTACATAAACATTAGTAGATAATATTTTCATTTAAGACTCCTTAGATATTCAATCTTGTATATAGATAATATATACTTCACAAATCATGATACATAAAAATCATGTTCAAGAATAGCGGATTTAAATAAATCTAATAAAAAATCATAAGGAAGAATATGATATATGACTTTGGCTTTATAGCTATTGGTGATGAGATTGTTGATGGCGATATAGTTAACACAAACTCAAGTAACTTTGCTAAATATCTAGTAAATAATGGATTTGAAATAGGATTTCATATCAGTTGCAAAGATAGTTATGAAGATATTATTTCTAGCATTGATTTTCTAAAATCCAATCATAAGAATATTATTACCATCGGTGGTTTAGGACCAACTGAAGATGATTTAACCACAGAATCCATAGCTAAATACTTCAAAAAAGATATGTTCTTAGATGACTCATCGTGGCATAAATTAGAAAAAAGAATGCTTACAAAATATGGTAAAGTCACTTTAGGAACCCAAAAACAGGCTATGTTTCCTAATGATGCTCAAGTTATAATAAATCAAAATGGCACAGCTAATGGATTTAGATTAAAGTTTGATTCTGATAGATTTATATTTGCTTTCCCAGGACCTCCTAAAGAGTGTATACCAATGCTTGAAGCTTTAAATCTGACAAATAAATCAAAAAATAGAAAAATAATTCGTAAACGATGGAATATTTACAGTATAGGTGAAAGTTTGCTCGCTGAAAAACTTGAAACTATAAAAGAAAAATATTCATTTGTTACTTTCAAATATAGAATTGCTGAAGGATTTATAGAGCTAAAATATTTTTATCCTGAAAGCTGTCCTTATAGTGAAGATATTATTACAGATGTGGAGAACCTTCTAACAGAACATTTAAATGCTAAGATTTAACTGTTCTTTCTTATCAATAAATATAGCATCGATCTGCCATTCAAGTAATTGTTTAATCTCATCATCCTTATAAACAGAATAAACAAAAAATTTACCAAATTTACGTTTCAAATATTTAACTCTTAAGTCGGTTAAGCAACTATAATTTATTATAATCGCTATATATTTGTTTTTAACAAAGTTTCTATAAAGCTTACCATCAATATATTCAAAATCCCTAACCCAGTTGGTGGTATAAAAAAGTTTACCTTGAGTAAAATCTTTATGTCTTCTCAACTCTCTCATCACCACTTTTGAGAAACTCGACAATAAAATTTTTGATTTCATAGTTGGATAATGCTCAAGAAGTTCAATAACCTTAGCGACTAAAGTCTTTTGGTAGTTTATATTTTCATTACTTACTTTAATTTCAAGATTCAAAAAAGCATTATTATGTTCTGCCCATTCAAGATACTCCTTCAAAGTTAATACCTTTGCCTTTGATTTGACTACAGGATGAATAAGTTCTATAACGTTTAGTTCAGACCATGACATATTTGTAACATTTTCAGAAATACTAGAAAATCTTTGTGGAGTATCATCATGAAATAAAAATAATTCTCCATCAGAACTCATTTGCACATCTGTTTCAAACCATTTAAAACCTGCTTTCTTGGCAATTTGAAAAGCTTCCATTGTATTCTCAACAGCATCACTATTAGCACCTCTATGAGAAATATATTTATCTATATGCATATATTGAAAAAAGATTATTAGACTTCGATTCGAATTATACATTAAAAAGCATTATTAAAATAATTCCTTTTTATTAATTTATATTAAATATTTTGTTTTTTAATAATTATCTTAATCATGATATAATTTTTGTTAATTTTGTGATTTATTTTAGTATAAATGATTGACAGTCCGTATATTAATAAGAAGCTGGCTTCTTTATTACTACTCCGAAAACTTATAACAAGACAACAGCTTGAAGAAATAAGCTTAGATAAGTCACTTGCTAAACAAGACTTTTTAGATTATTTAATAGATCACTAACTGATTGATAGCAGATCATTTATGATTGAGTCAGCAACTTTACTGCGCTTACAATACATTGACTTAACTGCTATAAACATAAATTTTTACCTCAAGATTATTTTGATACTGACTTTTGTAATCAGAACAAATGCTTACCTTTATTTAAAAGGAAAAAAGCGTCTATGTAGCGATTGCGAACCCTATTGATATTCAAAAAATATTAAAAAAACTTCGTAGTAAATATGATTACTCCTTTACTCCAGTAGTTGGAGAAATAAACCTCATTCGAGAGAAAATTGAAGAATATGATCAATATCTAAAACTTGAAGAACAAATAAATGCTGGAGCTGAACTTGATATTGATTTTGTTGATGAGGGTGAGCGTGAAGGTGATTCAATAATAGGAAGTGGCGAAGATAAAGAGGCTCCTATTATTAGATTTATTAATAATACTATTGTTGATGCTATACAGAAAGGTGCGTCAGATATACACTTTGAACCATACGAAAAAAACTTTCGCATAAGATATAGAATAGACGGCTTACTAATAGAAACTTTTAATACTAAAAAAAATCTTGGTCCAAAAGTCATTTCAAGATTAAAGATTATGTCTAGTTTAGATATTGTCGAGAAAATGATTCTTCAGGATGGTAAGTTTAAAATCTCTCTTTCACGAGAAAAGGCTATTGATTTTCGTGTTTGTACATGTCCAATAAGTTTTGGTGAAAAAGTTGCTCTTCGTATCCTTGACTCTAGCTCAACTCAAATACCAATCGAACAACTAGGTTTTTCAGAAGCCCAAAAAGAGACATATCTGAAATATATTAAACAACCACAGGGCATGGTGCTGATTACAGGTCCAACAGGTTCTGGTAAAACAGTTACTTTGTACACAGGTATTAACATTCTTAACAAACCTGAAAAAACATTTCTACAGCCGAAGATCCGGTTGAGCTTTTTGTAAAAGGTATTAACCAAGTTAATGTCAATAATAAACAAGGATTAACATTTGCCGGAGCTCTTTAATCATTCTTACGTCAAGATCCAGATATAATCATGGTTGGTGAGATCAGGGATATTGAAACAGGGTCTATTGCAATTAAGGCATCGCAAACAGGTCACTTAGTTATGTCAACTCTGCATACTAATAGTGCTCCAGAAACACTAAATAGATTGGTAGATATGGGATTACCTAGATATAATATTGCCTCCTCTGTAACATTAATTATTGCTCAGCATCTAACTAGAAAGCTTTGTCCAAAATGTAAACTAGAAGATACAGAAACTGAATTTAAACTACTTGTTGAGGATAGTGGTCTTAACGATGAGATTCTAATGAAAACTTTTGCCACTACTCTTGAAAAAGTAAAAAATTCAAAAATATATAAGCCTAATCCCAAAGGTTGTCTAAGATGCTTTAAAGGATATAAAGGAAGACTTGGTTTATATGAGGTCATGCCTGTTTCTAGAGAAATTGCTAGAATGATATTAGAAGATAAAAATACTATGGGTCTAGCAGCACAAGCACAAAAAGAAGGTATTGCTACAGTAAGACAATCCGCACTTGTAAGAGTTTCAGAAGGATTAACATCTATGGAAGAAGCTTACAGAGTAAGTTAAAGGAATAAATATGCTATTTTGAAATAAAAACAAGAATAAAATAACCATTATATCTTGGAGTTACAAAGCGAAACTAAAAAATGGTAAAACAATAAAAGGATTTATTGATGCTGATACCAAGGAAAAAGCAGAAATTCAAATAAGACAGAAAGGTTATTCAGATATAAAAGTAAAAAAACAGCCTAAAGACTTATTTCCTAAAAGATATCTTACAGAGATATTACAGAAATGACTCGTCAATTAGCTACAATGACTAAAGCTGGTATACCAATCATTAAATCTTTTGAAGTATTCATAATGGGGATTCGCAAACACCCACGCTTAAAAATACTTACTATTCAAATTAAACAAGCAATTGAAGGTGTGAGTCATTTTCAAAAGCATTAAGTAATTTCCCAAAAATATTTGATAAGTTATATATAGGACTTATAACTGCTGGTGAAGAATCTGGTAACTTAGATCTTATGCTTAACAAAATTGCAGATCAACGTGAAGCTTTAGAAAGTATAAAAAAGAAAGTTAAAAAAGCTTTATTATACCCTATTGTTGTATGTGTTATTGCAGCAGGTGTAACAGGAATACTTTTGACTTTTGACTTTTGCCGTCCCGGCATTCTCAGCCATGTTTATAAACTCAGGTAAACCACTCCCTGCCATTACTCAAATTACGGTAGATGCTTCTAATTTTATGTAAGATTCATGGTGGAAGATTATTCTTGCAATATTTGTATCAATATCAATATTTAAATCTTTAAAATTCAGATTCCCAAAGATACAAATTGCCCAAGATCATTTTATGCTTAAAATACCAATAATTGGTGAAGTTATTTTCAAGTCTGCACTAGCAAGATTTGCTAGCACCTTAGAAATTACCGTCCAATCAGGTATGAGTTTAACAAGAGCATTAGACATGGTTTCATTAGCTACTGGTAATGCAAAATATGGCCAAGCAGCTATAAATATCAAGAAAAGTATTAGTGAAGGAGCATCATTTAAAGAAGCTATAGTTGAAACTAGAAGTTTCCCATTCTTAGTAGAACAGATGATAGCAGTTGGTGAAGAATCTGGCGCACTAGAAACTATGCTTGGAAATTTAAATAGAGTATACCAAGAAGAAGTAGATACACTTGTAGGAAGCTTAAGCTCTATGCTAGAGCCACTAATTATGATTGTGTTAGGTGGCGTAGTTGGTTTCCTTGTAGTAAGTATGTATATGCCAATGTTCCAAATGGGTGATGCCATAGGATAATGCTAGATTATTAATATACAATGATTTTATAATAATGGTGTATTTAATTAGTGTCCATATTAAAACTTTTCAATAGACTTAATAAAACTTTTGTGTGTAAGATTGTGGTAAATTTAATAAATTATCCACAACAAAAGATTATATAAACTTTTGATCTATTTTTATCTAATTATAAATTTATCATTTTATTCTTTTATATTCTCAAAAGAGAAATATATTAGTATAACGACTACGACAAATTAAACTTATACATTATATGAATAACTATCCAATTCTTAAACCAGCTAGTTTTTAATAGAAATATAATTAGTTTATATAATTAGTTTATTTTAGCTACTAACAATTAAAACCAAAAAAATGGTAAAGTGTGTAGGAATAAGAAAAAGATTAAATAAAAAAATATATAAAATTAAGCTTCTTGCTTCAGTGGAGCAGAAACGCTAGCTTGTACACGTTGGTTACGAGCATCAGATTTATGAATACCATCTAAAGTATTTTCATAGCCAAATCCTTTAGTAATAATTTTATCATTATCTAAACCTAACTGCTTCATATAGTCAGCAACAGCCGCTGCTCTTCTCTCAGAAAGTTTCTGATTATAAATCTCGAACTCACTTCCAGTTGCTCCTTGAGAAGCATAACCTTTAACTGTTACAGTTTTAATATCACTATTTTTTACAAAATTAACAAATGATGTTACTGCTTCTTTACCCTTAGAGTTCAAGTTAGCGCTATCATAAGCAAACTTAGTATCTAAATAAACTGTTACATCATTACCATTTACAGTATAGCAAGCAACACCTTCTTTAGTTAAGTTGAAGTTACCTTCACACTGTTTAATACCTTGAGGCAAAACATACTTAGACTCATCGATTGTTAGCATAGCAGTAGTTTCTGCTGCTGTAGTAGCTCCATTATCTTGAATATTACCAGTATCATTAGTAGTATCATCTTTACCACCAAAGAACCAAGTAATACCTCCACCAATCATGTTAGTACCTGCTCTACCCTGAGCACCAGACATACCACTTGGAGCCATTGTCTGAATATATCTATAATCAGCACTCACCTGAACATCTCTAGAAAGTTCAAATTTAAGACCTCCACCAACATCCCATGCACCAGTAGCTTGACCAGCTAAATTAGCCCAACCAGCACCGCCTGCAGCATATGGAGTAACCATTGTGCTATTACTGAAATTTATAACGCCTTCACCCAAACCAGCAAATACTCTACCAACTAATTGGTTATATTGAACTGCAAAGTACTTATTAATGTTATAACCAACTATCATATTTGCGCCAGCTCCTGAAGGAGAGTTAGGTGTACCAGCAAGACCGTTAGCATCAACACCAAAGTACCACTGACCAGTTCTATCTTGTGGACCCCAAGTATTATTTTTGTTAGCTAAAGAGCTATAAGTGTTAGCAAAAGGAGCAATAAAAGAATTAGTTGAACTATTTTGAGTTGCTGTTGCACTTGTATCTACTGACATATCCATATTATCAGAACCCGCAGCAAATGAAAACGTAGCTGTACTAAATAGTACTGACGTAGCGATAACAATATTCTTTAATTTCATCAAAAGCTCCTTTTAAAACTCTTTATTTATTGAATAGTAAATTATAAGACTAAAGCATTATACAAAATTAGAATACAGTTTCCAAGTTTTTTTAATTTTTATGAAGCTAATATTTTATATTTTGCCAATAACTGTTGCTGAGTTTCGACATGATTTGGATCCGTAATTATACACCTTATTGGGCATACTTTTGTACATTGAGATTCTTCAAAATGTCCTACACACTCCGTACATTTATCTGGATTAATTTCATAATATTCTTCGCCTTGTGATATTGCCTCATTAGGACACTCTGGTTCACATATATCACAATTTATACAATCATCAGTAATTAATAGCGTCATACTAATCCTTCGAATATTTTAATTTTATTCTATTAAATACACACTCAGGAACAAACTCACCTACTCTTTGATAATTATGAATAGCAACCGCTCTAACTAAAGTAGACGATATACAAGAAAACTTCTCACTAGGAGTTAGAAATATAGTTTGAATATAACTATTGAGCTTATTATTCATACTCGACATTTGAAACTCATAATCAAAGTCAGAAACTGCTCTTAATCCTCTTACAATCGCACAAGCACTATGTTTTACGGCTGTATCAACAAGAAGCCCTTCAAAGCTAACGACTTTGACTCTATTATTATCTTTAAAAACTTCTTTAATCATTAACTCTCTTGTATGTAAATCAAAAAGAGTTTTTTTACCATATGCTGTAGATACTGCAACCACTATCTCATCAAAGATATTCAACGCTCTATCAACTAAATCAACATGACCATTTGTTATAGGATCAAATGTCCCAGGATAAATTACTATTTTTGCCATAATTTACTTAAAATAATCCTAGCTCTAGTTTAGCTTCCTCTGTCATCAGCTCTGAGTTCCATGGTGGATCAAAAACCATAACAACATCAACCTTATCAACATTAGGTAGCATTGCCACACGTTTTTCAACATCAGTCATTAATACAGGACCCATACCACAACCAGGAGCTGTAAGAGTCATATCTATGATCACATGAAAATTACCATTCTCTAACTTTCGAGTAACAACATTATAAATCAAGCCTAAATCAACAATATTCACAGGAATCTCCGGATCATAAACTGTTCTCATCTGATCCCAAACAGCATCCATATTTATATGATCTCCAGGTTTTATATCGTAATTATCTACTGGATATTTAACTATCTGTTTACCAATTGCATCAGCATCTTTACCATCTAAATGAAGTAAGTTACCGTTAACATTTAATGTAAAACTACCACCCTTATCTTGAGTTACCAAAACTTCTTGACCAGGCATAAGTTCAATTTCGTTACCAAATGGTACTGCTACAACTTTTACTTGCCTTCTAACTATAGTTACATCTGTTGTTTTCATTATATAATTCCCTAAACTATAAAACTTTCGCCACAACCACAGCGAGCAGATTCATTTGGATTAGTATATTCTAACTTATACAATCCAAAGTCATGTTTAACATAATCAATTATTAAACCATTTAAAAAACTCATAGATTTATTCGATACAAAAAATCTCAACCCTTGCTGATCTACTGCTGTTGTATCAGCAGGCTGCTGTGTAACAAAATCAATATCATAAGCTAAACCAAAACATCCTATCAGTTTTGTGCCTACATATATTCCAATATTATTAGAATCCTTAGCTAAGTGTTTTTCGAAATGTTTAGCTGCTGCCACAGTAACTTCTAAAATACTATTATTAGGATCAAAAACTTCAACCATACCAACCTAATCCTTTTAATTATTTGACTATTTTAATTGAGATATTACTTTTTTCAATGCTTTAATAAATAAGTCTACTTCATCAATAGTATTATACATACCAAATGACTTACGCACTGTTGATGTAGCACCCATTCTGTATAGTAGAGGATGTGCACAGTGTTTACCTGTCCTAACACACATCCCTTTGATTGCCAACAGCTCTCCTATATCTCCGGCATTACAACCATCAACTACAAATGTTATAACACCTGCCTTATTTGGCGCTTCACCTATTATTCTTAAACCATCAATTTTTTTTAATTCATTTGTTGCATATTCTAATAGTTTTTTTTCATGACTTGCGATATTTTCCATACCAACTGAATTAACATAATCTATGGCTTCACCAAAACCTATAGAACCAACTATGTCAGGTGTTCCTGCTTCGAATTTATACGGCGGTAATGCAAATGTTGTTTTATCGATTGTTACATCATTAACCATATCTCCACCATAATTATACGGAGGCATTTTCTCTAACAATTCGTATTTACCATACAAGACTCCTACTCCAGTTGGACCATATAATTTATGACTAGAGAATACAAAGAAATCACAGTTTAGATCTTGAACATCAACCTTTGAGTGTATTACTGCTTGCGCCCCATCAACAACTATCAATGTCTTTGGATTAATTTTTTTGACTTCTTGTATTATCTTTTTGACAGGATTAATAGTTCCTAATACATTTGAACATAATGTCAGTGCTATAACTTTAGTTTTGTTTGTAACTAGAGATAAAAGATTCTGTACATTAAGTTCACCGTTATCTTCAACTTTTGCAACTTTAAAAACTAACTGTTTCTCTTCACAAAGTATTTGCCATGGTACAAAATTAGCATGATGCTCCATTTCAGTAACAATAATATCATCACCACTAGAAACCATAGACTTACCAATAGAGCTCGCCAATAAATTGATTGATTCAGTAGTTCCTTTAGTTAATACAATTTCATCTGCTGATTTAGCATTTATAAAATGTTGAACTTTTACACGCACATTTTCATACTTATCGCTTGCTTTTTGACTTAGCTCATAAACACCTCTATGAACATTTGCATAATTAAATTTATATGCATCTGCCACAGCATCAATAACTATTTGTGGCTTCTGAGCTGAAGCCCCAGTATCAAAAAAAACAACTGGTTTATCGTTGATAGTTTGACTAAGAAATGGAAAATCTTCTCGAATTTTTTTCACATCATACATATTGTATTTGCCCAATTAGATATATAACTCGAATAAATTATACTAAATTAGTATAATTTTGTCAGTAAATGATACTTTTTTGATCTAAGAAAAATAATTAAAATTAATTAACATACAGGAACATTAGTAGCCAAACCGCCTAAAGATGTCTCCTTATATTTACTAGACATATCTAAGCCTGTTTCATACATAACTTTGATAACATAATCTAATCCAACAAAACGCTTCTCACCAGTATCTAAATGAGCAAGCTTTGCAGCATTTATAGCCTGCACTGCTCCCATTGCATTACGCTCTATACATGGTATCTGTACTAAACCACCAATAGGATCACAAGTTAATCCTAGATTATGTTCCATACCTATTTCAGCTGCTGATTCGATTGACTCAATGTCACCACCAAGCAGTGCACAATAACCAGCAGCAGCCATCGAACAAGCGACTCCAACTTCACCTTGACATCCAACTTCTGCAGCAGATATTGATGCTCCTGATTTATATAAAATGCCTATAGCAGCACATACAAGTAAATACTTATTAACCACTTCTTTAAGTTCTTGTTGATTAATAATCTCATGAGTCTGTAAATAATACTTCAATACAGCAGGAATCACTCCAGCAGCTCCATTTGTTGGTGCAGTAACCACCCGTTCACCACAAGCATTTTGCTCATTCACAGCAATTGCAAAAGCATTCAAATAATTAAAATCGGTATTAACAATATTTTGCTCTTTAAGTTTTCTTATCATACTTGGGGCTCTTTTTCTAACTTTAAGTCCTCCTGGAAGTATTGCTTCTGGACAAGTTAAACCTTTTTCTATAGATGTATCCATAACTTGCCAAATTTCAGCTAATTTATTTAGTGAGTACTCTTCTCCATAAGCTGTTTTTTCATTCTCAAACATTATCTCATCAATAGACATATTCTCTTTATAACAAATATCTTTTAATTCCGCCATATCTGTGAATCTATAAGGTTTATTACATTCTATTTCTGTAGGAACCTCATCTTTTCTTATTTGTTTTTTATCAACAATAAAACCTCCGCCTATAGAAAAGTATTCCTTTTCACAAAGAAGATCCTCATCATTGAATAATGAAAAACGCATTCCATTAGAATATTCTGGAAGAAATTCATTATAGTGAAATATTAAATCTTTATCATAATCAAACTTAATTTCAAACTTTTGAGCTAGATTAAGTTTTTTTTGCTCTAAGCAGGTTTCATAAAGTTTTTTTGCTAATTCAATATCCACTGATTCAGGCAAAAAGCCCATAAGCCCTAAAACAACTGCATAATCTGTTTTGTGACCTTTACCTGTAAGAGCTAGTGAGCCAAACAAATCAATCTGGACTCTAGTAGTTTCAGGTAACTTATCTTTATACAAATCCATAAAATCGCATCCAGCTCTCATAGGGCCTATAGTGTGAGATGAAGATGGCCCAACACCAATAGAAAAAAGCTCAAAAGTACTTTCCATAAAACTCCTCCAGAAAGCTGAAATAAAACAATAAAACCACTTAAATTATATCTTATTTTAATCTTTTTTCTCTAACTTTCCAATCAGGCATATAGCATGAAATATAGTTATAAAATTCTTTTGAATGATTTGGATGCGTTAAATGAGCTATTTCATGTAATACCACATATTCTATAGCTTCTATATCTCTTAATATAAGGTTAAAGTTTAGATTAATTGTCTTTTTGATATAATTACATGATCCCCAACGAGTCTTTGTTTTTTTAATAGTTACTCTGTTGATTTCTTGATTAGTGATTTTTAAATACTTTGCCACTAGATTATTGAAAATAATATCTGCCTGATCTCTATAAAACTCTTCTAGCAGTTGTAATTTAAACTCTCTATTACTGATAACACTAGGATTTAACAGAAATTCAATATAATCATCATAATAATTAACTACATTATGCTTTGATTGAATAACTCGGATAGGATACTCTCTACCTAAAAAATAAATAAGATCACCATCATTCAAACTATAATTATAGTAGTCAAATCTTTGATTGTTCTGCAATCTTTGAGTTTGTTTATCTATCCATGCTTTCTTTGTTTTCAATAACTCTAAAATTTCTTTTTTTGTAATACCTTTTGGTGAAACTACCGTAATTAAACCATCTTTGCTCAAAGAGATTTTAAGATTTTTAACATTTTTATAGACTATATCAACTTTATATGACATCAATTATTCTACTACTATATTTTGCCAACCTTGAGCAATATCTGCACTATTTTTTGACCAATAATCCGCTATCATATCTCTTATCGTAATATTACTGTCTTTATAATTTTTAATATTATCAAATACAAAACCATCACCACCTGTAGTTAAAAAATCAATCGTTGCAAGCTTATATGTTTGCTTTTCATTTAATAGTTTACCATCTATTAAGACATCTTTTATATTACCAGCGCTATCCAATGAAACTTTCAATCCTGCAAGCACTCCTACTTGTTTATCTCCAAGTGACTGTATACTATGCTCAATAAGCTTAAGCAAATCACTGCCTTTGATATCTAATGTAACAACCATATTATCAAAAGGTATTGTTTCATAGATCATTCCATAAGTAATATCACCTTGAGGTAGAGATCTTCTAACACCATGTGAATTAACGAGCGCTAAATCAGAAGCTGTTTGACCCTTGATGATATTTGCTAGTGTATATGTTAAGGGAATATTATAATAACCATCTTGAGCTTCATCTGACAACTCTCTAGGGGCATTAGTTATGACCTTATCAAGCTCGGCTTTGACAGAGTTATTATACTTAGCTAGTATATTGTTAACATCCTTATTTGGCTCAAGATTTTTTGTTGCTTGTGCTAAATTAATAACCTCTAGAGTTACCTTGCATACATCTGATGTGTGGCAATCATAGTGCAAGACACTTATATCCTTACCTTGACTCTCTCCTTGCTCTACTACAACGCCATTTTTAATACCATTAACAAATTTATGGCTATGTCCAGTCAATACAGCTGAAATACCATCAACGCCATTTACTACTGCATATATCTCTGACTCATCGCCTAAATCAGCCCTCTTTGTGAAAAAGACTTCAGAGTTTTGTTGATCAGCAGGAATATGTGTAAGTAAAACTATCGTATCCGGTTTTGGGAGATTATGCATATTATAGTTACTTATATATTTAACCCATTTGTTAGCACTTGTAACAGGATCTGTGAATTTAAGATTAGAAATATTTTTCTCTGCTGTAGTTTTAGCGGTTTCTAGAGTCGCTAATCCTATAAAGTATATTGTTTTACCACTAGGCAATGTTTCATAACCAAATGGCTTAATATAAGCCAAAGAATCCTGACTTGTATATTTTCTATAAAAATAATCGAATAGCGAGTCATCTTTATAACTAATGTTTGCAGCTAAAAATCTGATACCATTCTTTTCATACCAATGCTTAAACCACTTTTGACCATAATCAAAATCATGATTACCTACAGCAGAGTACTTAACTCCCATATAATCAAAGAAATCATTGACAACATTACCATGTGAGATATTTGATATGCCAGTACCTTGATAATTATCTCCTGCTGCTACAACTACTAAGTTCGGATGTGTTTTTTTGTAATCACCAATAAAACTAGCTATCTTTGCTGCTCCAACCATGTCTTTATTGGGCTCAACTTGACCATGAAAGTCATTTAAAGATAAAACTGTTATATCATCTTGAGTATATCCAAAAACAACACTAAAAAAAATTATTATAAAACTAAATATTTTTTTCATAATTATTTCCATTAATTATAATGATAACTCTTGTATGAACCTAAAACTTTTAAGAAAGTGCTCTTCTTAAGTACTTCTAATAAAGCTTTCTGAACATTTTCATCATCCTCAGATCCCTCAATATCTATAAAAAACAGATAATTCCAAGCTCTATTTCTTGATAGTCTAGACTCTATTTTTGTAAGATTAATATTATGTTTACCAAATACATTCAAAGTATTTACAAGTGCATTTGACTTATCTTCAACAGAAAAAATTAATGTTGTTTTATATTTATTGTTATCCGAGTCGAGCTGGATATCATCATATCCCATTAATAAGAAACGTGTATAATTAAAGTGCTCGTCTTCAAACTCCTCTTGGAAAATCTTTAATCCGTATGTTTTTGCAGCAAGTTCCCCAGCTATTGCTAAATGTTCTTTTATATTTTTTTCAAAAATATACTTTGCCGCTCCTGCAGTATCAACAAATGCTTCTGGAACAAGCTTTAATTTATTAAGACTTGTTGAGCATTGTGATAGTGCTTGCGGATGAGATATTACACTTTTGACATCAGAAAACTGAACCCCTTCTAATCCCATTAAGCAATGCTTAATTTTTAATACTACTTCAGCTTTTACTTTTAAATTACTTTTGATTAACTCATCATTAGCAGGTACAACAGATCCTGCTAATGAGTTTTCAACAGGGATCATGACAAAATTTGACTTACCAGTTATTGTGTATTCAATAGCTTCAGAAAATGAGAAACATGGAATAGTCTGAAAATCTTTGATATTTTGTTGATTTAAAAAACTAGTTATTGCCTGCTCAGAGTAAGCTCCATGCTCACCCTGAAAAGATACTTTAATCATAATATGTTATTAATAAGCTTGTCTAAACAATATAATACATTATGAAATAATAAGATAGAAATATTTATTTAGATATAATTATCATCACTGACCACTTTTTTGATTCCTTCTTGCATATCTTCCGCTGGTAAGCATAGATTTTTTGCAATAGTAACAACAATAAAACTGATCACAAGAATTATTGCTGAACTCCAGTATAAATCAAAATCTCCAGTTCCCCCAAATGAACTAAAGTATGAAACTAATGTTACTAAAACTATATATATCCAGAACCATATAGATTCTCTAAGATTCCAATGAATCTCTTCTGACCTATCCTTTCTAAAAGTTCTATAAACACCAAGCATAACCAAAGCAATAATTAAAGCAATACCCGCCTTTGAAACTATTGCCCAACCACTCCATAAAAATACTAAAGTAGCTGCAAACATACCTAAAGTTGATAATAAATAAGCACCTTTAAGCCTAAATGGTCTATGCATATCAGGTAAATGATGTCTAAGTGCCATAGTAGATGTTGGACCAGTAATATATGTAAGAGCTATCAAAGATGTTAAGAAAGTAGCCATTTCCTTCCAACCAGGAAATGGTGCAAACATAACTAAAGCTATCAAGAAATTAAGACCAATAGCATAAATTGGTTTTTGCATAATTGGACTTAACTTTCCTAAAATACTTGGTAGATAACCATTATGTACCATTGCACCTAACGACTTCATTGCAATACTAAAGTAAATTAAACCAGCCATAAGTGGGAAAACTATAGCTCCGAAGTACAATGGATACATAACCCACTTAACTCCAAAACTCTGAGCCATCACAGCAAATGGTCCAAAACCAGATGAAGTAGCCCCTGGCATGACAACACCTTGCCAATCATTGTTATGCACAAATTTTGACATCACCAATAAATAAGCCGCCTGCAAAAATAGAAAAATAACCAAACAAATCAAAACGGCTCCGACCGTTGCTACTGGAATTGATTTCTTAGGATTTTTTGTACTACCTGCTAATTCTACAATAGTTTTAAAACCAGTAAACGCGTAGGCAATACCACCAACCGAAACTGCAGCCAATACACCATTAAAGCCAAATGGCATAAATGATAACTCTTCAGCCTTTACATCCTTTAAAGCTGGTAATGAAAAACAAAAAATAATAAATACAATAGATATGAATATTGGTACAGCAACTTTAAACAAAGTAACAATATTATTAATTTTTGCTAACCATTTAAGTGAATAAAAATTAATAACACAGAATCCTAAAAGAAAGATTATCGCTAAAGGTAATCCAGCCATCGACAAAGCACCATCTCTACTAGCATCGATAAGCGAAGGATAAAATACGGCTAAATATTGAATAACGGCTTGAACTTCTATTGGTGCCAAAACTAAGTATGATATCCAAGTAATCCATGCAAACATATAGCTTGTCATAGTTCCATGTGTAATATGAGGAATACGAGAGGTAGATCCCTCAACAGGTACAATTGAACAAACCTCAGCAAATACTAAAGCTATAAAGACCATTAAAATAGCACCAACTATCCAAGAAAGAATAGATCCTGGCCCAGCTTCTTGAGAAGTATACTGAGCTGCGAACATCCATCCTGATCCCATAATAGCACCAACACCCATAGCTACTAAGCTAAGGGTGGAAAGACTTTTCTTTTCCATGTTATCCTTTAATTTAAAATTATTAATGTAATTATGAGTTTACTGTGAATGACCTTCCTTGTAAATACTTTAGCTATTATATAACCTCTCTTATAATTCTATCATTTAGCGTACTCATGATGTCATACTCAATGATGTTGACTTGTTTAGCCATTAAAAAAGCACTGTTCCTATTGCGTGGAATATCAGATATTAACTCTACAACATCTCCAACTTTAACATTATGCTCATTATGACCTAATGAGACTGTCAAACCGTCCATACTCATTCTACCAGCAATTGGATACATTACATTATCAATATTAACAAAACCTCGATCTCCAAGTTCTCTTGGAAATCCATCACCATAACCAATAGGGATCACTGCAACTTTTTCGCCATCGAAACCTCTGTATATCATAGAATAGCCCACTCCATCACTCTCTTCTAATTCAATTATCTTAACTACTTTTGATAATAACCTTGCGATAGGTTTTATTTCTCTAATTGATCTTTCAACATAAAACTCTGGAAGAAAACCATAAATAAGGATTCCAGGCCTAACCATATCGTAACAAATTTCTTTGTCACCGAGAAAGCCATAAGAATTCGATAGATGACAAATTATGTCTTGAGATAACTCTTTAGCATAATCAACAATTTCTGAAAATCTTTTTTTCTGCTTAACATTAGTTGGATGATCTCTATTATCAGCACATGCCAAATGGCTATATACACCCTCAAGTATAATCCATTTAGAATCATAAACTCTCTTTATAGTTCTACAAACATCATTGCAACAAACACCCATATGGTTCATGCCAGTATTTACATTAACATGAACATATATCTTTTTATTAAGCTCTTTTGCTATTTGCTCTAACTTTTCAATATCATCATGATCCTGAATACTAACTCTAATATTTTCAGAGACCATTTTTTCAAGATACTCATAGTATATTACTCCAAATACTAGCACGGGCTTTTTAGTAATAGCAGTAACTCTAAAAGCCTCTAAAGAGTTAGCCACTGCAAAAAAATCAACTAAATCATGCGTATTTTCTACTATCTCTTCAATACCATGTCCATAAGCATTTGCCTTAATAGGAAAACATATCTTAGCGTTGCCAACATACTCTCGAATAATCTTAATGTTATTTCTCAAAGTTTGTTTACTAACTTTTAGAATATTCATAAATTTACCACATTATTTATAAATTACATTATTAATTTTATTTTTTAAAACTAGAAGTGAACAAGCTACAACTATAGTAACTATAGCTATCCACATAAACAAATTCTCATATCCCAAATAGCTATTAATTTTAGCTTGACCAACTAGTAGAGCGCTTTTAGAGTTGGCTAAATCTTTACTAGCATAAAGCGAAGCCACGTATGCACCAAGCTTGATCCCAACAGCCCAAGTTAAGAACCACATTCCCATACAAAAGCCTCTTACCTTAGTAGGAACAAGTTGAGTTATCAAAGATAAACCAACAGCTGTTGCCATAATCTCAGCCCATGAAAAAAATACCCCAACGGCTACTACTTCCCACCAAAATGACACTTTTGAAGAAGGATTATTAAATATGCACACAAAGTACAAGAACGCATAACATATACCAGCAAATAATAAACATAAAGCAAACTTGCTAGTTGATCTTAATCTATCACCTATCTTGTTAAAATATATAGCAAGAATTGGAGAGAAAATTAAAATTCCTGACGTATTTAAAAGCCCAGGTACAGTTTGTGAATTTAGCTTAATACCTAAAACATTCAAATCTACATGATGAACATTAAATAAGAAAAATGACGTTGTTTTTTGAGCATAGGTCATAAAAAATATTGTTGCGTAAAATATAAATACTAATAAAAGTAACATTTTCAAACGATACTCTTTATTCTGCTGAAAAGTAATATTTATAAAATAACCAACAATCATAACTACTGCTAAAACCAGCACGATGATAATTAGAATACTAAAATAAAGTAATCCAGTAACTACTGATACAAAAAATATTATACCTATTATAGCTAAAACTAACTGCTGAAAACTAAGTGTTTTTTTACCAACTGGCGCAGCTATTGTTGAAAATAATTTCTTATTCATAAATATATTGCCAAGAGCTAATAACACTCCACAAGCGCACACCCCTAAAGCAATTCCATAATGTCTATTTTCTAAACCGCATGAATCTGCACTACTTAAATAAGGTATTAAAATAGCACCTAATAATGCCCCAATATTGTTAGCCATATTAAAATAAGTATATATAGAATCTAACTTTGCTGGATCTCCTGCATATAATCTAGACACACTGTTTAAAGTCATTGGCACAAATAAACATGCTCCAACAATAATCATTGCCAATCCAATATAAATCGAAAAATTCATTAGCATATCACTGGTTGCTAATAATGAATAACCTAATAGTAAACAGATACCACCAGCTATTAAGGTTCTTCTAACACCTAAAGCTTTATCAGAAATAAAGCCCCCTAATGAGCTTAAAACATAACAAAGAGCAGTAAAAGAACCTGCAAATATTGAAGCATACGACTCTGTAAGATTTAACTTATTTATGCAAAAGAATATTAAGATATAAAAGAAACCAAAAAAACTGAACCTTTCAAATAATTGCAATAAAAACAGTGAAATAAAATATTTCGTTCTGTGTTTTGCTTCTATATGCTGCACTTACATATCCTCCTCATATTAGCGGCAAGCCGTTTTAAAGCTATTTGAACTAGTCAAACAGCAAATCGTGTTAAATTATTATTCTTTAAAGTACTACTTACTTAGTAGAAAAGTAGGTGAGTAGATTAAAAATCAAGCTCAAATGATTCTTGCATATTTTTAATAAAATTATCAAGTTTAAGACTAACCAAAAAGTTCTGCAGTCTTCGCCCACAACTGCCGTCAGCAATATTAATTAGAAAGCTAAACACTACCAAGTCTACTAATGATAGCTTAGAATTGAAGAAATACTCTTTTTCACCCAAATAATCTGCTATAGCCTTTAAATCACGCTCAGCTTTTGAATAAATTTCATTATTGGTTAGGTTTGTAACACCAGCAGCCTTTAATTGGCGCAGAATATTTCTCTTTGCAACAGGATAAACTATACTTGCCATGGCCTTTGGTAGTTTAGTGGATTCTAGAAAATCCTTCCTCCATGTATAATTACCTTTATCAGCCCAACGACTATATACTCCAACCCAATACAAGCTATCCTCACATAGTCTTATAAATGCTGTAGATATGGCTTTTTGCTCAGAATTTAGATGCTCATCCAAATTATTATGATTTTGCTTATCCAACATTTCGATAATGAGATTGCTATCAGCAAATTTCTTCCCCATAGTCTCTATATATGGTATCTTACCTGTTGGTGACTTATTAAACTCCAAACTAAAATGATTCTGATAACTTAAATCTGTGGCTTTTAAATATAATTCAAGTTTTAAACAAAAAGGACTACAGCTATAATTTCTGCCTTTTAACCTTGGTAATTGGTGTAAATGAATAATCATAATTTTCCTTCTTCATCAAAGTTTATAATTTATGTACTGATGATCGTGATTGAGAATCCTCAAATTGTTCAGATACTATATTTTCTCGAACAACATCAGCCTTCTCAAATTCTGATATAACAATATCATCAAGCCTACCGTTTCTAATTACTATATATCCTCTAAATCTGTCATCAGATGATGAACTGTTATAGTCGAATGAATATACTCTATAAAAAAACTAAACGCCTATTTTCAAGCTAACATCCATTTTACGTAAACAAACAGTTTCATCTAGCAACTCTAAATCATATTTTGCCGTTGAACGTTGAGCAACATCTACAGCATATTCCTTATTTTTCATAAAATTACGCCATAAAAAGAAACATAATCCTAAAAAAATAATCGTATACAAAGCTAACGATATATAACTACCTTGAAAATATCTTGTAAAATATCATTATATGTTAAAATCTACTCGTTAAAAACATACTTTTTGATCGCTTTGAAAATTTTAAAATACTTCTATGGTTCTTTTTTTGTAACTCTTATGGTTATCGGTATTGCTATATTTATTTATCCAACTACTCCATTAGAAACAATATACTCCGTATTAATTTTGGCTATACTTGAAATTTCTCTTAGTTTTGACAATGCTGTCATAAATGCAAAAATTCTTGGACAAATGCCACAAAAATGGCAAAAAATCTTTATTTACTTAGGTTTACCAATTGCAGTTTTTGGTATGCGTTTATTATTCCCAATTCTATTGGTAAGTGTCACAAGTGGTATTAACTTTGCTAACGTAATTACACTTGCTCTAAACAATCCTCAACAGTATCAAAATATATTAGAGCATTCGATGCCTTATATCTGTAGTTTTGGTGGTAGTTTCTTACTTATGGTTTTTCTGAACTTTTTTCTCAGTGAAAATGAAGGTCATCATTGGATACCTATAGTTGAAAACAATAGGGTTACAAGAAAAATACGTGATTATAATGGTGGATATATTCTATTTGCAATTTTTATTGGTTTAATAATCATCTATGATGCAGAACCTGATTATCAAGGCGGTTTAGCAATTGCTTACTTTTTGGGCATAGTTGTACATGAAAGCATTGGTATGCTTAACTCCATATTTGATACATCACATATAGATAGCTCGACAGTTGCTCGCAACGGCATAATGGGATTTATTTACCTTGAAATAATAGATGCATCATTTAGTTTTGATGGTGTAATTGGTGCATTCGCTATTACAGCAAACATTATCATAATTATGATCGGTCTTGGTATTGGTGCAATGTTTGTAAGATCACTGACCATACTATTTGTAGAAAAGAAAACTCTGGCAAAATATATATATTTAGAACATGGTGCTCACTACGCTATTGGTTTTTTAGCAGCTGTACTATTACTAAAGATATTCATTCATATTCCAGAATGGTTTAGTGGCTCTATGGGAATACTAGTATTGTTTATAGCATTTATTCACTCAGTAGTATCTGCCAAAAAGTTAGAAAAACAATAGCTCTAAATCACCTACATTTCTAGCTATATATTTAGATAATTGTGAAACTTTTTCTCTTTCAACATGTTCAAAATACGCTATGAACTTATTAGCATAACCGCTTTCATATAACTGATAATCTGTATAACCATCACCAATAGCTATAATTTCACCATTTATCAAATCTTTGACTTTATCAAAAGCACTTAACTTTGAATCACATGATCCATTAGAGTTATCCAGAGTCTTAAAGCTTCCATCTTCATTCCAAACAATATCTACTGCAAATATATTGTCTCGTGGAATATGCAAATAATCTGTAAATGGCTCGATACTCTCAGTTAATCCACCACTAAAAATCCATATCTGATAACCTTTATTTCTAAGTGTTTCGATTATTTTTTTGATACCATTTGTCAATAAATCAGGACAATACTTGTCTGCAAAATCTTTGATACTTTGCTTTGTTAGACTTGCAATAGCTAATCTTCTTTCAAGAGATTCTCTAAAACAAATGTCTCCTTGCATACCTAAATTGGTAATATGCTCAATTTCTTTTAGCTTTGAAAGAATTTGTTTTAATAATGGCTCTAAGATCAACTCTAATGATTCTTTTTTAATCAATATTGAATCAAAATCAAAAATTACATTTTTCATAAAATACTACTTTAAGTATACCCCATGCAGAGCTGGTGGAATTAAGATTGGCAAATATGTTTTATATACTAAACTTAAATCAGTTGCATTTAAATAGACAATATAACTAAGTTTCTTGTCCGTATCGACAACATTTACAAATATAAGACCATCATCTTCAGTTTGAGCTTGTGGATTAGCTATAAATATAGGTTCTGAGACAAAATTATTTCCAAAGCAGTATTCAAAAATATCATTATTTGATAAATCTATTTTTATTATGCTATTAAAAAATTCTCCTTGAGTTGTACGCTTAGCAAGATAAACATAACGATAGTTTTTTACTAGAAATTTCTCATTAATCCTTGGAAACTCTACATTAAGAGTAGTAACCATTTTTCTGTCTATAGAATTACAATTAACATCAACAATAATTCGTGTAAATTGCGTCTTTAATTTACAATCACCCTCTTCAATATTTTTAAAATAGTATTTCTTATATGGTTCAAGATTATCGATATACTCAATAAAGTCTAAATATATCTTATTATTTTCTTCAAAAGCATTAACACTATGAAGAAAAACTATACTTGAAATATCCGACATGCTCACTTTATGTGTTTTTCGATTGATAAGCACTAATTTACACTTTGCATTTAGATCATGCGAGATCACCTCTGAAATAGGGTTAGTCAAAAAATCAAGTGGATTTGCTCTTAATGGACCTAAATATAAAACAACATAGTTCTCTGTAAGAAATAGCATATGGTTATATATAAATTGATTATCATAGAACTCATATATTTTTATTCTTTCTGAAGAATTTTTAGCAATTTTATAAATAGTATATTTACATTTTTTTGATATATCGACGACAAAGTTAAACTGCTCTTTTGTTATAGGATCGAATTAAGGATGCGTACAGCTAAACTGTCCTTTGATTTTATCACCAAATCTAAATTCGTTTAATGTTTATAGATCATCTTTATCAAACTCAATCATAGTAGTTACTTCACTAGTTACCAATAAACTATCTTTCACTTTTAGGATATTTACATTACAACTTGGTTTTTCTACCTTAATTCCTAATAGAGTTTTGATTAATGATTTTAGTCTAGCAAATTTTATAAGGCGCAACTGTACCAAACTCATCGAACTTCATACGTCCTTTAGTGGTAGCTAGATATTGCTCAGATCGTAAGTATTTATTTGAAAAATAAATTTCCTTATCATTACATCCAAAGCTATACAGCATAGCTAATCCATCAAACCAATGATACAATTTAATATTTCCATATTCAAACTTAGCTGGTCCGACTCTCAAAAGCTTTCCATCAAACCAATCAGGTAAATTTGATATTTCAGGTTTCAATATATAATCTAGTAAATTCTTCATCTACATTAACAAAAACCGATGATAATTTGTCCATATTTAACTACCAAATATAATGCCACTATTTACATTATACTTATTATTGTTAGTCAGTTTAACAAAACGATAAAGATACAATAATATAAATAATAGTTATTAATTCTAATATTTACTTTTTTTCTATATAAAAATTGCTTATTATTAAGAATCTTAACTAATTTATATAGAACTAAAGATGCAAAAATCTTCAAAAAAACCTTTGGTTTCTATAAAGAACCTTTCGAAGCAGTTTGATGATGGTCATTTAGCTGTTGACTCTGTTAATCTTGATGTTTATCCAAAAGCGTTTTTTTCTTTGCTAGGCGGATCAGGAAGTGGTAAAAGTACTCTTCTTAGAATGCTAGCGGGCTTTGAAAGACCTACTGATGGCAAGATAATTATTGATGGTGTAGATATGTCTAATACTCCACCATACAAAAGACCTGTTAATATGATGTTTCAATCATACGCTCTTTTTCCGCATATGAATGTTAAACAAAATATTATGTTTGGTTTAAAGCAAGAGAAATCTCTAAAAAAAGAAGAAATAGAAAAAGCTACTGATGCTGCTCTAAAAATCATAAAAATGGATCATCTTGCTAAAAGAAAACCACATCAATTATCCGGTGGACAACGTCAGCGTGTAGCTCTAGCAAGATGTTTAGCAAAAAGACCTAAATTGATTCTCCTAGATGAACCGTTATCCGCGCTAGATAAAAACTTGCGTGATCAAATGCAGTTTGAACTTGTAGATATTCAAGAACAGACAGGTAGCACATTTATAATGGTAACTCATGATCAAGAAGAAGCTATGACAATGTCTACTCGAATAGGTATCATGACTGATGGCTGGTTAGAACAAGTAAGCACTCCTTCTGAAATTTATGAGTTCCCTAAAAGTCGATTTGTAGCTAATTTTATTGGTAAAAGTACAATTTTTGAAGGTCGCGTAGAAGCAGTAAGTAGAACTCGAAGTATTATAACTTCAGAGCAAGCTGGTACTAATTTTGTATTAAGAAGAAATATAGAAGCTATTGAAGATCAAGAAATCTGGGTTGGATTACGTCCTGAAAAAATAGTTATAAGTAAAGACAAACCAGAAGATTATAACCCTAACAAACCTGTGAATTGTATTAAAGGTATTGTTGAAGATATCGCTTATATGGGAGGGTTATCTACTTACCATGTTAGGACTGCTAATGGCAATATTATTAAGTCTACTGACTTCAATATTGAGAGAAATGCAGATCATCCTTCTTGGGATGATGAAGTATATCTCACTTGGGAATCAGAAAATATTATGGTGTTATATTCATAATGCAAAACTTAGAGAAAAGCTTTAGACATACTTTAGTGTACTTAGTTCCTTTTGTATGGTTTATGGTATTTTTGCTTATACCATTCTTATTTGTTATAGGTATCAGTTTTACTTTACCAGCAGATGGTACTCCACCAGTTACTTCTTTGATGCAATTCAAAGACTCAACTGTAAACTTTACCCTATATCTGAATAATTATATTGAATTAATTCATTACAATCTTATATTTATATCATTACTTAAATCTTTTAAGGTTGCCTTCATAACTACTGCCTTATGTATCTTAATTGGCTACCCTATGGCTTTAGCACTATCTAGAGCTAAAAAAAACACTCAAATCTTCTTCTTAGTCTTGATTATTATTCCATACTGGACTTCATTTTTACTTAGAACTTACGCTTGGGTAACATTACTAGGCAATCATGCTCTTAATCAATTCCTAATGGATCTAGGTCTATCAAGTATGGCTTTGTTATATAATGATTTTTCAATGTATCTAGGTATGGTTTATTGTTATTTACCATTTTTGATATTACCACTTTATAGCACATTGATAAAAATTGATCCTAGTATATATGATGCAGCGGAAGACCTAGGTTCTAAACCAATAAACTCGTTCTTTAAGATAACTCTGCCATTATCTATGCCTGGCCTGATTGCCGGTAGCTTGTTAATATTTATTCCGGCTATTGGTGAAGTAGTAGTACCACAGATCATGGGTGGGATGAATTCATTAATGATAGGAAATGTTATTTGGGAAGAGTTCTTCACATCTAACAACTGGGGTATGTCTGCTGCAATATCTGTAGTACTAATAGTCGTACTAGTATTACCTATTCTGTGGATGCAACGTATACAAGCTAAGAGAACTTTTGTTTAGGAGGTATAAGCAATGAGAAAATTTTCATTTAGTAGCATAATGCTTGTATTTGGCTTGGTATTTTTATACATACCTCTAGTAATCCTAGTAGTTTTCTCATTTAGTGACTCTCAGATTATAAACTTATGGGGTGGCTTTACTTTTGACTGGTATCATGAAGTAATTAATGATGAAGATATTATAAATGCCACTTTTACTAGCCTAAAGATAGCAACAATAACATCAATTATTGCAACAATACTTGGAACTATAGTAGCCTACGCTATGGCTAGATTTAAATTTTTTAGATCGAGAAGTTTTTTATATGGTCTTGTAGCAACTCCTCTTGTTTTGCCTGATATCATTCTTGGTGTAGCTCTATTACTAATGTTCTCGACATTACAACATCTTATCGGTTGGCCTCATGAGAGAGGAACTACTACGGTAGTTATAGCCCATGTAACAATGTGTACAGCTTATGTTGCCATAGTAATGCAATCACGTATAGCTAGTGTAGATATATCATTAGAAGAAGCTGCTCTAGATCTAGGTGCTGGCCCTATAGAGACTTTCTTTAAAATAACTTTACCTCAACTTATACCCGCATTGTTTACATCAGCATTACTTACATTTACATTATCTATTGATGATTTAGTTGTCACAGAGTTTGTAGCTGGTAGTGATAACCCTACTCTACCAATGTATATTTACTCAACTGTCAAAAATGGTCCTACTCCTGAAATAAATGCTCTAGCGACAATTATGATAGCAATTATTATAATAGGCGTATTACTTGGTATGTTTATTTCTGCTAAATTCCAAAAAAGACAAGGCTAAAGCACTTACTCAAAAATCATAAGTACAATTGAAAGTATAAGCAATAACCCTAAAATTAAGTTAAATACTCTTAAATGATTTTCATTATTTAAAATTCTTTTGACTGAGCTACCTCCAAATAACCAAAATCCAGTACATAGAAATGAAACTATCATATAAATAATTGTATAATAAGTACTTGAGGCAACAAGCTCATATCTGTACTAACAACCGTGTAAGTAGATACAACTCCAATTGCCATAATCCAAGCTTTAGGATTTATCCACTGAAATAATGCTGCTTGAGTAAAATAACGGCTCACTGCTTTTTTCATCATCAAAATTAGATGATAGAATTATCTTAAAAGCTAACCACAACATATAAACACCTCCTACAACTTTTATCACTGTATGTAGTGTTGGATGATTTATAAAAATTGACTCTAAGCCAAGTCCTATAATTAAAACCATAAAAGGAAAGCCAAGACAAACTCCTAAATAATGAGATAATGTCTTTCTCACACCAAATCTGATCGATGATATCAACAACATCATATTATTTGGTCCAGGTGTAATAGTCGATGATATACAAAATAAAAACAAAGGTACGTAGAAACTCATATAATTAACTTTAAGTTTTAAAGTAAAGATTATCTAGAAAATAATTAATTATGATATCTTTTTCAGCAAATACTCATTATGAAATTATGATATTTTCAAAAAAATGTAGATATAGATAAATATAGATTATTCGTTGATTGAAACGAATTTACGATTTAAAGCACCACCAACATGGAACTTAACAGTACCATCTTTAAGAGCAAATAAAGTGTGATCTTTACTACAACCAACATTCACACCAGGATGAGTCTTAGTACCTCTTTGACGCAAGATAATTGTACCTGCTTTAACAAACTCACCGCCATATCTTTTAACACCTAAATACTTAGGGTTTGAATCTCTTCCGTTTCTAGTACTACCACCAGCTTTCTTATGAGCCATTTGTATACTCCTTAAATATTCTTAATAAAATTATAAACTAATAGATGAAACTTTTACCGCTGTAAAATACTGACGGTGACCTTGCTGCTTCATGCTGTGCTTACGACGACGGAACTTCATTATCTTAACTTTTTTGTTACGACCTTGTTCTACAACTTCGCCTACAACTTTAGCACCTTCTACAATAGGAGCGCCTATTTTAACTTCTCCTTCCGCTGTTTGACCCATCAAAACTGTATCAAATTCAACTTTCTTGCCAATTCCAAGATCGAATTTCTCAAGCTTAACAACTTCGCCTTCTTTAACCTTGTATTGCTTACCGCCATTTTTAATTATCGCGTACATTTATTACTCCATTTATTAGATTTTAAATCCTCAGAACTGCCTACAATCAATAGACTTCTGACTTTTTGTTATTATTCCATAGTATCTAGTTACAAAACTAGACACCATATTATAACAAAAAACTCAAAAATCACAAGCCTGATTCTATTGCGACTATGTATGAAATACTTTCTGCTCAGAGAAAGTGGTTATAAACTTTTAATTTTATAAATGTACTTTTTATATATCTCTAGTATAGCACCAACAATTAACCAGATGATCATTGACTAGCCCAGCAGCCTGCATATAAGCATAAATAATAGTTGGACCAACAAAACTCATTCCCTTTTTCTTAAGATCTTTTGAAATTTTCTCACTGATAGTAGTTGATATCGGAACTTGACCATGAGATCTCCAGCTATTTTTAATCTGCTTAAAATTAACAAATTTCCATAGATAATCACTAAAGCTACCAAACTCTTTTTGAATTTGAAGAACTACTTGAGCATTTTTTCTAGTAGAGTAAATTTTCAATTTATTACGGATAATATTTGGATTGTCTCGGAGAACTTCAAGTTCAGAATCTAACATACTTGAAACTTTGATAAGATCAAAATTATAAAAAGCATCATGATAACCTTGACGCTTTTTTAAAATAGTTTCCCAATTAAAACCTGCTTGAGCTCCTTCTAATATCAAAAGCTCAAAAAGCTCCCTATCATCATATTTAGGAACACCCCATTCATTATCATGATAACTTGCATAGAGTTCTTGATTAGGTTTATTACCAAAGCAACGATTTTTAGAATTCATAAGAAAGCCCTACATTAATTATTATGATCATTTTTGAAATACTTGTGAGAAAATAATTTATTGAGTTATCGTTAAATTAAGAAGAATAATTACTCAACCTTACCATGACATTGTTTATATTTCTTACCCGAACCGCAAGGACATAGATCATTTCTTTTTATTTTTGGACCTTCTCTCTTAACTTGCTGAACTTTCGGTGCTTCTTCTTGCTCTTTATCATCTTCTGATTGGCTATTATCAATAACACTTTCATGCTCAGCTTTGATTTCACTCATAGACTCTTTCCACTCTTCTTGAGCTCTTTGAGTTTCTTCTTCTGTAGCAATTCTTATCTTAGCAAGTGAAGATATAACCTCATACTTAAAGTTATCTAGCATAGTTGAAAACAACTCAAAAGCTTCTTTCTTATACTCATTTTTTGGATCTTTTTGAGCATAACCACGTAAATTTATACTATTACGTAGATGATCAATTGAGCTTAAATGCTCACGCCAGTGACTATCTAATGACTGTAGTAATGAGAACTTCTCAAATTGTCTAACTGCACCAACTTCTAAGTTTTTAGTTTTCTCAGCAAACTCAAACTCTATAGCCTCTCTTACAAGCTTCTTAAGATCTTCTTCTCCTAGACTATCATCTTCTTCATAAAGCTTTTGTAAGTCAATCTCTATCATAAAATCAGACTTAAGTGCTTTTTCTAGAACCTCAAGATCCCATAGCTCATGCATAGAGCCCGCAGGCACATAGTCATGAAATAACTGTTCCGCTACATCTATACGAATATCGGTAAGAATTTCACTAACATCATCAGAATCTAAAAATGCTTGTCTTTGCTCATAAATAACTTTACGCTGAGTATTCACAACATTATCATACTCTAGTAAGTTTTTACGGATATCAAAATGATAACTCTCAACTTTACCTTGAGCTTTTGATATAACTTTTGACATAAAACCAAAAGCTAATGATTCACCACCTTTTAGACCTTTCTTAACTCTTTCAGCCATACTTTGAGAAGCAAAAATCCTCAAAAGATTATCATCCATTGATAGATAGAACTTACTCTCACCTGGATCACCTTGTCGAGCAGCACGACCTCTTAACTGATTATCAATCCTACGTGAATCATGTCTTTCTGAACCAATAATGCATAATCCACCTGCATTTTTGACAACCTCGTTACGCTTAACCCATTCTGCCTTAATTTGGACAACCTCCTCTGGTGTAGGATCCTCAAGCTGTGCAATTTCA
Organism: Francisella orientalis FNO12; assembly: GCF_001042525.2. Lineage (NCBI taxonomy): Bacteria > Pseudomonadati > Pseudomonadota > Gammaproteobacteria > Thiotrichales > Francisellaceae > Francisella > Francisella orientalis. The sequence continues at coordinate 662,839 of NZ_CP011921.2, read as the reverse complement.
ACTTCCAAATTACCACCTAAGATAATATCAGTACCTCGACCTGCCATATTCGTTGCGATCGTTACATTACCTGGATAACCTGCCATGGCGATAATACTAGCTTCTTTCTCATGCTGTTTAGCATTTAATACATTGTGTCTAATTTTCTTTTTCTTCAGTAAAGTTGATAGAACTTCAGATGCTTCAATAGATGCAGTACCAACTAACACTGGTTGACCTTTAGATATTCTTTGTTTGATATCCTCAACGATAGCATCGAACTTCTCTCTTACACTACCATAGATTTCATCATGATGATCTTTTCTAATTAATGGTTTATTAGTAGGAATGATTATTACTTCTAATCCATAAATAGAATGAAGCTCAAAAGCTTCGGTATCTGCCGTACCAGTCATACCTGCAATTTTGTTATATAGCTTAAAGAAATTCTGGAATGTAATAGATGCCATTGTCTGATTTTCAGCATTGATTTTGACACCCTCTTTAGCTTCTATCGCTTGATGCAAACCATCTGACCATCTACGCCCTGGCATTGCTCTACCAGTACTTTCATCGATAATAACAATTTCTTGATCACGCACAATATAATCAATATTAAGCTGATACAACGAATGAGCTATCAAACATGCATTTAAATAGTGCATTTTTGTAATATTATGTGGACTATACAAATTATCATCTTCTTCAAGGATACCCTCTTTTTTAAGCATACTTTCAATTTTTGCATAACCTTTTTCAGTTAAATATGCTTTTTTAGATTTCTCATCAACATAAAAATCTTTTTGCTCTTGATCCTCTTCTAACTCTTCCTTTTCTTGCTTTTCTAGAAATGGAACCAATCTATTGAAAAGATTATACATCTCCGAACTATCATCAGATGCCCCAGATATAATAAGAGGAGTCCTAGCTTCATCAATTAAAATTGAATCAACCTCATCTATAATTACATAGTTACGACTTCTTTGGACTTGCTGTTCTTTATCATAAGCCATATTATCTCTAAGATAGTCAAAACCAAACTCATTGTTTGTTCCATATGTAATATCACAATCATAAGATTCTCTTCGTTGCTCAGGATTTAGATCAGCTACTATCACACCTACTGATAATCCTAGGAATTCATAAATATCACTCATTAATTCTGCATCACGCTTTGCAAGGTAATCATTAACTGTAATCACATGCACCCCATTACCAGTCAAAGCGTTTAGATATGCTGGTAATGTTGCAACTAAAGTTTTACCTTCACCTGTTCTCATCTCAGCTACTTTGCCTTGGTGAAGTACTATACCGCCAATAAGCTGCACATCATAATGACGCATATTTTTGGTACGCTTGCCAGCTTCCCTAACTGTAGCAAACGCCTCTGGAAGAAGATTATCTAACGCTTCACCTTTTGCTACTCTATCTTTATATTCTTGAGTTTTTGCTTTTAACTCTTGATCGCTAAATTTCTCAAACTCAGACTCTAAAGAGTTAATTTTTTGGACTGTTTTAGAAACTTTTTTGATGAATCTATCGTTGCGACTACCTATAATTTTCTGTACTAAATTTAACATTGTTAACTAACCAAATACTTAATAGTTTTAAATAAAAATAATAACCTAAATGTACATTATATAGAGTTTATAAGAAATTTAAATTAAGATAGATACATTAATTGTACGAATTTAGACCATATACCTGTCATAATGAGATATTTTAAGCTAAAGCTGTCTATGTTAATAACATTAAGTCTATTAACATCTTGTTGCTCCACAAATACTCAAAAGAAATATGATATTAGAACAAACACTGATATCCAACAGGTGCAAAAGACTAGCTATAAGCCATCTAAAATAGAAGATACAAATATAGAATCCATTCCACAATGGTTTATAGCAAATCAAGCAAACACAGATGAAGTTTTATATAGTTTTGGTTCAGGCAGAACCTCAAAAAAAGCAACTCAAAATGCTCTAGCAGATATGATCCAAAGACTTCATGTCACTGTGTCAACAACAACAAGTTTCACTAATATTTCTAACAACAATAAGGTATCTCAAAAACTTATCCAAGAGATCTCGACTTCTTCTGCAGATGTTACAATCCCAAATTATCAAGTAATAAATCAATCACAAACAAATAATACATTCTACATAGAAATTCAAATAAATAAATCGCAGACTATAAATGACTTAAAAGATTTAATTAGTAGTAATATCAAACAAGCAAGTCAACTACTCTCCACTACATATAACAAAAGCTCTATTTATAGATTTAATATTACGCAACAAGCAGATAAAAATATCAAAATAATAAAATCAAGCCTAAGAGCACTAGTAGTGTTATCTCCTAGTATTGATATCAATGACTACATGGAAGCTCTAAATCATATAGATAATGAACTTTTAAATGTTAAGCGAACTATACAAATATATATTGATAAACAAAATAGTGGCTTCTTTTATAGCTCTTTAGAAAAATATTTACAAGTAAATAACTATATAATCACAGATAATAAAAATTCTGCAAATATCAGTATATCTCTAAAATTAAAAGACTACGACAACCAATTAATTAACAATCGTTACTGTATCAATACAACTATTGAGCTACAAATAACTGATAATTTATCTAGCCAATTAGCTCCTAAACAATATATGATAAAGTCTTGTTCAAGTAAAGGAAGAGAATCGGCTATAGACAATGCTATTGAAATATTCTATTCTCAACTAAGTAATACTACAAAAATATACTAGATTATTATGAGCATAAAAATTATTCCAGAAAAAATTGCTAATATAGATTCACACAGAACTAGAAAAAAAGTTACTGAATCAACTTATGCTAGCAAAGATTTAATAGCAAAAGCTGTTAATCTAAATACCACTATAGAAGTAGCAAATAGACAATTACACAAAATAAACCTACCATACATAAAGGATACTCAACTAGTCTTCTACTCTCCAACTAAGATAATAGTACAAAGTGATAAAGAAATACTAAAATCAAAAATAAAAGAATTACATAGCCAGTTTATCACAAAATTAAACCAAACAACTCTATTTTCAAGAGTTGAAAAAATAGAGCTTATCGTAGACTATTCAAACCATCAAACAAAAAAAGCTGATAAAAACCTACCTAATGAAAAAGCAAAGAAAGCATTAGAAAAAATAAAACTAGAAATTAATAAATCAAAAGAATAAATATACTATTTTTCAGTAATAGTACCTAAAGCAACTTCCATCATGTTAGTGAAAGATTGCTCTCTTTGTTGAGCAGTAGTTGATTCACCTGTTATAAAGCTGTCAGATATCGTTACAACTGCAGATGCATTTTTACCCAACTCATTTGCTGTTGCAAATAAAGCAGCAGTCTCCATCTCAACTAAATCACAACCATACTTCTTGATAATCTTTTTGTAATCATCAGAATTCTTTCTATAAAAAACGTCGGTACAATGTGCTTTTGCTTTTTTAAGTTCTATATTTTGTCTTTTTGCCGACTCTTCAAGATCATTATTAAGTTCTTCTGAAGACTTAACATCGCGTGCCTTATCACCAGTTACAATTTCAACAAAATCAGATTCACAGTAACTTTCTTCTACAAGTACTACATCATAGACTTTGAGCTCTTCTTTATATGAACCAGCTGAGCCAATACGAATGATATTATCAACATCATAATATTTAAAAAGCTCATAAGCATAAATGCCCATGCTCGCCATACCCATACCAGAACCCATAACACTTACTTTTTTACCTTTGTAAGTACCTGTATAACCAAACATATTTCTGACAGCATTAACTCTTGTAACATTTTCTAAATAGTTATCTGCGATATATTTAGCTCTTAGCGGATCGCCTGGCATAATTACAGTTTTTGCAAATTCTTCTTTCCTTAATGTTTCTATATGAGGAGTAGGTAATGACATATCTGTTCCTTTTATCTTAATTTTGCTGAAGATATATTAGCATAAATTCCACAAAAATCTTAATTTTATAGCTTTTAATATGATTAACTTTAATTAAAGTATTAACTTTAGAATTATTATTAATAGATATTAGATTTTGTCATGAATATTTTTAAAATTAAAATATGAGTTTTTAGAAAAAGTCTGAAGTCTCTATATTTAAAGATCATTTTTAGGACTAGCTTCATCAGAAGTATCAGGAATATCTTCATCTGGTACAGTAGGAGCTATGACCTTTGCAGCTTCAGCATTTAGTTTGTAACTATCTCCGTATTCACCTGGCTCACGTACATCACGGCGCGCCATTAAATCATCTACCTGCAATGCGTCTATAGTTTCATATTTCATAAGAGCATCTGCCATAGCATGAAGTATATCCGCATTATCTTCTAATAACTTCTTAGCCTTATTATAACTCTTATCAATCAACTTGCGTACTTCTGTATCTACTTCACGGATAGTAGAATCTGACATCTTGACAGATTTACCACCACTTCCACCAAAAGGTCCCTCATCTTCAACATCATACAAGACTGTTCCCATAGTGTCTGATAAGCCCCAACGTGCTACATAGTTACGCGCAATATCAGTGGCAACTTGAATATCATTAGACGCTCCTGTAGTAACATGGTCATAACCAAATATAAGCTCTTCAGCGATTCTACCACCAAATATACTGCATAAACGTCCATGTAGAATAAGCCTACTTTGACTAACAGTATCACCCTCTGGCATATACATAGTCACACCAAGAGCTCTGCCTCTAGGTATAATACTTACCTTATATACTGGATCATGTTCAGGCATCAACTTACCAATGATAGCATGGCCTGCTTCATGATATGCAGTAAGCTTCTTCTCTTTCTCAGTCATAGCCATACTTCTTCTTTCTGAGCCCATCAAGATTTTATCTTTAGCCTTTTCAAAATCTGCCATGCTAATATTATCTTTAGACTCTCTTGCAGCAAATAGTGCTGCTTCGTTTACAAGGTTAGCAAGCTCAGCACCAGAAAATCCAGGTGTACCACGCGCTATCCAGTCAGCTCTAACATCATCGCCTAGAGCTACTTTTTTCATATGAACTTTAAGTATAGCTTCACGGCCTTTAACCGTTGGCAAACCTACATTTACTTGTCTATCAAACCTACCAGGTCTTAATAATGCTTTATCTAAAACATCCGGTCTGTTAGTCGCAGCAATAACTATAACGCCTTCATTATCAGCAAAACCATCCATTTCAACAAGCATTTGGTTTAAAGTCTGTTCGCGCTCATCATTGCCACCACCCATACCTGAGCCACGATGACGTCCTACAGCATCTATCTCATCAATAAATACTAGACAAGGTGCTTTTTTCTTGGCTTGATCAAACATATCGCGTACACGAGATGCACCGACACCAACAAACATCTCTACAAAGTCAGAGCCTGAAATCGAGAAAAATGGTACCTTAGCTTCACCAGCTATAGCTCTTGCTAGAAGTGTCTTACCCGTTCCAGGAGGTCCAACCATTAAGACACCTTTTGGAATTTTACCACCAATTTTTTCATATTTTTTTGGCTCACGTAAGAAATCAACAATCTCAGCTACTTCCTCTTTAGCCTCATCGACACCAGCTACATCTTCCAAAGTTACTTTGATTTCATCTTCGCCTAAAAGTTTAGCTTTACTCTTACCTACAGAGAAAGGACCACCTTTACTACCTCCACCAGCTTTCATCATCATATAGATGAAGAAGCCAAAGATTAGTAACATAGGCAACCAATTCAGTAAGAATGCTAAAAATATATTTGGCTTCTCAGGTGCTTTTGCTTTAATAACAGCTTTGCTATCCTCTAACTTATTGACTAAACTACCATCAAGTAGCGGAGCATAAGTCACAAAGCTTTCGCCATCTTCTGTCTTACCAGTAATAGTTCTACCATCCACGTCTACTACACTAATCTTATTATCTTTAAGCTTTGTTACAAATGAGGAGTAGTTAATACTTTTAGATGAGCTATTCGTATCATTAATAACATTGAAAAGCAGTAGCATCCCACCAATGATTAAAATCCAAAAAATAATATTTTTAAGCATATTATTTTTATTATCATTATTTTGTGCCATATATTTATTTTACCTTTTTCTTCCTTATGAAGTTTTAATACTAAAATCCACCTAATACTATAGTAAAAAATTCCATTATTAGCTAGTCGTTTTGCCAAATAATTGTATAAATATCAATATGATATTGAGCAATATAAATATATACTAATCTATTCATGGTACTTAATTGTTGTCAAAACGAAAGCAATTCTTAAAATTATAATGGATAGAAATAAAATAATAGCCTATGCAATTGGTATAGTTTTTCTCATAGAGTTAATTGATAGTTCTGCACTTAATACTGCTCTACTCAAATAGCAAATGATTTTCAAGTAAATGCGTTAACTCTTAAGGTAGCTGTAACTGTTTATCTGTTAGCTCTGGGGCTATTTATCCCTGCATCTGGTTAGATCTCAGATAAAATAGACTGTAAAAAGCGTCTAATCATCTCTTTAATAGGATTTATTATTTCTTCTGTAGCTTGTGGACTATCAACAAATATTATTAGTCTGGTAATATTTAGAGCCTTTCAAGGAGCCTTTGGAGCATTTACTGCGCCAGCTGCTCGTTTGGCCATGGTTAGAATATTCAAAAATGATCGATTGACAGCGATGTCAATAGTTGCAGTTATTGCTACATTAGGACCTGTTATTGACCTTTAGTTGGAGGTGCGATGACAACTTATATTGGCTGGAGAATGATATTCTTTATTAACTTTCCTATTGTGCTAATTTGTATAATACTAATAGGCATCTACTTACCTAATATTTCAGTAGCAAAAATTAGAAAGTTTGATTTTAAAGGTTTTCTAATTCTTGGAGTATCAATAGCTTTATTAATGTTCTTTATCGATCTTATGATTGATGCAAGCATACTTCCAAATATTAAATGGTTAATACTTTTATTACTATAATCTTATTTGTAGTATATCTTCGACATGCAATACGATTAGGTGATAATGCCGTTATTAATCTCAACATTTTCAAAAACAACTGCTTTAAATATCTTACTATTATAAGCTCTACGACTCGCTTACTGATAATGAGTATGTTTTTCCTTCTACCATTATATTTACAGACAAAACAACACTTTTCTGCTTTTGAATCAGGTCTAGCATTAATGTTTTTTATAATGCCAGCATGGTATGTTAAAAAAGTAGTAAAAAAAGTACTAATAAGCTTACATTTTTATAAGTTTTTTGTGATAACTCTTACAACAATGGCTTTTACATATTTAAGCCTAGGAATAGTCTTTATTGACTTTAACTTTTTTGCATTCTCAGTTTTACTTATAATAATAGATATTTGTTTTGGAATGTTTACTATAGTTTGTAATGCAGAAATTTATAACTCTATTGAAAATGATGAGCACATGAGTCCTGCGACAATTGTTAATAGTTCAATAATTCAATTAACAAATGCATTTGCCATATCATGGGCGAGTGTAGTTTTAGCAATGCTTTCCGGGATTAAAAATATAAGCTTTGATTCTATTATATCTTCTTCTGCTTTTGCATGGGTTCAGGTTATATATTTTTTAGGCTTATTAGCTATCTTAGCTTATGTGATACTTTGTAAACCCAATAACTTAAATAAAGTGTCAACATCTTAATCAAAGTAAATTATTTAAATACTTCCCTGTATAAGATTTTTTGCATTTAACAATATCCTCAGGCGTTCCGTCAAATATTATCTGCCCACCTTTGCTTCCACCTTCAGGACCTAAATCTACTATCCAGTCAGCCATTTTGATAACATCAAGATTATGCTCGATAATTACTACTGTATTACCTCTATCACGTAAGTCCATAATTACTTTTAGAAGTTGATCAATATCATAGAAGTGTAGCCCAGTTGTTGGTTCATCTAAAATATATAAAGTCTTTCCTGTTGAGCGTTTTGAGAGCTCTTTAGCTAGCTTAACTCTTTGAGCTTCTCCACCAGATAAAGTAGTCGCACTTTGGCCTAACTTAATATAAGATAATCCCACGTTCATCAAAGCTTCTAATTTAGTTTTGATACTCGGAACAGCATCATAAAGCTCTAGAGCCTCCTCCACAGTCATTTCTAATACTTCGTATATATTTTTTCCTTTGTACTGTACGGCAAGAGTTTCACGATTATATCGCTTTCCTTCGCAAACATCACAAGCTACGTATACATCAGCTAAAAAGTGCATTTCAACTTTTATAACACCATCACCTTGACAAGCTTCGCACCTACCACCACGTACATTAAAACTAAATCTGCCAGCACTATAACCCCTTGATCTTGATTCTGCAGTAGCTGCGAATAGCTCTCTTATAGGAGTAAAAACACCTGTATATGTAGCTGGATTAGAACGAGGGGTACGCCCTATTGGTGACTGATCGATATCAATAACCTTGTCTAAGTGGTTAAAATCTTTGTGCGATTTATATTCCATAGGTACAAGCGTACTTCTGTTTAGTAATCTAGATGCCAAAGGAAATAGTGTCCTATTTATCAAAGTTGATTTACCAGAACCGGATACCCCTGTTACACAAGTTAAAGCTCCTACTGGAATTTTTAAATTATCACCTTGTAAATTATTTCCAATAGCGCCATTTATTTCAATATAACGATTTTTACTAGCTTTTAGTCTAGTTTTTGGAACTTCTATTTTCTTGCGACCACTCAAATAATCAGCAGTCAAAGATTTTTTATTTTTAATAATCGTTTGATAATTTCCAGATGCTACTACTTCGCCACCATGAACACCAGCCATTGGTCCCATATCAATAATATAATCTGCTTGTTTAATTGCATCTTCATCATGTTCAACAACGATAACTGTATTACCTAAATCCTTGAGGTTATGTAACGCGTCTAAAAGACGTTGATTATCTCTTTGATGAAGTCCAATAGACGGCTCATCCAATATATACATAACTCCTACTAGACCAGCGCCAATTTGGCTAGCAAGTCTAATGCGTTGTGCTTCACCACCTGAAAGAGTATCAGCCTGTCTTGCTAAGCTTAAATATTCTAGGCCAACATTTGCTAAAAATTCGACTCTTAATCTAATCTCTTTAAGTAAATTCTCTGCAATAACTTTTTGCTGACCGACAAACTCTAATTCATCAAGCCATTTTAATAAATCATCTATAGACAAAGCACATACATCTGCTATATTTTTATCATCTATAAATATATTTCTAGCATATTCATTAATTCTAGCACCATTACAAGACTTACATTTGAGATTACTCATAAGCTCATACAGGTCTTTTTTGACTATATCAGAGTCAGACTCATAGTATCTACGCTCAAAATGAGGTATAACTCCCTCAAATAGCTTGACTCTAGTTTGCCTACCACCTCTAATTGAATCAACAGTCATATTAATAGCCTCATCACCTGAACCATATAAAATTACTTCTTGAATCTTTTTAGATAATTTTTCAAAAGGTTCTTCTAATGAGAACTTATAATGCTCTGCTAAAGATTCCAATTGTGAGTAATAATACTGATTTGTCTTATTCCACTTAACAATTGCTCCATGTTTAAGTGAAATTGCTGGATCTATTATTACTTTTTTCTCATCAAAAAATTCTTTGACTCCTAGACCATCGCAACTACTACAAGCTCCTAACGGACTATTGAATGAAAAAACTCTTGGTGATAACTCTTTGAGAGCATAATCACACAACGGACAGGCATGCTTAGATGAGAATAAAATATCATCAGCAGTTTCGTTAGTCATATCTACTAATTTGACGATACCATTACCAAGATCTAAAGCAGTTTCTATAGACTCTGCAATTCGTTGCTCATTATCTTTTTTAGGCTTAAACCTATCAACCACAACTTCTATGTTATGCTTCTTGTAGCGATCTAACTCTGGATAGTCTTCATCTAAATTAAAAAACTCTCCATTTATACGTACACGAATATACCCCTGTGCTAATATCTTATCTAACAGAGTATGATGAGTACCTTTCTTTTGAGAAATAATTAGAGCTAATATCATTAAGCGTGTATTTTCATCAAACTCTAGGATTTTATCAACCATCTGACTGATTGTCTGTGCTTTAAGTTCTATTTGATGAACTGGACATTTAGCCGTTCCTGCCCTAGCAAAAAATACCCTTAAATAATCATATATCTCAGTAACTGTACCGACGGTAGATCTCGGATTATGAGATGTTGTTTTTTGATCAATTGAAATAGCAGGAGATAGGCCTTCTATATGCTCAACATCTGGCTTATCCATCATCGATAAAAACTGTCTAGCATAGGAGGATAACGACTCAACATAACGTCTTTGTCCTTCTGCATATAGCGTATCAAATGCTAGTGATGATTTACCAGAACCACTTAATCCTGTAATAACAGTAAGCTTATCTCTAGGTATTTCAACATCGATATTTTTTAGATTATGGGTTTTTGCACCCTGGATGATAATTTTTTTCATAAAGAATTTTTTAGAGGAATATCCATTGGGTTTAAGATTATTTATATTCTACTTCTACAATTTCGTATGTAACTTTACCTTTAGGAGTATCTAAGATAATCTCATCACCAACTTCTTTTTTAATTAAAGCACGAGCTAATGGCGCTACAACAGATATCTTATGATTATCTATATCAGCCTCATCCTCACCTACTATTTGGTATGTAGTTTCTTCTTCTGTATCAACATTAATAACTGTGACAGTAGCTCCAAAAATGACCATACCATTAGCTTGAAGTTTTGTTACATCAATAACCTGAGCGTTAGATAATTTTGATTCTATATCTTTAATCCTGCCCTCAATAATACCTTGTCTCTCTCTAGCAGCATGATATTCAGCATTCTCTTTTAGATCCCCATGATCACGAGCTTCTGCTATAGCTTCAATAATCGCAGGCCTTTCAGTTTTCTTTAATCTACTCAACTCTGCTCTTAATGCTTGTTCTCCTGCTGGAGTCATAGGCACTCTACCATTTGTCATTATTTATTTTCTCCTTTTAATAACACACAAATTAAATTATTCACAAGTATACGCACCACCGCCCTCTCTTGTAGGACTGTCAGTATAAACTACTCTGCCAGCTAAGTTAATAACTAATGCTGCTTGGTACTTATTATTTCTATCACAATATGTGACGTTACCATTACCTGTAGCCATAAATCCATTAAATTGATATCCTTATAAAACTAGAATTACCTGCTAAATTAACATAGATATTCCCCCATTATCTTGAGGAAGATTAGCTAATATTATCGGTATTTCCATTGTATAATTCTATACCATCTGCTCTTTCAAAAGCTACTATTGGACCATCATTCCATGAAGTTGAATTTAAACAAGAAAAACTATTTTTATCTAACTTACCTGTTCCGTCAAAACTATCTGAATTAGCAGCACAAACAATAATAGTCTTACCATCCGAACGAGCTTTGATAACAGCATATTCCATAAGTTTTTGTAAATTAGTTAATCTAGTTTCGGCAAATGTTTTATAGTAAAAAGAAAAGGAACTAATTGCTGCCATCATCAATATAGTATAATGACAATAACGACCATTGTGTCAACTAAAGAAAAGCCTTTTTTCTTACTAATCATCATTATTTATTTTTTACCTTCGCTATGAGCCACTTAGTTGACTCATCTAAGTTTTGATACTCCTTTGAAGAGTCATCACTGATTGCCTTTAAAATATTTTTACCCAGTTTTTTACCAAGCTCAACACCCCATTGATCATAACTATTGATATCCCATAACACTCCTTGAACAAATATCTTGTGTTCATACAAGGCTATAAGTGCTCCTAGAGTATATGGACTCAACTCATCTAATAAAATTGTCGTACTCGGTCTATCTCCTGTAATCACGTTGTGAGGTGCTAACTGTTTTGCTTGAACCTCACTCAAACCAGAATTTAAGAGCTCATTATAAACCATATCATAAGATTGTCCAAACATTAGCGCTTGTGACTGAGCAAAACAATTAGCCAGTAAAGCCAGTTGATGATTATCATAACTATGATGACTTGTCGCTACAGCAATAAAATCAACTGGAATAAAAACATTACCTTGATGTAAAAGCTGATGAAAAGCATGTTGTCCATTCGTTCCAACACCACCCCAAAGGACAACACCTGTTTGATAATCAACACCCTCACCTGCAAGATTTACTGATTTACCATTACTTTCCATATCGGCCTGTTGAAGATAGTCGACAAAATAACAAAGTCTCTCATCATAAGGAAGTAAAGCTTGTGATTGACTGTGATAAGCACAAGAGTAGTAGCTTGCTAATAGCCCCATAATAACTGGAATATTTTTATCAAACTCGGTTTCTTTAAAGTGCTTATCGATAGAATAAGCACCTGCTAAAAGTTTCTCAAAATTATCATAGCCAACTGCAAAAGCTATCGACATCCCTATTGATGACCATAATGAATAGCGACCACCAACCCAATCCCACATTTTGTAGCAATGTTCAAGATTTATACCAAACTCTTCTACTTTATCTAATTTACTAGATATGGCAACAAAATGGTTAGCTACAGCTTTTTCATCTTCATAATGATCAAGTAACCACTCTCTAGCTGAAATAGAATTTAGCAGAGTCTCCTCTGTTGAAAATGATTTAGAGGCCACAATAAATAAGGTTGTCTCAGGATCAATAACATGCAAAGCTTGTAGCAATGAATCAGCATCAACATTTGAAACAAAATGTACTTTTAATCCAGTACAATGATAAGGTTGTAATGCTCTGACAACCATCTTAGGTCCAAGATCTGAACCACCAATTCCAATATTCACAATATCCGTAACTCTTTTACCTGAAAAACCTTTCCACTCTCCTGATGTTACTTTTTCAACAAGAGCTTTTACACGTTGTTTTTCTTCATTTACCTCTTTACGAATATCTTGTCCATCTATAACTAATGGAGAATTAGACAAATCGCGTAATGCAGTATGTAAAACCGATCGATTCTCGGTAGAGTTAATTTTTTCTCCTGCAAACATCTGCTGGATTTTATTTTTAAGATTAGATTTACTACCTGACTCCAAAAGAGTTTTCAATATACTGTCATTTACAAGATTTTTTGAATAATCAAAATATATATTCTCAAACTTTAAAGATAATTTCTTAACTCTGTGATTATCTGTAGCAAACTCATGTGATAAGCTTACTTTCTGTTCTTTTAGCTCTTTATTAGAATCATTACAAAATAGCATTTAATCTATCCTTATATTTTGCATGCGATATAAACAATAAAATATCCCCACTTGAATAAGATATCTCAACCTTATCTTCTATGGCATAATTTCTTGCACCTGTACCGGTATCTATACTCAAGCTTGCTCCGCTTAAAGGATACCTAAGACCATTATAATATATATTTTCTGCATATCCAAAAGGCATAACTGAAAACATCTTACCCAATACACTACTGACAATATATTTTTTAGGTATAAAGAAGTATCTAGAATATATATCTATAAACTCAATCTCTATATTTTGTATATAGTTTTTAGCAATAGTAATATTACATAAGAAATGATCCATTTCTCCTTCTGATGCACCAAACACATAGATTTTTGAACCACCTAGAGATATTATATATTCTAGTGATTTTTCGAAATCAGTAGAATATTGATCCTTATCAATGAGAAATAGTTCATCATTTAAAACAGCAAACGAATCAAAGTCGCCTATAACTTTTTTGACTTTTGAATTTAAATACTTAGATTTATTGATCTTTTCGTAGGCACCATCTGCACAAAATATATCAAGATCATTAAAACTGCTCTGAATATACTTTTCACAAAAAAATAAATCAATACTACCATTTAAGAACAGTATAGCTTGTGACATTGTTTTTATATTTAGAAAATAATAGTAAATTATAACTTACTATGACAATAATCAAGAAATTTTAAGACTGATAATTAGGTGGCTCTTTTGTAATTGTTACATCATGGACATGTGATTCCTTCAAACCAGCTCCCGTAATTTGAACAAATGTAGGTTCTGTACGCATTGTTTGGATATCTTTTGAACCAGTATATCCCATACTAGATCTTAAGCCTCCTATTAACTGGTGAATAACTGCAGCTAGATGACCCTTGTAAGGTACTCTACCTTCGACACCCTCCGGAACAAACTTCTTAGCATCAGTATTACCTTGGAAGTATCTATCAGAAGAACCCAGCTCCATGGCGCCTAGTGACCCCATACCACGATATGACTTATAAGAACGTCCCTGAAAAAGTTCAACCTCACCAGGCGACTCTTCAGTACCACCAAAAAGACCACCAATCATAACTACTGATGCTCCAGCAACTATAGCCTTTGCTATATCTCCAGAAAATTTGATACCGCCATCAGCAATAACTGGGACTCCTGTGCCTTCTAAAGCTTCAGCAACATTTGATATCGCTGTAATCTGTGGCACACCCACACCTGCAACTATTCTTGTAGTACATATTGAACCAGGACCTATACCTACTTTCACAGCATCAGCACCAGCTTTAACAAGATCTTTTGCAGCTTCTGCTGTAGCAATATTACCACCTACAACCTCAATATTTGGATAGTTATCCTTGACCCATCTAACCATATCAAGCACGCCTTGAGAATGACCATGCGCAGTATCAACCACAATTATATCAACACCTTCAGCAGCTAATGCAGCAACACGCTCTTTTGTATCTACAGCAGTACCAACAGCAGCACCAACTCTTAGACGACCGGGCGAATCCTTGCAAGCATTAGGCTTATTTTGTGATCTTTCGATATCTTTTGTTGTTATCAAACCAACTAGCTCACCTTGTTCATTAACTACAAGCAACTTCTCTATTTTATGTTCATGAAGTTTTTTCTTGATTGCTCCTTGAGAAGCATCCTCTGCTACTGTTACTAACTGATCTCTAGGCGTCATTATAGAACTTACTAGTTCATCTAAGTCTTTAGCAAATCTAAAATCACGCTTAGTAACAATACCAATAATTATATTATTATCATCAACGACTGGAAAACCAGAAAAGTTATGCTCTTTCGCAAGCTGCATAACTTCTTTGATTGAACTTTCTTGCTTTATAGTAATTGGATCAATTACCATTCCGTTTTCAAATCTTTTTACTTTTTTAACTTCTTGAGCTTGAGCTTGTATAGACATATTTTTATGAATAATACCAATGCCACCTTCTTGAGCTATAGCTATAGCAAGACGAGACTCAGTAACAGTATCCATAGCTGCAGAAACTAAAGGAATATTCAATTGAATATTTCTAGTAATATTTGTCTTCAAATCTACTTGATGTGGAAGTACGTTTGAATATCTAGGCGAAAGCAACACATCATCAAAAGTGATTGCTTGTTGAGTAATTCTTAACATTTTTAATCTCCGTAATTAAAATCTAAAAGAGGTGATATTTAATTACAGAAATATTATATCATATTAGAAAAAATATGCTAGAGATAGATAAGCTAATAATCTACTATTTAGCCTGAGATAAAAGATAATGTACTAGTAATGGCACTGGTCTACCTGTTGCTTTACAGCTAGCAAAATCTCCCATTGCAGACCCTGCGATATCAAGATGAGCCCATTCATAGTCTTCTGTAAATTTTGATAAGAATAATCCAGCAACTATAGATCCAGCTGATCTATCACGACCACAATTATCCATATCAGCAACTTTACTTTCTAATTTCTTAAGGTATGGTTTATGTAAAGGTAATCTCCACACCAAATCATTAGAGGCATCAGCAGCTTGCTGAAGACTATTAGCTAACTTATCACTATTTGCAAACAATCCAGAAAAAGCATCACCTAAAGATATAATCATAGCACCAGTTAGAGTTGCCATATTGACAACTGCTTTTGGATTATATTTACCGATATAAGTTAATGTATCACAAAGCACCAAACGGCCTTCCGCATCTGTGTTGCTTACTTCTACTGTTATACCCTTCATACTCTTAAGTACATCACCAGGTCTATAAGACCTAGCATCTACAGCATTTTCTGCTAATCCCATAACTCCAACTACATTTATAGGAAGGTTTATCATCGCTAAAGCTTTCATTGTACCCATAACAGCTGCAGCACCACCCATATCCATTTTCATAGAGTCCATCCCAGCTGCTGGTTTAATACAAATACCGCCATTATCAAAGACTAAACCTTTACCAACCAGTACTATAGGCGCTTTATTTTCGTCTCCTCCATTATACTCCATACAAACAGTATAATTAGACATATCAGATCCACGACCTACAGCTAGAGCACAACCCATACCAAGCTCTGCCATTGCATCTTGATCTAGATAGTTAAGATTAAATGTTTCATACTTAGATGTTAAATCTCTAGCTTCATTTAACATATAGTCAGTATTACAGATATTAGCAGGAAGATTTTGTAAGTCTTTAGCATAGTTTTGGCCACATGCAATCGCCGAACCAATCTTAGCAGACTCTTCAAGATCTTGATTACCTGAATACACCAACTCAATAGCTTCTAATGAGAAATTTTCCTTTTTAGATTTTAGCTGATCGAAAACATAAGTTTCAGAAATAAACGCTCTAACAGTGTCTAATGCAAATTGCTTCACGTTAGCATTATCAAATATATAATCTATGTTTACAGAAACTTCTTTTATATTGAGTTTTTTAAGTTGCTCAGCCGCCTTAGCAATAACCTTATCATATTCTGATGCTATAAAATCTTGTCTAAGACCAAGACCTAAAAGAATCACAACCTTATCACCATGTAGCAAAGGAAGAACCTCACCAGACTCTGCTTTAAAAACTTTTTTATCTAATAAAGATTTAGAATTCGGGCATTTTGTTTCGGCAATTAATTTCTTGAGATTTTCTTCAGCAACGATTAATACCTCAGCAGACAAAGTCGACTGACTATTTACAACGATTTTCATTAGATATCCTATATTACTTGTAACACAATTTTATAACATAATATCAAAAAAGAATATTTCTCGCATTAAAATTTAAAAGCTAGTTATTCTTATCTACTGACTTTTGCTTGTAAAAAATATAGAATTGCAGTTAGCATAATTATTATATACACAGTGACATACATTGATTCTTGAAAAATATTACAATAAAGACATAGTTAATACCTTTACATCGATTACATTATTCATAATATCTATTGTATCGGCTAACTTACTTATTCGACTTTTTCAACAAGCATACTCGCAAGGTTTAGGCATTGACTCAATTATAAAGTTTGTGATACTAACAATACCTGGAAACGTAAGTCTTGTAGCTCCTATTGCAATATTTCTCGCTATTGTGATTTGTTTTGGTAAATACTTTGCGAATAATGAAATGTTTGTAACTCTAGCAGGTGGAGTTACATGGATGCAAATTGTTAAAAATACCATGAAACCTGTGTATGCTCTGACAATCATTACATTTTTGACCGTAATGTATATTAACCCCTTATCTAAGCAAACTCAGGATATTTATCAAGCTTCGCTAACAGCAAAAGCTCTTTTGTCCTCAATAACCGATGACAAAATAATTAAAACTACTGATGGAAAAGTTATATATATAAAAAGCAAATCAGGTAACACCCTTAAAGATGTCTTTTTGTATATGGCTACGGATAATAGTGATGAATACAAAGTAGTAACTGCACCTGTCGCAGAAGTTATAACAGATAAGGACGCTGCATATGTAGACTTCCATGATGCTCACATATACACAAAAGAACCCAAAACATACGAACACACTTATAACACGGCTAAAAATGCTATCTATACTATTTTTGACACTTCTGATCGTGATTATAATCATGATAAAGTTGATAGACTATATATGCACACTCTTATAGAAAACTTTACTGACAAAGATGATGGTACAGTCTCTCGCGGAGAGTTCTTTGGGCGCATTAACAACTCGATTTCTGTCATAGTAGCATCACTACTAGCACTTGCGCTTTGCCGACTAAGACCAAGACAGAACAAATATGCTAAACTACTACCCTCTGTTATTGTTCTAGCAGTGTATTTGTGTAGCAACATGTTTGTGAACACACTAATGACTGGCGGTAAATTACCAGTTTGGATAGGACTTTGGCTTTCTCATATCTTTTTTATAATTTATGCTATTAGAACAATCAAAAAAGATAATGGATCTTCTAAGAAGGAAAAATAAATGTTTTTAAACCGTATTGATCGCTACATATTCAAAACAGTATTTAGTAGCTTTCTTATTGTAAGTTTAATTTTCTGTATCTTGTTTTTTATTTTTACTTATCTAGCACAGGTAAGTAACAATGATACAGGCGCAAGCAATATAGAACTTATTATATTAACCATATACCAATTACCAGGCATTTTATACACACTACTTCCAGCTTGTGCTATGGTTGGTGCTCTAATGGGACTTAGCTTACTTGCTAACAACTCCGAGATTATAGTATTAAGATCTTTTGGTCGCTCTACAGCTCAAATCGCAAAGGGAGTTGTATTAGTTGGCATTATAGGTTCTATAGTCACTATGGTTTTTGGTGGGTATATTGCCCCAGTTTTACAAAAACTTGCTGATTCAAATACCGTGGCATATAACACTCATGATTTATGGCTAAAAACTCCTGATGGCTTCATGAATATCTCAAATATCGATCCAAATGAAGGAAAAGCATACGGCATAAGAAAATTTATAACTAAAGATAACCAAGTACAGGAAGTTAGATATGCTGAAAAAGCTGAATATGTGAACGATGCTACAGCGAATGTATTTGATGTCAGTGTTGTTACACTTCCTAACAAATACGCTAAACATATTAGTGTTAAGGGAGATGTTTATAAAGCTATCTGGTCTAACCCCATACCAATATCTGTAGCTAAAGTTATCACTATCAACGATAATGATTATCTAAATTTCACTCAGTTGACTAGATATATGTTATCTAATAGCCAAGCCAAAGATTCAATATCACTAAAATTTTGGCAAGAGATTTTCCAACCATTAGCATTAATGGTATTAATACTACTTTCTGTACCATTAAGTATCGGATCAACCAGATCATCGACACTAATACTTAAATTACTCTTAGGTGCATTTTTTGGTTTTGCATTTTTTATTATTAACCAAATATTTGGTCCAATTGCATTAATTCTACACCTACCAACTATACTTGGTGCTGCAGGTCCTACGGTTATTGCATTGATATTACTAATTTATCTATTTATAAAATCTAAAGAAACATAAGAAATTTATATGAGCATCGATAAATACTCCCTTGATAATGATCTTAATATATACATAAAAAAAGACTCTAGAGCACCTGTTGCTCTCGCTCAAATTTGGTATAAAGTAGGATCAACATACGAACCTACTAAACTAACCGGCATATCTCATATGCTTGAACACATGATGTTCAAAGGTACTGATAAATATACTAAAGATGAGCTAAACAGTATAGTTGGAAATAATGGTGGTGTGCAAAATGCATTCACAGGATTTGACTATACTGCTTATTATCAGTTTTGGCATAAAAAAAATCTAGAACTAAGCCTATCTATTGAATCATCAAGAATGTCAAACTTACTATTTGATGAAAATGAATTTATTCCAGAGAGAAAAGTTGTACTTGAAGAAAGAAATCTACGCGTAGATGATAAAGCATTTAGTTATGCTTTTGAACAATTTATGAAACTTGCATATCAAAATAACTCTCGACATACTCCAATAATTGGCTGGCGTGAAGATATTGAAAACTATACACTTAATGATCTAAAAAAATGGTATCAACAAAACTATGCTCCAAACAATGCTAGTATTGTTCTTGTAGGTGATATTGATAAATCATCTGCTATACCCATGATAAAAGATTACTTTGGTGGTATTCCAAAATCTAAATTGATTAATATAGAAAAAGAGCAAAGCTTAATAAATATTGGCTATAGGCATTCAAAAGTACAAAAATCACCAAATGATACCGATGCTACGATATTAGGATACATAACACCCTCGCTAACAACTGATTATCATGATAATGATCCTTTTGCTTTAATGATCCTAAATACTATTATTGGTAGTGCTGATGCATCAATATTACAACAGCAATTAGTCAGAAATGAAAATCTTTGTTGTCATATAGATAGTGAATACTCGCCTTTTACAAAGGGTGAAGATATTTTCACGATCACAGCCATAGCGAACCATGATCAAAACTTAGATAAGATTCAGAATAAAATAGAAAACTGTATTAATAAACTCAAAAATGATGGCGTAACTCAAGAGCAACTAAATAGAGCAAAAGTAACCATAAAAGCTGATAAAGTGTTTGCTATGGATTCACTTGAAACTCAAGCAAATTTGATAGGCTCTCTTGCTAGTATAAATCTAGATGTTGACTACTATAAATATCTTGAAAAACTCTATGATGTCTCAATTAACGACGTTAATCGCGTACTTAATAGATATTTTGACAAAAACAACCTTACATCTCTTCACTTATTAAAGGATTAGAAACTATGGTCCATAAATTTGATATAGATAATACAACAGTATATTTCCAAGAATCTCCTAGTCTACCAATGGTTGATATTCAGCTTAACTTTAGAGCTGGGTCAGCATTTGATAGCAATCTAAATGGCTTGACTGATTTAGCAGTAGGAATGTTCGCCACAAAAACTCAAAAATCTAGTGAACAAGAACTTATAAATAAAATAACAGATAATGGAATATCTATACACTCAGAAACTACTAAAGAGTTTTTTAATATAAAAATTCGTCTTTTAAATGACCGTAATATTATTAATAACACTATTAATATACTACAAGAAATTTTCACAATTCCTGACTTTGATGCTGATATATTAGAAAGAGAAAAGATTCAGACTCTTACTCATATTGATTATTTATATCAACAGCCTAACTACCTAGCTTCACTTGAATTTTCAAAGCATATTTTTGCAAATAATCCTTATAGCAAGCCAACAATTGGCTACAAAGAAACTATTAAAAAAATATCAAAAAAAGATATTGAAGATTTCTTTAGTGAAAATATTTGTGCAAACAATGCCAATATATGTATAGTTGGTGCTATTGATAAAATACAGGCTGAAGATATTTCTCAGAGCCTAGTTAGTTTTTTACCAAAAGGTAAAAAAAATACGCAAAAATTTGCTCAACAAAAAAACAACTCTCAAATAATTAAAAATAAGTTCTCAAGTAAACAAACTGCTATACTAACAGGTCATCAATTGTTACTTGATATTAATGATCCATTATATTTTCCACTAAAACTAGGAAATGAAATACTTGGTAGTGACGGTTTAAACTCTCTGCTTTTCAATAAAGTTCGTGAAGAGCTTGGATTAGTTTATAATATCTCAAGCACTGCTAACATTAATCCTGATTATGGTAGCTTTGTGATATCTGCTCAAACAAGTAATCCAAATCTTGCTTTAGAAACTATAGATAGTGTCTACAGTAATTTCATCAATTCTACTATAGATGAACAAACTCTAACAAACTCTAAAAAGCATATTGAAGGAACACATTTACTAAGCTGTGTAAAAAATAGTTCTAAATTAAATATATTATCTTCAATTGCAAATAAAAATCTACCTTTAGATTTTTTTGATACCTATGTTGAGCATATTAATAATGTTACTGCTACACAAATTCACAATGCTTACCAATCTATACAAGAAAATAACATAATCACTGTAATGGTTGGAGATATCGAATAAGTGAAGACAAATACTATTCGTATAATATCTGGAAAATACAAAAATCGAAGACTAAAATTCCCCAATGTGAATGGCTTACGTCCAACTTCTGATCAGCTTAAAGAAACTATCTTTAATTGGTTAGCTCCATATATACATGATAGCATTTGCATAGATGCTTTTGCTGGCAGTGGTAGCCTAGGTATAGAAAGTATATCAAGAGGCGCTTCAAAAGCCATATTTTATGAACTTAATTTTAAAGCTATGCAACAAATCAAAGAAAATATTAATACATTAGAAATACAGAATTATGAAATATATAAAACTGATAGCATAAATGCTCTTGCAAGTTTTGACGCCAACAATTCTAAGCTAATTATATTTTTAGATCCTCTATTTAATAAAAATATTATTCCCAAAGCTCTAGAGTCGATATTTAAAAATCATAATATCCCTAATGAAACATTATTATATGTAGAAACTGAAAAAACTGCTGAATATAACCTTGATGGTTTCGATATATTAAAAGAAAAAACAACTTCAAATATTTCTGCAAAACTAATAATAAAAAATGATTTAAATTCTAAAAATAATCTCTAAAATATAGCCAACTCTAGCTTTTGGAAATAATTATGTACCACGTTGGAATATCAGGCCCTTTTATTTTTACTATTATGTTCCTAATAGGCATAATTGCTGAAAGCATGACCGGAGTAATCTCATCATCTCGAAGAAACATGGATGCTTTTGGAGTAGTTGCAATCGCATTAACAACGGCTCTAGGTGGTGGTGTAGTTAGAGATTTGCTACTCGGTAATCTACCAGTAACCATTATGCTCCATCCTCACTATATTGTGATATGTTTATGTTTCTCTATTATTGCTATTTTTACACAAAAGTATATAAATAAGTTTTATAAAATATTTTTGATCTTAGACTCAATTGGTCTTATTGCATTTGCATATATAGGTAGTAGTATAGCGTACCAAATTTGCATAGAAGTATTTCATATGAAGTTCTTTAGTGTTTTTATAGTTGGAATTGTTATTGCTATAATTAATGGTGTAGCTGGTGGTATTATGAGAGATATGATCTGTAATGATATCCCTGTTGCCTTTAAAGCGGAACTATACGCATCTGTAGTAGCGGTCGTTGGAGGTATGAACATTATCTTTATATATTTGGATGTGAATTTATATATTAGTGCTGCAATAATTATCGGATTGGGATTAACTATAAGAGTCATGTCGATAGTATATAAATGGAAATTACCCATTATCTAATAATAAATTTCTAATCTATACTATATAACCTACTACTTTTAGATGATTTCAGCTATATAACTAAATACCACTATGAAATCTAAACTCTGAATCTGAAGATAATATAAGATTCTTTTCTATTTCACCTATTCTTTTGATATCTTTGCCAATATCTGTAGAAGAATATTTTTCTGCAAAATGTAGATATATCGTAAAATGTCTTTTTTCTGACTCTAATAATCCATTATAAAACTTCTGTAACTCAGAATCTAAATACGGAGCAACTTTTGCAAATCTTTCACAAGAACGAGCTTCTATATATGCTCCAATAATCAAAGCATTGATAAAGCGCCCTTCTTTATCTGTCCTAGCAGCTTTGATTAATTGACTAGCATATCTAGATGCTGATATAGCTTTGTATTGTATGTCCCGCTTTTTCATAATACGCATCACTTGTTCAAAGTGTACTAACTCTTCTCTAGCGATCTTAGACATTCTTGTTACTAGTTCATATTTATCTGGATGTCTATATATGTATGTCATAGCTGAAGATGCTGCTTTCATCTCACAGTGAGCATGATCTATCAGCATTAATTCTATATTAGCTAATGCTTTCTGTATCCATTGATCAGGTGTTTCACATAACAAAAAATTCTCAATAGTTGCAAAATCTGCATACTGCTGCTTCATAATAGCTTATAAATTTATTTTTTGAAGTATTATAAAAAAATTACTTAATATATTCTATTTAAAATTATTAAGAGTAGAATGTTTATATGAGTAAATCTGAATATTTAGGGTTATGAGTAATATAAATATAGCTAATAAACGCGTAGCAAAAGATGAAGTGCTTTATCATATAGGGTTAAGTGAAGAGATGATAGATAGTGCAGAAATCGCAATTCTTCCTGGAGATCCTAAAAGATCCGAACCTTTAGCAAAAATGCTAGATAAAAATGCTAAATTTCTTGCTACTAATAGAGAATATACATCTTATTTAGCCAAAGTAGCTGATAGAAATACTATTGTCATATCAACTGGTATGGGTGGGCCTTCAACAGCAATATGTATTGAAGAGTTAGCTATGATAGGAATCAAAAAACTGATACGTGTGGGAACATGTGGTGCTATTCAAGAGAATATTGATTTTGGCGATTTGATATTAACCACTGCATCTGTTCGTTTAGATGGCACCTCATATCATTATGCTCCGATAGAGTATCCTGCGGTTGCTGACTTTAAGTTAAATAGTTCTTTATACAACTCAGCAAAATCATTAAATATAGATATTCATTGTGGAATAACAGGATCTTCAGATACTTTTTATCCGGGTCAAGAAAGAAGAGATAGCTATAGTGGTTATGTAAGAAAACATTTTAGAGAATCTCTAGATGAATGGAGAAAATTAAATGTTCTTAATCTAGAAATGGAGTCTTCTGCTTTGCTTACAGTATGCGCTACTTTTGGCTTGCAAGCCAGCTGTATATGTACAGTTATAGCAAAGAGAACAACCTCAGAATCAGTCAATAAAAGCAGATATGATAAAGGTATGCAGAATATAATGTCAATTATAAAACACTCGATTGAAAATAATTTCGAAAACTAAGGAAAAATAAATACTAATGAGCAATGATATTAACAACAAACTAATTGATGCAGCCATACAAGCAGCTGAGAATGCTTATACTCCATATTCTAAGTTTAATGTTGGTGCTACACTATTAATGAAAGATGGTTCTATTTTAAAGGGTGCTAATGTAGAAAATGCTTCTTATGGACTATGCAACTGTGCTGAAAGAACAGTATTATTCTACGCTTACGCCCAAGGTTATCGTAAAGAAGATATCAAAAAACTTGCGGTAGTTGCAGACACTCCAGAAGGAGTTTCGCCATGTGGTGCTTGCCGACAAGTTATGTCAGAACTTTTGGATCTTGAGTGTCCAATCATATTATCAAATATCAGAAAAACAGATATAAAAGAAACAAATATTAAAGAACTTCTTCCATATATGTTTTCTTTCTAAAAATTATTAGCAACAAGCAAAATTAACAGCATAAACATAAGCAATGTATAATAAATATGCTTTTATAAGAATAAATAATGGTGGGTAGTACAGGATTCGAACCTGTGACCAATTAGTTAAAAGCCAACTGCTCTACCGACTGAGCTAACTACCCATAATTACAAAATAAAATCTCTTTAATTTTGTATTGAAATGATTAATCTAATGGTGGGTAGTACAGGATTCGAACCTGTGACCAATTGGTTAAAAGCCAACTGCTCTACCGACTGAGCTAACTACCCAAATGATGCAGTTTATTATACTGACTAGATTTTTTGTGTCAACACTTTCTGCTGTTTTTTTCTATTTAATTCCAAAATTTCTATAGGGTGTTTGATTGTATGGCCTTCCATACGCTTTACTTGACATCTACATGAAAATCCTGTTACGATTACAGACCTAATTCCACTTTCTTTAATTTTGTCTTTCCAGCTTAAATTATAAATGTGCTTTGATGTATCGATATGCTTAGTCTCATGACCAAAGCTACCAGACATACCACAACAACCAACTTTAGCAATTTTAGTTTCTACCCCAAAATGCTTAAATATTTTTTGCCATTGCTCTATCGAAACAGCTGATAATGATTTTTCTGTACAGTGATTAAATAAATTAAACTCTTTATCTAACATTTTGCGCATAGTCGGTAAAGTATCAAGTTTCGTTGTTAACCACTCTTGTATTAGTTTAACTTTGAATCTTACCTTATCACCACAGATCTTTTTGTATTCATCTCTATAAACAAGAGTCATTGCAGGATCGACACCAATCATTTCGACTTTTGTTTCTGCTATTTGGTTGTATAGCTTAGTAGCTTTCATAGCCTGTTTTTTAAAGTACTTGAGGAAACCTTTGACATGTGATGGCTTACCATTGACTTTAAATGGAGCAAAATACACCCTAAAGCATAAAGCCGTTAAAAAGTCATATAATGTCAAAACTATATGAGTATCATATAAAGATGTAAATATATCTTGAACGATACAAACAGTTTTTTTCTTTTGCTCTGTAGACAGACTTCTCATTTCTTCGATATTAAACTCTGGAGCACCTCTTTTTTTAAGCTCTGATCTTAGATTTAATGAATTAATAATGGGAGTATCCGCAAAACCAACTAAGTTAGTCAACCCAGCTCTGACAAATTGAGTATTAAAAATATCATTATATATTTTTGGCATATATAAATTGATACTCAGCAATGATTCACTAAATTTAACAAAATAATCTAAGCCAGGACGTTTATATTTAGAATGATAATGATATAAAAATTGTGATTTCATCGTAGGAATATCAACTTTTATTGGACATCCAGATACACAAGCCTTACACCCTAAACACTTATCTAGTGAGTCATATACTTGATGTGAGAAATCATCTGGATATTCTTCTAACTTATCAAAACCAGTGTTATAAACTTTATCTTTTGTTGAGTATCCTGCTGCTAAAAGTTGATTAAGCCACTCACGTAATATAGCCGATCTTCCTTTTGGTGAATATAACCAATTTCTACTAGCTTTAGCTGATGGACATATTACAGTATCTAAATTATAGTTTAGACATTGTGAATTACCATTACAGTTATATGCTCCAGAGAACTGTTCGCGTATCTCTTTAGGCACTTGCTCATCTAAATAACCTCTGAATGGCCTATCTACTTTTACAAGCTTATCTTTACTACCTGTTGGAACAGTAATCTTACCAGGATTAAGTTGATTATGTGGATCAAATACTTTTTTGATATATACTAATGAATCATACAGCTCTTGACCAAAATACTCCTTGATATACTCACTTCTATAGCCATGACCATGCTCACCACATAAAACTCCACCATACTTCTTAACAAGATCACTGACTTTTTGAGTAATTTGTTTGATCTTTTGAGAGTCTTCAGCTGAAGACATATCTAGCGCTGGTCGTACATGCAGACAACCTACATCAACATGGCCAAACATTCCGTATTTAACACCATAAGAGTTTAGTAATACTGTTAACTCTTTGATATAGACTGCTAATTTTTCAGGAGCCACTGTCGTATCTTCAATAAAAGGTATTGGTTTACGATCTCCTTTCATAGCACCAAGTAGACCCGCACCTTTTTTTCTCAACTCCCAAAGACTATCCATATCTGTTTGACTTTCTGTGAAGTGAAACACTACTTGCTTTTCTAACAGCTTTCTTTCTAGACGCGAAGTCACATTATCTAACTCATGTTGACTATCAGCAATAAATTCAACTAAATTTACTGCTGCCACATTTGTAGAATTACCACCCTTTTCAAGCATATACTTTATTTTGTGATAAACCTCATCACCCTTTGCAATTTCAATAATATTATTATCTATAGTCTCTATAGCAGATGGGTTAGATGATAATAAATCTCTAGCAGCTCTCAATGCGCCATCAAAACTACTATATGAAATTGCAAATAGTGCTTTAAATTTAGGTTTTTTAGTTAGTTTAAGTTTCAGCTCAGTAACAAATGCTAATGTTCCTTCTGAACCTGATATTAAATAACTTAAACTGACCGTATTATCTTTTTTATTATAAGTTTTAGCTAAATTATATCCTATCAGATAACGGCTTAATTTAGGAAACTTCTCCTCGATTAGCTCATACTTATCTATAATTTGCTCAACAACCGTTGAGTATATATTTTTCTCAATATCATTTAACTTATTTTCATTAAGATCACATAACTTAATTTTTTTAGTAGATAATTTCTGCCCATTTACTAAAGTACACTCTAGTTCTAAGACATGAGCACTTGTGCGCCCATATATTCTAGAACCTTTACCACATGCATCAGTATTTACTATACCACCTAAAGTTGCTCTATTACTTGGTGATAAGTTCGGTGCAAAGAAATATTCCGAGTCAGCTAATGTATCATTTAACTGATCAAGTACAACACCTGGCTCTACTTTGACATATTCATTATCAAAATCTACCTCTAGAATATTATTCATGTATCGACTAGTATCAACAATAACACCAGCACACAATGAATGTCCAGATGTACCTGTGCCACCGCCACGAGGTGAGAATTTAAGCTCTTGATATTCTTTTTTGCTTGCTAATACAAAGATTCTTTTTACATCACTTTTATTACATGGAAAAACAACAAGCTCAGGAACAACAAAATATACACTATTATCCATTGATGACGATATTCTTGAAGCATAGTCAGAATGTATATCACCCTCAAATCCTTTTCCTCTTAGCTCCTCAGTAAAAGCATTAATCAAAGCATTTAGCGCATTTGTCTTATTTAAGACTGGCAGTTTACTTGTTTGCATATATAAAAAATGACCCTAGTTAATAAAAAACAGATAAGATTCTTTTAAATTATATAAGAAAATTAAGTTCACATAAATAATATTAGAAAAATACATAAAAGATAAAAACATTTCGTTTTTTTGTATCAAAGCAGACAAAGTATAAATATAAAGTTATAATGACTCTCGTATTTAAAAATAATTTCAAAAGTTAAAAGTTTTTGAGGATAAGTATGAAAAAAACTACTCTTTTAGTAATCTTAGATGGTTGGGGCTATAGCGAAAGTGATTACTTTAATGCTATCAAAAATGCAAACACTCCTACTTGGGATAGCATCTGGCAAGACTTTCCTAGAACATTAATTAGCGCATCTAGCTTAGAAGTTGGTTTACCTAGAGGTCAAATGGGAAACTCTGAGGTCGGACATGTAAATATCGGTTGTGGTAGAGTAGTCTATCAAGAGCTTACACAAATTGATAAAGCGATCGAAGAAAAAACTTTTGGTAATAATAAAGCCATCTGTGATGCTATTGATAATGTTATTCAAAAAGACTCAAATCTTCTCTTAATGGGCCTACTCTCTCCTGGAGGAGTTCACTCTCACGAAGAACATATTTTTGAAATGATAAAAATTGCTAAACAAAAAGGTGTCAAAAGAGTATATCTACATGCTTTCTTAGATGGTAGAGATACTCCTCCACGCTCAGCTGAAAGCTCAATCAAAAAAACAGATAATCTACTCCAAAAACTGAATCTTGGCTATATTGCTAGTGTTAGTGGTAGATATTATGCGATGGATAGAGATAATCGTTGGGATAGAGTTGAAAAAGCATACAATGCTATAGTAAATGCTGATGCTGAGTTTGTTTGTAATTCTGCGCTTGAAGCTCTAGAAGAGTCTTATGCTCGTGATCAATCTGATGAATTTGTCATTCCAACCTGTATCCAAAAAGATGGAAAGCTAATAAAAGTTGGAGATAATGATAGTGTTATTTTTATGAATTTTAGAGCTGATAGAGCTAGAGAAATATCTCATGCTTTCACGGATGAAAACTTTGATCATTTCCCGAAAGATAGACATTTAAACATAAACTTCACGACTCTCACAGAGTATGATTCAAAACTTAAATGTAATGTAGCATTCCCACCAGAACAACCAGTTAACACTCTTGGTGAAGTGCTAATGAAAAATCATAAGACTCAACTAAGAATAGCTGAAACTGAAAAGTATCCTCATGTAACTTTCTTTTTTAATGGTGGTAAGGAGGATCAATTTGAAGGTGAAGATAGAATATTAATTCCTTCTCCAAAAGTTGCCACTTATGATCTACAGCCAGAGATGTCAGCTCAGGAAGTTACTGACAAACTAGTTGATGCTATCAATAATGGTAAATATGATTGTATAGTTTGCAACTATGCAAACTCAGATATGGTTGGTCATACTGGCAACTATGAAGCAGCAATGCAAGCGATTGAATATCTTGATAAATGTTTAGCAAGATTGAAAGACGCAGTACTTGAACATGATGGTAATATGTTTATTACCGCAGATCATGGTAATGCTGATATGATGGTTAATCCTAAAACACAAAAGCCTCATACTGCTCACACTACCAATCTGGTACCATTTGTATATGTTGGGCATAAAAAAGCTCAAGTAGCTTTAGAGCATGGCAAGTTATCTGATATTTCTCCAACTATACTTAATGTAATGAATATTGCTCAGCCTCAAGAAATGACAGGCAAAACTATATTTAAATTTGAAAAATAAGGATTTCAGACAAAATGCTTGATGCTAAATATATTAAAGATAATTTAGAAGAAGTGGCTGAGAAACTCGCAACTAGAGGTTATCAGTTTGATATAGCAGAATTCAAAGCTCAAGAAGCAAAAAGAAAAGACCTTCAAGAGAGAACCCAAGAGCTTCAATCTCAACGTAATACTATCTCCAAAGAAATAGGTAAAAGAAAGTCTAAAGGTGAAGATGCTAGTGACATTTTTGCCAAAGTTAATGATATCAACGATGAGCTAAAAGTAATCGAAAAAGAGCTTAAAGATCTTCAAGACTATATAAATAGTACTCTTCTATCAATGCCAAATCTTCCAGCTGATGATGTACCCGTTGGTAAGGATGAGAGTGAAAATGTCAAGATAAAAAAATGGGGAACTCCTCGTGAATTTCACTCTGAAGCTCAAGCTAAAGATCATGCAGATATTGGTGAAATACTTAATATGATTGACTTCAAAGCTGCAGCAAAAATTACAGGTAGTCGCTTTGTGGTTCTAAAAAATAAATTTGCTAAGCTTCATCGTGCATTGACACAATTTATGTTAGATATGCATACGGAGAAGCATGGTTATGAAGAACTATATGTACCATATATGGTAAATAATGATAGTTTGTATGGGACAGGCCAGTTACCTAAATTCTCTGAAAATTTATTTAAATTAGAAGGTGACTTTGAATATAGCCTGATACCAACAGCAGAAGTACCTATCACAAATCTAGTAAGAGATGAAATCTTAGATACAGAATCTCTGCCTAGATACTACACAGCACACACACCATGCTTTAGAAGTGAAGCTGGTTCTTATGGACGTGATACTAAAGGATTAATTCGTCAACATCAGTTTGAGAAAGTTGAATTAGTACATATCACTATAGCTGATAAAGGTGAAGAATCTTTAGAGCTATTAACGTCTCATGCAGAAAAAGTACTACAAAAACTAAACCTACCATACAGAGTAGTCAAATTATGTACGGGAGATATGGGTTTTAGTGCGAAAAAAACCTATGATCTAGAAGTATGGATACCTTCTCAAAATACTTATAGAGAAATATCATCATGTAGTTGGTGTGGAGACTTCCAAGCACGTCGCATGAAAGCTAGACACAAAAACCCAAGTATGAAAAAACCTGAATTGGTACATACTTTAAATGGTTCTGGTTTAGCAGTTGGTAGAACATTACTAGCTATTATTGAGAATTACCAACAAGAAGATGGATCTATAATGATTCCTGAAGCACTTATTAACTATATGGGTGGAATTTCTGTTATTAAATAATGAAATAATAAGTATACTTGTGACACTTATAGTTACAATAATACCTCTGATTATTGCAATTATTTTGAGATTGACTTATTTTAAAGAAAAATTTGATAAACATAGCTTTGATAAATATAAATATGATGAGCTTGAAGCTATATTTGAATATTGTCTAAATAAAAATAATCCAAGTTCAGTCAAAAAAAATAAAAGCTTATAAATATAAACTTTTATTTGATATTGCCGATATTCAAAAAATCTTTGTACGTATTTATCTTATTAATTTTCTTACTATAATGAAATTAATTCATTATTATTTATTAGATCTTATAAAATTTGGTAAGGAAAAGTGGATTATATTGCCTATTATAAGAAAGTCAGGTGTAATTAAACTGATAAAAATAACAGTTATTTTAGCTGGAATAACTATTTATATAATATTGATGGCTTATTTGCAATATATGTTTATTAACTCTCTTAATATTAACTATTATATTTTTATAGTGGCTTTAGCCGTTTATTTTTTAACTACATTAACTTTAATATCATCATTAATATTTTTATATTTTGAGATTATAAAGTATGTTTTAATATCCTTATATATTGTTTATAAAGTTAAAAGAAAATCATTAGTTTTCAAAAGAAGATTTTATGAGAAAAATGATTATAAAGAACTTCAAAAATATTTTTAATAGGTGTTCTTAATGTCAAAGATTTTTAAAATTATAAAGCGTCAGATTTATGTATTGAAAAGTAAACTTTGGTTTAAACCCACAGCTTATTGTGTTGTAGCAACTTTAGCAATATATTTTTATTATCTATTTCAGAAAATAGGTATAAATTTCCATTCTACAACTATTAATAAAGATACTGTTACTACTTCTATTATCTATAATTACAAATAGTATGATTGCAGCAATGTTTTTTGCTGTAGGTGCTATAGTTACAGCTTATACATCAGCTAGTCTATCCGGAACACCTAGAGTACTATCCATACTTCTAAAAGACAGCACCTCTCATAAAGCCACATCAACCTTTATCGGTGCTTTTATATATGGGGTTGTTGCTACTATTGGTCTTAAATCTAGAATTTTTAATCAAACAGGAATCTTTTTAATATTTATTATTACCATACTCGTATTTATATGGATTATTCTTACGTTTATTGTATGGATTGACAATATTGCAAAACTTGGTCAAATAAAAACTATCTTGCAAAAAACAGAGAAACAAGCTTTTTATACAGTTAAACAATATACAAAAAATCCGTACATGTACTGTAATAAGCTTGATAAAGATAGAATACCAGAAGAGACACTACCAATTTACTCTGATGAGTATGGATTTCTTAATGAAATTCCTCTAAAATTTCTAAATAGCTATTGTGAAAAACTAAATGCAAAACTATACATTGTAAAATACAAAGGAGAACACTTAGCTAGCTCTGAGATTATAGCTTATATCAAATCTCCCAAATATTTATCTAAAGAGATGCTTCGCAAAATTACTGATAATTTTATGATCTTTAATGAAAAAAACTTTATTGAAGATCCAATATTTGGTGTAGAAACTCTCAGTGAAATCGCAGCTAAAGCTTTAAGTCCTGGAACAAATGATCCTGGAACTGCTATTAGTGTTATTGATTCTCTTAATCGTTGTTTGAAGTATCTAATTGATCATACAGACTCTACTACCAAAGTTATTTATAAGAATATTTATGTGGAGGGTATTAAGATAGATCCTTTATAAAAAGTGGATTTGAATATATAAGAATTTATGGAAGCAATAATCTTTAGGTAGCAAAACGCATCCAAAAAAGTCTTCTTCATATTTCTAGACAACTTGAGAATGATAATAGCATTAATTTTATAAAAGGATATCTATCAAACTATCTAGCTCAAGCTAATAATGAATTAAAATATGACTTTGAAAAAAAGATCTGAAAATATTTACTGATAAATTAGAAAACCAAAAATAAATTTCTCAAAAACTTAGTAAACATTCAATCAAATAATTCTAAACTAAGCTTATCAGTGATAATATTTAAAATATTATATACATTATAATTAAGTCAATAGATATGCATTTACTAGGTATAGAAGCTGGTGGAACCAAGTTTTTTACAACTATTGGTGATTTTGATGGAAATATAATAGAACGTCACCGTACTGATACTACTACTCCAGAAGAAACAATGTCTGAGGTTCTTGGGATAATAAGAAATTATCAGAACAATTATGAGATCAAAGCTCTAGGTTTGGCATGTTTTGGGCCTATCGATATTAATACTAAATCTAAAACTTACGGATACATTACAAACACTCCTAAGATAGCATGGCAAAACTTTGATATCGTTGGAGCTATAAAATCAGTATATAAAGGACCGATTGATTTTAATACTGATGTAAATGCTGCGGCAGTTTGCGAACAACTTTGGGGTTGTGCCCAAGATCTAGAAAATCTTTTATATCTAACAGTTGGTACTGGTGTTGGTGGCGGTGTCATATGTAATAATAGATTAGTTCAAGGAGCTATGCATCCTGAAATTGGCCATCTTTTTATCCCAAAGAATCCTGAAGATAAGTTCGAGGGCTGTTGTCCTTTTCATAGCACATGCATAGAGGGTTTAGCTTCTGGTACAGCTATAAATAAAAGATGGCAAATTGCTCATGCTGGAGCGCTTAACGATGATCATATCGCATGGGTATTTGAAGCGGAGTATCTAGCAAAAGCATTAGTAAACTATATATGCGCATTTTCTCCAGAAAAGATTATTCTTGGAGGTGGTGTAATGCACAAAACAATCTTGTTTGATATGATTCGTAAAAATGTGAAACAATACTTAAATAACTACTTTGACTATCCTGCATTAAAAAACATGGATAACTTTATAGTACCCGCTTCTTTTGGTGATAACACAGGCGTCAAAGGCTCTCTTGCTCTTGCGCTAGAAACTTTCCATACACAAACTAAGTAATCTAGTCAAAATTATCCTTATATTATTTGCTCTTTACTGTTAAAATCTCCTTAAATTTAATTGATAAATAAACTATTAGCTAACTTGATAAAAAAAATACTTTCTAACCATATACTATCTAAATCTTTACAAACAATGGTAGTCCAAGCTTTAGGACAAGCATGCGCATTTATTACAGCTATCCTTTTAGCTCGTCACTTAAATATGAAAGATTATGGTTTTTATATCTTTGATGTTACTGTTGCTACTATCATAGCAGTAGTTGCAACTATGGGAGCTGGAGGTATATTAGCTAGGACTTGGGGAAAATCTGACCTAAAAAGCAATTTTGAGCGCCATAAAGAAACATTTAGAGTTCATAATTGGTACTTCAAACGAGGTTTCGCCATAGTAGTTATCGTAATTGCTCTTATAATTTTTTATAACCGTTCTGAACATAGTGATAATTCAATAGAGAATTTTGCACTGTTGTTTGCTGTACCATTTTTTATGGCAAATATATTTCAATCATTCTTTGTTGCAAGAAGAGTAGTTATTTTTGCTAATTTAATACAACTAGGTTTAAGACTTATTATGCTATTTTTAACTCTAGCTTTTATAGTCTTATATATCAATGACACTGCAATGCTTATTGGTACAATGATGATTTTTATGACTATATATGTCACATCTATATGGCTTATCCAAACATCAAAATATAGCTTTGAAAGTGCTAAACCTGTTGGTAGCAACTTATCTTTTGCTTTAATGCAGTGGGGATTATTACTTTTATCACAGATTGATATTATCATTTTAAAAGGACTATCAGATCCTAGTAATGTAGCACTATTCGGTGTTGCACTACAACTCAGTGCTCTAGTAAGCTTTGTTTTAAATGCGGTAAACTCTAATGTTTTGTCACAGATAGCTGATGACTACAAAAATAACTCTAGAGAGATATTTCAACAGAAGATAACAGCATATACGAGAATAATATTTGTTCTATCTATTATCGCTATTTTAGGACTTATTATTTGTGGTTATCCAATAACTTTGATGTATGGAGAACAATACACAACATCATACTTTATTTTCTGTATTCTAATGATTGGGCAAATTGTTAATGTACTTTCTGGTTGTGTAGCGACAATTCTTAATATGGCAGGTTTTGAGAAAAATACTTGTATTGCATTCTATATTGCTTTAGTTCTAAATATCGTATTAGGAAGTATTTTTACATTGTATTGGGGTGTATACGGACTAGCAGTTGCTTCAAGCATTTCAATGATATACTGGAACATTCACTTACTATATAAAGTAGTTACGAAAATAAAAATTAATCCTACTATATTTATCTTCAGATAATCTTATGAATCTATTGGGCTACTATTAGTCTTAGCTGCACTGTTAAGTGATTTAGAAACGTTATCAACGGCGTTATTTACTTTTTCTTTGACTTCCTTTACAGGTTCACTTTTTATATTTGCAACAAGCAATAAGCCACATACAAGAGCCAAGAAAACTATTAACGGTATATTTATTTTTCCAAGAATTTTTTTAAAATTTTCATACTGTATCTACTTAATTATTTAAAAAACCATTGTTGCTCCGCTACTTGCTTCATCTGTACCATCATCATCAAATCCTTTTTTAAAATTTTGAACTTTTGTTTGGGCACTATTAGCCATATCATTCAAAGCATCTGAGGCATCACTTGCCTTTGCTTTTATAACTTCTTGGCTCTTATTTGCTTGATCTACTATTTGATTAGCTGTTTCAGAAAATTTATTCTTAACATTATTATATGTTTGATTCATAGATTGTGAAGCATTATTAGTCTTCTCGATAATATCCTGTTTTGCTTGAGTAACAGATTCTCCA
Source organism: Francisella orientalis FNO12 (assembly GCF_001042525.2). Lineage (NCBI taxonomy): Bacteria > Pseudomonadati > Pseudomonadota > Gammaproteobacteria > Thiotrichales > Francisellaceae > Francisella > Francisella orientalis. The sequence continues at coordinate 626,632 of NZ_CP011921.2, read as the reverse complement.
AATTCCTTACCTGCTTGATAAGAATCTCCTTGCGAATAATCAAAATCATCAGCATATACTGATAAAGAAGATAATCCCAAAGCTGTCGCTATAATTGCTATTTTAATTTTTTTCATAAGAGAATCTCCTAGTAATTATCCATATCCAATTTTATAAAATTAGCTAACTAGTCAAACCATTAGCCGCATCATCAATATTGCTAATTTCTTCTTTCATAGTTTGAGTTTTACTAGAGTTATCAATAGTTGCTTGATTATTTTCAGATTCAACATCTGCTAAAGTCTTAACTGATTGTGGTTGCTGCTGAGTTGTACTACTATCGCTAGTTATATTTTGAGCTGGAGTATCCATAGAAGTAGCTTCAGGAATAGCTTCACAGAACATTGGTAATATCATCAAATTTAATACCGACAAACTTAGATATCTTTTTTTCATCGTATTAACCTTCACTATAAAGCGAATAAACTACTATAGAAATTACCACAAAACTCCTTTTTTTACTATATTTCAGCACTACTTTGATATCATAAACAAGTTTGTAATTCTATTGTGCTATAATTTAAAACAAAATAAAAACTAATGAATTTCTAATGCTTTCAGATGCATCTAAAGAAGATAAAAAACTAGCAAGGAATTGGCTCAAAGATATTTCATCTCCTGCTAAAAAATGGATTAAATTAACTGTATTAATAGCTTTCATAAGTGGCCTACTACTAATAGGTCAACTATATTTACTTGCTCATATCTCTTATGAAGCATATCTACAAAATTCAACCTTAGGTCAGCTAAGCACTTATTTTGTTTTGATTATTGTGATTGTATTAATTAGAGCTGCTCTAAGTTGGATCCGAGAAATAGTAAGCTACAAAGCCGCAATATTAGTGAAAAAACAAATTCGTGAAGATATTTTAGCTCATGTTAATAGTCTAGGTCCTATTGAGCTTAATAAAATCTCTAATGCCAACATAATAACTAGTGCGATGGAGCAGGTCGAAGGATTGACAGGTTTCTTGACTAAGTTTTTACCTCAAATAACTTTATCTGGACTAATGCCACTGGCTATTCTAGTGTTCATATTTCCGCAAAGTATAGTATGTGGGATTCTACTACTAATATGTGCCCCTCTTATACCATTATTTATGATCTTGGTAGGTTTAGGTGCGGAATCTGAGAGTCAAAAACATTTTAAAACACTTGCAAGAATGAGTATGACTTTTTTAGATACTCTAAAAGGACTTACGACTCTAAAACTTTTTAATAAAAGCAAATCTCATAGCGAAACTATTTATGAAGCATCTGATAATTATAGAATCCGCACAATGAAAGTTCTTAAAATTGCCTTTTTATCTTCGGCTGTGTTAGAGCTTTTTGCTGCTACTTCTATCGCTCTTGTTGCGATATATCTTGGTATAGGCTTTATCAATGCTGGTGCAGGTAATGATATTTGGTGGTCATTAAACAATATCACTTTGCAAGGTGGATTATTTATCCTGCTTTTGGCTCCTGAGTTTTTTATGCCTCTTAGAGAGCTTAGCACTCATTATCATGCCAAAGCTGAAGCAGTTGGTGCAGCTCTAGAAATTTCCAAAATATTTGAGATGCAACCGTCTCATCAAGAAAGAAATGAAATATTTAACAATAAAGTAAACTCTATAAACATCAAAGATCTGATAGTTAAGTATGATGATAAAACAACTCTTGATAATGTTTCTTTAGAGATTAATCACAAACAGAAAATAGCTATAGTTGGAGCTAGTGGCGCAGGTAAAACCACTCTAATAAATACACTACTTGGTTTTATAAAATATCAAGGCAATATCTTAATTAATAACAATGTTGAGCTAAAAAATCTTGAAGAAAAATCTTGGCTTAGAAATATCTCGTGGCTAGGACAAAACTTATCATTATTTAAAGGTTCTATCAAAGATAATCTACTACTAGCAAATGCTAGTGCTACAGATGAGCAAATAAATCAAGCTTTACAAAATACTGATTTAAATGACTTTGTAAGCTCTCTTGCAAATGGTTTAGATACAGAAGTTGGCGAACAGAATATAGGAGTATCTGGAGGTCAAGCACAAAGATTAGCTTTAGCTCGTGCATATCTAAAACCTCATGATATCCTAATTCTCGATGAACCTACAGCAAGTCTAGATAAAGATAGTGAAGAAAAAATCATCAACTCATTAAAATCAAATTGGAATGATAAAACTGTGATTATGCTAACTCACAAACTAAGTTTTCTAGAATGTGTTGACAAAATTGTAGTCTTAGCAGATGGAAAAATAGTTGAAACAGGAACATTTGAAAAGCTAGTTAGCGATCAAAATAGTGAGTTCTATAACTTCTATAGAAATGAGGTAACAGCATGAGAAATTTAATAACATTTATAAAGCTGTTTAAAAATCAAACTCAATGGATGCTCTTAGGTACTCTACTTGCATGGTCAGCGATACTTATGGGTATAGGCCTGATGTCGCTATCTGGTTGGTTTATATCATACACGGGTTACTTGGCTACTACTACCTATGCTATTGCAACTTCATTTAACTATTTTTACCCTTCTGCTGGTGTACGCTCTTTCTCACTTGGTAGGATACTAAGTAGATATGGTGAAAGAATACTAACACACGAGGCAACTTTTAGAATAATCACAGATATTCGTGTATGGTTCTATCAAAAGCTTGAACCACTTGCGCCTTCTCATTTATACAAATATAAAAGTGGCGACTTACTTACACGTCTAGTCAATGATATTGGTGCATTAGATAATCTATATATTCGTATAATTTCCCCAACCGTTGTATTTGTCTTAGCAAGTATAACTATAGCTATATTATTTAGTTTCTTTAGTTTAAGCCTTGCACTACTGACATTTATAGCATTGCTGTTAATAGGTTTTGTAATACCGTTGGTTAGTAGTCTATTAGCCATGAAGAAAACTCGAGATCTTAACCACACTAGTGCTGAATTAAAAACAAATATCACTGAACATGTTAACTCTCTAGCAGAACTTAAAATCTTTGACTTAGAAGGTAAGCATATTGAAAATATTAAAAAGCAAAATTCTGAACTACTAAACCAAGAAGAGAAAATCAGCTTTATAAGTGGTTTTGGTAGTGCTTTAATGACTTTAGCATTAGGATTAACTGTAGTTATGGTAACAGTTTTTGCAGTTAAACTAACTCAGAGTGGCTATATAAGTGGCGCATTTATTGCTTTGTTATTTTTGGCAATAATGGCGATGTTTGAGTCAATTATGCCATTACCACTAGCGTACCAGTATATAGGTAAAACAATTTCTGCATCAAACAGGATATTAAATATTACTGATGCCAAAGCAGAAGTTGAGTATCCAACAAACTCTGATATTAGCTTGGATAACTATAGTATCAGCTTCAATAATGTTGATTTTGGCTATAATGCAGAGCAATCAGTGCTTAAAGATTTTTATTTAGAAATCAAACAAAATGAAAAAATAGCACTATTTGCACCAACGGGAAAAGGTAAATCTACAATTATTAATCTGCTTGCTAGATTCTGGGATGTTAATAGTGGCAAAATCACTATTGGCGGTAGAAATATCAAGGAATTTAACGAAGATCAACTTAGAAACTTAATGACTGTGATTAATCAGTCTCCACATATCTTTAACACAACTATTAGAGAGAATCTAAAGATTGCTAAGGATAATGCTACTGAAGAAGAGCTCTTAGAAGCTTTAGAAAAAGTTGAATTAAGAAAACATGTTGAATCATTACCAAAAGGACTTGATACTTGGACTGGTGAGCTTGGTAGGCAATTATCAGGCGGTCAACAAAAACGCTTAGCTTTAGCGCGTGCATTTTTACAAGATAAGCCTATACTTATCCTAGATGAGCCAACTGAAGGACTTGATAAAGAAACTGAAAGATTAGTTTTTGAAAACTTAGTTGAGCTTATGCAAAATAAAACTGTAATATTTATTACTCATAATGCTAAGCTTTTGGAAAAATTTGACAGGGTTGTTAGGCTTTAGTTTCTCTTACGCAAATTTTGATATTATTTAATCAGCCAACAATATATTTTATCTTAAATTCAAGTTACAACACTTCTTAAATTTTTTACCACTACCACAAGGACAACCATCATTTCTTCTTATTTTGATCTTTTTATTTGCCATAATTCACATACTAATATTTTCACCTTGATCTTTTGAATATGACCACTCTTTATTTATCATCACTCCAAATTTAAATTCTTTAGTAAATGGATCTAAACATAATCCAAACCAATTATCAGCTTTTTCTAAGTATTTTCTGGTATTACAATGCTCAATGAGTTTTTCATAAGCTAAATCTTTTTCATCTGTGTTTGTATGAATAGTTAAGCCCAAAGATGGCTTAATAAGTCCAATAGAAAAATCATGGCATTTATTATCTTTTAAGAATAAATCTATAGTTTTTTCAATACCATCATTAAGTGTAAATATTGTTTCTTCAGATAGAGTCAATAAGAAAAATCCAATTTCTATACTATACTCATCTTTACAAAATTTGATTTTATCTAGAAAATTGCCTATTAATGTTCTTTGATACCTAGTTAAAATACCATCTGGCGTATCATTACCAGGATATCATTTTTTCTAACATATAAAGCTGAATCCAAGTCATAGACAATACTTTCATCAAGAGCTACTAGATTAATATCATCTTCCAAATATAGATTATTTTTTAGATGAAACGATAATATAGTAATTTCACTAGATGATAAAAACTCTTCAATATAGCTTGTTCTTTTATTTATATAACTAAGAAAATATAATGGATTAGCTAACATCTCTGCCATAACATCCAATAAAAAAACATCCATTACAAACGGAGGTCTTATAACACTTGATTTTTCATAATTTAAAAACTGGCGTGATTGAAAAATTAAAGATGGGTAATGCTCTGACAATACACAAAAAATATATATTTCTTTAAAATCTTTTCTTAAAGATATTTCAAGCCCTTTTGATGAGATAAGTTTGTATTTATCATCTTAAATAAAATTAGCACATTCATAACCTTGATTATATGAATCTTGTATAGCCTTCTTAAAATCATCAGCTAATAATTTATCATTACCTTTTCTTGCTTCTAAAGTTAGTTTTTTAGATTTAGCTTGCAAAACTATAGCTCTATTAAAGAAAACAACTAAAACATCAACTTTATCCTTTCCATTGTAAATATTAATATTCTGGTAAACATTATTTTCACCAAAAATCTTAGCAAGTATTTCTGCTGAAATATTCTCAGTAAATAATCCTCTATTTTTTTGTTGCTATTGGCAAATACTCTTTATCTTGATTAAACCAGTAAAATGGAGATTCATACAAAGCTTCTAAAAGTGAATTAATTTGTAAGAGATAATAACTACCATTTTCTTTTATTAATGGGTGAGAATTTGCAACATTATAATCACCAACACTAATGAAATATTTTTTACTATCTCCTATAAATAAATCTAAAATATCACTTATATTTTTAGACTCAATATTTAATTGAAAATAAAACTGTATTACCTCTAAAATTTCATAAACAGAGAATTTAAATATATCTAATTCTATATATTGATTGCATGACTTATTATTGTTGAATGAGTCGCTTTGCTAATCTGTATTAATATGATTGAATTCACTACTAGAACAATGTTATGAATATCAATCCGTTTATTATCTATAAGCCACTGGTTATCTTTTTCGTACTTTTTCAAAAACAATTCTAAATACTGAAAATCATATGCTGATTCAGCACTATAAAATATAGGCTCTCTTAAGCATTCACCTTTTATAAAAGGATTGTCTTTTTTACCATTTTTAATACTATCTATTAGTATGTCTGTAGAAGGTTTAAGCATCGCTTGATGAATTTCTTTAAGAAGTGAATCTGTTTTGCAAATATAGTTCTCAAGCATTTTTGGGGTAGGAATTGAATAATCTATCTTTTGACTTATTAAGAGCCCATGCAATGTAGACATTTCAGACCGAATCAACCTATCATGAGAATATAGTTTTGCCACATCTAAGTTTTCAACAACCTTATAATTTTTATCAACTCCTATGGTATGAAATAAGTCTTTAAAACATATATATGCAAAAGCGTGAATATAACCTGAGGAGGTACATAATTCTTTTAATTCCTCAAAACTTCCTGCTCACTTCGCACTACTCTTACCCCTCCACAGTTACAATTCTTGAAAGTAATACTTTTTCAAATCGAAGAAATATCTACAACTCAGACTTTTATTAGCAAATAAATTATTTATAAGTCTTAAAAACACCAATCTCAAAATTTGCTTTTTTGACTTGGGTTTAGACTTAACTATTTAGATAAAATTATTTTAAGATCTATACAAAGATTATATTTAATTGGTTTTATGATTGCTAGAAGTATTAATTTCTAGAATAGAATCTAGCAGATATATCAATAAAATTCTTTTCAAATTTATAGAAAAATAAAATGTTATAATTTATAACAATTAAATTACTTACATAAAGTACGAGATAAAATATAAGCCACCATACACTATTACATCTAAAATTGTTTCTTTAGTATCTGAAATAAGCCGAATGGTTGGTGAGATAAATGCTTCATCAAAAATTCAAAGAGATCTTAGACTACGCAAAGTAAATAAAGTTAAAACTATACGCGGAACTCTAGCAATAGAGAGTAATACGCTAGATGAGTCTATTATTATAGCAATAATTGAAGGTAAAAAGTATTAGCACCTCAGAAAGAAATCCTAGAGATTAGAAATGCTATCAAAGTTTATGATACTTTTAACACACTAAACTATAAGAGTGAAGAAGACTTTATTAAAACTCATTTGCTTCTAATGACTGGCTTGGTTGATGAGATCGGTTGCTATCGCTCTGGATCTGTTGATGTTATGTTTGGTAGTGATGTAATTCATGTTGCACCTCTAAGTAAGAAACTTCCTCATTTAATGTCTGATCTATTTAATTGGATATCTAATATAGATGAACATCCCTTGATAAGTAGTTGTATTTTTCATTATGAATTTGAATTTATACATCCATTTGCTGATGGTAATGGTCGTATGGGCAGATTATGGCAATCTCTAATTTTAAGCTAATGGAATGAAATCTTTAGTTATTTACCAGTTGAAAGCATCATATATGACAATCAACAAGCATATCATAAAGCTTTCAAAGATAGTATAGATAATACTGATTACTCTGTATTTATAGAGTTTATGCTTGAGATACTTCTAATTTGAATCAAAGATATTACCCCCAAGTCACACAGCATGTCACTCCCCAAGTCAAAGAACTTCTTAAGGTTTTAGGAACTTGGGAGCTATCAAGACAAGAAATACAAGATAAATTAGGCTTAAAAGATAGAAAATCATTTGCTGAAAGGTATCTTAATCCAGCTTTAGAGCAAGGATTAATAGAGATGACTATTCCTGATAAACCTAAAAGTAGACTGCAAAAGTATCGAAAAAAATAGGATAGTTTTGTTTATCCTCTCAACTTGCTATTTAATTTATCAATATCTAATTTCTTCTGCCATTTGGATATTATAATTGTCCCAATAGTATTACCGATCATATTTGTAATAGCACGCCCTTCTGACATAAATCTATCTATACCCAAGATAATCACAATACCTGCAACTGGCACAACACCCAAGGCACTCAAAGTACTCGTTAATATAATAAATCCACTGCCCGTAACACCAGCAGCTCCTTTTGAACTAATAACCATAATTAGTAGCATAAAAACCTGCTGACTCAAAGTAAGCTCAATCCCTAATGCCTGTGCTATAAATATCGCAGCTAGTGATAAATATATAGCTGTACCATCTAAATTAAATGAGTATCCCGTCGGAATAACTAAGCCAACTATAGATTTATCACAGCCTAAACTCTCAAGTTTCTCCATCAAATTTGGTAGGACTGTTTCTGATGATGAAGTACCTAATACAATAAGTATTTCTGTCTTGATATATCCAAGTAGTTTAAATATATTTATGCCACAATATAGCTTTATAATTAATCCTAAAAATACCAAGATGAATATCAAACATGTAATATAAAAGCATAGTAACAACCCCAACAACCCAAGCAGTGTACCTGCTCCATACATACCTATTGTATAACCAATCGCAGCACAAGCAGCTATTGGTGAATAGTGCATTATCACATGAATTATCTTAAAAAATACTTTTGATAAGCTCTGGATACCATCTAGTATTGGCTTGCCCGATTCTCCATACATCACTAGTCCAACAGCAAATAATATTGATACAAAAAGTACCTGCAAAATATCGCTATCTGTAAAAGCTCCTACAAATGTATGAGGAATAATATTCATAAAAAAGTCTTGCATATTTGCCACATGCTCAACATTTCCCATATACGCTTTTGCAGCACTAGCATCTAGAGTATTTGGATCAATATTCAATCCCAAACCAGGTTTTAGTAGATTTGCTGTAAGCATCCCAATTATTAGAGCAACTATTGTCATTGAGAAAAAATACAATAATGCCACTCCACCTATCTTACCCACTGCTTTTAAATCTTTCATTGCAGCAATACCAGATACCAAAGTGAGGAAAATAATCGGCGCTATCATCAGCTTGATTAATTTAACAAAGACATCTGCAAAAGGCTTCAGAGCTACAGCAAAATGAGGAGTAATAATTCCAAGTAAAACACCTATAAATATACCCAGTAAAACCTGTGCATATAAATGACGAAATATTTTCATATTGATTTCAAAATTAAGAAGTCATAATTTTAATATATCTTATAAAGATATCCTAAGTAAATTGTTTTTATTAAAGTTTGCAAGTTATCATTTAAGAAATCGTAATACTCCCTAGAGATAAAAATATAGGATTAGATATATGACCAATGAACAAAAAGGCGTTTTACAGGGATTATTAATTAGAATAATTCTATCTGTTTTGATAGTTGCTATAGGATCAACATGTGATGTTTTTAATTTGGAAAAAATAGATAATAAAGTTGCTATAGCTTTTAATAGTTTAATAATTCCCGGAGTATTTCTTATAATTGCTGTAGCAATATTAGCAAAACATCGCTTCTTTAGTGATACTGATATAAATGGTAGTGGGTTGACACAAGAACCACAGCAAGCTAGAATCCTACAGTCTCTGATACAAAATACTCTAGAACAATTATGTATAGCTTTTGTAGCTTACACTGCTTGGTCTGTAACTATGCCAGCTCAAAGTATGTCAACTATCATTTTCGCAGCTTTCACTTTTGCTTTAGGAAGAATATTATTCTTTGTCAATTATAGAAAAGGTGCAGGTGCTAGAGCTTTAGGATTTACTTTAACATTCTACCCTTCTGTAGTGATGATAATTACTGTCTTAGGCTTTAAACTGTATAATCTCTTCTACTAAGAGATAGTATATTTAAAATTATTACTTTGCTAAAGCCACCACTTCTATTTCAACCTTAACATCTCTTGGTAATCTAGCTACCTCTACACATGAACGAGCTGGGAAATTACCATTAAAGAAAGAACCATAAACTTCATCAATTAGCTTAAACTCTGTCATATCTTTGATAAAGATAGTTGCCTTGATTACTTTATCTAGACCTGAGCCTGCTGCCTCTAATACTGCTTTTAAATTCTGCATGACTTGAGTAGTTTGCTCCTTTACACACTCTCCAGACATAGTGCCATCTGCTTTTAGTGGTATTTGACCAGAAGTATACACAAAGTTTTCTACTCTTATAGCTTGCTCATACGAACCAATAGCTTGTGGTGCATTAGTAGTATTTATTTTAATTTTTTCCATTAGACATCCCTCGTGACTTTATAAGTTGGATCTATTTCTTCAAAAACACAGTATGGACCTGCTCTTTTGAGTATTTTACGACAATCTTCACTTAGATGTTTAAGTGTAACTTTCTTACCTAAATCTAAGTATTTCTTAGTAATATCATCTATTGCCTCAGCTCCGGAGATATCCATAACTCTAGAGTTAGCAAAATCTAATATAACATTTTCTGGATCATAGTTTACATCAAATAAGCTCTTAAACGAAGATGTTTAACCAAAAAATAACGGACAAAAAACTCATACACTTTTGTATTTTGATCTTCTCTATGAGTATGGCTATGTACTTGTGAACTCTTCCAAGCAAAAACTAAAGCTGATATAATCACACCTGAGATAACAGCAATTGCTAAATCTGAAAATACAGTAATAACTGTGACTGCTACTAAAACAACCTTATCTGAATTTGGCATATAACGAATACGATTAACACTCTCCCACTCAAAAGTATTAATACACACCTTAAACATAATACCAGCCAATACCGCGACAGGAATATAAGATATATACCCTGACAGAGCAACTACAAAAGATATAAGTAGCAATGCCGCAGTCAATAATGATAAACGCCCACGTCCACCATTTGTGAAGTTAATTATTGACCGACCTATCATGGTACAACCAGCCATACCACCAAAGAAACCACAAACAATATTACCAGTACCTTGAGCTATACATTCTTGATTACCATTACCACGCTTATTATCCATTTCATCAAGCACTAATAATGTCAGCAGTGATTCAATCAAACCTACTAATGCAACAATCACAGCATAAGGTAATACTATAAGAAATGACTACATAGTCAAATGAATATTAGGCAATGCAAAACTTGGAAATGCTCTAGAGATCATACCAGGTTTACCACCTATAAGGGCTGTTATCAAACCTAATATAAATGCTGTATATAAACCAACTGTAGGAGATACTCCCGCGATAAATGAAAAGCCTATAGCTTCAGGGATAAGAGCAACTGCAACTACAAAACTAGATAATACATCTGATTTGATGTTCCTGCCAATAAAATTCTCTTTATAATTTAACAAACTTATTTCCTAATTGTTTAGATTCTAATTTTTAAGCCTTAAAGATACCATAAAAGAAATTTGTATTTAAATAGAATTAAAGTTCGTCTAAATAATCTAAATAGTATTTTTTAATACATATTATCGAAACCATAATCATAAAAATCAATAATGGGTAAATACTATTTAGAATATCAAAGAACCCTCCTCCTTTGAGAAGAACTTCTCGGACAATATTTAGATAATGAGTTATGGTAAAATATTACCTATGACTTGTGCCCACTCTGGTATACCATCAAATAGAAACATAAAACCTGACAACAATATCGATGGTAAGAAAAAGAAAAATGTCATTTGCATTGCTTGTAATTGTGTATCAGCAATAGTTGAAAATGTAATACCCACCAAGAGATTTGCAATAATAAAAGGAAAAGTTGTGATAAGTAATAGTAAAATACTACCAACTATGGTAATTCCAAATATTACCTTAGCAAATATAATAATAAATAATAACTGAATATAACCAACAACAATCTATGGAGTAATCTTACCGAAAATAATCTCAAGAGATGTGACAGGTGTCGCAAGTAGAGATTCCATAGTTCTATACTCTTTCTCACGTGTGATTGTCAAAGATGTAACCATAACCATAGTCATAGTCAAAATCACACCTGCTAATGCCGGCACAATGTTATTTTGTGTTTTACTCTCTGGATTATATTTATTATGGATTACAAAATTGAAAGGCTGTGGCTGAGGTATTTGTTTATTAGAAAAGTATTGACTGTATATTTCTTTGACCTTATCAACAGCTTGTAAAGCACCTGCGTTTGAAGTTGCATTTGCTTCATCTGCTATTATTAGAGTATTCGGAGATTCACCACGATAAACTTGTTTAGTAAAGTTAGGCGGTATATCTATGATAAACTGTACCTTACCTTTACGCATTAGTGTTGTCGCATCATCTATTGAGATGTTTTGATATTTGATATCAAAATAACCGGTATTATTAATTTTCTCGATTAGATAGTTTGTTTGTAATGTCTTATCAGCATTAACTATTGCTGTACTTAGATGCTTTGGATTCATATTTATAGCAAAGCCAAATAGTATTAGCTGAATAAGTGGTATACCAATCACTAATCTAATTGTGACTTTATCTCTAAGCATATGAATAACTTCTTTGAGAAAAATAGCATAGTATCTATTAATATCAAAATACTTCATGCAAAGTTATCCTTTTGGCTACTCATTAGATATATAAAAGCATCTTCAAGTGATGTTTCTATTGATTACCATTCAAATTGATTATACTTTGTTTGAATGTGTGTAATATCAACATCATTTTTAACACTAAGATGTACACTACTGCCAAACATTGACACTTGCTCAATTTCTGCATTATCTTGAAGCTCTAACACAAGGCTATAAACATTTTTACCTGAAATATTGTATGTTTTGATACCACAGCTATCAATAATATCTTTTTGAGTACCACTAGATAATAGCTTTCCATAAGCGATATATGGCAACTTATTGCATCTTTCAGATTCATCCATATAGTGAGTTGATACCAATGTTGTGATGCCTTTACTTGATAGTGTAGATATATAATCCCAAAACTCTCTTCGTGCTTTTGGATCTACTCCAGCTGTAGGCTCATCTAATAGTAATAATTTAGGATCATGAATCGTAGCCACACCCAAGGCTAATCGTTGTTTCCAACCACCTGATAACTCATAAGCCTTTTGATTTGCTCTAGCTTTACCTATTTGCAGATTATCTATTGTTTTTTCAACAGCTTCTCGGATATTTTTTAAGCTATGTAAACGCGCAAAAATCTTGAGATCCTCTCTAACTGTAAGATCGGGATAGAGTGTAAATTTCTGAGCCATATAACCAACTTGCTGTTTGATAATACTCGCGTGAGTACCTATATCATAACCAAGACAAGTACCCTCACCTTTTGTAATTGGAAGTAGACCACATACCATTCTTATAGAAGCTGTCTTACCTGAACCATTAGGTCCTAAAAAGCCATAAATATCTCCTTGCTTAACTTGAAGCGAGATATTATCAACTACAATTTTATCACTATAGACTTTGGTAAGATTTTTAACATCTATTATTAGTTGATCCTCTTTGTCACTTATCATCTTAACTCTACCTTTATAGGCTCTCCGATATGAATCTAAGAGCTATTTGTGGAGTAATCAACCTTAGCATGCACTTCAAAAGAAATCTCTGAATCAGAGTTTATGCCATACAATAATGGTGGTGTATATTCAGCCTTTTGTGAGATATAACTAACTTTAGCCTCTAAACTCTTATTATTAGGTGTAATAAAATCAATAGTTTGTCCAACATGTAGTCTAGCAAGATCATCTTTTGATAAATAAAATAAAATATATACTTCTTCAGGATTTATAATAGTCATTACTGGACTATATGCTCGTACATCTTCACCTTTGTGATAAAAAATCTGATAAACATAACCACTTTCTAATGACTTAATATCTGCTGAACTGATTTTTTGTTGTAAATATGTAGAATTACTATTGATAAATTTTGACATAAAGTCTACTGCATTTCGCAAATCCTCTCGAGCAGGTAAATTATTAATAATTTGCATTACCTCTAATGCTTCAACTTGATTATTTTCTTGGATATATTTACTTTATGCCTGTTCAAATTATTTTTGAGAAGTACTATCATCTTTTAATAACATTTGTTGACGCTGATACTCTTTAGATGCAACAGCTAAATTTGCTTTAGCATTAGATATATCGATGGCTGTCTTTTCTAGATATGGTTGTCTTTTACCTTTAGACATATTTTCTGATACTGCTTGAGATGCACTATATAAAAACTTATTTGAATCTAATAAAGTCTGATTTTTTGATGAATCAATTAAAAATAATTCCTGTCCCTCTTTGACAAACTCTCCCTGACTTACATCTAATCTAAGAAGCCTACCACTTTCCTGTGAAGATACATATCTAATATCAGTACTTACATATCCAGGGATCTGTTTAGCATTAGAACCACTAATATAATAGATAAAGCCACAAAATAATAGAACTAGTAAAGCCACTAGAATTATAATTTTCTTTTTAACAGACATCACTCATCTTGAATAAAGTTACTACAGTGATCATAAAGTAAACAACTATCATAAAAAACTATTTTTCTGATATAAAAATATTGCTATTTAATAATAAAAAAGTAATTATATTTCTGCTTTTAACCAAATCATGTAGGTCAAAATGTTCAAAAAAATTACCGCAACAGCTATTGTTGCATGTAGCATAAGTGTTGCTACTGCAGATGTTATCAATATCTACGCTCATAGAGGTCTTAGACCTATCGCGCCAGAAAACACACTACCAGCATACACAGAGGCTATGCGTGTTGGTGTCGACGTTATTGACATGGATATAAATATGACTAAAGACAAAGTTTTAGTTGTAACACATGATTTAACACTAAACCCAGATCTTACAAAAGATGAAAATGGTAATTGGGTAACAGAAAAAACTCCAATAAAAGATCTTACTTTAGATCAAGTTAAAAAATACACAGTTGGATATATAAAACCTGACTCTGCAACAGCTAAAATGTATCCTAATCATATTGGTATGGATAATGTTCACATGCCAACACTTGAAGAAGTTATCAACTATGTCAAATCTAATGTTGGTAGTAGAGTTCGTCTACAAATTGAGATAAAAACCAACCCTTATGGCCCAAATGCAAGCTGGACTGCTGAAGAAATGGCTAAAGCTTTAAACAAAGTTTTGGTTAAAACAGATATGACTGATAATGTTGAAGTACAATCTTTTGAATGGCAAGCTTTAGTAGATTTACAGAAATTAAATCCAAAAGTTAAAACAGCATATTTAACAGATCATACAACAGAGCCAATGGATGCTGAACAAGCAAAGCAGATGACAGATTATCAAAAATGGACAGCTCCACTTGATCCTAAAGACTATAATTACAACTATCCATTGATGGTCAAAAAATTAGGTGGTACATTCTGGGAGCCTTATGAAAAAGATCTAACTAAAAAAGATGTTGAAGAGGCTCATAAACTAGGTGTCAAAGTCGTAACTTGGGGTTGGACAGAAGATGAAGGTAGCGATTTCAACTATGAAGTTATCAATAATTTAATCAATTGGAAAGTCGACGGTATCATAACTGATAGACCAGATATACTAAGAGGTGTTGAAGCAGCAAAAGGTTTAGATTTACCGCCTGCTTATCCTAATATCCCTTTCCCAAAAAAATTCTAATTTTCATATAAAACATCAAGATTAAACACTTAATTTATATTGCTGAATACCAAAAATTAAACTAAACTACCAAATTACTAGTGTTTAATATTTACTAATTAAAAATGAATTTTCTTAAACCTGCGAAAGCTTTGCCTTTATTAGCTAGAGAGCAAATTCAAAAAGCATATCCTCATTGGCGCCTAAGAATGTTCTTAGTGGCTTATATAGGTTATTTTACATACTATTTCGGTCGTAGTAGTTTCGATGTCTCAAAACAATATATTACAACCTTAACTCCGGATGAACTTGGACTAATTGGAGCTGGGCTAGGTATAGCTTATGGTATAAGTAAATTTTTGATGGGAAATATCTCAGATAGAAGTAATGCAAAGATATTTTTAGCTATTGGATTATTTATCACGGGACTTATAAACCTAATATTACCTAGCTTATTATCATTAGGTGTACTTGTGCTATTCATTGCTATGCTTATCAATGGTTGGGTGCAAGGTATGGGTTGGCCCGCATGTGCACGTATCATGACACATTGGTTCTGTGCTAATGAGCGCGGCACAAAAATGGGAATCTGGAATACTGCTCATAATGTCGGAGCAGGATTTTTAGCTATTGCGGTTGTACCTATTGGTCTACTAATATTCAATGATAACTGGCACGGTCTTTTTTATGTTGCTGGTGCAATGTGTATATTCGTATCTATATTGGTTCTACTTTTTGGTGCAGATACTCCTCAATCAGTCGGTTTGCCAGCTATAGAAGTGTACAAAGGTTATACAACTTCAGAAGCTCATCATGAACAAGAGTTTTCAGCTAAAGAAATCTTCTTTAAATATGTCCTAAACAATAAATGGGTTTGGCTAACTGCATTTGCAAATGCTTTTGTTTATTGTGCTAGATATGGTCTTTTAAGCTGGTCAACATATTATCTTGTTCATATTAAACACATGTCAACAACAACAGGACTTTTGGGATTTGCATTGTTTGAATTACCTGCAATCCCTGGAACTATAATAATTGGTTGGATTACAGATAAGTATTTTGGTAGTCGTAGAGCTCCTATGAGTGTGATATGTATGCTTTTATTCATCGGTGCTTTGTTTGTATACTGGTATAGCGACACTGCTTGGATATTACTACTTTCATTATCTGCTATGGGTGTACTTATCTACGGACCTGTTGCTTTGATAGGAATATTAGCTTTGGACTTAGTACCTAAAAAAGCTGGTGGTACTGCAGCTGGATTTACAGGATTATTTGGCTATTTCTTAGGTACAGTTGGAGCTCAAGCAGTAATTGGTATTATCGCGACTATGCTGGGTTGGGATGCTGTATTTATATTCTTATTAGGCTCTTGTGTGATTGCTACTGCACTATTAGCTATCTGCTGGAATCTAAGTGCAAAAAAACACTAAAAATGTATTTATGAAAAATATTTTAATAACTGGCGCTAACGGTGGGATTGGATCTGCCATAGCATTAGCTGCAGCAAAAGCTGGTTATAATGTTGGTTTACATTATAATAAAAATCATAAGAATATTGATAAACTAAAAATTCAGCTATCTGAATATAACATCAATATTTCTACTCATTGTGCTAACATAGCAAATGAAGAAGATATCAAAATAATGTTTGATGAATTTATTTCTCAGCATGGTTCTATATATGCT
The DNA here is from genome assembly GCF_001042525.2 of Francisella orientalis FNO12. NCBI lineage: Bacteria > Pseudomonadati > Pseudomonadota > Gammaproteobacteria > Thiotrichales > Francisellaceae > Francisella > Francisella orientalis. Next base: position 609,779 of record NZ_CP011921.2, on the reverse strand, counting down.
CTTATAAATAATGCTAATACAATTTTTCAGACCTGTCGGCTAGAGGATATGAGTGCTGATCGTCTACAAAAAGTATTCCAAGTAAATGCTATTGGAAATATTCTATGTGCAAAGCATGCGATAAAAAAAGATGTCACAAAAACATGGCTACAGTGGTGGTAAGATTATTAATATATCATCTGGTACATCTCGCTCAGGTTCACCTAATGAGTATATAGATTATGCTTGTACCAAAGGTGCGATTGATACTCTTACAAAAGGCTTATCAAAAGAATTAACTGATGAAGGAATTCTTGTAAATTGTATTAGACCTGGTTATACTTATACAGATATCCATAAGCTATCTGGTGATGCTGCTAGAGTTGATAAAATCAAACATAAAATCCCGCTTAAAAGAGGTGGTTATCCTGAAGAGATTGCTAGTGGAGTTATATGGCTATTATCAGATGGTGCAAATTACTGCACAGGAACTATTCTCGATATCACTGGTGGACTGTGAATAAATCAAAATAAATTTTTAAATTAACGAATATATAAGAAATTTTTATAGGGCTTATAACCATATACTATTTGACTAGACTTTTTCATTTTCATATAATCACTTGTAGACCTTAATATTTATTTTAAAGATAAGATTCGGTTCAGTTTAGAAAATATAAGAAGAATCTTGTATTATAAGTTAACTTTATAGCGAGGAAATCACCATGCTAAAGAAAATTGTAACAGCATTAGGAATGTCTGGAATGCTACTGGCAACTAATAGTGCTATAGCCGATGACAAAAGTACAGAAATGGCTACGCCTCAAAGTGTAGATTTATCGCCATTACGTAATCTGAATAAGCTTGATAGTCCTATGGGGAAAAACTATAACTATCACCAGTCTTTCAAGAAGCTAAATACTGAAGAACTTAAAAAAGATATGCAAGATCTTTTGACTCAATCTCAAGACTGGTGGCCTGCTGATTTTGGTAATTATGGTCCTTTCTTTATTAGATTATCTTGGCATGATGCTGGTACTTACAGATTAGCAGATGGTCGTGGTGGCGCTAATCGTGGTCAGCAAAGATTCTCTCCGCTAAATAGTTGGCCAGATAATGTTAACCTTGATAAAGCAAGACAGCTTTTATGGCCAATCAAGCAGAAATATGGTGATGCCGTATCATGGTCTGATTTGATTGTTTTAGCTGGTACTGTTTCTCTTGAATCAATGGGTATGAAGCCGATTGGTTTTGCCTTTGGTAGAGAAGATGATTGGCAAGGCGATGATACAAACTGGGGTATATCTCCTGAACAGCTAATGTCTAGCAATGTCAAAGATGGCAAGCTTGCTCCAGCTTATGCAGCAACTCAAATGGGTCTGATATATGTAAACCCTGAAGGTCCAGATGGCAAACCTGATATAAAAGGTGCTGCTAGTGAAATTCGTCAAACTTTTAGAGCCATGGGTATGACTGATAAAGAAACTGTAGCTCTTATTGCTGGTGGTCACACATTTGGTAAAACTCATGGTGCAGTTCCAGAGAAAGATATTAAAAAAGATATTGGTCCTGCTCCGGATAAAGCACCTATCGAGCAACAAGGACTAGGATGGCATAATAGCTACGGTACTGGCGTGAGTGATGATACTATGGGTAGTGGTCTTGAAGGCTCTTGGACTTCTACACCAACTTTTTGGAACCATGATTTCTTACATAACCTATATAACTTAAACTGGGAAAAAACTCTTAGCCCTTCTGGAGCTCACCAATGGACTCCTACAAATGCTAAGCCAGAAAATATGGTTCCTGATGCTCATAAGCCAGGCGTAAAACATAAACCTATAATGTTTACAACAGACTTAGCCTTAAAAGAAGACCATGGATTTAATAAATATACTCAAGAATTCTACAATAACCCTGAAGAGTTTAAAGAAGAGTTTGCTAAAGCATGGTTTAAATTAACACATAGAGATATGGGTCCAAAATCTAGATATATAGGTCCTTGGATTCCTAAGCAAAACTTTATATGGCAAGATCCTGTACCTGTAGCTAACTACAAGCAAGTATCAGCTCAAGATATCTCTCAACTTAAGCAAGATATCATAAACTCTGGATTAATGAATCAACAACTTATAAGAACTGCTTGGGATTCAGCTTCTACTTATCGTAAAACCGACTATAGAGGTGGATCAAATGGTGCAAGAATTGCTTTAGCTCCTGAAAAAGATTGGCAAATGAATGAACCTGCTAAACTTGAAGTTGTTCTTGCTAAGCTTAAAGAGATTCAAACCAACTTTAACAATAGCAAAACAGATGGCACTAAAGTATCATTAGCTGACTTAATAGTACTAGGTGGTAATGTAGGTGTTGAGCAAGCAGCTAAAGAAGCTGGTTATACTCTAGAAATACCATTTGTACCTGGTAGAACAGACGCTACTCAAGCTCAAACTGATATAGAGTCTTTCAACTATCTAAAAACAAAAGCTGATGGCTTTGTAAACTATAGCGATGGTAGTTTAGCGTCTAACAAGCTACCTCAAGCATTAGTTGAAAAAGCAAGTATGCTTAATTTAAATATCCCTGAAATGGCAGTATTAGTTGGTGGTATGCGCGCACTAAATGTAAACTACGATGACTCTCAAGAAGGTGTATTTACCAAAACTCCAGGTCAGTTAAATAACAACTTCTTTGTAAACTTACTTGATATGTCTACAAAATGGGAAAAATCTGACACAAACAATGGTGAGTATATAGGTATAGATAGAAAAACTGGTGAGCAAAAATGGACTGCTTCTTCTGTAGATCTCATCTTTGGTTCAAACTCTGAACTTAAAGCTGTAGCTCAAGTTTATGCTGAAAATGGTAATGAGCAGAAATTTGTAAATGGCTTTGCAAAAGCTTGGCATAAGGTTATGATGCTTGGCAGATTTGATGTTCAAGAATAATTATTCTTAGTCTCTTTATCTTTCTTACTACTAAAATATTGCATATCTAATCATTTACGTCTAATATTTAAAGTATAATTACAAATTATATTAGGGTGTATATGGCAATAAGTCTTTATCATGAAAATGATTATCTAAGACAAAATAATGATATATCAAAAAAGAATAACTTTTCTCCTTTCAGAAGGGATTATGCACGGGTTGTTCATTCTTCATCATTTAGAAGACTTCAAGCAAAAACACAAATTTTCCCTAGTTTTGAAAATGACTTTTTTAGAAATAGGCTTACTCACTCTCTAGAGGTGGCGCAAATAGCCAAATCTATAGCTGTTAAACTTAACGCAGAATATGGACTAAATTTAGATTATGATCTAATTGAAACAGCAGCACTCTGCCATGATATTGGACACCCTCCTTTTGGTCATAACGGTGAAGTGGCCCTAAATAAAAAAATGAATAATTTTGGTGGTTTTGAAAGTAATGCTCAGACGCTACGACTGATATCACATACTGCCAAAAAAGATATTGATCAAAAGCAAACTTTTGGTTTAAATCTAACATATAGAACTCTTGCAGCAACTATAAAATATGATCAGCACATTCCACCAATTAGTGATCTAGGCAAGCTTACAAAGGGCTATTATCATGAAGAGTCAGGGCTAGTTGAAGATATTAAACAAAAACTCCTTGAGCCTTATGGTATAACTACTATAGAAAACTTCAAAACTATAGAATGTTATATTATGGATGTAGCGGATGATATTGCTTATTCAACTTATGATGTCGAAGATGCTCTTAAAGGTGGATTTATAGATCCACTATCTATGGCAAGTATTGATAACAAGCTTCTAGATAAAATTTATAATGCAATGCCTAACGATTTAGAGATTACTAAGGATGAAATTCAAAATATTCTCAAAGATATATTTTCAGATTATATTAATTTCCATGCCGATAGCAGAGGGATATACAGAATATCAAAAAATATTGCTAACAATAGCTTATTACGCACAAAATTAACTTCAAAACTAGTTAATAGTTGTATTCAAAATATTGGGCTAGACTTAAACCTAGAAGTTCCAATTATTTCAAGGGTATATTTAAATAATGAGATTAGAAAACAAGTCGAAGTACTGAAAAAATATATTTTGTTTAAAATAATAAAATCACCTAAACTCAATGTCCTAAGATATCGTGGTCGAGAAATAATTTCAGAGATTTTTGATATTTTGATTAGCTCAACTCCAGATGAAAGCCTATTACCAGATGATATTGGTGCTATATTTTATAATACGCAAAACACTCACGAGAAAGCTAGAATCATAAGCGACTACATATCCTCAATGACTGATAGATATATAATTGAACTATATAATCAATTCAAATCAGACCCTTCGGCGATGATTTTTAAGCCTTTCTCATAAACCGGTTAGCTGCTGCAATCCCAAAAAATGATGCCGCTCCAGCAAATACAATTAAATATACTGGTACCAGAAGATTATTAGTTGTAGCTATAAGTGATATTGTCAAGGCTGGTATACCTGCAGAGAATATCAAATATCCTAGATTATAAGCGATACCATAACCACGGCATTTATATTCTAACCTAAAGAAGTTTGTAATAATTACATTATATGTTGGAGCAAAAAAACCGTAGATTATAGATAACAATATGAAATAACTGTATATACTCTCTCCAGCTATTATGTTCTTATAAAAAACAGGTGTTAAAGCTATACTCAATATTATCAATAGAGACATCATTTTTGTTTTAGAAACATAATCACTAATAAATCCCCCAACCAAGCAACTAATAGCTGAAACTATAGATCCTGTTAACAATATACTAGAAACATCAAAATCTGAAATAATATACATTTGTTTATACGCAGGTAAAAACATATATAGTTGAGTAGTTAACATAGCAATACAAGCAACTAAGGCTATACCAACAATTACTTTCACAATAAACAAAGAGTTTTCGGAGCGAGGTTTATCTAGCGCTTCAACAACTCTAGGAACATCAACAATATTTTTTCTGAGGAAAAATAATATAAATGTAAAACAAGCACCTATGAAAAATCCAATCCGCCAACCATAATTTTCTATAAAGCTTTGGCTAGTAAAATGATTTAATATAAACAGTACAAGTGATGTCATCATAATCCCAATACTCAAACAACAAAATACTATACTCGTCATAAAGCCTTGTCTTTGAGGGTAGTTCTCGACAATATATACTACTGATACTGGTATCTCAGCTCCTACCGCCAATGATTGTATACAGCGTAATCCAACAAACAAAATAGTAGCAAAAACACCAATACTTTCTATCGTGGGTAAAAAAGCCAGTGCTAGAGTCGCAAAAAATAGTAAGAACATATTGAGCCTCAAGACAAATGCTCTACCCTTCTTATCAGCAAGATATCCGAAACCCCAAGCACCAATAGGACGCACAAGATAGCCAACGATATAAACTAAAAAAACTAATAAAGTATTACTTATAGAACTACTTTTATCAAAAAACTTACTACCAATTACTACAGCAAATACTGAGTATATTGCAAAATCATAGAACTCAAAAGCAGCTCCTAATGATGAAAATAGTAATCTATTATAGCTTTTCATTAATTTTCTAATATCTAAGTTTGATGAAGATTTTAGTATATACTAGTGAAATAATAATGATAATCAAATATTAATTAGCATAAGCAGTAGATAGCTCCATCAATTCTAAAGTTATACTATAACTGTCTAGATTAACTTCTGGATTTAATAATTCGCAAATTTTAGCTTTCAATTGTTGTGAGATTTCTTCTAGATGCTCAGGCTTTCTTCCTTTTAGAACTTTAATCTGTACATGGATTACATCTAATCTATCATCTCCGGCTACACTACTAAAACTGTATCTATAAATTCTACTTTTAAAGGTTTCTAATTTAGTTGGTAACTTCTCTACCCAAAATTGCTGTGCTAAATTTATTACCTTCTTCGCTAATTCTATGTCAAATTGTTGAGGTACTTCTAAAATTATATGCGGCATTTAAACTCCTTTTTTAATATACTGATTTAATGGAAGCATCAAAAACACTATTCTAGCTATATAGAATAATATTAGTGCAATCCATAAACCATAATTTTCATAGGGTTGTAATAAAAAAACAAAAGTAATATACACTCCTGCTGATAAAATCATCGCATTTCTCATTGCTACAGTCTTTAGGAGACCTACAAACACACCATCTACCCAAAAGCTAATACTTGCAAATAAAGGCATAAGAAACGAAAAAATAATATATTTATTTATCTGAATCTTAACATCTACAATATCGGTAAAGATTGATACGATATAACCACTAAAAGAAAAATAAACTAAAGATAAAACCATAGTTAGTATCATACTTTGCACAAATGTTTTGTAGATAATTTCTCTTAATAAGCTTGTATTTTTATCAACATAAGCTTGAGCAACTAACGATTCAGTTGTATTAGCAAGAGCATCCAAAAACATCGCAAAAAACATACCTATTTCTACAAGTATAGTATTTGTAGCTAAAATAGTTTTTCCGTAATTCGAAGAAAATATATAAAAAGAATTAAATGCTAATAATAAACATAAAGAACGTACAAAAATATTTATATTAAGTTGAAGAAAAGGCATATAGCTATCCAAACTTAAGAGCTTATAATCTGCTAACTTTTTAATATTAAAACTACTTAATTTATAGAAATATCTAAATATTTTTATACTCAGATAAGTGCTACAACTAGCAGAGGCTATAACTAAAGAAATTGCTACGCCGACAACATTATAATTGAGAATAACAACAAATATTATGCTCAAGCCTATTGCTACACCCATATAGATAATTGAACTATAAAGTACTACTCTAGGATTTCCAATGCCAATAAAGAAACCAATAAAAATATAATTTAGTAATGAAAAAAACAAAATATAAATAGCGACATTATAAAAATTTGCTAGTAAAGTTTTTATATTCAACGAAGTATTTACTATCTTTAGTACAGCAATCAGAATTACACTTTTAAAACTAAAAACAATTATTGATATTAATAATGCAATTAATACCGCCTTTATAACTATTTCCATCATCTTTTCGAGATTATTTAGTGATTGAGCTATCAACCCTGTCAAACTCATTCTAAAAAATGAAAACATAAAGCAAATAACATTTATTATTGAAACTCCTAATCCTATAGCTGCAAGATAGTTACTATCATTGAGATGACCAGTTAATGCAGTATTGACAATACCAACCATTGGTAAAACCAAATTAGATAATATAAGAGGTAAAGATAATAAAAATATTTTTTTGTGCATCTAAAGAATCAAACATCTATGTATAAACAAGATTATAACATTTTAAAATCTATTTATTACGATTTGCATAAATAAATATTAATTTTTCTTTAAAGATCCTGCTAAATTTTTATTGAAACACAATATAACATATAGCTAAAAATAAATAATTATCAAAAACTAATAGCCAGACTTACTACAATGCAATTAACTTCATAACCATTACTGTAAATATAGAGTAATAATTTACTAATGTTCTAAACAGCTTTTTTTCATCAAATATACAACTTATGAGCTAGCAAAATATTTACCAAAGAAAAAATAATATTTATTCTTAATATAATTTGATATCAAATAGTTTTAAAAAGTATCTTTATTAGCTAATATTCTAAAGTCGAATATAACTTAAACTCTATTTTTGAGAGGAGCTCAAATATGAATAATAATTTCTATGCTAATATTCAGAATAAAATACAAGAAATAAAAGAGGCTGGTACATACAAAAGCGAAAGAATAATAGCAACCCCACAAGAACCTGTCATTAATCTAGAAAATGGTGAAACACTAATTAACTTCTGTGCAAACAACTATCTTGGCTTTGCAAATAATCCGGAAATAGTTTCTTATGCAAAAAACCATATTGAAGAATGTGGCTATGGTATGGCATCAGTCAGATTTATCTGTGGCACAAATACTGTACATAAACAATTAGAAAAAGAATTAAGCGATTTTTTCGAGTTTGAAGATACAATCCTATATCCTTCATGTTTTGATGCCAATGCGGGGCTTTTTGAGACGCTTCTTACAAAAGAAGACGCTATCATAAGTGATTCCCTTAATCATGCTAGTATTATTGATGGTGTTAGATTGTGCAAGGCAATGCGTTTTAGATATAACAACAATGATATGCAAGACCTTGAGGCAAAACTTATAGAAGCTGATCAAGCTGGAGCAAGATTTAAAATGATTGCCACAGATGGTGTCTTCTCAATGGATGGTATTATTGCTAACTTGAAATCTATCTGTGACTTAGCTGATAAATATAATGCTATTGTTATGGTTGATGATTCTCACGCATCAGGTTTTGTTGGCAAAAATGGTAAAGGTTCAATTGAGCATTGTGATGTTATGGGTAGAGTTGATATCCTAACTGGCACTCTAGGCAAAGGATTAGGCGGAGCTTCAGGTGGATATATTTGTGCTAAAAAAGAAGTAGTAGATTTACTTAAAAATCTTTCTAGACCATATCTTTTCTCAAATGCTTTAGCACCGATAATAGCTAAAACATCTATTAAAGCTTTAGAAATAACTAAAAATTCAAATGAATTAAGAGAGCAGTTACAGGCTAATCAACAGAGATTTAGATCAAAAATGACTGCTGCAGGTTTTGATTTAATACCTGGAGAACACCCTATTATTCCTGTCATGATATACGATGAAAAAAAAGCAGCTGAATTTGCTGATAAGCTACTAGATTATGGTATATATGTAATCGCTTTTTCATATCCAGTGGTACCTAAGGGTAAAGCTAGAATTAGAACACAAATGTCTGCTGCTCATACTTTTGAGCAAATTGACAAAGCTGTTGATGGCTTTACAAAAGCTGCTAAAGAATTAGGTATTATATAGTTAATAGGAATCAAACTATGAAAGCACTTGCTAAATTAAAAAAAGAACCAGGTATTTGGATGATTGATGATGCTCCTATGCCAGAATATGGCTACAATGATGTTTTGATTAAAATTAAAAAAACAGCAATTTGTGGCACTGATTTACATATTTATAATTGGGATAAGTGGTCTCAAGCTACCATACCTGTACCAATGATTACCGGACATGAGTTTGCTGGTGAAGTTGTAGCTAAGGGAAATGGTGTCACAAGTGTAGATGTTGGCGATAGAGTATCTGGTGAAGGTCATCTTGTATGCGGACAATGTCGTAATTGTAGAGCAGGTAAACGCCATCTTTGTAGAAAAACCATAGGCATAGGTGTAAATGTACAGGGAGCTTTTGCTGAATATTTAGTAATGCCAGCTGCCAATGTTTTTAAGATCCCTAATTCTATCAGTGATGATATAGCTAGTACATTCGATCCTATGGGTAATGCTATTCATACAGCACTTTCATTTAACCTAACTGGTGAGGATGTGCTTATAACTGGAGCTGGTCCTATTGGACTTATGGCAGTCAAGATAGCAAGATTCTGCGGTGCTCGTAGAATAGTTATCACAGATATTAATGAATATCGTCTACAGATGGCTAGAGACTTCGGAGCTACTGTTGCAGTAAATGTATTAGAGTTTAAAAATCAACAACAATTGACAGCACAAATGCGCAATGTTATGTCAGAAATTGGCATGACAGAAGGGTTTGATGTAGGTCTAGAAATGTCTGGGATTAACTCAGCAATATCTATGATGCTTGATGTTATGAATCATGGTGGTAAGCTGTCACTTTTGGGCATATCAGCTGGCGATATCTCTGTTGACTGGGGAGCTATCTTGTTCAAAGGTCTTACTCTTAAAGGTATTTAC